>CAYUOU010000143.1:0-1562 GCA_964446485.1 uncultured Desulfobacterales bacterium | reverse complement strand
CCTTATAGTTTTCAGTCTCTCACTCGTAGCCCCCCGTGACATGGTGTCAACGCGAGACTGGCCTCATCTGCACATCCGTGGCTTCTTCCGACCGCCGATGCTCACACCGCCCAAGGGCCGATTTAAGATCCGTATTCGATGGAACATGGACAGCCGCCAGATCGTTTTCCCCAAGGCTGAATACCTGTTTCAGCAGGATGGCCAATGGTCGGCCGGTGTCCCTCGGGCCCAATGATGTCGACACGCCGTCTTCCCCTGTTGATTCATGCATGCTTGCCTCCGGCCTCGCGTGCTGCAACCGATAAAAGCGTTCGTATCTATGCATCCCGGATCATCGCAGTGCCGCATTTCGGGCATTTCTGCTCGTAGCAGGGCGCACCACGCGTGTGGGGGGCTTTGCCCCCACAGCTGGGGCAGATGCATGTTCCCGGGCCTTTGCCGCCACCGCCTCGCCCGCCTCCGGATTGCCTTCCGCCCCGTCCGGCGCCCGATCCGCCGCCGCCACCACCACGATTACCGCTTCCTGGCATGATTCACCCCGCTTTCTTCAAAATTATCGGACCCGCCGGCGCCTGCCGCGGCTCCCCCCTCTCAGCCTGCAGAGACAGACGTCGGTCGAGTCGACGACAATTTACTCACCCGGAGGCCAATTCCCTCCTGTCAGCCATATCCACCATGATTCGCTCTCTCGCCTTGTCGATGCCCAATTCTTTGCGCTTCTTGTCGATGTGGGCAATCATTTTTCTCGCGTGGGCCACGGGATCCACTTCCAGGTCCCACATGCCGCCGTAGAGTTTCTCGAATTCCTCGAAGATGTATTTCTGAAAGACCGGTGCGCCGGACACCGGGAGCCCTACGCCGAAAACGGTGTACACCCCGGAAGCCACAAAATAGTGCCCGATGCTGATGGCCTTTTCACTCATCCACTCCGGCGCGCTGCCTGCCGCGGGCAGATCGCTGATGTCCTTGCCCAGGCCGCCGGCCTTCACCACTTCCGTTGCCGCCAGTAGAATCCGGCTGTTGTCCACACAGGACCCCAGGTGCAGCACCGGCGGGATGCCGACGGTTTCGCACACTTCGGCAAGGCCTGGGCCGCAGAAAACGGCGGCCGTCTCGGGGGTGAGCAGCCCCTCCATAGCGCATGCGATCCCGTTGCAGCCCGTGGTGAGAACGATGACGTCGTTTTTCACCAGTTCCTTGACCACCTGGATATGCCCCTCGTTATGACGGGTCCGGGCGTTGTTGCAGCCGACCACACCGGCGATACCCCGAATTCGACCGTTGATGATGTTGTCGTTGAGGGTGTAATAATCGCCGCGGAAAGTGCCGCCCAGGTGGTATTGGATGGATTCCACGCCGAAACCGGCGATCTGGGTCGCCTTCTGGGGCGGGATCATGACCTCGGCGCCTCGGTTCTCGAAGTTGTCGATGGCCATTTTTACGATCCGCTCGGCGTCCTCCCTGGCATGATGCTCGTCGAATTCGATGTGAATGACGTTCTCCTGCTCCATCCGCGCGATAGGGTGGGTGGTGATCAGTTTGGTGTGGAAGCACTTGGCCAC
>CAYUOU010000142.1:0-1661 GCA_964446485.1 uncultured Desulfobacterales bacterium | reverse complement strand
ATGTTAGCTGGGGGAATAGTTTCTCGAATCAATTCAACATATAACGTTGTTGACTGAAGACCACTAACCAAGGCTAAAACCATTGAATCTCGGCAAGGGTTCAAATAAGTGGTCTTGAGTCAACAACGTCCCCTAAGGGATTATGAATTGGCCTCCGGTACGGCAACCCATCCATCCAGCAATTGGTCTACGGCGCGGTTGAAAAGCATGCCGTGAGATTTCCCGCTGAGGATGGTGCTTTCCAGTTTTCGGAACTGGATGAGACCGTGAATGCTCCCCCAGAAGAGAATGGCCGCCTCGCCGGGGTCCACGGGGCGCAGCACGCGGGCTTGTAGGCCGGCGGTGATGATGCGGGAAATGGCGGCGAGAATGTCACCGCTTTTTTCGTCGACACGGTGTTTGAGTTCTGCGGACAGCAGGATGTCCGACGCTGATAGGAAGTAATTGATGACGTCGAAATATCGCAGCGGATCCCGTCTGAATTCGTAATAGACTCGGGCCGCTTCCCGCAGCTGATCCACCGGGTCGGGAAGTTTTTTGCAAGCGGTGTCGATGCGCTCGTACAAGAGTTGAAGGCCTTCTACCTGCAGGGCGGCAAAGAGCTCTTCTTTGCTCTGGAAGTAGAAGTAAATGGTGCCCACCCCCAGCTCGGCCCGCTTGGCGATCTGGTTGATGGACGTGGCAGCAAGCCCCTTGTCGAAGAGCAGCGACCGGCGGCAGCCATGATCTGCCGTCGACGCTCCCGTTTTTCGCGCTGCCTTCTCTCCTTGAGGCCCATCAGTATTCCAGTTCACTCTTCAACCGCCGGGTCATCTGGCGTTCGTAGAGCCGCGGTGCGAACCGGCTCAGCAGATATCCCAGACGGCCCACCGGCGTGAGCACCAGGATGCGCCGTTCATGCCGGGCACCCTGAAAAATGGCTTCGGCCGTGTTTTCCGGCGTGTCCTGCGGGCCGATGTGGGACTGCGGGTGGCGGGTCACCGTTCCATCGCCACCCAAGGCACGGGTTTGCAAATTGGTCCGAATAAACCCGGGACAGACGATCATGACATGAACCCCCAGGTGCCCGACCTCCGAGCGAAGCGACGTAAACAGCCCGTGCATGGCGTGCTTGCTGGCGCTGTAGCCGGTACGCCCAAGCACCGGCGCCACCCCGGCGATGCTCTCGTTGGAAATAATCATGCCCTTACGGGTAACGATACTTTCGATGGCGGCTTTGGTGCAGTAGAGCGCCCCGAAGAAGTTGACGGCCATGACTTTTTGGTAGACGGAGACGTCGGTATCGCGAAAGGCGCCGCGCTGCGTGATGCCGGCATTATTAAATAGTACGTCGATGCCGCCGAAGCGGTCAATGAACCGTGTCATGGCGGCGGTGCAGGCCGCCTGCGAGGTGACGTCCGCGGTGACGGTTTCAACGGTCGTGTCGTATCGGTGAAATTGGTCTACACAGTGCGCCAGGCCGTCGCCATCGGCATCCAGCAGCCCCAGGACCGCGCCGGCCCGGGCAAAGCGGTGGGCGACGGCCAGGCCGATGCCACTGGCCCCACCGGTGATGACGACGATTTTGTCTTTGAAGTTTCGCTTTGGCATAATGACTACTTTTCAGGTTTGACGGTTCCGTAAAAAGTCCGATATCTGCGTTACGCGTCATCCTTCGTCAT
>CAYUOU010000141.1:0-1902 GCA_964446485.1 uncultured Desulfobacterales bacterium | reverse complement strand
TGGTTGTCCCTCAGCCAGCAGGCCTTGTAGAGCAGATTCCGTCCGCACTCGATCTCCATGGCCGCATCGGCCAGCTTGAAGGCCACCGCCTGGAACTTGCTGATGGGTTGACCGAACTGGACCCGCTCCCGGGAGTACTTGAGCGCCGCATCGAAGGCCCCCTGGGCACCCCCCAGCCCCATGGCGCCGATGCTCAGCCGGCCGCCATCAAGGGTCTGGAGCATCTGATGGAATCCGTCACCGCGTTTTCCCAGAATATTGGCCGATGGCACGCGCACATTGTCAAAGTAGAGTTCAGCGGTATTGGAACTCCGCCACATCATCTTCTTGTGCATGGGCACTGCCTTGAAACCCGGCGTGCCCCGCTCGACGATAAAGCAGGTGTATTCCGGCTTGCCGTTTTCCCGCGTGCCGGTGACCGCCTGAACGGTCACCCCAAGGGTCATCTCGCAGGCGGCGTTGGTAATGAAGATTTTCGAACCGTTAATCACCCAGTCGTCGCCGTCCGGAACCGCCGTGGTTTTGCTCCCGCCCGCGTCGGAGCCGGCGGTGGGTTCCGTGAGCCCAAACCCCCACAGGGCTTCCCCCCGGCAAAGCGGCGGCAGGTATTTCTTCTTCTGCTCCTCGGTGCCGAAGTAGTTCAACGGGCCGATGCCCAAAGAGTTGGCCGCAGCGATGGTGGCAGCCTGCGATCCGTCTACACGGGCGATTTCCTCGACGGCGATGATATAAGAAATATAATCCATGGCCTGCCCGTCGTATTCCTCAGAGACGAACATGCCGAACAAACCGATCTCGCCCATCTTGCGAGTGAGTTCCGGCGAAAACAGTTCCTTCTCATCCAGTTCTACGGCCACCGGTGCGATTTCCTTAGAGGCGAACTTGCGCACCTCCTTGCGGATCATTTCCTGTTCCCTGTTGAGATCGAAATCCAACGGTCCTCCTTTCCCCGGCCGCCGGATGGTATCTCACCGCGCGACACCGGAAACCCCGTTTGTTCAGGTAATCCCTTTGAGAATGAATCGTTCGTATATCCCGGCGATGTCGTCCACGGACAGACGCCCGCCCTGCTGAAACCAAAAAGCCCCCGATGTGCACAACGCCAGGATGGCGTATGAGAGGATTTTAATGTCCCCCTCGTCAAACACGCCTTCGTCCCGGCCCTGGGCGAGCAGCGCCTGGAAAATACGTTCATAGGCGTCTCTTTTGGCAACGATATCCCGGTAATGCTCGGGACTCAGCCCCCTGAGCTCCGTGTTGGCCACGAAATTTTCCTTCTGGCGATTGAGATGGAAAACGACGTGTGCTTTGACCGCTGCGCGAACTTTTTCTTTCACTGAGTTGAGCCCCTGGACGGATGCCGACAGGTAGGTCACCAAATCGTCCATGGTGTTTTCCATGATATGAAAAAGGAGCGCCTCCTTGCTGTCGTAATGATAGTAAATAGAGGCTTTCTGAATGCCGCAGGCTTTGGCGATCTCGCTGATGCTCGTGGCGTAATACCCCTTGCGATAGAAAAGCTCGGTGGCAGCGTCTTTGATGGTCAGCTTCGTTTCCGACATGCGTACTGAACTCCGTGCGGCGAGACTCCCAAAGGCCCCACCGTCTGGACGGCCGGGGGAAATTACCGGGCAGTGAATTTACCGACCGGACGGTAGGTTAGACATCAAAATCACACACACCGGCCCGTTGTCAAGCGGAAAATGAGTGGCAAACAATTTACAGATCCTGACTCATGTGGCTGCTTGTCAGCCGTGGGGTGCGGTGATCCAAAAAGCATTTATATATGGATGTCCCTCCCGGTATCTCCTAAAACATAATTCCCCATTGCCAATATTGATGAAGCGGTAAAAAGTAGCAAAGAGGACGATTTCGTAAAATGTTCGAGATCAAGGCTTGCGA
>CAYUOU010000140.1:0-1954 GCA_964446485.1 uncultured Desulfobacterales bacterium | reverse complement strand
TGCGCGAGCCGCTGCGCGGCATGGCGGAGAATCGCACCAAAGCGGGCGCAAACGAAGCGCCGCCGGTGCCCGTGGTGTTTGCCTCCCTGTGGCGGAGCCGCTCGTTTCGTCACCTGGCGCTCGCCGGCGCGCTCCACGCCTTCTTGGGCTACGGCATCGGTCAATGGCTGCCGTCGTTCTTTATACGGATTCATGGCATGGGCACCGGGGAGTTGAGCATCTATTTGGGTCTCATGGCCGGTTTGGCCGGCGGCCTGGGAACTTTTTTGGGCGGCTATCTGTCCGACCGGTACGGCAAGAACGACCAGCGATGGTATATGTGGATCCCTGCCATCGGTATGCTGGCGCCGGTGCCGCTCTTGGTGGCCGCCTTTCTCGTCAATAATCCCTACCTGGCGATAGCGTTTTATGTGTTGCCCGCGATCATGGGATCCTTCTACTTGGGGCCGACTTTCTCGATGACCCAGGGGCTGGTGGACATTCGCATGCGCGCGGTGGCGGCGTCGATCTTGCTCTTCATCCTTAATCTGATT
Source organism: uncultured Desulfobacterales bacterium (assembly GCA_964446485.1). GTDB lineage: Bacteria > Desulfobacterota > Desulfobacteria > Desulfobacterales > JBDRRP01 > JBDRRP01. Next base: position 1,421 of record CAYUOU010000140.1, on the reverse strand, counting down.
GGTCTTGGCCTGGGGCCGTTCTTTGTCGGCCTGATCAGCGATTTGCTCGAGCCGACTTATGGCCTGCAGTCCTTGCGGTACGCCATGCTGATTGTGATCCTCGCCAACATTTGGTCTGCCGTGCATTACTTCATCGCGGCACGGACGCTGCGCAAAGACTTGGACCGCGTCACCCGTGAGACCGGCGACACCGCCCCTGCCGCATCCGATGAACCGCTCGGCCCGGTCGAACATTTGGCAGAGGCCACCCCGTCTCTCGCGACAGCGCCCTCATCCGAAGACAACGGACCGCCGGACTCTTCTCGCACCACGTGACCCCGGTTCGTCGAAACAATCACTCTTGCCGGTTATCGGAAACAAGGACTAAAGTGGTCGCAGGGAGGATCGAAATATGTGTGTTTCCCACGACGTGACGAATGGCACGGAGAGTGCCGACCCGCGCCACGGCTATGAACTGGTGCCGAACTGGCCGAAGTACCCGCCCGACATGCAGTTCGAGATGGGGTCGGGCGTCGCCGTCGATAAAGACGGGATCATTTATGCGTTCACGCGCGATTTAGACCATTGGGGCGGTCATCCCTTGGCCCTGTCCGAAAAGATGGGTAAAGGCAGTATTTCCATGTTCACCCGGGAAGGCGACTATCTGGGTAAGTGGGGCCCGTCAGACGAACGCGGTTTTGCTCTCGGCGCCCACACGCTCTACATCGAGAAAGACGGCATGTTTTGGACCACCGACCGGGATGGGCATACCGTCAAGAAGTATCATCCGAATGGCGCGCTATTGCTGACCCTCGGCACGTTTGGCGAATGGGGTGACGACGAAACCCACTTCAATGGGCCGACGGCGGTGCTTGTGCAAGAAGACGAAACCATTGTCGTCGCCGACGGCTATTGGAACTCTCGTCTCGTCTGGTTCACGCCGGAAGGAGAGTATATCAAATCGGTGGGAACCTGGGGCCGCGGCCCCGCGGAATTCAATACACCCCATGCCATTACCCAAGATTCGAAAGGGCGCATCCTGGTTGCCGACCTGTGCAGTGGCAACTTTCATCCCTATGTGACCGCTCCCGGGCAAATTGCCGAGCACCGCAATCATACCGACTCCAATTGTCAGCACCGTATCCAACGTCTAGAGCCGGACGGCACGTATATTGATGAGTGGACTCACATCTTCCCCCTTAGTTTGGCCACCTACGGCAACCGCATCTATGCCAGCGATCAGATGAGCCATTTGGCCATTCTGGACGAAGATACAGGCGAAGTGCTTCAGCGCATCAACGACCTCGCCATCTTTATCCACCAGCTCGCAATGGACGCCCACGGCGATCTGTATACAGCGACCGTTTATCCGGAACTCGCGCGAGAAAAACGCGGACCGGAAGGCCCTTCCTACCGGCGCTGGACTCAGGCAGCCCTGACTT
>CAYUOU010000139.1:0-2003 GCA_964446485.1 uncultured Desulfobacterales bacterium | reverse complement strand
TTCCTCAGGATTCGCAAGCCGTATCTCGAACATTTTACGAAATCGTCCTTTTTTCTACTTTTTACCGTTTCAACATCATTGGTGATGCCGGGAGATCTCATGGCGATGCGCCAGCGTCGCCATCAGTACCGAGATTCGCTGGGCGGCGGGCAGACTTCTTGACGGTTGGAGCGATTTTGGTTTAGGGTTCCCAACGTTGCGCTCTCGGCAACCGCCGCCCGCACGGCTTGTCCGTGGGGTCAAACGCCTGTCTGCCGAGGCCTGCCGAATTCCTTCCACAGTAGTGAAGCACGGTTTTCCCCCGGACGAACTGACGGCGTGCGTCCCGTCGTTGGGGCTGACGCCCCTTTGCAGTGAATCAGGAGGCCGGTGGTGGGGTTCGACTTGGTGGCCTTTGAAATCCTGCGCTTTGCGTGGAGGTGCGGCAAAGACCGTCATTGTCGGCAAACGAAGTAAACTCACAGGTTGCGGTGGTGATCGCTGCCATAAATGTCAACGGTACTTGGGTGAGGATGCCATGTCTGAGTGTGTGAAATTCGAATATAACGGAAAGTCGTTTGAACTGCCGGTCATCACCGGCTCGGAAGGCGAAAAGGCGGTCGACATTTCGCGACTGCGTCAGGAAACCGGGTTCATCACCTATGATCCTGGGTATGCCAATACCGGCTCCTGTAAAAGCACCATCACATTCATGGACGGCGAGCGCGGCATTCTCCGCTACCGGGGCATCCCTGTGGATCAACTCGCCGCCCATTCCAGCTTCGTTGAAACCACGTATCTGCTGATCCATGGCGTATTGCCCACCCGCCGGGAACTCAATCATTTCTCGGTGCTCCTCAACGACCACAGTCTGGTTCACGAGGACATGCGGGATTTTTTCCAGAACTTTCCCCGTGCCTCCCATCCCATGGCTGTGCTCTCATCCATGGTTAACGCCCTGCGCAGCTTCTACCCGGAGCTGACGATCATGGAGGAGGAAATGGACATGACCGTCACGCGCCTGCTCAGCAAGGTGCGGACCATGGCGGCGATGGCGCACAAGATCTCCCGGGGGCACAAGGTGGTCTACCCTCGTCCGGATTTGTCCTACGCCGCCAATTTTCTCAATATGATGTTCGACACCCCGGTGCGGCCGTATGTCATCGATAACGACCTGACCAATGCCCTCAATGTGTTCTGGATTTTGCACGCGGACCACGAGCAGAACTGCTCCACCAGCGCCGTTCGTCTCGTCGGCAGCGGCCGGGTAACGCTCTATGCAGCCATATCCGCAGGGATCGCGGCACTCTGGGGGCCGCTCCACGGCGGTGCCAACCAGGCCGTAGTGGAAATGCTGCAAAAACAGTCCGACAGCGGCGAATCGGTGAAGCGGCTGGTCGAGCGCGCAAAAGACAAGAACGACCCGTTCCGGCTCATGGGTTTCGGGCATCGGGTTTACAGGACCTACGATCCCCGGGCCAAGCTTATGAAGCAGGTCTGTCACACGGTGCTGGAAAAGCTCCGCATCCAGGATCCCCTTCTGGATCTGGCCAAGGCGCTGGAGGAAGTCGCGCTAAAGGATCCGTATTTCATCGACCATCACCTTTATCCCAACGTCGATTTCTACAGCGGCATTGTGCTGCGGGCGCTGGGGATCCCCACGGCGATGTTTCCGGTGATGTTTGCCATCGGCCGGCTTCCCGGTTGGATCGCCCAGTGGAAAGAAAGCATGGACGACCCCGAGTGGCGGCTGGGCCGGCCGCGGCAGATTTATATCGGCCCGCCCAAGCGCGATTACGCGCCCATCGATGAGCGATAACACCAAAGGGGTCAGAAACAATATCTGCACAGAGAGCCCGATCGCGAACTACTGATCGATAAAACGGGCCGATGGGAATGGTGTTCCGGCGAGGAATGCCATTCCTATGGTTCTATTTCTGAATGATTTAGGAATATTACCGATATTGGCAAACATTACGCGGTCTCTCCGCATAGCCGTCTTGACCGAGGATTGTTAAACCTAA
>CAYUOU010000138.1:0-3426 GCA_964446485.1 uncultured Desulfobacterales bacterium | reverse complement strand
GATCTCGAACATTTTACGAAATCGTCCTTTTTGCTACTTTTTACCGTTTCATCATGGTTGACGGTTCCGTAAAAAGTCCGATAGTTGTGATTTCTTTCGGGTTCGTCGGCGTCGATTTTCGCTCCGGCCCGCCGCCGCCCAGGCTGCGGGCAACCTTCGGCGTAGCGTCGCCCCCCAAATAGCAGAAGAAAGGTTGACTTGTGAGTAAAGCGCTGGTTGTCGTGGAATCACCCACAAAAGTCCGCACCATTCAAAAATACTTAGGCAAAGACTACGCCGTCGCGGCCACGGTGGGCCATATCAAGGATCTGCCGCCACGGGAAATCGGCATTGATGTCGAACATGGGTTCAAACCCAAATACCAGACCATCAGTGGAAAGAAAAAAATTATCACTGCCCTGAAAAAGGCCGCCGGGAACGCCACAGACATCTACCTGGCGCCCGACCCCGACCGGGAGGGAGAAGCCATTGCCTGGCACGCCGCTGACATCCTCAAGAAAAAAGATCGCCAATTTCACCGCGTGTTGTTCCATGAGTTGACCAAAAATGCCGTTCTCGAGGCCATGCAAGCGCCAAAGGACCTCGATCGCAACAAATACGAGGCGCAACAGGCGCGGCGCATCCTCGATCGTCTGGTGGGCTACGAGGTCTCTCCCATCCTCTGGCGCAAGGTGCAGGGCGGGCTCAGCGCCGGCCGGGTACAATCCGTGGCGGTGCGCATCATCTGTGAGCGGGAACGGGCCATTCAGGCCTTTACGCCCGAGGAATACTGGTCCATCACCGCCGCTCTGGAAGCCAACGAACCGCCGGTGTTCGATGCCAAACTGACGCGGCGAAACGGAAAAAAACTGCGCATCCCGGATCAGGCGACGGCCGACACCGTCCTCGGCGATCTAAGGGGTGCCGTGTTTACCGTGGACGGTGTTCAGCGGAAAACGATTCGGCGCAACCCGCTGCCGCCGTTCACCACCAGCAAACTGCAGCAGGACGCCATCCGCAAGCTCCGGTTCACGGCGAAAAAAACCATGATGGTGGCCCAGCAGCTCTATGAGGGGATCGCCATCGGGCATGGGGACCCCGAAGGTCTCATCACCTACATGCGGACCGACTCCACACGTATTTCCGCTGAAGCGGCCCAAGAAGCCTTGAAATTGATACGGAACCATTTCGGCAATGACTTCAGTTTGGCCAAGCCACGGTTTTTCAAAAACAAAAACAAGGCTCAAGATGCCCACGAGGCCATCCGACCGACATCGGTCCACCATCTGCCGGAAGACATGAAGCGGTATTTGAGCCGCGACCAATATGCACTGTATAAGTTGATCTGGGACCGGTTCGTTGCCTCCCAAATGGCCCAGGCCCTCATCGACCAGAACTCGGTCAGCATTGACGCCGGGGGCTACCAGTTCACCGCCAGCGGTTCGCGGGTGAAGTTCCCCGGCTTCATGAAGCTCTATCAGTCCGCCGACGAATTGAAGGCTCAGGAAGGTCAATCCGGCAAATCGCCCCTGCCCCCATTACAGGAAGGCCAGGCGCTGACGCCCACGGCCATCATTCCCAAGCAGCACTTCACCCAGCCGCCGCCGCGCTTTTCCGAAGCCAGCCTCGTCAAGGAATTGGAGGAAAACGGCATCGGCCGCCCCAGCACCTATGCTTCCATTTTGTCGACCATCAGGGACAAGGGATACGTCGAACAGGAAAAGGGGTATTTCAGGCCCAGCGAACTGGGGTTTATCGTCAACGACCTCCTGGTGGCCAACTTTCCCGATGTCTTCGATGTGGAGTTTACCGCCCGCATGGAGGACATGCTCGATCGGGTGGAGATCGGAGACGCCGACGCCACTCGATTGCTCGAACAGTTTTACGCCCCGTTTTCCTCGGCAGTGTCTTACGCTGTTGACAATATGCTCAGTATGCGAGGCGTGGGCCTGTCCACCGGCATCACCTGCCCGGCGTGCGGCAAGGACGAATTGCGGGTCAAGATCGGCAAGAACGGCCACTACCTGGCCTGCAATGCCTATCCCGACTGCAGTTTCACCCGCAACTACACCCGCGATGAGAGAGGTCAGATTCTGCTGGAAGAAATCCCTGAGGTAGAAGCCTCCGACCAGCAATGCCCCAAATGCCAGCGCCAGATGGTTGTCAAACAGGGGCGGTATGGTCCGTTTCTCGCCTGCAGCGGCTACCCGGAATGCAAAACCACGCTGTCGCTCAATGGCAACACGAGTGGCGCCGGAACCGGTGTAACGTGCCCTGAGTCCGGTTGCGGCGGCGAGTTGGTGGAACGGCGCTCCCGGCGGGGGAAGGTTTTCTACGGGTGCAGCCGGTATCCCGACTGCACCTACGCCACCTGGAACAAGCCCGTACCCCAGCCCTGCCCCATCTGCGGTTCGCCGTTCATGATCGAAAAATCCACCAAGCGGGACGGCCGGTTCACTGCCTGCCCGAACCCGGATTGCGGTCACCGGGAAGCGGTCATTCCCGCTGCCGGCAGTGATGGGCCGGTATCGGACTGATGGAAAAACACCACGGTTGTCAGTAAAGACAACTTTACGATACCCATTACTATTTTCTTGACATCGCCTAAGCGTCGCTGCTAAGGAGGCTCTTCACGAGCGAAGGAAGATCATATGCGTACGGGTCTCATTTACATTCTCGTCCTTATTCGGCTCCTCGTAGTAGGTATTTATCCTGCTGCGAGGGGAGAGGGCGCATAATGGCCTAAACGCACACCGCATTGAACGCCAAAACCGTTATCAGCCCCTCCCCCGCTGATAACGGTTTTTTTTTCACAACGGAGAACGGCCATGAAAAGTGACAGTGTAAAAAACGGCATTGAACGCGCACCGCACCGGGCGCTGTTCAAATCCATGGGATATACGGACGAAGAAATCCGGCGCCCACTCATCGGCATCGCCAATTCAGCCAATGCCATCATCCCCGGGCACGTGCACCTGGACAAAATTGTCGAAGCAGTCAAGACCGGGGTCTCCATGGCCGGGGGTACGCCCATTCCTTTCGGCGTCATTGGCGTCTGCGACGGCATTGCCATGAACCATGTGGGCATGAAGTATTCTCTGGGAAGCCGTGAACTCATTGCCGACAGCATCGAAATCATGGCCACCGCCCACGGGTTCGATGCACTGGTCATGGTGCCCAATTGTGACAAGATCGTTCCCGGCATGCTCATGGCGGCGGCGCGTTTGGACATCCCCACCATTGTGGTGAGCGGCGGTGCCATGCTGGCGGGTGACCACCCGGACCCTGCGCGGGGAGAGAAGATCGACCTCATCACGGTATTTGAGGCCGTCGGTGCAGTCAAATCCGGCCGAATGAGCGACAGGGCCTTGTCGGAAATCGAAAACGCCGCCTGCCCCACCTGCGGTTCCTGTGCCGGCATGTTCACCGCCAACTCCATGAACTGCC
>CAYUOU010000137.1:0-3444 GCA_964446485.1 uncultured Desulfobacterales bacterium | reverse complement strand
GGGCGCCAAGGTTTTCGCTGCCCACCGGTCCCAAAGGGTGCCGATACTATTCTTTCGACATCGGCGATGCCCACTTCACGTCCATTTTCTCACCCGGCAGCCGCTTTTGTAACGGTCCGGATGAAGAGCAGTTGGCGTGGCTCGATAAAGACCTGGGCGATGCGCGGGCGCGCGGCATGAAATGGCTTGTCGCCTTCCAGCACGATGCCCCGTTTGCCCATGGCCATATCCATCCATCGAAAGAGATCGTGCGCCGAAAACTTGCACCCCTTTTCGAGCGTCACCGTCTCGATCTGCATTTGAGCGGGCATGATCAAAACTTCGAACGTACCTTCCCGCTTCTCAACGCGGACGCCGACGTGCCATCCGTTCAGTCTACGGATATGAAGGACTATCAGGCGGGCGAAGGTGTCTTGTACGCAAAGATCAGCCCCAGCGGCAAAACGGCGGGACCCGAGTACGAACAAGACGCATCTCCAGATGCCAAGAAGTTTTACTTCTCCAACTTCACCGTGCCGCAGCAAGACTTTATGGCGATCCGAAACAATACCAGTCATCACTATGGTGTCGTTTCCGTAAAAGCGTCCGGTGAATTGACCGTTCGGACGTACCAAGTCTTTGGGCCGACCGGTGAGCGAAAACTCTTCGACGAGTTCACCATTCACCAAAGGTCGTCATCGGATTGAATTGTCTTTGAGGACGCTCTTAACCGATAAACAAGAGCGTCCTTAGAACGTAGGCGGCGGCGGCCACCGTCAGCAGGCCGCCGAGCATCAGCACCAAAAACCAGAAAAGGCGAACCACCAAGGGTGGTTCGTCCTGCTTATCTTGGGTGGGCTCGTTTGGCCTTAGACGCCAGCCGCTCAATGGTATCCCTCCCCGGGCTTTACTTTGCCCCAGAATAGCCGATAGATATAAGCCGTATAAAGAAGAATAATCGGAAGCATCACGACGGCCCCGACAAGCAGGAGCGCCAGGGCGTTATCTCGGGCCGCTGTTTCCCACACCGTGAATTGGAACGGTACAAGCCAGGGGAAGAGGCTCACGGCCAATCCCAAGTATCCGGATAGAAATATGCCGACGGCTAAAAGGTAAGGACGCCAATCGGGAATCGCGTGGGTGGCAAGGTCGCGGGTGAAATCACGGAACAGCCAAAGGGAAAGCGCCATGCCCGCCAGCGGAATCGGTGCCAAGGGCAAGAGTTTGGCAAAATCGATCTCCGTCATGGAAAACCCCCAGCGCTCGGTAACCCGCGGGTCCACGGACAATGTGGCGATACTGACGGCCAGAAAACAAAAGGAGACGCCGATGAGTGCATACAGTCCCCACTTCCGGGCCTTGTCGTGCAACTCGCCTTCGGTTTTGAGCACAAGCCAACACGCGCCAAGCAGGACGTAGCCTGTCGCAACGGACACCGCCACCAGCACCGAAAACGGACTGAGCCAATCCAATGCACCACCGGCAAAATTCCGATTGCTGACTTCTACGCCCTTGATAAATGCACCGAGGATGAAGCCTTGAGACAGGGCCGCTACAAATGACCCGCCGTAGAACGCACCATTCCAGAACTGCTGTGTGTGGGGGCGGACGGCTTTATGGCGGAACTCAAAGGCAACACCCCGAAAAATAAGCGCCGCCAGCATCAATAAAACCGGAAGATAGAAGGCGGGCATGAGAACGGCGTAAGCCAACGGAAAGGCAGCAAAAAGCCCACCGCCACCCAAGACGAGCCAGGTTTCATTGCCGTCCCAAACCGGCTCTATCGTTGCCGTCATCAGATTGCGTTCAGCTTCATCCTTGGCAAGAAACGTCAGCATACCGATGCCAAGGTCCATGCCGTCCAGCAGCACATAGAGCATGACCGCAACGGCGATGAGCACCGCCCAGATTAAAGGGAGATCCATCAGCTTTCCTCGCCTTTCGGGCTGTTAGCGCCGTCCGGTGGCGGCGACTGGGCCGCTTGCTCGCGCGTGTTGTCGAGCGAGGTCGTTCGCGGTTGGACAGTCGCATAACTCGTCACCGATCCAGCAGACACCTCAGCGGGTTCGTTCACACTGCCAAGCGGGCTGCCGGGCGCCCGTCCGCCTGAAGACGGCTCATCGTCAAACCCACGGATGGCGATGCGGGCCATGTAAATCACTCCGGCGGTGAAGATGATCGCGTAGACGACCATGAATACCAAAAGCGAAAGCGCCACTTGACCCGTGCTCACCGGCGCAACACTGTCGGCTGTGCGCAACACGCCGTATACGGTATAAGGTTGACGGCCCACTTCCGCGGTTATCCAGCCCGTAATGACCGCGATGAAGCCCAAGCTGCCGCCGGGGATGGCGAGCTTGTGAAATAGGCCGGGCTTGTCGATGGTATTCCGGCCCCACAGAACACAGCCCCAAATTCCCAGCGCAAGAAGCCCGAGGCCGGCGCCGACCATGATGCGGAAGCTCCAAAACGTCATCCACAAAGGCGGTCGCTCGTCGCGCGGGAACGCATCCATGCCTTTCAAGGGTTCATCGGTTTTGAAGAGAAAGGGGCTCGTGCCGGGAATGCCGATGCCGTCAAGGCCGCATTCGTTGTCCGCCGGCCATGCGAGCAATACGGTTTCCTGAACGTCCTTGGTTTCGCACCAGCCTTCCAATACCGCCACTTTCGCCGGCTGATATTCATGGGCGACTTCGCCGGACCAGTGACCCGCCCAGATCTGCAATGGCATCAAGGCAGCCAACGTGCCGGCGGCCATGCGCATCTGCCATTTGGTGGGTTCCGTCTTATGACCGCGCAACGTCTGCCACGCGCCGGCGGCCAAAACAACCGCCGCGGTGGTGATGAATGCCGCCAGCATCATATGAGCATATCGCGACGGAAAGCTTGGGTTGAAGATCACTTCGAGCCAGTCGGTTGCGTAGAAATTGCCCGTTTGCGGATCAATGGCAAAACCGGTCGGGGTTTGCATCCAAGAGTTGGCGGACAAGATCCAGAAAGCGGAGATCGATGTGCCCACCGCCACCGCGCAAGTGGCAAAGAAATGGAGATTTCGGCCGACCCGGTTCCAACCGAACAACATCACGCCCAGGAACGTGGCCTCCAAAAAGAACGCTGTGAGCACCTCATATCCGAGAAGGGGCCCTATGACACTCCCGGTTTTGTCGGCGAAAACACTCCAATTGGTGCCGAATTGATAGGACATGACCACGCCCGACACGACGCCCATGGCGAACGCGAGGGCAAAAATTTTCACCCAATGCAGATAGAGCTGCTTGAAAACCTCCCGACCGGTGCGCAGCCAAAGGCCTTCGCAAACGGCCAAAAAAGCTGCCAACCCAATGGTGAAAGCCGGAAACAGGATGTGAAAGGCGATGACGAATGCGAATTGGAGCCGGGATAAAAAGAGCGCTTCAAATTCCACAATAGCTTCCCTTGTTCCACAATAGCTTCCCTTGGCGAGGC
>CAYUOU010000136.1:0-3655 GCA_964446485.1 uncultured Desulfobacterales bacterium | reverse complement strand
ATTATCCTTCTGCTATCGTGGCCATGCATCCATCATTTAGCTCGTCCGCTCTCAGAGCCGATCGATGAAGCCGTCCCGGTCATCATCATCCATGAACACCCTGCGGCGCTTGATGCCGCGAACGATGATGTGGTGCAGTGCGCCAGGGGCGTCGATGCGGGCCTTTCTTGGCATCGTGCGGAACTACCATCGCCGTCTGCCCCGGTTAAATTAGAATTTTAGGGGCGCCCCCACTAACCTGAACTGGTGGCGACGCTCCCGCGTCGCCACCAGGCACGAGACGCAAATACCGTGAGGTCACGACGCAGGAGCATCGTGACCAGCGCTGACAGGAAGGCAAGATGCAACAACTGGAGGTTCATAGAGAAGCGGGCTCCTAAATAAACCAAACGGGCAAAGGCGCAGCATTCGCCGCCGCCTGTGCCCGTTTTTTTGGTTTCTGCGCGAACAGGGTTTCCGGGTGGTGCCGGAAAGCACATTCGGTCTACTGGCCGGCCTCCTGGTCCCGCAGCTGGTTCCACTGCACCCATTCGTTCAGGTCTTCGGCGATGTCGAACCGGAACGGCTTGGTGGCGGTGCCGTCTGCATTAATGTTGATTTGCTGCAGCGCCCCCACCAGGTATACCCATTCTTCCATGGTGACCGGGCGGGGTCCCTTGACCGGCGTGGGCTCACTGAGAATCGGTGCCGGCGCCGCTGCCGATTCTGCCTCCTCCTTGCGCGGGCTCACCTGAATCTCGCCTTCATAGACCTTCACCACCGCCGAACTGTCCTCGTTGACGTTCATCCGGTAGGTCGTGCCGCGAACGCCGGCCACTGCGGTGGGCGTATTCAATTGGAAACGGCTCTTGCGGCCGAAAAACCGTGCCACTTTGGCCCAGGTTCTTCCCAAAACGACGTTCACGGAGACGTCGCGCCGCTGAGCGGTTTGATCCAACACGGCGCTGACGATTTCAAACGTAGTCCGCTCGTCAAACCGCAAGAAACTGCCATCCGGCAACCGCAGTTCGATGCGGGCCCCTTTACCGGTAATCACCCGATCACCGCCGGCCAGACGGTCTCCAACGGAAATCCGCTGGGGCGGCATGCTCGCACGGGATAACGATGCGTTTCCCTTGAGGTAATTGACCTTCGCCGCATCACCACCCACGGCCACTTTCACGCTGCTCTGGGCTGCCAGGGCCGGCCCGGCCCAGAGGACCATGGCTGCCATCAGCAGCCAGACGAGCAGTTGCTGTTGTGGTTTCCACATAAGCGTTGCTCCTTAGTATTGGTTCAGTTGGCTCTTCAACGCCCGAATGCTGAGCAGCGCGTCTGCACCGGAAATCGGGCCCAGGGGCTGGAATTCTCCGGTCCCCAAATCGACAGTTTCCAGGATACCGCGGGAGGTGCACACCATAACGGCATTGAAATAGGGCAAATCGCTTCTCAGGTCGGGAAACGGTGATTTATTCCCAATGAACTGGGTGGAGAGAGACCCGTCGCCGGTGATAGTAATGAGGATGTCCTCGACGATCATGGCGTATTCGGCCCGGGTGACATTGGTGTCGGGCTTGAAATTACCGTCGGGAAAGGTCTGGAGGCCTTTGATCCCCATGGTGATCACCGCTTCGATGTCTGCTTTGAGCACATGTGTGTCGATGTCTTTGGGCATGGCCGGGCCCGCCTTTTGGGTGTCGGCCTCCCCGGGCGCCTTGAAACTGGTATCGAAAGTGCGTTTGGCCTTTCGCCGGTAAAGATCGTCAATCTTAAGCTCTTCAATAAACAGGGCGGCCAGATCAGCCCGCGTGATGGATTCGAGCAGAGCGATGCGCTTTCCAACAGTGGAACCGGGCATGGCACGCTCGATTTTTTGAACCAGCTTGTACTCCTTGTCCGCTTCAGCCACAAAGCCCTTTCCAATGTCAAGGACACGGGTAAATTCGATGACCGCCTTTCGGAACGCATAGGACATTTTGTAGGCCAACCCCATGTAGTAGTAGGCATCCGGCCGCTCCTCTGTGATGGCGATGGCATCGTGGTAGTAACCGCGAACTTTCCTGAGCCAATCCTCGTGAGTGGTCTCCTGCCCCAGGTAATAGACACGCATGTAACCGACGTTCACGTCATAAATCTGCTCGTCGCCTTTGGCGTATTTCTCGGCCTTGCCCAAAAAGTCGAAGGCCGTCTCGTAGTCCTGCTGATGAGCCGTGGTGAGCCCTAACCCAAGGTACGCCGGGCCGAATTTGGGGTCGAGCTGTCGGGCTCGGTCGAATTCCCGGTAGGCGTCTTCGTATTTGCCGGCGTTGAGGTATTTGTACCCACTGCTTACGTGGTGCTCCGGCGTATCCATTTCGGATTGCTTTTTCACCGGCTGAGGACCGCAGGCCGCCAGCGCGATGATCAGCAGGAAGATGGTCAGTATGGCTGCGATTCGATTACCCATGGTGGCGCCTCCTTGTCATGAATTGGGGATCGCTCCTACGGCCAGGGAACGCAGCGGCATGGATCGCAAAACGATCCGGCCTGGGAGCGCATTGTCGGCAGCGCGGAAGATGCCGGCACTGTGCGTTGGCGTCGTTGCCGCCAATCACATCAGCATAATGTCAGTCGCCTGATCAATCGACAACAATCATCACACGGCATTTTTCCAAAAAGCCGCGGGTATCCGCCGCGCCTCTGAGCATGGCGGCATCCATATCGCTGATGACCATGTCACATTTGCCGGGTCCCTCGACACGCACGGCCTTGACCACCAGGGGATTGTCGGTCACCCGGTCATTGTTCCGGGCCCCATCCAAATCCTTGGCATAGCCTGTCATGCCTTGTTGAATGGCGTATTCCCGGCTGACAAACGCCGATCCATAGACCTCCTGTCCACTCTCATCCATGACCTTGGGGGCCATCGCCGGGCGTACCCCGAAGCCTCTGGCATCGATGACCAGGCCGGTGTATTCGGCCCCCGCGGGCGCACTGGACGTTGCGGTGTCAGAAGGCGGCGTTACGACCGCCGTCGGCATGCTGCCCACGGACGCCGGCAGCAGCGCGCTGGTGAATTCACCGAACATGGAAATCTCCATCACCACTTCCACCGTGCCATCGGACATGTACTCAACATTCACCTGCCTGGCACCTCGCACGATGCCCTGGACCTGCGACCGCACCACATCACTGTCGACAGCAAAGTCTCTCACCACGGTTTCCGAATCGACGCGGACACCGTTCACCGCTTCGAGAATATTTCTCAATGCCACCACCTTAGCGGCCCGAATCGCCATGGGGCGGGCATTGGGCTTGCCATAGTATTTCTCGGGCGGTGCGCCAATCCCCTTGCCCTGGATGGTGCCTTTGGTCCAGTTGACGCTGCCCTGGCCGATCTGCTGCATGAAATCATCCGCGACCGCACTGCCGGTCGCCAGGGCCCATGCCAGCAGGAACGTCAATGCCAGTGTCGTAATTGATCGATGCCCTCGTCTCATGTTTCCTCCCGTCTTAGGATAAATCCGCCGCACCGCCAGCGTGACGTGCGTATTACTCGGCTACTCTAACGCTTCATTGGCCATCCTTCAACCGGCCAATGTGATAGACCGCCGCCTTGTTGGCTGATTGAACGGCCAAGGCTTTGACGGTTCCGTAAAAAGTCCGATATCTGCGTTACGCGTCATCCTTCGTCATT
>CAYUOU010000135.1:0-3679 GCA_964446485.1 uncultured Desulfobacterales bacterium | reverse complement strand
CACCCTGGTGCACCACCCGGAATATTTGCTGATCATCGCCCTGCCGCTGATCATCTTGTATGCCATCTTGTTTTCGGCCGCAATTTTGTGCGCCCGCCTCGGGAAAATGAATTTCGCCGATACCGTGGCGCTGACTTACGGCGTGGGCGGCAAAAACATCTCCATCGCCCTGGCTCTGGCGGTGCTTTTCTTTTCTCCCTTGACCGTGATGATCATCGCCATCAAGCCCCTCGTCCAGGTGCTCTTCATGGCCGGGTTTTTGCGGTTTTCTCCGCGGCTGAAAGGCATCTGGTGAGAAATGGCAGCAGTCGGTGAAAATGGAATCCGGCCCTGATTGGGGTACGACGACGGGAGACTTACCAGCGACCCCAACGTTTCCAACCAACCTATCGGCCCGAAATTCGCCGCCGGCGTATCGCCTGAACCGGAACACCATCGGAAAACCTGCCGAAGGTATGCGTGCGGTCGTATCGGCACACCCGAAGTGGCTCTTGACAGCGCATATCCTGTCATCTACATATAGATTTAGTCGATTAGCGAAATGACTAATTAAAGGATGCCGGCATGGAAGCTTCATTGGGTATCGCAAAAGCCTTGGCGGACGGTAACCGGATGCGAACCATCGCGGTCTTGATGCAGCGTGATGAGCTTTGCGTGTGTCAGATCGTCGAGATGCTTCGCCTGGCCACCGCGACCGTTTCCCGCCATATGAGCATCCTGCAAAACGCGCGTCTGGTGCAGAGCCGCAAAGACGGGAAGTGGGTTTATTATCGCCTTGCCGCTCATTTCCCTGAACAACTGCGTATCTGGCTGCTCGAATCGCTATCTGATTCGCCGGAGATTATCGCGGACCAGGCGCTTTTGGAAACGATTCTCTCGTGCGCTCCCGAGGACCTGTGTAAGCAACAAAAAGAAAGGAAAGTGTATGATGTCTGAAACAAAGGAGAAACAAATGAATGCATCCGTAAAGGAACTGGTGGCTATCGGTGCTTCTGTCGGCGCCCACTGCCAGCCGTGTCTCGAATACCACATTCAGGCTGCGATAGGACTTGGCGTGACAGAAGAGGAGATCCGTCAGGCCGTCGCAGTCGGCCACACCGTTGAAAAAGGAGCCATGGCAGCCATGAAAAAATTCAGCGCCACGGCTGTCGAGGAAATCCTGTCTGCGCGGCAGCTGTCGCCAAAACAGGCTAAGACCGGCTCTGAAGAAGGTGCAAGTGAAACAATTCTGAAAATTTACGACCCCGCCATGTGCTGTTCCTCGGGCGTTTGCGGGCCGAGCGTGGATCCGGCGCTTGCCCAGTTCGCCGGCGCTCTGAAATTCGTTTCCAGCCAGCCGGGCATCCGGGTCGAGCGTTACAACCTCGGGCAGCAGCCCCAGGCGTTTGTCGACAATGCGGAAGTAAAGTCGATGCTCGGCAATGGTGGAGAGAAGCGGCTGCCCTTTATCTTCATCAATGATCAGTTGTGGCTGAAAGGGAGATATCCTTCCAGGGACGAGCTGCTTGAGGCACTGAAAATTACAAACGATCCGGCCCTGTTTCCAGTCCTGGGAACTTCCGAGAATGGCCCGTGCTGTGCCGGAGAAGGGTGTTGCTGATGAAATCTTTTATTGAGAAAGCCCCGCGTTATCTGTTTTTTACGGGAAAAGGCGGCGTCGGCAAAACTTCCATGGCCTGCGCCACCGCCGTGGGCCTTGCGGAGCAAGGCAAACGGGTTCTGCTGATCAGCACGGACCCGGCCTCGAACCTGGACGAGGTCCTGGAAACGCCCCTGTCTTCCCGCCCCACGCACGTACAAAATGTGCTCGGCTTGTTCGCCTTGAACATAGACCCCATTTTTGCCGCCGCCGAATACCGCGAACGCATGGTCGGCCCCTATCGCGGGGTGCTCCCCGAGGCGGCCGTCACCCAGATGGAAGAGCAGCTTTCGGGCGCGTGCACGGTGGAAATCGCCGGATTCAATGAGTTTTCCAAACTGCTGGGCGATGACGCCGCCATGCGGGACTATGATCATATCGTATTGGACACCGCCCCCACCGGGCACACCCTGCGCCTGCTGAATCTGCCGTCGGCATGGAACGATTTTATCGCCTCCAACCAGACCGGCAGTTCGTGTCTGGGGCCGATTGCCGGGCTGAAGGAACAGAAAATCATGTTTGAGCAGGTGGTGGCGGCCTTGAAAGACCCGTCCAGAACTATGCTGGTGCTGGTCTCCCGGGCCGAAGCCATGTCGTTTCAGGAGGCGCATCGCGCCAGCGACGAGTTGGGTGCGCTGGGATTGAACAATCAACACCTGATCATCAACGGCGTGTTCACCCCTACCTCCGACGACCGCATCGCAGCGGCTTTTGCCGAAAAATCAGCCTCGGCCATCGCCGCCATGCCCGAAGCGCTGAAGCATCTGCCGAGAACCCAGGTGCCGTTTCGTCCGGCAGGCGTCATGGGCGTGACGGCCTTGCAGAGCGTGTATCGGGATCGACCCGATCGACCGGTCCCGGTAAAGGTCTTATGTCCGCAGTCCGAGGTGGACGCCGTTTTGAACAAAGTTTCCAGCTGGCCGGACTTGCTGCGGGAGCTGGAAAAGGAGGGCCGGGGGGTCATTATGACCATGGGCAAGGGGGGGGGCGGAAAAACCACCATGGCTGCCGCCATCGCCGCCGAACTGGCCCGACGCGGACACGCGGTGGTGCTGTCCACCACCGACCCCGCAGCGCATGTGGCCCAGACCATCGGCAAGGATCTGCCGAACCTTACGGTGGAACGGATCGATCCCAAAGTTGAAACCGATCTTTATGTGACCACCGTGCTGAAAAAAAACAGTGGCAAGCTTTCCGCTGACGACATGGCCCTTCTGGAAGAAGAGATGCGTTCGCCCTGCATCGAGGAGATTGCCGTATTCCAGGCCTTTGCACAAACCGTGGCCAAGGGTGAAAAGGGATTCGTGGTCCTCGACACCGCCCCCACGGGGCATACCCTGCTGCTGCTGGACGCAACCCAATCTTATCACCGGGAAGTGGCCAAATCCGTCGATGAACTGCCTGAAGCAGTCAAAACGCTGCTGCCGCGCGTCCGGGATCCGAACTTTACCAGGGTGCTCATCGTAGCATTGCCCGAGGCCACGCCAACCCACGAGGCGTCGGCGCTTCAGGAGGATTTGCGCCGGGCTGGCATCGAACCTTACGGCTGGATTGTCAACCGTTGTTTTGCTTTTTCCGGAACGCAGGACCCGGCGCTATGCGCCAAGGGCATGGATGAACTCACCTACCTGAACGAAATCATTGAGAACCACGCCCGAAGAACCGTTGTTTCGCCGTGGGTCCCCCAGGAATTGAACGGGGCTGAAAATTTACGGCATCTATATACGACACAGGAAGGGGAAGCGGCATGAGTCCATCAAAGATAGGCGAAACGGAAAAGAAACCGCCCCGGGAGATCCTGGCCATACCGTTACAAAACGAAAAAAACTTGCCAACGCTATGCGGCCCCGGCTGCGCTTGCGGTACGACAGCCCTAACCGGCAAATGGAAAATTGTGATCATGCTGATCATTTTGGCGGCGGTTGCGATCGCTTCGATCTATAAGGAGATTCTGTAAAATGAAACAAAGCAAGACAACCGGGATCAGTTTTTTTGAGAAGAATCTGACTTTGTGGGTCATTTTGTGCATGGTTGCGGGGG
>CAYUOU010000134.1:0-3781 GCA_964446485.1 uncultured Desulfobacterales bacterium | reverse complement strand
CGTGCGCCGCCGCCGTGTTGCCGTCGATCGTCTTCATCTTTGATGCCATGGTGCGGGCTCCTTTCCGAATGGGGGGTGCAGTGGCCGAATGCGGCCACAATGGCTGTTTTTGCCCAATTTGAGGGGTATTAGTGAAGCACAGGATGTTTGTAAAGCATAAGAATCTTTACAAGGCACCATAATCTGAACAGATCTCTAATTTATATAACATACAATCATAAAAAAATTTTGATTCATCAATTTTTAGCATGCAGGATGAGGTATTCTTGGCATTTGCACTCTTTGATGTCATGTTTTACCATGATTGTTGATGAAACGGTAAAAAGTAGCAAAAAGGACGATTTCGTAAAATGTTCGAGATCAAGGCTTGCGAATCCTGAGGAATGAGGCGTACTCACAGTACGCCGCAATGACGAAGGATGACGCGTAACGCAGATATCGGACTTTTTACGGAACCGTCATTGTTAAACGTCTGCCCCGATACAACTCAGCCGCATCAGAACCTTAGTGCCGATTGAGCCGCCGACGCCCGCAGGATCCGAAGGGAGTTCCGAAATGACCGATGAGAGACCCACCTCCGACGACGCTGCAGAATTGTTTGGACAATGGATGAACTCGGCTCAGGAAATGTGGCAGCCCATGTTGACGGCATGGACGGAAGCGGCGTCGCGCATGATGTCGGCAGCCGCGCCCGATGCATCCGAAAAGCGCTCCGCCGCCAGTTGGAATGCCAATTTGAGAATCCTGCAGGCCATGACGAACGCCATGAGGGATCCAGCGTCGGTGGATGCTGCCATCAAGGGGTTGTCCTCGCTGCCGGATACCGCCATGAAGCTGCTCCAGTCCACAACGAACGGGCTGACGCAGTTTCAGCAGCGCTGGGCGGAACGTCTGCGTAAAATGGGCGAGTCTGACGCCCCGTTCAGCTTCGACGACCTGGATCGTGAATTCATCAATCGATGGACCGACCTTTATAAAGGCGAGCTTCGCCAGTACCTCAACATTCCCCAGATCGGCCTGACCCGGTTCTACCAGGAGCGCCTGGCCACCGCCATGGACCGCCACAATCTCTACCAGACCGCCAATGCCGAGTTCATGCAGTTACTGAGCACGCCGGTGGAAAAGTCTTTTCGCGCCATGCAGCAGCAGTTGGCGGAAATGGCCGAAAAGGGGCCCCTCCCTGAAGACGCCAAGTTTTACTACAACCTTTGGATCAAAACACTCGAAGGCCATTTCATGACCCTCTTCAAATCCCCCGAATATAGCGAGGCGCTGGCCAAGACCACAACGGCCATGAGCGATTACGTCGGTGCCCAGCAGCGGTTTTTTGAAGATCTGCTGCAAACCCTTCCAGTGGCCACACACCGGGATATGGATGACCTGTACCAGGAGCTTTACCAACTCAAGAAAACCGTCAAACGATTGGAGAAGACAGCCAAGGGGAAGTGACGACACAATGGAACAGCCGAAGATACCCCTCGACCTGATTATGAACAAGCTGGCGGAAAACGCCGAACGGGTTCACGAGCGCGCCACAAAGGCCTCCGACGTCCTTTTAGGGGAGATGGAAACGGGCATTGCCCAGACGCCCTACGATGTGGTGTACGAAGAGGACCGGGTGAAACTCAAGCACTATCCGGCCCGCAGGGAACTTGCGGTGAAAACACCCTTGCTGGTGGTCTACGCCTTGATCAACCGCGAGACCATGCTCGATCTTCAACCCGGACGCAGCGTGGTGGAAAACCTCCTCGACCACGGCGTCGATGTATACATGATCGACTGGGGGTACCCTCGGCGCAAGGACCGCTATCTCACCATCGACGATCACGTCAACGGCTACATGAACAACGCCGTCGATACCATCCGCGCCACCCACGGCATCGAGGCCGTCAACCTCATGGGCATTTGCATGGGCGGCACTTTCAGTGTCATCTATTCCGCCCTCCACCCTGAGAAAATCAAGAACCTGATCACGACGGTGACGCCCACCAACTTCGATACCGACACAGGGCTCTTGCACATTTGGATGAAATCGGTGGACGGCAACGCCATGGTGGACACCTTCGGCAACATGCCCGGAGACATGCTCAATCTGGGTTTTCTACTGTTGAACCCCGCCCGGCTCATGATCGACAAGTACGTCAGTTTTGTCGAACACTTGGATAACAAGGAATTTGTGGAAAATTTCATTCGGATGGAGAAGTGGATATTCGACAGCCCTGATGTACCGGGAGAAACGTTTCGCCAGTTCATCACCGATTTCTACCAGAAAAATTTGCTGATTCAGAGCCGGCTCGAGGTGGGGGGGCAGCGGGTGAATCTGAAGAACGTTACCATGCCGCTGCTCAACTTCTACGGCCGGTTTGATCACCTCGTGCCTCCGGAGGCCTGCGAAAAACTCACCGGTGCAGTCGGGACCCGTGACAGCGAAGACATCTGTCTAAACACGGGTCATATAGGCATTTACGTCAGCTCGAAGACTCAGAAGGAATTTACACCGAAGATCGTATCCTGGCTAAAGGACAGGGACGGCGCCCCCGCCAAAAAAGCTGCAGCAAAGCGCGCCGCAAGTAAAGCACCCCGAAAATCGGCGACCCGCCCAAAAAAATCCGCACCACGAACCCGAGGTAAAAAGGAGTAATACGGATGGCCAACCGCAAAGACTATTTCACAGCAATTTGCGACATCAGCAAGGCGTTCGGCACGACCATGGGCAAGCAGGCGCTGTTGGAGATGATCGTCGACAGCGCCATCGACAGTATGGATGCCAAAGCGGCCTGCCTGTTTCTCGCCGACGAAGAAAAAGGCTATTTCATTCCCACGGCACAGAAGGGTCTGTCCGACAACTACCTGCACGCCGAACCCTTGCAGGCCAGCGACATCGTCGCCGCCCTTCTGAAACAAGGGCACCTGGCCATCAAGGATGCCACCACCGATCCCCGCATGGAAAACCATGAGGCAAAAAAGGCCGAAGGCATCGCGTCGATCCTGGATGTACCGGTCATGGTCAACGACCGCGCCATCGGCGTTCTGGCGCTTTACACTGCCGTACCGAGGGATTTCACCACCGATGAGATCGCTTTTCTGACGGCCCTCGCCGAACAGGGGGGGATGGCCATCGAGCGCGCACGATTGCTGGGCCGGATTCAGAAGAACACCATGCTTTTTCTCGAGCTGGCATCGAAAATCAACTCCAGCCTGGATATCAAGCAGGTCATCGAATACCTCACCGAGGAAACCTGCAAGGCGCTGGGCATGAAGGGCGCCACCATCCGTCTGGTGAACAGCGACACCGGCGAGCAGGAACTCGTGGCCGCCTACGGGTTGAGCCAGGCGTTCCTCAACAAGGGGAAAGTTTCATCGGACAAGAGCATCACCGCCGCCCTCAACGGCGAAACCGTGGTGATTCCCGACGTGGCCGCGGACAAGCGGCTCCAGTATCCGGCGGAAACGGCCAAGGAAGGCGTTCGATCCATGCTCTGCGTACCCATCAAATCCAGGGAAGAGGTCATCGGCGTGCTGAGGCTCTTTTCAGGGACCAAACGGCACTTTCCCGAAGATGTGATCATGATGGTCAACGCCCTTGCCCACACCGGCGCCCTGGCCATTCAAAACGCGTCCATGTTCCTGAAGCTTCAGGAAGATAAGAACGATTTGGAAAAGGACATCTGGAGCCACCGATCGTGGTTTTGATCGGTAATGATCGATCGGGGGCTGCAGCAGGACCGGGGTCCTTCACCGCCGTCCGACAGGCACTTTCCCGGTCCACCATCACGTACCC
>CAYUOU010000133.1:0-3788 GCA_964446485.1 uncultured Desulfobacterales bacterium | reverse complement strand
GTGGAGGCGGCCCGTGCCGGGGAAGCCGGCGCCGGGTTTGCCGTGGTGGCCGACGAGGTGCGCAATCTGGCCATGCGGGCGGCCGATGCGGCCAAGAACACGGCCGAACTCATCGAAGAAACGGTGAAAAAGGTCAAAGACGGATCGGAGCTGTCCTCGTCCACCAACGAGGCCTTTACCCATGTGGCTGAAAGCGCCGGAAAAGTGGGCGAACTGGTCGGCGAGATCGCAGCCGCTTCCAATGAGCAGGCCCAGGGGATCGGCCAGGTCAACACGGCTGTGACCGAGATGGACCGGGTGGTGCAGCAAAATGCCGCGACCGCCGAAGAATCGGCCAGTGCCTCCGAGGAGATGAATGCCCAGGCCGAGCAGATGAAGACCATGGTCGGGGAACTCATGGCCCTGGTCGGCGGGAAAGGGATGCAACACAACGCGGCAGCAAAGCAGCCTTCAGATCCCCGGGCCAAAGCCCTTCATCGGTCGAACGTGGCCGTGAAATCATCCACGGGGAGGACTGACAGCCGGGGACAGAAAGTGAACCCGGCAGCGTTGATCCCCCTCGAAGATGATGATTTCAGGGATTTTTAAGGAAATCTGTCTGTCGCAACGGTCAGAAAAGGGTGACGGCCCCGGTGCCGTCACCCGGATCGGCCGCGGGCACACAAATCATCAAATGGTTGCTGGGCCCATGCCGTAATCTCACGCGGCGAATCAGAAGATAGAGATCAATTCCCAGTCAGGAGTCGTGCCATGTTGAATCTAAAAAACATCATCGACAACCTGCCCAGTGCCGTGATCGTGGTCGGTACGGATCGCAGGGTATTGCTGGCCAACAAAATGGCACAGGCCTTTTCAGGAGAAGATGAAAGCAGCTTGATCGGCAAACGGGGCGGAGATGCCATGGGCTGCGCCCACGCCGAGGAATCGCCGGATGGGTGCGGATACGGAAAATCGTGCCGGTTTTGTGAGGTAAAGAACGCTGTGGTCAGGGCCTTTCAAACGAAAAAAGACATCGAGCCGTTTGAGACGGCGATTGAAACCGGTCAGCACGGATCATTGTATCTCAAGATTACGGTGACGGTGCTGAAAAATCCGCTGGCAGGGAGCCCCCAAACGCTTGAATCGGCTGCCATCGTGACGGTGGACGATATGACCGAGTACAAGAAAAGAGAAAGGCTCGAGGCGGTCATGGAAACCGTCGGCACCATCTGCCACGACATGAACCAGCCCCTGATGGTGCTTTCCGGTCAACTCGATATGCTGGCCATGGATATCGGGGGGAACCGTCGTATCGACATCCTCAACGAACAGGTTGCAAGGATGAGCGCCATCACCCGAAAGCTTCATTCCATCAAACGGTATGCCACCAAGCCATATCTGAAGAATGACTTTCACATTGTGGACATGGAGAAGGCCTGCGCGTAAGAATCCGTCGGCCACTCGTTGGGGCGGGATCTTTGGCGAGAAACTTCACAAGAAATCAAAAAGGAGGCGCAAATGGTCAATGGCGTGTAAGGGTTCGACCCACTCCCGCCGGGGCTCTTCCCACCTGACTTCCCGCCCAATCCGGACCGCCCCATGACGGCATTCCGACCCTGGGATTTGCCCTGAATCCTTCGTTGACGTAAGGTGAAAGCCCTGCCAACCAAGGCCCCGGGGGGAGTGGGGGCGAACGGTGAAAAAGTGCCCGTCCGTGAATCGCTTTTTTTTGTCCGGCCATCCTGCAGTCAAGGGGATGGATCCGCGGGTCGTCAATTTTTCCGAGACCTCATTTCAACAGCGAAATACCCTGTGCCTCAGTTCCCCGCTCCCCCCTTAATATCGATTGACATACCATACCTGCAACGATAATGTGATCGCAACATAACACAACAAGTCACAACATAAAGAAACAAGCCGCAACATGACATTCGACCCCTCCATTGAATTGACAGTCAATTTTGATCGGAGGGACCGCCTCTTTTTTCAATGCGCTGTTTGCCCGTAACGAAAGGCGTGCAACGATGGCTTCTGCCGGGGATGTGTTAAGTGCCGACGAGGCAGCTCAATTTTTGGGCGTTCATGTGGAAACGATCCGTCGATTGGCCAGAAACGGCGAGTTTCCGGCCTTTAAGGTGGGCAGGGGGTGGCGCGTCCAGAGGGCCGTGCTGTTGAAATGGGCCGAAACGCAACATTTCCCCAACAACCGGAACGCCATTCTGGTCGTGGACGACGATATCGCCGTGCTGACGGTGATGCGCCAAATCTTAGAGCGGCAGAACTGTCGCGTGCTAGAGGCGCTGGATGGTGCCAGGGGCCTGGCCCTTCTCGACCACCAGCCGGTGGACGCCATTTTTCTGGATCTTCAAATGCCGGAAATGACCGGCCCTGAATTCCTAAGGGAACTTCGCCGGAATCACCTGGATTTACCGGTGACCCTCATGACCGGATACCCGGACAGCGATCTGGTCATGGAGGCAAGCCGTCATGGCCCGGTCACCCTCTTGATCAAGCCCATGCAAAAACAGCCGATTTTACAGGCCCTCAGGGGTATGGTCGGAGGCTCAAGCGGTTTGGCCCATGAAACAGGCAGGGGTGGTGCATAGCATGATCAATCCGCTCATCGGCGCTGGCGTTGTCCTTTCTTCTTCCGTTGGTCGTATTGACGCCTCGCCCAAACCGGTCCTGCGTCGTCTTCTGCTACCGCCCCTGGTGGCCATGGTATTGCTCCTGATTTTGGGGACGGGTATTTTTGAATGGTACCAACATCAGCGACAGCGTGCGGCCACCATCGCGGGGTATCTTTCAGATATTTCGGGCGACCTGAATTCAGCTCTGGCGGGCAATGCCGCTGGTTTGGCGACTGCACTGCAACCGATTGTCGCCGATGAACACATGCGTAGCGCACTGCTTGAGGGGAACAGGGATCGCCTCCTGGCCGACTGGCGCCCGGTGTTCGATGCCATGCACAGAGACAACCACATCACCCATTTCTACTTTTTCAACCCAGCCCGCACCTGTCTTTTGCGGGTCCACAAGCCGGAGAAATACGGCGACCGGATCAACCGGTTTACGGCCTTGGCGGCCGAGCGTACCGGAAAGGTCGCCCAAGGGATTGAACTGGGTCCGCTGGGCACATTTACCCTGCGTGTCGTACAACCGGTTTTTCAGGGCGGCAGGCTTCTCGGATACGTTGAGCTGGGCAAAGAGATTGAAGATATCCTGCAGGACCTTCACGAGCGATCCGGCAGTCATCTAGCCCTGACCATCCGAAAGACTTGTCTGGACCGGAAAACTTGGGAAGCCGGCATGACATTTCTGGGCCGTGAGGCCGACTGGGAGCGCCTGCCGAACAGCGTGATTATCTATGCCTCCCAGGGCCGCCTGCCCGACGCCTTCGCGCAACTGGCGGACCATGACGTCCAGGACCGCCATGATCACGGCGTGACAAGTCGGGAGATTGCCGACGGTGGCAGGGACTGGCGCGTGACGGCATTGCCGTTTGCCGACGCCTCGGGCACGGATGTGGGCGACCTGCTGGTGATGAACGACATCACCGCCATGAAGGCCGCGTATGGCCGCACCATGGCCCTGGGCGGACTTGCCGGCGCGGTCCTCCTGGCGACGCTGCTGGGCCTAACCTTTGTGATGCTGCGCCGCACCGACGCGGTCATCCGCGCCCAGCAGGCGGATCTGCGTGAAAGCGAGGAACGCCTCTCGGCCACGCTGCATTCCATCGGCGACGCCGTAGTGGGCACGGATGCCGAAGGGCGCGTGGTGGACATGAACGCTGTCGCCGAGACCCTGAC
>CAYUOU010000132.1:0-3822 GCA_964446485.1 uncultured Desulfobacterales bacterium | reverse complement strand
TTCCAGTTCCTTCTTCAGCAGGGCGATCTCTGAGCCTTTTTTCCCGATGACGATACCCGGGCGCGAGGTGAAAATCCGCAGCCGAACGCGTCTGGACGACCGCTCGATCTCGATCCTGGAGATACCGGCATGGTAAAGCTTTTTTTTCAGAAATTTTCTGATGTTATGATCTTCCAGGATATAGTCGGAATACTGCTTGTCGGAATACCATCTGGATTCCCACGTTTTGACGATACCCAGTCGCAGCCCTATCGGATTGACTTTTTGACCCAAATCAATACCCCCCTCTTTACTGAACCGCTCTTTCCTGAAGCGTGACGGTAATGTGAGATGATCTCTTGAGTATCCTGGTGCCCCGTCCCCGTGCCCTTGCCTTGAATCGTTTCAGCACAGGCCCCTGGTCAGTGGTTATATTTTGAATCACCAGGCTGTCGACATCGAGACCATGGTTATTGTCTGCATTGGCGACGGCCGACTGAATCACCTTGCTGAGAATGCCCGCCG
Organism: uncultured Desulfobacterales bacterium; assembly: GCA_964446485.1. Classification (GTDB taxonomy): domain Bacteria; phylum Desulfobacterota; class Desulfobacteria; order Desulfobacterales; family JBDRRP01; genus JBDRRP01. The sequence continues at coordinate 3,318 of CAYUOU010000132.1, read as the reverse complement.
ATTTTTGCGGCATAAATTTGAGCGCGTCCAGACCGGCCTGAACCGGTTTGCCTTTGATGGCGCCGCTGATTTTTCTGACCTTGAGCGGAGATACGCGGACAAACCTAAGGACGGCTTTAACTTCTTGTGGTGACATACCCATCTCCAGTCTACTTCTTCAATTTGGATTTCTTGTCCCCAGCATGACCATAATACGTCCGGGTGGGCGAGAATTCCCCTAGCTTGTGTCCGACCATATCCTCGGTAACGAAAACCGGAACAAATTTCTTCCCGTTGTGAACGGCCAGCGTTACCCCGACCATTTCTGGCAAAATCGTGGAGCGGCGTGACCATGTTTTAACCACGCGATTGCTGCGGGACGCCTGAGCCACAGACACTTTGTTCATCAGTTTGTGGTCAATGAAGGGACCTTTTTTCAACGACCTGGGCATAAATGACTCCTAAGCATTATCTGCTGTTGCGCTTTTTCACGATCAGTCGATTGCTCTTATTCCGCTTACGGGTCTTGTATCCTTTTGACGGAGTGCCCCAAGGAGAGCAGGGATGCCGCCCGCCTGAAGAGCGCCCTTCACCGCCACCCATGGGATGATCCACAGGGTTCATTGCCACCCCTCGCACCTTCGGGCGGCGACCCGTCCACCGCATGCGGCCGGCTTTGCCTAACGAAATATTTTCATGAATCACGTTGCTGAGTTGGCCTATGGTGGCGGTACATTTCATCGGGACCATGCGTACTTCCCCGGACGGCAGTTTGATCAGCGCGTAAGGGGCTTCCTTGGCCATCAGTTGGGCATACGTGCCGGCGCTGCGAACGATTTGCCCGCCATTGCCGATGCGCAGTTCAATGTTGTGAATCTGCGTACCGAGCGGAATGTTTTCCAGCGGCAGCGCGTTTCCCGGCTTGATGTCGGCTTTCGGACCCGCCATCACCGTGTCGCCCACCTGCAGCAACAGTGGTGCGAGAATGTAGCGCTTCTCGCCGTCCACATAATGAAGCAACGCGATCCGAGCGCTTCGGTTGGGGTCGTACTCGATGGTGGCCACCGTTGCCGGAATGTCGATCTTGTTCCGCTTGAAGTCAATGATGCGGTAATGGCGTTTGTGTCCACCGCCCCGGTGACGTGAAGTCACGCGGCCGTTGGCATTGCGGCCACCGGACTTGCTCAGCGGCTTCAGCAGAGAGCGCTCCGGCTGACTGCTCGTGATGTCGTCAAAGGTCGCATAGGTCTGAAACCTGCGTCCCGGTGAAGTCGGTTTTACCTTCTTAACAGCCATGCTTCTCCCCTTTAGACTCCCTCAAAGAAATCGATTCGCTGGCCTGGCATCAACGTGACGATCGCCTTTTTCCAGTCGCGGCGTTTACCGAGGATTCGGCCGCGTCGCTTGACCTTTCCCTTGATCTGCTGGGTGCGCACCTGAGAGACGCCTACACTGAATATCTGCTCAACAGCCTTCTTGATTTCGATCCGATTGGCCAGGCGATCCACTTCGAAGGTCACTTGGTTGGCATCCTCTTTCTGGATCGTCGTTTTCTCTGTAATCAGGGGGCGTTTGATGACGTGATACGGATTCATGACAACAGCCTCCCTTCAATTTTCTTGATTGAAGGCTCGAGCAAAACGAGCTTTTCAAATTTCAATATGTCGTAGACGTTCAACCCCTCCGTGGGCATCACCTTGACCTTGGGCACATTGCGTGAGGACAAAACCAGTTGGCCGTCCGTGCCGTCGGTGATAATCAAGACGTTGCTCAACCCCAGCGCATCGAGGACCGCCACGAACGCTTTCGTTTTGATCGCTTCGAGGGGGATCGCATCCAGCACCAGCAAATCCTCGGATTGCAGCTTGGCGCTGAGGGCCATCTTCAGGGCCAAACGTCGCACCTTCTTGGGCACTTTGTAGGCAAATGACTTTGAATCCGGCCCGAAAACGGAACCGCCGCCGCGCAGCAACGGAGACTTGATATCGCCCCGACGCGCCCGACCGGTCCCCTTTTGTCTGAACAGCTTTCGCCCACCGGCGTGAATGTCCGAGCGGTGCTTCACCGCGGCAGTACCTGCCCTACGGCTCGCCAACTGCATGGTCACCACTTCGTGCAGGACACTCGATTTCACCGGCACGTTGAATACCGCCTCAACGAGTTCCGCCTCTGAAACCTTTTCCGCATTTGAATTGAGTACGCTGACTACCGCCATAGTTTCCCTCGCAAACGCCCCATCGAATATCCGGGGGGGATAACGCGCTGGCGCACTTACCGCACCAACGCGCTGCTGAACACGATATCTTTATATGGTGTGCTTCGGTTTCTGGATCGATACCAGGGCTGAAGTGGCGCCGGGCACGGCCCCCTTCACCAGAAGCAGGTTCTCTTCGGGTCGAATATCAACAATGACGATGTTTTTAACCGTCTTTTTCGCATTGCCGTAATGGCCGGGCATTTTTTTTCCCCGTATTACCTTGGACGGTGTGGCGCTGCAGCCGATGGAACCCGGCTCACGGTAGGAATGACTACCGTGTGTCTTCCGCCCTCGGGAAAATCCGTGCCGTTTGATGACACCCGCAAACCCACGGCCTTTGGTCGTCCCGGAAATATTCACTTTTTCGCCTATAGCGAACATCTCTACGGTTAGCGCTTGCCCTGCCGAAAAGGCTCCCGGGTCTTTTACCGAAAACTCTCGCAGAGCGGCATGGTTACCCCCGCCGCTCTTCTTGAAATGACCCGCCAATGGCTTTGTGATGCGAGACGGCCTTCGCTCTCCAAATCCCAACTGGAGTGCATCATAGCCATCAACGTCTTTTGTTTTGACTTGGGTGACCACACAGGGCCCTACCTCGATGACCGTCACAGGGATGTATCGGCCATCCGGTGCGAACACGCCGGTCATCCCCAGTTTTTTACCGATTATTCCGTTGCTCATGGCACCCGTATTCCCAGGCTATAGTTTAATCTCGACGTCCACCCCTGGAGAGAGATCCAGTTTCATGAGGGCATCGACGGTTTGCTGTGTCGGTTCCAAGATATCTAGCAGTCGCTTGTGGGTTCTAATCTCAAACTGTTCTCTGGATTTCTTATCGATGTGGGGCGAACGAAGTACACAAAACTTATTGATGTTTGTGGGCAGCGGAATCGGCCCCACCACCTTGGCGCCGGTCTTGTTGGCGGTATCCACGATATCGGCTGAGGACTGGTCAAGTAGTTTATGGTCGTAAGCCTTCAAACGAATGCGGATTTTGGTGTTCATTATCATGACTGCCTGCTTTCTTTTATTCTACGATATCACTGACGACGCCGGCGCCCACGGTACGACCGCCTTCGCGA
>CAYUOU010000131.1:0-3949 GCA_964446485.1 uncultured Desulfobacterales bacterium | reverse complement strand
GTGTCTCCGTTTAGAAATGATGTTACGGCCAAGTGCTATGGCGGGGACATCACCCGCAAGCGCAAACTGCTGGAGAAGCAAAAACGCGGGAAGAAGCGTATGAAAATGGTCGGCCAGGTGGAGATCCCGCAGTCGGCATTTCTATCCGTCTTGAAGACTGATACCGATTAATTTTTTTCGGAGAAACAAATTATGGGACGCACCATCGCACAAAAAATATTCGACGCCCACCGGGTGGATTCTCCCGCCGACGGTATCGACGTCATCCGCCTGGACGCGGTGTTCTGCCACGAGATCACAACCCCGGCGGCGATCAACGATCTGGTCGGCCGGGGCAAGGACCGGGTGTTTGATCCTTCCAAAATCAAGGCCGTGATCGATCATGTCACCCCGGCGAAGGATTCGAAGACTGCAGTGCAGGGGAAAATCCTGCGGGAGTGGGCGCGCCGGCACGAAATCAACGATTTTTTCGACATCGGCCGGAACGGTATCTGCCACGCATTGTTCCCGGAGCAGGGATTCGTGAGGCCGGGCTATACCGTCATCATGGGAGACAGCCACACCTGCACCCACGGGGCCTTCGGCGCCTTTGCCGCCGGGGTTGGCACCACCGACCTGGAGGTCGGCATCCTCAAGGGCGTCTGCGCGTTCCGTCGCCCGGAAACGCTGAGGGTTACCATTACCGGCACCCTGCGCCCCGGTGTGTTCGCCAAAGACGTGATCCTTTCCGTTATCGGGCGCATCGGCGTGGGCGGCGCCACCAACCGCGTCATTGAATTCGACGGGCCGGTGGTGACTGCCATGTCCATGGAAGCACGCATGACGCTGTGCAACATGGCCATCGAGGCCGGCGGCACCTGCGGCATCTGTGCACCGGATGAGACCACCGTCGATTATCTGTGGCCGTTCATCAAGGACGTGTTTGCAGACAAGAAAACGGCGCTGTCAACCTATCAGGCGTACTCACCGGACCTGGATGCGGCGTACGAAGAAGTCATCGATCACGACATTGGCGCGCTCGCGCCATTGACCACCTTCGGTTTCAAGCCCGATCAAGTCAAACCGGTGGGCGACATGGCCGGCACGCGAATCGACCAGGTCTACATCGGCTCGTGCACCAACGGGCGGCTCAGCGACCTGCGCATCGCCGCCGATGTCATCCGCGGCAAAACGGTCGCTCCTTCGGTCCGGGCCATCGTTTCTCCGGCCACGCCCAAGGTGTTTCGGGAGGCTTTGGCTGAAGGCCTCATCGCCGATTTCATGAATGCCGGCTTCTGTGTCACGAACCCCACCTGCGGGGCGTGTCTGGGTATGAGCAACGGCGTGCTGGCCGACGGAGAAGTGTGCGCCGCCACCACCAACCGCAACTTCTACGGACGCATGGGAAAAGGCGGCACGGTCCATCTCATGAGCCCGGCGACCGCAGCGGCCTCGGCCCTGGCCGGGCATATCACGAACTCTGGCCTTTTCCCGGGGTAAGGAACGCATAATGAAAACATTCGATGGAGAAGTACTCTTTCTGGACCGCGCGGACATCAACACCGACGAAATCATTCCGGCCAAATATCTGAACGAAAACGCCAAGGAGGATCTCAAACCCTTCATCCTGGAAGATCTGACCATCGACGGATTCGATCCGGGCAGAGACATTGCCGGAAAACGCGTCATCGTGACACGCGATAATTTCGGGTGTGGATCTTCCCGCGAGCACGCGGCCTGGGTGTTGGAAGTCAACGACATCCATCTGGTCATCGGCGTCAGCTTTGCCCGTATTTTCCGCCAGAACATGTTCAACTGCGGAATGATGGCCGTTGCCCTGCCCCCCGAAGACATCGATGAAATCATACACCGTTTCGGCGGCCACCCGACCCGTGTCACCACGGACCTGGCCGCCGGGCAATTTACCTTCACGGCCGATGGAGACCTCATGCGAATTCCGTTTTCCATCGGTGACTTCGACCGCGCCCTGGTGAAAGCCGGCGGTTGGGTGGATTATGCCGACGGGAAGTATTGAAAGTTGCATGTTTGCAGGCTAATATACGATGAAGTTGTTGACGAGAGACACCGAGTCGTCTTGCTGCCTCACTAATCGACAAATCAAGACTTTTAAGTACATCTTCGCGTAGAATCTCTCCTGGATGTACAGGAGGTCTTTTTAAAGGTCGTTTAACTAAATATTCAGCCATAATTATACCCCAATGATGAAGCGGCGCGCTAATCCTCGTCGAGTGCATCTTCTTGGAAGCCCTATCGATCGTATGGAGTAATTTTGTATTACAAATGACCGCTAAAGCACAAGGCAGGAAGGCGCACTGGCGCCACAGGCTATTTGCCACTATACGTAATATTCTGGAATCATATCAAAACTGTTGGAATGAATCCGGCATTCCTTACCCTGACAGATTCAGAATTCGCAATGCACTCGAAGGTGGCAGAATGGATGAGCCGGTTTTTCAGTTCCAGGACCCCAAGATTAGCGGGTTGAAACACTTGCGGCATAACTGTTGTCCCTTAATGCTGAGTGAATGTGGTGGGTCATGAAAGCAACTTATGATTCTTCAACGCTTAAGTAATTGTTTTTTTTGCAAGATCCAATACGCATTCTAAAACAACCGGATATGTGCCCAGGAAAGCCAGTTTCGCGTATTGACAGCGCGCGACTAGAATTGGATAGTGACCCCATCCACTGGAAGCGGCCACACCTTGTGGCGCCAGCAATATTCAGACACATTCGTTATTTATCTTGGAACTGGCGCCTTTCACCCCTGCAGGCAAAGGTGTCTATCGCCAAATCGAAGCCCTGCGGCAGGATCTAAAAAGCTAAATGATAATGAGAAAGATCATATGGCAACAGGCGCCCAGAAAATGAAGTTTCTGCTTACCGGCGCCTCCGGATTTATTGGACAGGAGGTGGCCGCTCAGCTGGCCACCGGAAACTGCCGCCCGAATTTTATGATCCGGCAGGCCGGAGATGACTGTGACATATGCCATCTGGAGGCCGACTTTGTATTGGCAGACTTGAGGGACCCCGCCAGTCTAAGGCAGGCTGTCAAAGGCGTGGACGGTATCATTCATCTGGCGGCCCGGGCCACTTTTGAGTCATACGAGGTTTTGAAGCCCTCTATCCTGGATGGATCGGTCGCCCTGATGAAGGCCGGGATCGAGGCCGGCATTCGCAGTTTTGTCTACAGCTCGAGCCTGCTGGTTTACAGTGGCACCCGGTCTGTGGTGGATCAGCGTACTCCGGCTAAACCGGTGCTCGATTATGGCCGTATCAAGGTACAAACCGAACAGCGATTATCGGAAATAGCGGCAGCAGCTGGCATCTCTTTTGCTGCCCTGCGCCTGCCCCACGTATACGGTGCCAACGATCTTTACTTCAGCCAGCTGCGGGCCGGGCGCCTTATCCTGCCAGGCCTGGGAAACAACACGTACACTCACCTGCACGTCGCCGATGCCGCAGCGGCGATCATTGCCTGCGCAAGACAGGGCTACTCGGGCATTCTGCCCTGTGGCGACCGGCTCCCGTCGACCTGGAACACTTTTCTTGAAGTGGTACGTCAGTATTACCCCGATGCGAAGGTTATACGACTGCCCCGGTGGCTGGCCCTTCTATCCACCACACTGCTCACCCCGTTCAGGCGTTTTCGGCGCAACCCGGGTCTGGAAACGCCAGCTGCGGTGCGCACCTACAACTTCAACCTAGCCGTGGACCCGAACCTGCTGTGGAAAGACATCGGTCTGGCACCCCAATATCCGACCATTTTCGAAGGCATTCCGGCGGCCGTTGCGGAAAGTCGCAAGAAGCAAGTGCCATTGCGCAATTAAAATGCTTTATCCTTAATCCGCAGGGTAATGGACGTTGTTTAAAATCGTATATTTATGCAGAGTCTTGCCATGAGCACGGACGGTGAAAAAGATGGAAAAATAGGATAAAACGGACAAGAAC
>CAYUOU010000130.1:0-4163 GCA_964446485.1 uncultured Desulfobacterales bacterium | reverse complement strand
CCTCAGCCGGGCAGACGGTTTCTCTTCGATGAAGTCGAGCCGCTGTTTTTTTCCATCACCGCCCTTCACCGGGATTATTTGAAAGTGTTCGACCGGGCCATTGACCTCATGGAGGCCTCGGAGAACGCCTCGGATGCGTCGCTCAGAGGGCTGCAGCAGATGGTCGCCGATTTTTTGCCCCTGCGGCAGAAAGTCAACATGCTGACCCACGAATTGAAACAGTCTGTTCGCCAATCCGATACGGACTTCAATGATCCTTTCAGCGATTTGATCCGGAAGATTAACTGGTACTTTCATATGGGCTACGGCGGAATTGCCAAATCCCGTCTGATGATGGACAGTTACAGCAGCTTGTATGACATCATTCAGGACTGGCGCGGCGACTTTCCCGACTACACCCTCCTGGAAGCGGCGAAGAAACTGAAAAATCAGTTGGTCATCCACTGGGCCGCTCTTTGCACATCCTACACCCGTGTGAAACTCACCTACCTCGACACCGATTGACCCCCCCCCCGTATTTGCAATGGGCGGTATTTTCCCTTGAACTGATAAAGTTCTCGATCGGTTGACCGATAGTGGAAACATAAACCCAGTTTCTGCCAGTCGAGGTTTTCATGGACGTTGAGGATTCGCCCATTCCTGTTGCTCCCCCAAAAGTGCCGCGTAAACCCGATACGGCGTGTGCCGCATCCCCGCAACGGATGCCGTTGGCCGCCGGTATCGCGGCGGGCGGTATGATGCTTCTCGCCGGGGTCTACTGGCGATACGCCTCCGGCGGCGGGGTTTCCGTGGGGCTGGTGCTTCTGATGGCCTGTAGTGCGTCTGGTCTGATTTGGATGTGGCGGGATCGCGAGATCCGTTGTCTCAGGGAGCGGCTCGCGCAATTGCAAGCGGACGGGTGGCGCGCCGGCGAAAACTACGCGGCCGTCACCGAACGACTTGAGCGTGAAATCGCCGACCACCGCTGCACCCTTGACCAACTGCGCGCCAGTGAACGCAATTACCGCAACGTATTCGAAAACACGGGTACCGCCACCATCATTCTCGACCACGACCTGACCATTACACGTATGAACGCCGAGTTTGCAGAGCTTTGCGGCGCCCCGCGACAGGAAGTGGAGCGCCGTTTGCGGCTTCCGGATTTTGTTTCCACCAAGGACGTTGATTCCCTCCAATCGTATTTCGACGCACGGCTCAACGGCCTCAGCCTGCCGCCGGAAATTGAGTTCAGCCTCACCGATCGGCAAGGTGCGGCCAAGCAGGTGGTGGTTCAGGTGGGTAGCATCCCGGGGACCCAAAACTTTGTCGCATCGCTTTCAGACATAACGGACATCATCGAGGCCGAAAAGGAACGGCGAAATTTGGCGGCGCAGCTCAACCACGCCCAGCGAATGGAAGCCATCGGCACCTTGGCCGGCGGCATCGCCCACGATTTCAACAACCTCATGATGGGGATGCTGGGCAATCTGTCATTGGTCACAGCCGAGCTTGGCCGGAATCACTCGGGGCTGCCAAAGCTGAAAAACATCGAGGCCCTGATCCAGAGTGGTGCCAAGTTGACCGGGCAACTCCTGGGATATGCCCGCAAGGGGCACTATGAAGTGAGCTTGACCGACCTCAACGATGTCATCCAGACCACTTGTGAGACCATCGGCCGGACCATGAAGGGGATTGCCTTTGAAATGGATCTCAGCCCGGACATCGAGGCGGTGCTCGCCGACGCGGGCCAGATGGAGCAAGTGCTGGTGAATCTCATGGTCAACGCCGCCGATGCCATGCCGTCGGGCGGCAGCCTTTACTTGACCTCCGATCTGGTTACCCACCGAGATATTGTCGCGAAGAAGTTTACCCCAAAGCCCGGCCGATATGTCCGCATCACCGTCCAGGATACCGGCGTGGGAATGGACGGGCGGGTCTTGAACCGAATTTTCGACCCCTTTTTCACCACCAAAGATATGGGACGGGGGACCGGCCTGGGGTTGGCCTCCGTTTACGGCATCATCAAGGGGCACGGTGGCTATATCGAGGCTGCCTCCACCGTCGGCGAGGGCAGCACGTTTACCATCCACCTGCCGGCCGCCGGGCCGCTGCCGACCGCCGAAGCCTCACCGAACAGCCGGTGCGCCGAGGGCAGTGAGGTCCTTCTGGTAGTGGATGATGAGCCCATGGTGTTGGAGGTTACAACTGCCATGCTGAATGCCGCCGGTTATCAGGCGATGTCTGCAGCCAACGGCTCCGAAGCCCTGGACATTTACCGTGAACATGGTGAAGACATCGACCTGGTCATCATGGATATGGTGATGCCGGGCCTTTCCGGAGAGGCGCTGTTTGAGGCGTTCTGCGAAATCGATCCGGCGGTGAATGTGCTGGTGTCGAGCGGTTACGCCATGGACAGGAATTCCGAAAAACTGCTTCAGCAGGGTGCCCGCGGATTCATCCAAAAACCCTTCTCCATCGATACTCTGGGGCAGCGTATTCGAGACATCATCGACAGTTGCCGGATCACCGCCTGACCCGGGAATTTCCCAGCGTATCTTTTCGCTCTTCCCCGGCGCCGCCGTCTCCATCCGCCCGCCCGGATCCTGTCTCCTGACTGCTCTGACTTGCGCCGGCCGTCCATGTGAAGTAGAAACCGACATAGCCGTCACCGTCAACACCGATGCCGGAGCGCTGCAGCCGACGTTGAAGAAGGCCGCCGCCGGTCCAGCAACCCGCAGCATGCCGGCAGGCACCGCTAACCATTGTCACTTGCTATGAAACTACTTGCCGTCTCCGATGCCGTCACAACGGCCCTCACCGATCCCCTTGCCCGCGAAGCGTTCTCGGACGTGGCCGCGGTCATTTCAGCCGGGGACCTGCCGCCGGAATACCTGACATCTATTGCCGTGGCCCTGGGTGTGCCGCTGTTCTATGTCTGCGGCAACCACGATATTCGTTTCAAAGACACCCCACCGGCGGGGTGCACGAATATCCATTCCAGGCTGGTTTCCTTCGGCGGGTTGAATATCCTCGGCATTGAGGGGTCACGATGGTATAATGGCGGACCCTACCAATACACGGAAATGGAAATGGGCTGGCGGTTGATGGCCCTGATGCCGACAATCTGGTGGGCCCGGGGCGTGGACGTGGTGGTGACGCATGCGCCCCCGCGCTTTATCCACGATGCCGAAGATCCCTGTCACAAGGGGTTTCGATCGTTTCTGCGCCTCATCAAGCGGTATCGGCCGGCGTACTTTCTCCACGGGCACATTCATCGCCATTTCGAATCCCACGAAGCGCGCGTGACGCGACTCAGCGGGACGGAGGTCATTAACTGCTATGGCTACACCCTCATCGACATCCCGCCTGAAACGGTGGATGCAAAGATTGTCCGGCGAAGGCGGCGACGTCTGCGAGTCTGACGACGTCAAATGTTTCAGTGAAAACCAGGAGCGGGAGCAGGCCTTCGACAGCCGGGAACGTGGCATCCGCACAGTGCCGCTGGAGAAGATCGTCGGCAGCGTTGGGCGCTATCAGGATTTCGACCGCCAGTTTCGGTTGAAACAGCGGGTGCCGTCAGAGCGCCTGGAACGGGTGAAGGCTGCCATGCGCCAGGGGAAACCCCTGCCGCCGGTGAAGCTTTACCAAATCAAGGACGAGTATTACGTGCTGGACGGCAACCATCGCATTGCCGCGGCCAAGGAGCTAGGGCATGACGATATCCTGGCCACCATCGTGGAATTCATTCCCAGCCCCAATTCTCTGGAAAACATCCGCTATCGAGAGCGCGCCGCCTTCTATGATCGAACCGGGCTGTCCGCGGACATCGAACTTACCGAAATCGGCCAGTACGACGGCCTCTACGACCAGATCGTCGAGCACCAGGCCTTCCTTGCCCGCAACGGCGGCGCCCCGGTCACCGTTCAGGCCGCCGCGACAGACTGGTACCGGACCATCTACACACCACTGACCACCATCATCAAGCGGGGGCGGCTCAACACGTCGTTTCCCGAGCGCACCGTCGCCGACCTGCCCATTGTGCTCGGCCATTACCCGCCGTTCGGGGACCTGACGCTCGACGTCGATTCGCTCGAAAAGCTCGCGTGCCTGGCGTTCATCCCGACCAACTGCCTGCTCGGCCGCTTTGCGAAACCACGCCACCGCCTGGGCATCGTCCTGCGGCA
>CAYUOU010000129.1:0-4204 GCA_964446485.1 uncultured Desulfobacterales bacterium | reverse complement strand
AATAACGATAAGGCTTTACATAAATCCAACCGTTATTTGCGGTCATAGAAAAAAAAGGTTACGGCATGAACCGTAACCCCTTGATTTGTTTGGTAGGCGCGATTGGATTTGAACCAACGACCTCTTCCGTGTCAGGGAAGCGCTCTCCCCCTGAGCTACGCGCCTGAAAGCGTGGCGATTGAGATATCACCGGGCCGCCGATGATGTCAAGGAAGAATGGCCCTGGAGCGTGGGGCGTTCTCAATAAAGTCTGTGTTCACAATGCATTTGACCAAAATTGCGCCGTGAGGCGCCAAGGGGTCAAGGGTACAAGTGAAAGACAACCGCATAAAGCTTTTCTGATTGCCTTTCCTTGAATCCTCGAAACCCTGAATCCTAGAATCCTGGTCTCATTGCTTGGCGGCAACCCCAAGGTTAGACGTTTGGATACAACAGGAGGATCGATCGCCAATTTACCTTGGTATCAGGGCGGCCCGCAGTGTCTGGTCGGTGACATCGTAGATATCGATGCTGAACGGTTCGAAGTCGGTGCGCATGACGCCGTCGGCAAGGGCGGCCACATCGCCCTGATAAACAACCACCAGCGTCGCTTGGTCGGGCTTCATTCCCGTCGTCTGGATGGATTTGACGCCAGGCATTTTCTTAATGACCCGTCTGAACATGACAAAATTGGCCAGATCACGGGTCCCTTCGATGATAATCTCCACCTCGGTGAGCACGTCCTCGGAAACCAGCCACGCCGCCGCCAGTTGGGCGGCAAAGGTTTCACCGGTCTGAACAGCAGCCGCCTCGTGCGCCTTTCTGAGGCCCTGCGCGGCATCGCCGGCCGTGACGATCGCCTCCTGCTCGGTGTTGGCGATGATCTTTTTGTCTTCAACCCGAATAGCCTTAACGCCCATCACCGCACGATAGCTGCGCATCTGGTCCCCCATCGTGTTGGCGGCAAGACCCGCCTGGGCGGTTCCCACCACGACGACTTCCGCCCCGTAGGCCGTGGCGAGATGCATGAGGGTTTCCACTTCGATATTTGGTGGATAATCCAATATCTGGGCTTCGCCTTCTGGCGGCCGTGATGGGTCGATCAACATGAAACCGGCCTCCTGGAGTTTCCCCTCCAGCACTTTCTGGCTGGAATTGACGGTCATGACATGATCACCGCCCCACCAATATGCGGGGAACTGATTGAGAACATCTTTTTCCACCACGAAGAGCAGGGTGCGCGGCATGGCCTTTCGAGACATCGTGATGCCGGCGGTGTTGAACTCCCGCCGCAGGGAGTCCAGTGACACAGTGGCGGATACCACAACCCGGTAATCATTTCCTGCAGCGGCCTCTGAGAGCACCTTGTATCCCTGTAGAAATTCATCGGTGCGACCGCCGATGGTCTTGGAGACGACAGATAGATGACCGGCAAGGTGGTCCGCCGGCATCAGCTCGACCACAGCCTCGGCAACGGCCACGTCAAGCCCGTTATCAACCGCCGCCTGGCGGGCATTGGCGGTATTTCCCTTGTATATCCTGCTGCTGCCGATCACCACATAGTCTTTGGTGGGTCCAACGACGGGACCGGCAGCCGCTTCGGCGGCGCCAAGGCCAATCATTGCGGCCAGCGCGGCAAGCAGCAGCCATCGGATTGCCAAACGGTTGCGGCGCATGTCGGTAACCTCCTAAACTCCTATCCGAATGTCCATCAAGAAGCGCAACGCTTCAAAAATACTGCAAAAAAAATCACAATCCCCACCCGTTCGCCCACCTTACCGGCCCGGTCCGGGTTTTATCGATCTGTCACAAAGTGCACCTACGCCCCGCGACGCTGGGCGTAGTATGCAATGTCATGAAGCATGTCGACGGTCGACGACGCGGGGAAATCCGCCAGCGCTCCGATCGCTTGCTGAACGTGTCGCTCTGCCGCGAGACGGGTTTCCCTGATGCCGCCGTATTCAACCATCATGTGATGGAGTCGGTTAAATTCGGCGTCGCTGAAATCCGGGTTCTGAATGACCGAAGCAATGAACGCCCGGTCCTCACGGACGGCGGCCGCAAGGGTGCGAATCACCGGCAGGGTGAGCTTGCCTTCGCGAAGATCGGCCCCCGCCTGTTTTCCCATCGACGCCGTATCACCTTCGTAGTCCAGTAAATCGTCGGCCATCTGGAAAGCCATCCCCAGATGATGGCCGTAATCGGCGAGCGCCTGCTCCTGGTCCGACGGGGCAGCCGCCAGTTGGGCGGAGCTGCGGCAGGCGCCTTCGAAAAGCACCGCCGTCTTACAGCGAATCACTTCCATATAGTCAGTCTCGCTAAGATCCATGTCGGCTTTTCTGGACAACTGGTGGATCTCCCCCTGGCTCATGTTTTCCGTTACATAGGATACCGTTTGGATAATGGGCGGACTGTCAGCTTCGGCGGCGATGGAAAGCGCCCTGGCCAGCAAATAATCACCCGTGAGAACGGCCAGCGCATTGTCCCAAACGGTGTGGGCGGCCGGTTGGGAGCGGCGCAGCCGGGCACCGTCCACCACATCGTCGTGCAGCAGCGTCGCGGCATGAAGGTATTCGAAAATCACCGAAAACTTGGTGCAAAAAGGGTCGTCCCGGCCGCAAATCCGTGCCGACAGCAGCATCAGCAGTGGTCTCAAGCGTTTTCCCCCACTGAAGAGAATGTGCCCGGCAATGGTTTTGACCAGTTCCACGTGAGGCGTCAAGTTCTCCGCCAGCGCCGACTCGATGGCATCCAGATCCGTCTGCGCTGCCGTGAGGATTTTTCGTTTCAGGTCGTTCATGCAGGTTCTCCGATAAGGTCGTACTCCAGCGAATCCACCACGCGAATACGGCAAATACGGCCCCTTTTCAAGCCATCGGCGTGGATAATGGTGAGTCCGTCCACCTCAGGCGCCTGAAACATCGATCGGCCCAGAAAAAGTCCTTCCTCGGGGTGCTCCTCCACCAGCACATCCAACACGGCGCCGTGACGCGATGCATTCACGGCGGCTGAAATGTCCCGCTGCCGGCGCATGAGCCGATTGAACCGTTGCCGGGCCACCGCCGGCGGCACAGGGTCGGAGAGGCGGTGGGCTGGCAGGTCATCGGCATCCGAATAGGTGAATACCCCCAGATGGTCAAACTGTACGCGGTCCATGAAATCTTCCAGGATGGAGATATCGTCCGCGGTTTCCCCAGGAAATCCGGCGATCACTGTGGTGCGGAGCGCCGCTTGCGGCAGGCGGGTCCGTATCTCCTCGAATAATCGCGTCAGTTCTTTTCGACCATAGTGCCGCCCCATGCGCTGAAGCACCGGATCGCTGGCATGCTGGATGGGAATATCGACATAGGGGCAGATATTCGGGTATCGGCCCATGACGTCGATTTCGTCCAAGGTGATGCTTTCCGGATGACCGTAGAGCATCCGGATCCAGGTATCGGGGCAGGTTTCGGCAAGCTGGCCGAGGAGGCCGGCGAGGGTGTCCGCGGCCTCCAGATCACGCCCATAGGCCGTCGTGTCTTGAGCGACCAGTACCAGTTCTTTGACACCTCGGGCTGACAGCGAGGCCGCCTCTGCCACAATGTCCGCTGCCGGCCGGCTTTTCTGTCTCCCCCGGAGTTTGGGAATGATGCAATACGTGCAGCTCCGGCTGCACCCTTCGGCAATCTTGATGTAGACGGACGGCAAAAAACCGGTGTCTCGGGGCGTCCCCGCCGATTGCAGCACCCGGCGGTCGGGATCCGGGAGGAGGCAGCTTGCCGCCGGAAGACGCCCTGTCACCGCATCGATGATCCGGTCATAAGCGCCGGTTCCTAAAAACATATCCACCTCTGGCAGGGAGGCCGCCGTCGCTTCGCGGTAGCGTTCCGGCAGGCATCCCGTAACGATGAGGGTGCGGCATCGCCCCACCGCTTTGTATCGTGCCAGTTCGAGGATGGCATCGATGGACTCATTGGTGGCATCCGTGATGAAGCAGCAGGTATTCACCACGATCACCGAGGCTTCGGACGGCTCGTCGGTGTGTGTCCAACCGGATTCCGCCAGACGCCCCAGCATGACTTCGCTGTCCACCTGGTTGCGGGCGCACCCCAATGTTGCCATGTGAAATCGTCGGTCTGCTGCGGAAGTCATGATTTTTTGTTTCGTTTGCCGGTATTTGTGCTGCTAACCCTGACGGTTCCGTAAAAAGTCCGATATCTGCGTTACGCGTCATCCTTCGTCATTG
>CAYUOU010000128.1:0-4344 GCA_964446485.1 uncultured Desulfobacterales bacterium | reverse complement strand
TGTGGCACCCCGCGAAAATACCCCGCCAAACGCTCCGTATCGCCATCATTTCTTGTGCAAGCATTGTGTTGTAGCTAAAAAGAAAACGCAACCTGCGCGACTACAGGCGGCCTGAGCGCCTTTCCTACCGCCGGCCGAAACCGCTCTCCCACCGGGTAGGGACTGCACACCTGACCGGCGGTATGATGGTTTCCTTTTTTCAAAATCCGGCGATTTATCGGCTCTGGGTAGTGAGCCCATCTGTGGGGTGTGATCGCCAGTGGATTTTTTATGGGGCGCCGGGGGGTACCGCCGCGCCATAAACCTTTGAACCAGTCTTCACTATTCGCTATAATTCGAGCATCCTCTTGGCGATCTATCCAGCCGCCAAGATTCATATCTTTGATGGAAGAATTGCTTACGGCCAACTCTGACAGAAATGCCACCGTCCAATAGATGAGCGACGGTCATTGCACCGATGTACGCCACGACTTTCTTACACGCCCCCCCCCATCTCACCAATCCGCATTTAATCAGACGCCTACGATTTTACCTGGCGCGCACGCTTACCATAACCGAGTAATTTCTCGTACCTTTCTCTAAATCAAACAAAAACAACCAAACTTTTTCAAAGAAAATGTCACTCCTCCAAAACCAATTTCGCCTACAAAACCAACAGACCGATGGCGTCGACGGGAAACCATGAGGACTGTAACGGTTCAGGTCTATCAATCCGACGAATAAACTAACCTGTCTGTATAGTAGAAAGGTTTTTCAAGTAACAGAAGACGGAAGCCTTCAGGTTGTGGAAATGAACTAAAATGAATCGAAATGAAGGCATTTGCCTGAATCAGCGATTCAAGGAGCCAGAATGATCGGCTCCACAAGCCGCGATAAGCGGTGGGCACACCATCGGTGCTCAAATGGCCACCGTCTGGAATTAACCAGCACCGGGTGTTAGCCATATCAGACATTGGCAGGTGATCGGTATGAAAGAAGAACTAAAACAAAAAGAATTATGGACACAAAAGGAGGTTGCGGACTATTTTAGGGTGGTCCCAGCGACCATCAAGAACTGGCGAGAGCAAGGCCTGTTGTCGTATTGGCAGGCACCGGGGTCGTCTCGGGTGTTATTTGTTAAAGACGATGTCATCAAATTCCGTGATGACAACATCCGCAATCAGAAAGGGGGTGAATCGAAGGCACAACCGAAACCGCGAAAGGAAAGGCCTGACTTATCTGCCACCAAGAATAGAAAGTGGAAGGTATAGTTATGGCCAAGAACAAGGACCACCATTTAGAGAAACGAAACGGCGCTTGGTATTTCGTGGCTATGGTAAATGGAGAACGCATCAGAAAGGCGGTCTCTACATCCATTGCGAAAGCCAGAACGATTCGCGACCATTACCTGGATGAAATCAGAATCAACGGGTCTATTAGTCAGCCAGAGCCAGCGAAGGCAAGCATTCCTTTCGGTGAAGTCGCACAGCAGTGGGTCAGTATCAAACGAAAGAAAGTGAAGGCATCAACGCTTCGCGACTACCGCGGGGCTATGAACTTTTACATTCTGCCCCGGTTCGGCGACACACCGATAGATAAAATCACCTACCTGGACATCGAAAAATTCATCAGCGATTTAAAATGTACCGCCAAGCGCATAAACAACATCCTTGTGCCGATGCGGTCCGTTATGAAATTCGCCCTGAAAGCAGGATTCATCGAGAAAGACCCACTGAGCCTCGTTGGGAACCTCAAAGTCGATAAACCCGACATCGACCCATTGTCGATGAAGGAAGTCCATCACTTTATCGAAGCAGTCATCCCCCTTTACAAGCCGTATTTTATCGTGGCCTTTTTTACAGGAATGCGGTTCGGTGAAATGTCGGCTCTGAAATGGCACAATGTAGATTTCAAACTTGGTGTCATCAAGGTCAGGGAAACAAGGGTGAATGGTGAAGAAGGACGGCCCAAAACTCCTGGGTCCATCAGGGACATCAAAATCCTACCGCCGGTGTTAGAAGCCCTTAAAGAGCAGGCCAAGGCGACAAAGGGGAAGACGGATTATGTGTTCCTGAATTCCTATGGTAGGCCGTTGGTTCCCAATTCCGTCAATTTTTCCATCTGGAAGCCCGCTCTGAAAAAAGCCGGGTTGAAGCCCAGGTCGCTCTATCAGACCAGGCACACTTTCGCCACGCTGATGCTGGATGCCGGCGAACTACCCGGCTGGGTCCAGACAATGATGGGCCACGAAACGCTGAAAATGATTCTGGAGCGGTACTACTCCTACATCAAGAACTACCAGCGGGATGATGGCTCGGCATTTATGGAGCAGGTGTATAAACCGAGTATCAGCGAAGCGGATTCAGGGGTGAAGGAGACAGAAACATTTGGCGATTTTACCCCAAATTTACCACAAGGGGCTCACCTGGACCAGGCAGGGAATATATAAGTAATTGTTTTTATTATGTTTTTATTAAAAATAAGATGGTGCCGGGGGCGGGAATCGAACCCGCATGAGCATAAGCCCGCTGGATTTTGAGTCCAGTGCGTCTACCAGTTTCACCACCCCGGCAATGAGGCGTCTATATAGGGAGGTTGGTGTAAATTGTCAATAATGACGGTTCCGTAAAAAGTCCGATATCTGCGTCACGCGTCATCCTTCGTCATTGCGGCGTACCGTAAGTCCACCTCATTCCTCAGGATTCGCAAGCCGTATCTCGAACATTTTACGAAATCGTCCTTTTTGCTACTTTTTACCGTTTCATCAATAATGAGGGGCAATTGTCAGCGGCAAATTTCCCCCTGGCCCAAGATGTCTTCGAGTTCCTTCACGCTCACCGCGCCCTCTCTGATGAGAAGGAAGGGGCGAGTGGTGAGATCGACGATGCTGGAGCCGGCACCGCCCTTCAAGGGGCCGCCGTCGATGACCAGATCTACCCCTGCCGCCAGCGCCGGATCGAGTTGAGTAAGGTCGCTGCACCCGGGTTTGCCGGCAAGATTGGCACTGGTGGCGGTGATGGGGCCGCCGAAAGCCGTCACCAGGGCAACGGCCAAAGGATGCGCCGGTAGCCGGATGCCGATGGTGCCGGTACCCGCCGTCAGCGCGACCGGCACTCGAGGGGCTGCGGGAAGCACCACCGTCAGCCGACCGGGCCAAACGGTGTTCACCAGCCGCTGCCCCGCCTCCGGTATCTCGGAGACCCAGCCATCCAGCGCATCCGCAGACGGCACCAAAATGGACACGGGTTTGTCCGGCGGCCGATGCTTGAGTCTGTATAGGCGCGCCACGGCGTCCGCGTTGGTCGCATCCACCGCAAGGCCATACAGGCAACACGTGGGAAACACCACCACGCCGCCGTAGTTCAGCAGTTCTACGGCTTCTGCAATTCGGTCGCTATCGGTGGGCGTGTTAGTCACTGTGCGATCTCGTGTTCATCCATACCCCCCCGGCGGAAGCATTAGGAGCGAAGGCCCAATATGGATGGCGCCTCCTATTTATCGGCAATGGGCTGTCACCCTCACACCGACCCATCCCCGTCGAGGGCGAGGGGGCGAAACGCCGTTCATCTATGAACACTATTTGAGTTTGGCTTTGAGGCTTTCGGCTTTGCGCTCAACCTGCTCGGCCATTTCTGCCTTGTAGGCCGCCAGCTTTTCCATGATGGCCGCGTCGCCCAGGGCCAGCATCTGGGCGGCCAAAATGCCGGCGTTCTTGGCGCCGGATTTGCCGATGGCCATGGTGGCCACCGGAATGCCCGGGGGCATCTGCACGGTGGCCAGCAAGGCATCTATCCCCTGGAGGCAGGAACTGTCGATGGGCACGCCGATCACCGGCAGGGTGGTGTGGGCGGCCAGCACGCCGGCGAGATGCGCGGCGTGGCCGGCGCCGGCGATGATCACCTTCATGCCCCGATCGGCGGCGCCGGCGGCGTAGTCCATAGCCCGCGCCGGGCTCCGGTGGGCGGATGCCACGGTCAAGTCAAAAGGGATGTCGAACTGCTCGAGCATGTTGGCGGCGGCCTCCATGACGCCAAGGTCGGAATCGCTGCCCATGACGATGCCCACTAAGGGGGTGCGGGTGGTGGCGGTCATTGAAATCTCCTGGGTGTCTGGTTGCTGGTTGGCGCCTGCGGCGCGTTCCAGGTTCCAGGTTCAAGGTTCAAAGTTCAAGGTTACTGGTTGCTGGCCTGCCCCGTGAAATTCGCGTAGCGACCTATTTCACCGGGGTTGCTGGTTGGCGCCTGCGGCGCAGTTGCTGAGTTTATTGAGTTTATTGAGTTTATTGAGTTCGTTGAGTTCGTTGAGTTCGTTGAGTTTATTGAGTTTATTGAGTTTATTGAGTTCGTTGAGTTCGTTGAGTTCGTT
>CAYUOU010000127.1:0-4513 GCA_964446485.1 uncultured Desulfobacterales bacterium | reverse complement strand
AATGGAACCCTTTTAATGAGCATAAAAGGGTCCCTTCTCATTGGCGCCCGGGTTCAGCACAGATTTGGTTTTTGGAGATTATCCATAACATCGACGGGCCATGGAATATCTTTAACGTGCCAACAAACTTCTAACAGAAAGAAAAGTGCACCCCGAGACGAAAGGTGCCCCGGTTATGGATGGCAGCCGATTTTCGGTAATGCCCATCCATAAATACACATCCCCGGGTGGGAGGGGATAGGGAAGAGGGAGCATAAGCCTTACCACGGATGGACACTCGGTGATGCTCGGGTAATAGGACTGGTTGCCGGTGTGCTGTGGGGAGGTCAGGGGTTGGCGCTTGCGGTGAGAGGCCTAGATACCCCCCTCCGGCAATGTCATTTTTACTTCAATTAGGCGCTTTTTCGCAATTCTTTACCCTCGGGCACTGAATGGCCGTGGAGAACCATCAGCGCCTGGTAGGCTTCTTCTCCCAGGAAGCGCTTTACCGTTTTTGATTCGGCCCGGGCAAGGTCTACCATGATCAGACCGTCCACCACGTTTGAAAACGCCCTGTCCAGATTGAAGCTCAACAGCACGGCATCGAGTTTGAGGTAGTGCTTCAGCAATACCGGAAGGCCCTTACCGTCGCTTTCGATTTCCGAGACGAGTATGGACACCTCTTCGGCATCGTAAAAGGGGTCCGCCAACGATGAAAGGGAAACACCCCGAGGCTTGCGCTTGAGGGCCGGCGTCCTTGGGGAAACCAGTCGTGCGAGATGCGCATCCATTCTCCGTTTGCTCAGGTAGCTCACAATGAGATCCCGAGACAATCGCTGGTAGTCCTGACTGATGCTGACCGGGCCAAAGAGTTTGCTGTAGCGGGGGTTTTGTCTCACGAATGCGGCAATGCCTTTCCACAGCAGTGGGAGGCTGTGGTGCTTTTTCTGATACTCAGGACGAATAAAGGAGCGGCCCAGTTCGATGGCGGCCCCCAATGATGCGGTGAAACCGCTCCGGTAGCGAAAGAGCGTTGACGTGTAAAGGCCGCGGGCACCGTGCTTTGCCACGAGTTCGTCCACGAGCCCCATCCGGTAGGCGCCGACGATTTGTGCATCCCGCGCATCCCAGATAAACAGGTGCCGGTAGGTGTTGTCGAAACGGTCGAGGTCGACGGCTCGGCCGGTGCCCTCTCCCACCCCCCGGAAGGTGATTTCCCGCAGGCGACCGATCTCCTGCAGGCACCAGGGGATCTGGCCGGCTTCGGCGATATAGACCGACAATTCCTTTGACGACGCCAGTTTCGCCGATGGCGGCAGCGTCTCGATTTCTTTGGACAAACGCTTCGGCGGCACCGCCGGTGCGATGGGTGCCAAGCGTCCGTTGCGTCGGGTCCAAGGCAGATTTCTGAGAACGGGCGTGGTAACGCCGCTGTGCCGGTTGTTGAAAAAGTAGCACCGTTCCCGCAACAGCCGCGCACGATCCATGTCGGTGGCGGAGACAGCCAGTTTTTTCCAGGGGATGGGCCGACCGACACGAACGACGAAGGATCCGGCCTTTCGGTCTTTCTTATTGACGAGTTCCCGGGGCAGCATCGCGGTCCTCAGTCGCGGATGCAGCAACCCGGCCGACTGGAAGAGCAAACTGTTTCGCCCCGGGAAGAAAACCGGCAGGGCGCTGGCTTGTGTGTGACGAATGACGGCGCCGACATGCGGGCTCCACTGGGCATCAACAACTGAGATGGTCGACAGGTGAAAGTGGGAGACTTCGCCGGCGGGAAAAGTGATCAGGGCGCCTCCCCCGTTGACATGACGCAGGCAGGCTTTCATGCCGGAAAAGTTTTTTCGGGCGGTGCTGCGTCCTCCGAACACATTGACCGGGATCACCCGGTCCTCCAGTTGGGGTATCCGCAGGAGCAATTCATTTCCCAGCACCATGACGTCTTGCCTGATCTGAAGCATGATCGCCAGCAGCACCATGCCGTCAATGCCGCCGTAGGGATGATTGGACACCACCACCAAAGGGCCGCTGTCCGGGATGTTGGCCATGTCCGTTTCGGCGACATGGTAGAAAACACCCAGTTCGTTGAGGCCTGCCTTGAGAAACGCTGCACTGTCGTTGGCCTCGGCGACGCGGTTAAAAACCTGGTTAACGCGGTGAATCGACAACATGCGCTCAATGAGTGGCCCGAAAAAACGCACAGACGGCGGCAAGGTCTCCGCCACATCGATGAGTTTGCCGTTCGACGACATCTGCCCTCCCCATAATCTGGTGTTACCCCCGCCGGCAGCATGGCCGGCAAAAGTATTCCGTGAGCAGCATCCCCCTGGGAGTTGAGGAACATGCTAACTTGGGGTGAGAAATTCGTTAGAGAAGGCGACGTCGCCCTATCCGAACCGACCGAGCCGGCGGCTTTCATTGCGGCCGCAGGCCGCGGCGGCAATTATTGATGAAAAGGTTATCGACTTCCGGTGCTGAATCGGCCCCAACGTTTAATCGTTACATGTCGAAAACGGGGTGGAGGGGGCGCCGCGTGGCGGTGAGTCTAGTTCAACGGCGCGGGCCCTCTCTGGCCGTCATGGGGGCGGGATTCCACAATCATGGGCTGTTCCAGTTTCCGGCGAAGGTCGTTGAGTCCATCCAGGATATCGCTGAATGCTTCGAAGCTGCTGTCGATTTCATCCCCGGGGACTCGACGGTCGGCCAGTGAAATGGCAGCATGTACAGCATCCTGGGCGTCGCTTCGTCGGTTCAGATAGTAGCAGCTGAGTGCCACGCGGTAGAGGCACTCCGCCCGGTAGCCGATGGCTGCCAACGGTTCGGCCTCCAGGCGCTCGGAAAGTGCACTGAAATCTGAGAGCGCCGGGGCCCATCGTCCCAATGCATGCAGTGCGCGCCCCCGGTAATACAGGTCTATGACACCGGCCACGCGTTTTTGCCGTATATTGTCTGCCACCAGCGCCAGGGCTCTATCCGGTCGGCCGTGATCAATGAGGGCGGCAATGAGATTGTAGCTGGTTTCGTGCGCCGAATAGACGCCGTGGGCGACGACGAATTGCATCTGGGCAAGCCCGATTTCGCGGCGGTCCGTCATCCAGAAAGCCACGTTGCTGACGGTCTTGGACCGTGCGGTGCGCCAATAATTGTAGGTGCCGATGCCCATGTAGGCATCATATACATTGGGCGCCGTGCGAAGCGCTTGTTGAAGATTCCCGACGGCACCCGTGATGTTGGTGAGCGCCGACATCCACTGCCCCCGTCGAAACCGGTTGAGGGCACGGAATCCCTGGGACGCACCGATGAAGACGTGCAGCCAGGGCTCTTCGTTGGTGTCGAGCAGGGTGCGACCTTTTTCGATCGCAGCATCCAGATGGGCGTCCATAGCAACGGTAAAACGATTGGTCCGGTATGTGTTCATCCAGCTTTGATAGGCCGCGGCACGGAGGAAATCCGGTGCCGGGTGATGCGGGCGCTGCCGGGAGAGGTCATCGAGCATGGCTATGCACTCTGTGAACCGCTCATGGAACACCAACTCGACGCTTTGGCGAAAGGCTGCGTCGATCAGGGGATCGCTGACGGCCAGAGCCTCGGTAGAATCGCCGGGCACCTGGTTCATCACGCCGGCGGCTGCCGGGAGGCGGGCAAAGACTATCAACAGCGCCAACAACGGCCACCACCGACTCAGAGGCCGGCGGCGAAGTCGATGAGGCCGTGATGCAAAAGCGTCGTGGCTGTGACAGGCTGCGCACATACAGGCAAGTATGCGCCGCAAATCACTTGAAATGTATTATGCCCGGGTTAGAATCTGAACAAACCGCATCGATTTCGTTCCATCGACGGGTATTCTCACAAATAGTCGTATCCACAAATACTGGGAGGGGACAGGGAAGAGGGAACATGAGGCTTACCACGGATGGGCAAGCCGATACCTGGCAAAAATGATCCGAAACGGGGTTGATGCCGTTTACAGTTGTGCCGGAAATGCGTACTTTAGTGCTTCCTGATTTTGTGCGTCCCCCTTCTTAAGGTATGACAATGATGGCGCCTCCAACGAAACCGCTGACAGTTTATCGGTGATGCCGTTGATGACCATTCAGAAAAGGTGTAACCTCAGACCATGAATTGCATTGATGCCATCGAAGGAATGGGCAAAAGCATTTTGACAAAAATTTGCGACGCTTCCGAAGAGAACGTTGTAGACATGAGCGAATTCGTCCGCAGTGTGAACAGCGTTCTGGAAGCAACGCGATCCTATATCGCGGCCAACCCGGAAATCACCCCCGCACCCGATGTGCTGGTCGCTGTGCTGTACGACCATGCGCGGGACAGCTGGATGAAAATGGTTGATAAAAGTGCCGCCCGAGGGGCTTCAGAACCGTTGGACGAAGAGGCCAGGGATTATATGGAATACTGCTTTGATTACCTCTTCACAAATGGAACCTATCCGCTATAGTCCGGCAGCGGATTCGGCTGTTAAAGGTGACGGTTCCGTAAAAAGTCCGATATCTGCGTTACGCGTCATCCTTCGTCATTG
>CAYUOU010000126.1:0-4549 GCA_964446485.1 uncultured Desulfobacterales bacterium | reverse complement strand
ACCTGTTGACCATTCCAAGCCAGACCACAAACCCCACCGCCAATTTTTTGATCGGCTTTTCGAAAAAGCGTCGACCGAGGCCCAGAAATCCCCCCCGGCCCCCCCTTTAAATAGGGGGGAGCATGCGCTGGGGAGACTTTGAAAAAGGGGGGAGCATGCGCTGGGGAGAGTTTGAAAAAGGGGGCGCAGTGGTGGTGAGCCTTTTGAAAAGGGGGGGAAGCAGTGGTGGTGTGCCTTTTGAAAAGGGGGGGGAAGCAGTGGTGGTGTGCCTTTCGAAAAGGGCCGAGCAGTGGGGGCCGTTGACAACGTAAGGGTGGGTGCCTCTGGCAATGGAGCGGTCGATACCTACGAAAAAGGAGGTTAAGGTTGACCGCTAATCACGGTGAGCAGGATGCCGGGTGTTCGGCCAGCCCTCCGGCACCGGTTTTCGGCGGCGTCATTCAAAGAACGGTGGATGCCCAATCGATGGGCCGGCATTTTACGGCGGAGGCCCACTCACCGCCTATCGATATTCGCCTAAAACGCGCGACCGGTGCCGTCGAGGGGGCGCTTATGGCTGCGTTGTATCCACCTCCGCGGCGTCGCCGCTATCGGCCACCGGCAACGGTGTGGTCTCATCTTCCGATTCTTCGTCCTTGCCAAATTTTTTCTGGCGCTTTTCTTCCTGCTTCATTTTTCGTTCGATTTCTTTCTGACGTTTCTTGAATGAGTAATGGGATCTTCCCATCGACACCTCCTCGTTGAATTTTTAAAGTATTGACGCAGTATCGACATCCGGTGACGCATGCCGCTACGAGAATGTTGCTTCAGGCGTGTTTACAAAATGAAAAGGGCACTTTTCGCCATTGCGAAAAATGCCCTTTTACTTGGATGAATTAGGACTAGATCACAGTGACTTGAGTGGCCGAGGGGCCTTTCGGACCATCTTCCACGTCAAAGGTAACCTTGTCGCCTTCATTGAGTGAACGAAAGCCACTGGAAACGATCGCCGAGTGGTGAACGAACACATCTTGTCCGTCCTCCTGCTCGATGAAACCGTATCCTTTTTGGTCATTGAACCACTTTACGATACCATTGCTCATGATAGCATTCTCCTTTCTTAAAGATGTATCAACGTTTCTTACTGGAGGATGCCACAATGGGTTGTGCACATAACCTTCAGAAAACAAAACTGCCCTGCCACATTGATGCAGGGCCAAATGAATGGGCGAATCTAAGCGCTGAGGGGTTAAATAGCAAGCTAATTATTTGAATTTTTTTTAAAAATGATAACTGCAATAGGCCTAATACGTGCAAAAACAGACGATTATGACGCAGGCACCAACCGGATGATTTCAAAATATTTAAGAGCGAACCGGTCTCTATCGGTTTTCAAGCATCTCCGCGAACGCTTCCAGCCGCGTGTGCAACTGCCCTTTTCAGAATGTCGATGAGGGGGTTCTTGAACTGGATACGGTTCTGGATCCACATAACGCGCAACCGTTCGTCGTCGATGCCGCTGGCGCTGCTCGCCACCCTGGCGGCAAAAGCGTCCCGGCAAACTTCGGCGATATCGACGGCCTCAGTAGACCGCTTTCTTTCCACTGGCTGACCGAGACTTCTCCAAAATAGGAGGAGGGGTGCGCCTGACTGGTTACGGCCATGATGATGAGGTCGGGGCGCTGCTGGTTGCATGTTAATGATCCTTTTTTCCTGCTCGTTTGCCGGAATGGGATGCTGCTGCATGACGCCCCCCCTTCCCAGTATTTTCGATGTCTCAATTTGAAAGCCTGCAATGGTTAGTAAAAAAATAACACTGTGAGTTCAATATGGCAAATGGGATACTGTTCCCTTGTCGGCCGAAAACATCGTGTACGCCTACGACCAGGGCACCGGCCGTTTAACCGGCATGATGGACCCCTCTGGGGCAAACCGGGTTTATCTACGACGCCCGCGGCCGCCTGAAGAGCGTGAGCGACCCCCGGCGGCCGTGAGAGAAGGAGAGAAGATCTTGCTTTTCAGCATGCCGCTTGCCCCGCCTCTTGAATTGTGCCTGGCGAGTTCCGACGCCACAAGATGTGGGCGCCTTTCTGGATGGATTCACCCTCTGAAACTTTGAGCGCCTTGTCCACATGAGAGATCGCCCCGCTTTCTCGTTTCCGTCGTTTCCCGCGACTGGCATTGCTGTGATACCCATAGTCGCGCACCAACTGCTCACTCCGGTTGGGGACATGGGAGCACAGGACGGCGAGCAATTCCAAAGCGTCGAAGACCCGCCCATCCTTACTGAGCGTCGTGATGGTGGCTGTGGAGGTTTTCCTCAACCGGAAATGTATATCACCGCCCCGGCGACCATCATCACCACGCCAACAAGCATCGGCATGTAATTTACAAGCGTCACGCCCGGCTGGAGCACGGCGCTGCTGTTGTCATCGGGATTGTAGTAGACTTTTACTTTTCTCCCGACTCTGTATTTTCTCGTAGTTTCTAACGCATGCCCCTTTGGACTGGTAGTGCCGAAATTGATGCTTGAAACACAATTGGAGGTGTACGTCCTGCCGGAAACGGTGTAATCGTACACGACATTTGGATAGTATTTTACACTGCGTTTGCCGTCGTTATCGACCCGCCGTTCTACTTCAGACAGTTTGATTTCGCCCGATGCCGTCGGCCAGTGCTCACTTTCCTTGGCCTTCCGCAAGAGTTGCACCCCCCACCCGATCAATCCGATCCCAATGGCGAGAAGGATAACAAATATCGATGAACTGCTCATACCTGGCCTCCACCCTGCATATCCGTTCGGTCCTTAAGGCACTCTGCGTGACGCCACCCCCCCCCTATTCTTCATTTTCATAAAGGTGCTTGCCAACATCCAACTGACCATCGGCAGCCTCGGAAAGCCTGCCGAGGCAGGCGTCGCGACACCGGTGATCGATCGCCATGAGGGTTCCAAATGGTTCACGAAAATCGACGGCACCGGTCGTGAAAACACCGTGGCCGTAAACGATGACGCCGGGGGCGTTTTTCAGGGCAACGGAAATGGGGTCGCCCAAACCAAGTAACAGTGACCATCGCAGAAGTTAAGAAAACACCCCCCGAAATCGAATCAATAATGCGCTTTTTGATGCCCAAAAGGTCCATTTAACCCAAAGACCACAGGTCTTCGGATGCAACTTAAAAGAACGCTTCTCTGGCTGACGTGCGCCGCCATGCTGATGCCGGCGGCTTTATCGTGGGCGGGCGATAAGGACTGCGGCGACGGTATTTTCTCCACCATCTGCTCCAAGTACAAGAGCCTTGAGACGCTGGAGATCTCCGCGCCGGACCGGTTGTTGTAGGGCATCATCGACGCGAGTGTCGCCGGGCGATTTCCGCAGGTGCTGTGCAAGGTGAAATCACTCTATGGTGGTCAAACGCTGCTCGGCGAGCTGCACGCGCTGGCCACATACCGAATGCGCACCGATTACAAGCCCGATCTATCCGCCGACCCGCCCGCGGCATCCTCCCGTGAAGTCGCCTTCACCGTGGCGGCAGGGGGCAGAACACCAGTAACGGCATACGGCACCAAAGACCTCAACGAGCCCCAGAACATCCTGCTGGTCAACTCAACCGACCGGGTTTTCATCGACGGCGCGCTTTGGACCGCCGGGGAGGCGCGCACCATCCCGGCGCTGATCGGCCAGATATCGGACGCGTTTCTGGACCCTGGGGACTGATGTTTTTACCTGGCAAAAGGGCTAATAGTGGTAACGGCAGGCAAGTATTCTAATGGTATCGTTTTCAATTTGGTAAATCAGGCGGTTCTCATCGTCTATGCGGCGTGACCAACAGCCGGACAACTCATGCTTCAGTGGCTCGGGTTTGCCGAGGCCTGAAAAAGGGTCACGCTGAATATCTCGAATCAGCCTGGTGATGCGAATGGCTTTCTTCCGATCTTTGTCAACCCACCAGGCAAGATCCTCGAACGCCGATTTATCAAATACCAAGCTTTTGGACTGCTTCGTCAAACTCAATACCCCCTTTGCGGCTTTTTGCCGCAAGCAGTCTTTGTTTCATGGCCTCGCTTTTAAGCAGGTAGGCCGTCTCCTTCTCAGCGATGATTTCGCGCCAAAGGTCTATCGGAACGATGACTCCTGTCACTTCGTTCGTCTCATCTGAGATATATTGTATGTCGCCCATAAAATTACCTCCATAACGGGACCAAGATGCAACCGTCTGCACCTTGATGATAAAAAGCTTGCTTTTCAGCATGCCATTTACCCCGCCTCTTGAATTGTGCCTGGCGAGTTCCGACGCCACAAGATGTGGGCGCCTTTCTGGATGGATTCACCCTCTGAAACTTTGAGCGCCTTGTCCACATGAGAGATCGCCCCGCTTTCTCGTTTCCGTCGTTTCCCGCGACTGGCATTGCTGTGATACCCATAGTCGCGCACCAACTGCTCACTCCGGTTGGGGACATGGGAGCACAGGCCGGCGAGCCATTCCAAAGCGTCGAAGACCCGCTCATCATTACCATTCTTTGACGGTTCCGTAAAAAGTCCGATATCTGCGTTACGCGTCATCCTTCGTC
>CAYUOU010000125.1:0-4831 GCA_964446485.1 uncultured Desulfobacterales bacterium | reverse complement strand
TGCCCCAAGGAGATCTCCATTGTCAACATCGCCCGGCTCAACCGCGAGTTCATCAAGGCCGGGGTGGCCAGCAGCGTCATGTAATGGACAATCCAAAACAAACCGCGGCGGCTATGAGCACCGTGGCGCTTTGTGGGATAATGAACGATTGCGTTACTCCTTGAACCGGTTCACGCCGAAATTACACCAGTAGCCTACTGACATGCAGGATCTCACCCGACAAATCGAGGACTGGATACACAACTTGGCGCTGCACGATGCCGGGCGCCTAACACCGCTGCTCCATGCTGCGGTGGTCATCGCTGCCGCCTATGTTTTCTGGCTGCTGGTGCGCGGCATATTCGCCCGTTTGGAAAAGCATTCGCTGAACCGCGCCTTTGTGGAAACGCATCCCCAGCTGTTCGACAGCCTGCGGCGGGCCGCCAAAATCGGCATCGCCGCACTGGCCGGCACCCTGCTCCTTCAACGCTGGCAGGCGCCGGCAATCGAACACGCCTTTCAGGCCGCCCTCATCCTTCTCCTGTCCAAACCGACAAAGACGATCTTGGTCGTGCTGATCGCCTATCTCGAAGAGAACCTGGCCACGAAAACGGAGACGCGTCTGGACAATATCGTCTTCGAACTCCTGGGTCGTTTCGCCGGTGTCATCATCTACTTCACCGCAGCCGTCATGGCGCTGGACATCCTCGGCATCAACGTCATGCCCTTCATCGCCGGTGCCGGCGTTGCCGGTGTGGCCATCGGATTCGCCGCCAAGGACACCCTGTCCAACCTCATCGCCGGCATTCTGCTCATCATCGATCGTCCTTTCGAAGTGGGCGACCGCATCGAGGTGTGGAGCGCCCCCCAAGGCAGTGCGACCTGGGGTGACGTGATCGATATCGGACTCCGCGCCACCAAGATCAAAACAACGGATAACATCATCATCATCATCCCCAACAACGAGATCATGCTTCGCGACATCGTCAACTATACGGCCATGGAGGATGAACGCATCCGGGTTCGGGTCAACATCGGCATCGGCTACGATGCGCCCGTTGACAAGGCAAAGGCGATCATTGCCGATGTTGCCCGTCGTCTGCCGTGGGCGGCCCCGGATCTCCCGCCAAAAGTCGTCGTTCGAAATTTCGGAGAATCGTCCGTAGATCTCCAACTCCGGGTATGGATCACCAACGCCCGCAAACGAATTCATACCATCTCTGCCGTCACGGATCAGGTGAAAGCCGCCTTCGATGCCGCCGGCATTGAAATCCCATTCCCCAGACGCGATATCACTATCATCCATAAATCCGCTCCCGATAAGCCTTCAACGCCTGACATCCCATCGCCGCCCAATCATCAGCACGAATAGGCGCTTGCAAATTCAACCGTTTCCGTGTAGCAAAACGGGTTTTCATGGACCGTTTATTACGCCCTGTGCGGGCGGATTTCAGTAAAGTGGTAAATCCTCATGCGAATGAGCATCAACGACCTCGCCAATTGTCTCGACCTGCCAGCGAGTACCGTGGATCGGTGGATCCGGCAGGGGCGCATCCCGGTGCGGCGCAGCAGCGGAGCATGTGACGTTGAGGTTCCCGCCCTGCAGCGATGGGCCGCATCCAAGCAACTGCCTTTCAACCTATCGGGCGATCAGCCTGGCAGTGCGCCGGCAGTCCGGGATGAAGACGCCCCCGTGTCACTGGCACAAGCCATGACCCGTGGCGGTGTATGCCATGGCATCCACGGCAAAGACGTTCCAACGGTGCTCACGGCGGCGGTAAACTGCGTTGCCGACTTCGACACATCCGAAAAAGCGTCACTGCTGGCAGCGCTCCTGGACCGGGAGCGGCTCACATCCACCGGTATCGGCAACGGCGTGGCGATCCCCCACCCCCGCGCACCGCTGACGAAACCCCACATCAGACCGCAGATCACGACTTGCTTTCTATCCGAGCCGGTTGATTTTTGCGCCGTGGATGACCGGCCTGTTTTTGTATTGTTCATCCTCATCAGCGATTCCGTCCAGACCCATCTTCACCTGCTGTCTCGCCTGGCTTACGGATTGCGGGACAAGGCCTTTATCGAGGTTCTGCAAACACGGCCGGACGAGGCCGCACTCCTGGCCCATATTGCCGAATTCGAGCATCGTTTGGACCATTCCGTGCCGCTGTAAGGGGCTCCCGATGCGCTTACCCAAGAAATGGCGATACCCTGCCAGTTGGTCGTTTTTCCGCTCCGACGATCGCCTCCTGATGATGTTCACGGCCGTCATCGTTGGCACCTGCAGCGGCCTGGCCGCCCTGGCGCTGGGGCGGTCACTGCTGGCCATGGAGCACTGGCTGCATCACCTTCGCCACTATTGGTGGGCATTTCTCCTCCCCGCCGCAGGTGCCGCACTGTCATCGTTGTTTCTCGAAAAAGTCGTCAACGAGGGGGCCGGCCACGGCGTTCCTGAAGTGATCTACAGTGTCTCCCGCTACGGGGGACTGCTCCGGCTTCGCTCGAGCTTTTCCCGATTGATCTCCAGTTGCCTCACCATCGGGTCGGGAGGCTCCGCCGGCCCTGAAGCACCCGTCGTCATGAGCGGCTCGGCCATCGGCGCCAATATTGCGCGGTTGTTCAACCTGAACGACCGTCAGCGGGTGACGCTGGTAGGCTGCGGTGCCGCCGGGGCCATCGCCGCCATCTTCAACGCCCCCATCGCAGGGATGGTCTTCAGCATCGAGATCATTCTTGGAGAATGGTCGGCGTTGAACGTTGTCCCCATCGCCATCGCCGCTGTTGCCGGGACCGAAATCAGCCGCCTCCTGCAAGGCAACCAAATCACCTTCACCCATGACGCCTTTCGCATTGATCTGGTTGATATTGTGGCCAGCGCCGGTCTGGCGCTGCTCTGTGCGGCGGCGTCCATCGGACTGACACGACTGATGAAATCCATGGGGCGCTTCGCCGGGAATCGCCCTTGGCCGCTGTGGCTGCGCGCAGCCTTCGGCGGCGCCTTGGTGGGTCTCATCGGATTCGCCTTTCCGGTGGTTTTGGGCGAGGGGTATCACGCGATTCGACAAATGATCACCGGCTCCTTCGCGCCCGGGTTCGCGTTGGTGGCACTGGCCGTGTTGGCAAAGATGCTGGCCACGTCCCTCACGCTGGGATGGGGCGGCTCGGGGGGTATCTTCGCGCCCAGCCTGGTCATCGGAAGCCTCATCGGGGTGGCCTACCATCGGGCGCTGGCCTGGCTGTGGCCCCAGTTGTCACTGGTCAACGAGGGGTGTTTCGCCCTGCTGGGCATGGCCGGCATCATCAGCGGCATCCTTCAGGCACCGCTCACCGGCATATTTCTCATTGTCGAGATCACCGGCGGTTACGGTGTCATCCTCCCCCTCATCCTGGTATCCGCCATCTCCACGACATTTTGCCACTATTTCGAGCCGGCCTCTTTTTACCTCAAGGAGCTGGTAGAGCACGGTCACCTCCTCAGACCCGGTACGGATGCCCGGGTCCTCTCGGACCTGTCCGTACGCGAACTCATCGAAACCGACTGCATCACGGTGACACGATCCATGTCGCTGAGAGATTTCATCCAGGTTATCAAGCGCTCCCGGCGCAATTACTTCCCGGTCGAGGAGGAGGGCACCGGGCTGTTTGTGGGCCTCATTCAGCTCGAAGACATCCGGCCATATCTATTTAACCCGGCCATCTACGACGCCGTCATCCTGGATCAAATCATGAAGCCGCCGGTGGCCGTGGCCGGACTGGACGACGACGTGTCTGAAGTGCTGAAAATCATGGACGCCAAACAACTTTTTTCCATGCCGGTGATCGTCAATCGTCGGTTTGTCGGCATGATCTCGAAAGGGACGCTGCTGGACCAGTATCGAAAGGAACTCATGGTGCAAACACCCCATTGACTAAACGGCAAGGAGCGCAAAATGAATCAACAACTCTTTCACATCTTCAGAAATACGCCGTTGGGCCGGGAAACCCTGCTGCAATCTCTCTACTTCTGCCAGCGCCTGAATATCTCGCCCGTGGTGTATATTCCCGAGCACACCAAATTCCTCATGTACTTCGACAACGACGTCATCCAGGTCGACCTCGATGTTTCCTATCTCACCGCTCCGGAGACCGCTCGCGAGCATGCCACGGCCTTGATCACCGGCGCCGGCATCGCGCCGCGCTTCATAACGCCCAAGCATTTCACGGCATCCACACTTCCGGATATCAAGACCGATTTTGATTTCATGTGCTGCCCCCGAAGCATTTCAGACATGTCTTCCAAGATCGGCATTGGCTATATCGGCCCCCGGGTGCGAGGCATCGTGCAATCGGCACGGTTTCCGGTGCTCATGACCAGTCCGGTGTTCAAGCCGTGGAAAAGTATCGAAATCTTTTTCGGGGGCTCTCAGAATGCCCTTCGAGCGCTGCGGCTGGCATTGGGCATCAGCCGTGTCACCGGAATGCCGCTGGATATGTTCACGCAAATTGAAAAAGGGACGGAAGCCGACTATCGTAGCAGCATTGACGAAGCCGGTCTCACCGATGAGATCTCAGAGAGGATCAGATCGTGGCGGTTCATGACGTCGGGGAAATTCGAAGAAAACCTTTATGACGTTCCCCATGACGCCTTGGTGGTACTGGGGGCTTTCGGGCATGGGGCGATCCGGGACATCATGTTCGGCAGCAAGATGGAGGTCATCCAGTCTACCATTTCCAACAACATGCTCATCGTGGGGCCACAATACCGGGCCGTGTTGTAGGGCCGTTAAACGTGATGAAACGGTAAAAAATAGCAAAAAGGACGATTTCGTAACATGTTCGAGATACGGCTTGCGAATCCTGAAAAATGCGGCGT
>CAYUOU010000124.1:0-5503 GCA_964446485.1 uncultured Desulfobacterales bacterium | reverse complement strand
CTGCGTTACGCGTCATCCTTCGTCATTGCGGCGTACTGTAAGTACGCCTCATTCCGCAGGATTCGCACGCCGTATCTCGAACATTTTACGAAATCGTCCTTTTTGCTACTTTTTACCGTTTCATCAATAGTGGACCTTCTTGGGCTTGCCGATGGGGAAAACGTTGAACCCGATCTCATACAGTGCGTCGTGATCGAGGATGTTTCGTCCGTCGAAAATAAATGCCGGTTTCTGCATGGATGCGTAAATCTTCCCGTAATCGAGTGTCTTGAAATCCGCCCACTCGGTCATGACGGCGATGGCGTGGCACCCGTCTGCCGCCGCATATGGGTCGTCCACAAATTGAACGCCGCCGCCGACAGCTGCCACATCCAATCTGGCGTTGTCCAGGGCTTCGGGATCGGTGATGACGACCTGTGCCTGCTCGGCGACGAGCCTCTCCGTCACGGTAATGGCCGGCGACTCCCGGGTGTCGCCGGTATTTGCCTTGAACGCGAACCCAAACAGGCAGACACGTTTTCCGGCCAACGTGTTGAACATGGTGGCGAGCATGTTCAGAACGAACCGATCCTTCTGGTGCTCGTTAATATGGATGACGCCTTCCCAGTAGTCTGCTTCAGCCTCAAGGCCGTAGCTGCGACAAAGGTAAACGAGGTTCAGGATATCCTTTTTGAAACAGGATCCGCCGAAGCCAATACTGGCATTGAGGAATTTAGCGCCGATGCGCGTGTCCATCCCAACGGCCAGTGCCACCTCGGCGACATTGGCGTCTGTCTTCTCACACAGGCTCGAAATGGCGTTGATGGAGGAGATCCGCTGGGCCAAAAAGGCGTTGGCGACCAGCTTGGACAATTCACTGCTCCAGATGTTGGAGGTGATGATCCTGTCCCGGGGCACCCAATTGGCGTAGACATCCACCAGCGCGGCGCGCGCCTTGAGCCCGCTTTCCGTCTCCTGGGAACCGATGAGCACCCGGTCCGGATTGTTGAGATCCTCAATGGCCGTCCCCTCGGCGAGGAACTCGGGGTTGGAGAGCACGTCGAACATGCCCGGCTTGGATCCGGAGTCGAGAATACGCTCCATGGCCTGGGCGGTCTTCACGGGAAGCGTGCTTTTCTCGACGATGATTTTGGGCGTCGTGGAACATTCGAGAATCTGGCGGGCGGTTTTCTCCCAATACTGCAGGTCGGCAGCGTACCCGGCGCCCACGCCATAGGTCTTGGTGGGTGTGTTGACGCTCACGAAAATGATGTCGGACTCGGCAATGGACTGCTCGATATTGGTGCTGAAAAAAAGGTTTCGATCCCGGGCGGCGACAACCACCTCGTCGAGTCCCGGTTCATAAATCGGAAGCATGTCGGATTTCCACTGGGCGATCTTCTCCGCATTGATGTCGACCACGGTCACCTTGTACTGCGGGCACTTGTAGGCGATCATGGCCATGGTGGGCCCGCCAACATAGCCGGCGCCGATGCAGAGAATGTTCTTTTCGAATGTCATCCGTCCCCTCCAATTTTATCAAGTCATAAAGTGCTTAAGTACTGCCAAACGAAACTGCTGGATATCATCAAGATCATTGCGAATGATTCCATGCACTGTCTTATCGTCGATCTCGCCGTACATATGAACCAGGCGATTCCGAAACTTCACCATTTGCCGCAGTCTTGTGCACAACTCGGGTGAAACGATACCTGCCTCTTCAAGCACGTTAAACGCATCTGCATAATCCTTTGGTGCCCGATACCGCTCCGACGCAATCACATGATTTGCAACATCCAGGCAACTCTCTACACTAACCTGCAGGTAGTACCGCCCACTGCCAATGATGATCTTGTCAGCAATGAAATCATCGACCGGGGTAGCACCGATCTCCTTTAAAACCGCTAAATACTCATCTAAGGCTATGAATTTTCTATATATTTTCTCAATGCTCACCATTGGTCTCCTCCTTCTCTGGAGTATAGCTGAGCACCCTCGCGACAAAAGATTTATGATAAGCTTTCAGAACAGGTAAAAAATCGAAATAGGCCATTCTCACTCGAGTTTCGAATTCCACCCGGGAGGCATCATCCCGTGAATAAAGCAGCAATCCCTCGGTGACAATCTCTCCCTTCATCAACAGCGGCGCAGAATTAATTGCGCGGACATCCGTTTCCACCTTATTTCCCAAAGCAGCATCAAGTGCCAATGCAATATCCGACTCAGTTCGCATTGACCGTTCAATGGTATCCGGCGAGAGAAATACCCCCACATCCAGATCGCTGAATGGGTGTATAACTCCTGTCGCATAGCTACCGTAAAGGTAGGCGAACAACACCGGGAACCCACGAAAAACGTCGGGAGCGAATGATAATAGCGAGCGCTTGATATGATTCACTCTTGTTCCCTGGGGTTCTTGTTGCTGTCTGGCGCTGTCGAGTGCACCTTCACCACGATTTCCCCGGGTTTGACCATGCCCAACTGGGTTCGAGCGCGGTGTTCAATGAGCGCCGGGTCGGCTTTTTGCAGGCGCTCGATTTCACGGGCCATTTTTAAGTTCCCTTCGATGACCCTCTCGGTCCTTTGTTGAACCTGCCGCTGCTCCGTCTTCATTCGCAAAAGATCCACCAGCCCTTTGTCGCCAAATACTATGACCAGCAGAAAATTGAACAGAACAACAACGGCCAGCGCCATGATAATTTTTTGGAAGGTGGACATAGTGTGACGCGGGGCCCGGGATGGCTGGTTGCTGGTTCAAAACAAGTCGGCGGACGCAACAGTTGGAAATGATTTTGGCACGGTACACTCCCGCCGACGGCGGAAGTGAAACGCGGCGCCTTATCTGAGCGCTCTCGGAGAAAAGAATTTTGGCACGGATTACACGGTCAAGGGCACTTGCGCCGGATGTTTTTGTTCCTGATTTTGTTTTTTACAGCGAAATCCGTGTAATCCGTGCCAAATTGGTTTTTCAAAACGTGATCCGTGTTGAGGTTTATGCTTTGACCACGTTTTTCAGCGGCTGGCGGTATACGCCGCGGGTATCGACAATCAGCGGGGCGCTATCGGCGATCATCTCGTAATCGAAGTCGTCGTGGTTGGTGGCAATAACAACGCAGTCCGTCCGTTCGAGAACTTCGGGCGTCAGGGGCATGGATGAAAGATCGAAATGGTAACGCCGCATTTTGGGGAATACCGGTACATAAGGATCACTGTAGGCGATGCGGCACCCTTTATTTTCCAACAGTTCCATGATCTCCACCGATGGAGACTCCCGCATGTCATCGACATTCTTCTTGTAGGCGATACCCAGCACCAACACATCGGCTCCCCTGAGTGCCTTGCCGTGCTCGTTCAATGCATCGGCGACTTTGGCAACGACCCACTGGGGCATGGCCGTGTTGACCTCGCCGGCCAGTTCGATGAAGCGGGTGTTGATGCCGTACTCCCGCGCCTTCCAGGTAAGGTAGAAGGGGTCGATGGGGATGCAGTGCCCCCCCAGGCCCGGCCCCGGGTAAAAAGGGCTGTAGCCGAAGGGTTTCGTGGCGGCCGCACCGATCACCTCCCAGATGTCGATGCCCATCTTGTCTGCCACGATTTTTAGTTCGTTGACCAACCCGATGTTCACCGAACGAAAAATGTTTTCAAGGAGTTTTGTCATTTCGGCGGCCATGGTGGAAGTGACCGGCACCACCTGGTCGATCACCTGCCCGTATAGCGCTTCTCCGATCTTTAGGCAGTGCGGCGTCTCTCCACCCACCACCTTGGGAATGGTACGCGTGGTAAAGTTGGGATTGCCCGGGTCTTCCCGCTCGGGGGAGTAAACGACAAAGGCATCCGTCCCGACAATAAAGCCTTTTGCTTCGATGCGGGGGCGGATAACTTCGGCGGTGGTGCCTGGATAGGTTGTGCTCTCAAGGCTTACCACCTGCCCCTGCCTCAGATGGGGCAGGATTTCTTCAATGGTATTGACAATATAGGAAAGATCCGGCTCCCGGTGGTTGTCGAGGGGCGTTGGCACGCAAAGAATCAGCGCATCTGCCTCAGCGACCCGGGAGAAATCCGTGGTGGCTGAAAACCCTCCGGCATCCACCATTTGCTTCACACGTTCGCCGGGGATGTGCTTGAAGTAACTCTCGCCGCGCTCGAGGGCAGTCGTCTTCACCGGATCGATGTCAAAGCCCATGACGGGAAAGCCCACTTCAGTGAAGCGCAGGACCAATGGGAGTCCTACGTAGCCGAGTCCAATGACGCCGATGACAGCGCTACGATTATCAAGTTTGTTTTTTAGATCCTCGAAGATGGTCATTTCATTATCCTTTACAATC
Source organism: uncultured Desulfobacterales bacterium (assembly GCA_964446485.1). Lineage (GTDB taxonomy): Bacteria > Desulfobacterota > Desulfobacteria > Desulfobacterales > JBDRRP01 > JBDRRP01. Next base: position 1,199 of record CAYUOU010000124.1, on the reverse strand, counting down.
GCTGAAAATGTTGCCCGTGAGCCGGTAAACGCCATGCGCTGTGATATGGCCTGATCGATGGGATCCGCTGCGCTTCTCCCATCCTACGCGCTCCCACCCTACGCGCTGAAAGTTTCTTCTTTGATCAAACCGGACGCAAGGACGGTGGCGGCGCTGTGTTGATACCAATTGAAGGTCGTTGTCAGCCCGTCTTTGAAGGATGTCTTCGGCGCATATCCCAACAGCCGGGAGGCCCGGTCGATGGCGGCCACCGAGTGCCGCACGTCACCAGGCCGGTTTTCCCCTTTCGCCGGAGAAAGCGATACCCCGGCGACGGACGACACAACCTCCCAGAGATGGGTGATGCTGATTTGCCTTCCAACGCCGATATTGAAAACCCCTCCGGCCCCATCACTGCACGCCAGTGCGGCTAAACAGGCATCCGCCACATCCCCCACGTAAACAAAATCCCGCGTCTGCCGGCCGTCGCCGAAGACGATCGGCGCCTGTCTTTTTGAGGCTTTTTCCATGAAAATGGAAATGACCCCGGAATAGGTCGACGACGGATCCTGCCGGGGCCCGAAGACATTGAAAAAGCGCAGGCAAACCGTCTCGACATCATACAGCGCATGGTAAACGCCCGCGTAATGCTCCATGGCCAGCTTCTGAACCGCATAAGGGCTCAGGGGTTCCGGCATCATGGCCTCATTTTTCGGCAGGTCCGGATTGTTGCCGTAAACAGCCGCCGAACTGGCCAGCACGACGCGACGGCAACGATGCCGACGAGCCGCCTCCAATACGTTCAAAGAACCGATTTCGTTGACCAGCGCCGAGCCCACCGGGTCATCCACCGTCTGGGGGACCAGCACCGTGGCTGCCAGGTGAACCACCGCATCGCAGCCGACAATGGCATTCTCGACGTCTGCCGCATTTCTGATGTCCCCTTCGACAAACCGAATGCGCTTCCGGATGCCGTCTAAATTTTCCAGATGGCCGGTGCTGAGATTGTCCAAAACGGTCACCCGATTGCCACGGGCCACTGCGGCCTCACACAGGTGGGATCCGATAAAACCGGCGCCGCCGGTGATGAGTAAAGTGGCGTTTGTTGAGTTCATGGGGTTTGTTGGGTTTGTTGGGTTGCTGGATGGCGGCGTCGCCGTGTTTCAGGTTCAAGGTTCAAGGTTCAAGGTTCAAGGTTCAAGGTTCAAGGTTCAAGGTTC
>CAYUOU010000123.1:0-5907 GCA_964446485.1 uncultured Desulfobacterales bacterium | reverse complement strand
TACGGCATCGTTGTCGCTTCCTATGGAGGGCCCGCCGCCTCCCCGACCATCAGAAACAACGTGATTGCAACAGCGAATTTTGATGCGACCGGCATATACATCCACGCAGATGACAGCAACGGGGCCGCTTCACCGCTGGTTTACCACAACACCATCCACACCAGTGCCGCCTCGACGTCTGCCGGCATCTACCTGGCAAATTCCGGAGGGGATGTCTCACCCATCATCAAGTTCAACGCCATCGACGGCTGGAACGTCGGCATCGACGGTGATTTCTACGATTCGGGAACGCCGGTAATCGATTACAATATTTACTACAACAACCGGGACGACTACGGCACCATCACACCGGTCAACACGCCGGTCAAGGAACTCAACAGCCAGGATCCGCGATATGTCGACCCGGCCGGCGGGAACTTCGATCTGGCCAGCGGGTCTCCGGCCATCGACGCCATACCGGGGAGCCCGAGCCACCCGGTGTCCGACGATATCCTCGGCCGCTCGCGGCCCATCAATGCCGGCTATGACATGGGCGCCTATGAGTCGACGGGAACGGCCAACAGCGCGCCGAGAACACCGACGGCCAACACGCCGGTTCCCTTCGCCGTTGTCACCGGGAGTTCCGTGATGTTGAACGGTGAAGCTTACTACGACGCCGACGGCGATCCGTTGAAGACCAGTCACTGGATGATCCGCCGTGCGGACGGCATGTATCCGGCTTCGCCGTCAGATGAAGCCGGTGCCATGCAGCACGAGGTTTCCGGCCTGGTTGACGGCCTGCGGTATGCGTGGAAGGTGCGATACGAGGACGCGGCCGGCAAGACGTCCGGTTGGTCGCCGGAGTACTACTTCACCGTGGGTACGCCTGTCGTAGACGCCGAAGTGGAGGTGCCCGCCGGTTCGACGGTGGAAGCCTACAGCATGTTTTCCGTTCCCTCATGGGCATCGGCGGGCCTTGCCGAGGCGGCGCTTGGGATAGAGATCGACCCATCCAAGTTCAAGTTCGGCACCTACGATCCCCTCACCGGTTCATATCGCGAGTTGGGCGATGGGTTGCTCCTCGAGCCCGGCAGAGCCTACTGGTTCCTGGCGCGAAATGGGTTCGCTCCGGCGGTTAACGGCGTTCCGGTGAGCATGTACGAAAACCTAGAGGTCAAACTTCACATTAACCCTGGGTCCGGCAATGGATGGAACATGATTTCGCCGCCGAATAATGCCAAATATTACTGGGGTGATGTATTCGTCGTGGAGTATGACAGTAACGGCAATGAGATTGCCTCGGCGATGGTGTCGGCGTTGAACGATCCCAACGACTGGATAGACGTCAGGCTGTGGCGTTGGGAGGAAGGCGCCTACATCGAAGAAGGCGCGACATTCAAGATGGAGCACCACGACGGCTACTGGGTATTGGCCAAAAAGGAGAATGTCTACCTGCGGTTCGATCATGCCTATCAGCAGGCCAATCTTTCGATGAAGAAAATCATGGTCGCCGAGGCCAGGCACCGCATGAGCAAACTCATGGACAGCGGCCTTATCTCACCCTCAGCGGCCTACGCGGTGAACCTCAACAGCCCGCCACAGCCCATGGCTGGTTTCAGCGGCAGTGGATTTACTGCTGACGGCGGCGGGGGCGGGTGTTTCGTCGATACCGCCTCCGAAAAGGGTTATGGCTCTGCGTTCTCCAGAGTCAGGCCGCCTGTTGACGGCGTCGGGCCGTGGCTGGCCGGCGCTGCCGCTGCGATCCTCGGACTGTTCGTTGGGGTGTTCGCGCTCTCGATCCGACGTCGGCGGTAAAGCCCCTGAAACATAATCATGTGGAAAAGGCGGGCTAATGTGCCCGCCTTTTTTATTCCCATAATCACCTTAACTGAACTTTACTCATGATTAAAGTTGTGTTAGGGTGATTTTACTCATGAATATTCTCGATCGATATATTCGACAATCTGTCGAAACAGACCTCAAAGAACAGATGGTATTTATTGGCGGACCCCGGCAGGTCGGAAAGACGACCTTTGGTCTCAGCCTTCTGGGGGGGGGCGGCGGAAGGCACCCGGCCTATCTCAATTGGGATGATCCGTCCGTACGCGTCAAATTGCTGCGAGGACAACTTCCTTCCAGCGAGCCTCTCGTCATTTTCGATGAAATCCACAAGCATGCTCGCTGGCGCAATCTGGTCAAGGGCTTTTATGATGTCAACAAATCCAAAGTGTCTTTTCTCCTGACCGGTTCGGCAAGACTCGACGATTACAATAAAGGGGGCGACTCGCTGCAGGGCAGGTATCACTATTACCGGCTGCATCCACTGAGTCCTGGAGAGTTGCCCTCAGGTGATACCCCGGACACGGTCGACCAGTTGCTCCGCTTTGGTGGATATCCGGAACCTTGCCTCCGGGGCGAAGAAAAATTTTGGCGTCGTTGGCAGCGTGAGCGGCTTCAACGTGTGATTTACGATGACATTCGTGACCTGGAGCGTGTCAAGGAAATCAGTTTGCTGGAGGTCTTGGCCGAGGAGTTGCCGAATCGTGTGGGATCACCCTTGTCTGTGAAAAATCTTGCAGAAACGCTTCAGGTCTCTTTTAGCACCGCTGACCGTTGGATCCGGATTTTTGAGCGCATGTACTACGGATTTCGTATTGCCCCCTTTGGTTCCAAGCGGGTGAGGGCCGTGAAGAAGGAGCAGAAATTCTACCTCTGGGATTGGTCGTTGGTCGATACCCCCGGCCCACGGTTCGAGAACTTTGTCGCATCCTTGTTGTTGAAGTACTGCCATTGGCTGGAGGATACCGAAGGCTATCGGATGGAGCTTCGGTTTTTGCGAGACACGGATCGCCGAGAGGTGGATTTTGTTGTTCTCAAGGAGCGCAAACCGTTATTTGCCGTAGAGTGCAAAAGCGGTGAAAAAACAGTTGGTCGTCAGATTTACTATTTTAAAGAGCGAATCGATATCCCGGTATTTTACCAGGTACACACGGGGTCGGCGGATTTTGAGCAGCAGGGCGTAAGGGTGCTGCCGCTATGGAAGTTCAGCAAAGAACTGGGGCTGCCGTGATTCGCCGTAACCATTTATCCTCGATGGCGGGTTGCATAGAGAAAGGTATCGTACCCGTCAATGAGCTTGATGCCGATCGCGAAGATCAATCAAAGCAAACGCAAATCACCCATTTTCCTAAAACGCTTTCACTGACATGAGGATTTTCTATGATTGCGATTTGTCGACGAAGCTTTAAAAGGCCGTGAGAACCCCTCAGGTGTCATCCTGAGCGGGGCGAGGGATCTGTGGGTTAACCAGAAAATACTGAATTGCGTGATGTTGAGATTCCTCGTCGCGAGCCTCCGGAGGGCGCAGCACGAAGAGCGAAGACCGCTCCTCGGAATGACAATACAGGGAATTTAGACTTTTCACGGGACCATCAAGTTCGTCGACGAAGGTCAAAGCTCACAAGGTATCTTATTGCAGCGTACACACCACCATCCGCCTTGGGTTTCAGGCAACGCCATCGCCATCATCGTCGGCGTGATCGTCTCACAGATCGCGGCGACGTTTCTGGTGCGCAGCGCCAATCTGAGCCTGCAACAGGAGATGACCGCCATCATCGACAGGGGATACCTGGCGGTGCCATCCCCTTCCATTGTCGATGGGCTCTCATCCTGGTTCAATGCCTTCATGGGGGCGATTTTTTTTACTGTCACCACGGGGGTTCTTCTGATTTTCATCACGCTGGCCGTCATGCGTTGGGCGCAAGCCAGAAAATGCCCGCTGTCGAGACAGGCGGGGATTATTGCGGTCCTGTGGCTGGTGCTGGCGATATTCATAAACAGCACGGGGCTCAACAACGGGGCCACTATCTATGTGACAGTGGTGATGGTTGCCGTTGTCATCGCCGCCGCCTCGCTTGGTTTCGCTTTCCGAGAAAAAGGCGGGCGCCTGCGCCGGGCAGTGATCGTATTTGGGCCCCTTGTTTTATTGACAGGGCTTTGGCTCACCCGGCTGGATGCCGAACTCTTTACGAATATCCGTGACCGGCTGCTTTTTTCCAACCCGGTGGGCGTCAAGGTCGTGGAGTTCTACTACGACTACACCCTTTACGGCGCTCAGGCCATGGCCCCGTTGAGCCAGCACACGATGCTGGGGGTTGATTTGAGTGCTTTGCGAGGTGATGCCGATTACCATAAACTGGCCAATGCGCTCAGGCGCTGGGACGTGCTGAATGTCGGAGCGGCGGCGGGCGTGTCGGCTATACTCACGCTGGAAGGGGAGGGGATCCGGTGGCAGGATTCCACCGGCCGGACGCTGTCGGTGAGCCGGGAAGACATGCTGAAGGCCCCGGATACGGTGGTGAAGCAGTTTTCCGCTGAGGTTGACCGAAACGGCCCTTTCCGGCTTTTCACCCTTGCGGGGATACTGGTGGGGTTTCCGGTGATGCTTTACTTGGGGGTCTTTGCTGCCGTGGAAGGATTGTTGTCTTTTGCGCTGGGACGCTATGCCGCCGGCATCACCGCGGTGGTATGTCTCGCGATCGGCGGTGCGCTGTTTTATCCCCTGGCCGCGGCACCGGAAGCAGGCGCCACAGCCGCCAATGCCAGAACCGTGTGGCAAGAGGGGGGCCTCGCGGGCAGGGTATCCGTGTTGAAGCTGGCGGTTGACAAGGGGATGGATCCGCTGCAATACCCTGGCGCCGGTAAGCTGATCGACAGCGATGTGTTGGTGGAGCGCTACTGGTTTGCCAGATCCCTGGCGGGCGCGCGCGCCGAGGATGGATTCGAACTGCTCGAGCAGATGATGCAGGATCCCAACCCGCTGGTCATCTGCCAAGTGTGTTACGCATTCGGGCAATTGGGAAACCCCCGGGCTATTCCCATGATGCTTCGTTACGTCCAAAATGGCGGATACTGGTACGCGCAGCGATACGCCTATGCAGCTTTGAAAAGACTCGGGTGGACACAATCCCAACCATATCACTAAGATCAGGCCTTCTGGCGTTCGGCGCAGTGGTCGCCCTTGAAGCCGGTGTCAGACCGTTGTTGCCAGAGGCCGCAGCGATCGGCATGACGGCGACGGGCGTGCTGCGGGCCTTCGAAGCGGTGGGGCTGTTATGGTTCGTTTCGCGCCTGCCTCAGGGAATCGCGTCCGTGGGGCTGAGCCGAGCGCATTGGGTGCGGGGGCTGCTGGCAGGTCTCGTCTGGTCTGCCGCCTTCGCAACGGTTGCAGTCATCGCGGCGGCCGTCGCCCATTACGGTTTCTCGGTCGATCCCATCGCTTTCGTCCGCGCGCCGATTCCCCGGGACCTTTATGGCGGCGTCATCTTCATATTGGTCGCAGGGATAGTTTCCCCCGTGGCTGAAGAAATTCTTTTTCGCGGGGTCTTGTTCAGTGTCCTGAGACGATGGGGTGCCGTATCGGCCGTTTTCGGCACCACGCTGCTTTTTACTGCCGCCCATTTTCACCAGGGTTTTCCCCTCATCCAATGCATCGGGGGCCTGGTCTTCGCCGTCGCTATGGAAAAGTCTCGCAGCCTCCTCACGCCCCTTACCATCCACATTCTCGGCAACCTTGCCATCTACGCCCTTTCGATGGTTTAAAACCTATTAGGGGACGTTGTTGACACAAGACCACTAATGCTTTAGCCTGCTATTAACCAGTGTCTATCCATAGATACCCCTTCCCGGGTGGGAGTAGGGGTAGGGGGCCGGGCCGGCATAAGCTTATCTCTATTTATCGGTGGGTTGTCACCCTCACCCCAGCCCTTTCCCATCAAGGGAGAGGGACCATGAGGCCTCCCATGGATGGGCGCTGATCAACACCGAATTCTATTTTTAGCCTCTTTTAAAACCAACAACAATTTTTTCCAAGGTTGATGAAGCGGTAAAAAGTAGCAAAAAGGACGATTTCGTAAAATGTTCGAGATA
>CAYUOU010000122.1:0-6000 GCA_964446485.1 uncultured Desulfobacterales bacterium | reverse complement strand
TTTGTGAATCAACCACTTTTTACCCAAAACCGCTCAAAGCGGTTTTGGGTAAAAATGAAGCCATATTGATTCCGGTACTATCGTTTCCTGGGATGACGAGGACGCTGTCGATCATGGTATTTCTATGCTCCCTGCTTGGAAGTGGCTGCTGTCGTAGCGTTGCAGAAAGCAAGAAAGAAACTCCTCATCATTTGGGTCACCGGACCGCGTCAATGCGGTGCCCCCTCGGTGCCTGCATGGGCAATGCCGCGATCGGCGTTTCAGAGCAATGACCCATTTGATGAGTAAAGATCGAAGTGGAGGGACGCGCTGAATAAACACCCCCTCCGTAGACTTTAAATCCTGGTATTCGATACCGAATCGGAAAAATCTTCCAGCATTTTCATCATTTCCGACTTTTCCCGATCACTGGTGCCCAGTTCATGCGTGGCCAGCAGTGCTTCGATTTCGGTTTTCCAGCGGAGGGTTTGTTCCAGGCCCTCATTGATGTGAGTGTTGCCCAGCTGGATCAGGTAGACGTCGTTTTTTGAAAGTCCGTAAAGTTTCATTTTGAAACCGTCCAGCACTTCCCCGGCACCGCGGACATAAAAAGAGTGCGCCTTTGCCACCTCCGGATCTTCCGGTTGAATGGCTTTGACCAGCACGAAAAATCGCTCGTAGATCGGTATCACTTCCAGGCGAAGGGCCTCCGAGATCGCCGAGATGGATGTGTAGTTTTCGCCGGTGACCGCCGCATAGCGTTTGAAGGCCGCTGTTTCGATGGGAGAAATGGAAAGGATTTCCTGGTTGAGGTAGTGGGCCAGGATTTCCTGCTTTTCGTTAAGTAAGCACCCAGCGCTGAAAACCAGCGCGCTTAACAGCACAAGGCGGCAGTGTTGGACGATGGATGTCATATTGCCCTCGATGTTGGATCCGTACCGATGCGTGCACCTTTAATATCAACTGAACGGGATCGCGCAGAAAGACCTTGCGCGAGGAAAGCTGACGGTCCTGATCAAGGGCCCGAATTAACAGCTTGATACGATAACGTCAACGGCCGCAAGGCCAAATGACGCCGCAGTGACCACCGCGATGTCACTGGACTGGGGCATGAACTACTTAAATATATTTATCGTACGAAAAAGACTTGAAAAATTAACATCAAGTCGCTATGGTGGGTCCCGTCATTAGCTTATACCCTTAACATGTAAACCAAAGGGAGGTTGAACCAGATGCGGAAAGATACGAGAAGGGGCGGAATCAACTTAGTTTTCAGGGTTTTCACCATCGTAGCGCTTATCTTCTTTGTCTGCGGGCAGGCATACGCAGCCGATGCTGTGGTTACCGACCAGAAGGCCGCTGCTGCGACCACGACCACTGATGCGGCTGCTGCGGCTGTCGCGGGAACCGGCGAAGGGTCTGCAGCCGCGCTGGTAGCGCCTGCGGTTGCGTTGGGCATCACAGCCGGTACAATTGTTGTGGTACCGATCGCCACCAGCGTGATGGAAGGCGGAAAGACCACCACGACACACAAATAACGAGTACGCTTTGAAATCGCTCAGGTATCGGGGGCGACGGTGCACACAGTGCATCGCCGCCCCCTTTTCATTTGAATCAACGCCGCTCTTGACGGCGCCGTAAATACTGACATCTGCGTTACGCTTCACCCATTGCCGTTGCGGCGTGCTGTAGCGCCTCATTTTTTCAGGATTCGCAAGCTGCATCTCGAACATTTTCCGAAGCTGCCTCTTTCCCGGACCCAAAACCTAAATCAATCCATGACGGCGGGCCATGCGGGTGACGATCACGGAGTAGGTGATTTGGAACAAAAGGGCGGGCATAAACACGAAAAGGCGTCGGCCGTCAGGAATGGACACCATCCATATTGCCCCGAGCCCCTGGGCAGCGCAAACGGCCCAGTAAAACAGACTCACCTGGGTGTGCGAAAGCCCCATCTGGTTGATCAGTTGGTAAAAGTGGGTGCGATGGGCCTCGAACACCCGGTCGCCATTGGCGAACCGCCGGACAAAGGTGAAAAACGTCTCGTAGACGAAGTGAAACAGGAGCAGCGGCATGACGAACAGCGACGTGTGGGCAAGATCGTAGCGGGCCGCCACGATGGCAAGGACGGCGAACACGAATCCTAAAAAGGCGCTGCCCACATCACCCATGAAGAGCGTTGCTTTCGGGAAATTGAAGATGAGAAATCCCAACGTACCGGCGGTAATGGCGTAGGTCAGGATGTAGGCGAAGTTGCTCCCGGAGCGGTAGCTGATGTAGCTGAAAAACACGCACGCGACAACGGCGGTACCGCCGGCCATACCATTCAGACCGTCCATAAAATTGAAGGCGTTGGTGAGACCCATGATCCAGAGGAAGGTCACGATGGGCCCCACTGGCCCCAACCGCACTGGCCCGAACCAGGGCAGGGTGATTTCGTCGATGACAATCCCGAAAGCGATGACGGCGGCGGCGGCCAAGCTCTGGGCGGCCAGGCGGATGGTCAACGATGAACTGATGATGACCAGGTCGTCCAAAAACGATACCACGGCGATGAGAACAGCCGAAAAAGAGAACCCCACGATAACCCGCCAGGCAGCCAAGGTTTCCTCTCCAAACACCGAAACGGTGATGACACCGACGATGAATGTGGCCACGATGGCGATGCCGCCGCTTTTCGGAGTGGGGCATTCGTGGGAGGATCGGTCGTTGGGGACATCCATAATGCAGGCATGGCGGATCATGTAGCGGCAAATGCCGGCCGAGAGGAAAAACAGCACGATGCCGTACAGCAGGTGCGATATGAAAGCCGTCAACGTCATTGCTGAATAACCTGTTCCCTCGAAAACCAATCACTGCATCGATGCGTCCTTCGTTTGGGCCGGCAACGGCGAGGACGCCAAACGCTTCGGAACACATTCCGGCCAGTTTTCTAACTTTACCCCATTTTTTGACTCCGGGCCGCCCATTGCCGGCAGCGGTCGGTTGCCGCAGGTGACGTCCCAGCAGCCTACCGTAGTTACGGAAAAACAGAGCAGAAATCAAGACGGCGTCGCAACTTCTATGATGCCGTTGTGATTGACAGAATCTCCCATCCATCGTAATCAATGAACCGGTAAACGGGCCGGCGGAGAGCGATCTTGCAGTATGCCGGTTTGCACTGAGGACAGAACCGCTTTTTTCATTTTGGAGGAGGGAAGATGGGCAAAGAACGCGTTAGAGCAGCCTGGCGGTTGATCTTTGTAGCTGTGATACTGGTGTTTGGAACCTTGGGGTGCGCCAATATGAAATCCAATACAGCGTCTGATTCGTCCGCCGGAGCGGTGGGCGCTGAGACCGGCCCCGTCCCACAGTATTATGATTTTGGCGACATTCTCGTGCCTGCGGAGCTTAAGCTCGAAAAAAAAGACTCCTTCGTGTTTCGCACGCCGGGTCTCGCGGCGGGTGTCCTGGTCTTGAAAGGCAATGTGGAAATCGCTTCACTCATCACCTTTTTTGACACCAACATGGCAAAAGACAACTGGCAGCCGGTCACATCCTTCAAATCCCAGCGCACCATCATGATGTTCAGAAAAGACAACCGCTGGTGCGTGATCAACATCACCGACAAAGATTTCAGCACAGCCGTGGAAATCTGGGTTGCCCCCACCATGGGCAGTGAAATGAGCGATGCCGGTGGTTTGGTGAAATGAAGGCAAATCGGTGAGAAGGAGGAGCGTTATCAGTTATCCGGAACCCAGTAACCAGCAACCAGTAACCAGTAACCAGCAACCAGCAACAACCCCACATGCCATCGATTCTCAACGGTAAAGAAATCATTCTCGGCGTCAGCGGGGGCATCGCCGCCTACAAGGCCGTCGAACTGCTGCGGTCGTTGAAATCCGCCGGCGCATCGGTGCGGGTCATCATGACGCGCACCGCCGAGCGCTTTGTGGGCCCCATGACGTTTGCCGTATTATCGGGAAGGCCGGTGTGCCGGTCGCTTTTTGATGACACCTTCGGCGCAGATGCATCGGTTCGGCATATCGACTGGGCGCAGGAGGCCGACGCCGTGGTTATTGCACCGGCCACGGCCAATACCGTGGGAAAGCTCGCCAACGGCATCGCCGACGATGCCTTGAGCACGGTCATGCTGGCGGTGACCTGCCCGGTGTTGATCTGCCCTGCCATGAATACCCACATGTACGAGAATCGGGCAGTCCAGCGTAATCTCGACCTCCTGGAATCCGACGGATATCGTGTGTTGGAGCCGGATGCCGGCGAGTTGGCCTGCGGCACGGTGGGGCCCGGCAGGCTGCCGTCGCCGGAGGCCATCATCGAAAACCTGGTGCGCCTGCTGACCCCCAAGGATTTGGCCGGCCACTGTGTTCTTGTGACGGCGGGGCCGACACAAGAACCCATTGACCCGGTCCGATACATCTCCAACCCGTCCAGTGGAAAAATGGGCTTTGCCGTGGCGCTGTCTGCGGTCCGCAGAGGCGGGGACGTGGTGTTGGTGACAGGCCCCACCCAGCTTCCCGACCCGATGGGGGTCGCCGTCGTTCGCGTCGGAACCGCCCTGGAAATGGCTGAAGCAGTGATGCAGCAGGCCAATGATGTGGATATCATCGTCAAAACGGCGGCTGTGTCGGATTTCCGGCCCGCAGCGCCCGCATCGCAAAAAATGAAAAAGGAAGGCGCCTCCCTCAGTGTCGCACTCACTCGAAACCCGGACATTCTCAAAGCGCTCGGGGACAAAAATGTCGGACGGATTCGTGTGGGCTTTGCCGCCGAAACGAAAGATCTGGCAGCCTACGCCACGGGGAAACTTGAGGACAAGAACCTACACCTAATTGTCGGCAACCGCGTAGACCAGGACGGTGTGGGGTTTGGCGGCGACAACAATACCGTGACCCTTTTTTATCGGGACGGCCGCAGGGAGGAACTGCCCAGCACGAGCAAAATAGACCTGGCCGATGAGATTCTCGATCGGGTCGTGGGGATGCTGAGCGATTAACATGGATGGCAACTCGACCGGTTCGATGCCATAACCGGAGCTTCCCAGAGAATCGGAATTCCGAATTAGACGATCCCAACGATCCCAACGATCCAAACGATCCAAACGATCCAAACGATCCAAACGATCCAAACGATCCCAACGATCCCAACGAATAAAAAAAAGAGCCCATCGTGCCAGCCGATCCCCACAGCCATCATTCAGCCAGCGATGCCGCTTCCATTATCGAAAAAGCGAAGCGGTCTTTTGAACAGATGAAGCGAAACGGCGTTGCCGGTTTTGATCTGGCACCGGGCAGCATGGAGATTCTCGCTTCTTGGGATAAGCCCATTGCGGCTCCCACCGCGGCGCCGGTGAATGAAACACTGGAGGATATCCACGCTGATCTAGTGGATTGCACCCGATGCAAATTGCACCGTGGTCGCGCCCACATTGTGTTCGGGGCGGGGGCATCATCGGCGCGTCTGGTTTTCGTGGGTGAAGGCCCTGGCGCAGAAGAAGACCGACGGGGACTGCCCTTTGTCGGAGCAGCCGGGGATTTACTCACCAGCATCATCGGTGCGATGAAGCTGACCCGGGAAACGGTCTATATCTGCAATATCGTTAAGTGCCGTCCGCCAAGCAACCGCAACCCCGAGGCCGATGAAATCGCCACCTGCATTCCCTTTTTAAAACGACAATTGAGGGCCATCAAACCTGATTATATCGTCACCCTTGGAAAAGTGGCCGCGCACAGCCTGCTGAATACCGACACCTTCATCTCTCGCCTCCGCGGGCGGTTTCACGACTGGGAGGGCATTCCGGTCATGCCCACTTACCATCCGGCCTATCTGTTGCGAAGCCCTGAACGAAAACGCGATGTCTGGGAAGACATGAAACAGGTCATGCAGCGAATGGGTATCCCGCTTTAGAATCCAAACAAGTTGCCTAAATACGGAGGCAGTTGTATTTGGGTGGGGCGAATATTACTATTTTTGACGGTTCCGTAAAAAGTCCGATATCTGCGTTACGCGTCATCCTTCGTC
>CAYUOU010000121.1:0-6346 GCA_964446485.1 uncultured Desulfobacterales bacterium | reverse complement strand
GACATCACCATCAATATAAGCTTGCAAAGCCGAATGCTTGACAAGCATGGGGGGCTCGGGGTGACACGCTCTACATACGGAATGAGCCCCGAATTCATCGAATTGGTAAATGCACTGCCGGCACTTCCTGAAAGCCACTCGTATCGCCAATCATCCTAATTGGTGCCTATCCATGGTAAGGCTCATGATCCCCCTCCCCTATCCCCTTCCCCCCGGGGAGGGTATTTATGGATGGAGACCCATTGGAAGGCAAGTCCCGAATGATAAACCGACGCACGGGTCGGTCAGGGGTGTCAACTGCCTGCCGGTCAATTGGCCCCGGCGGGGGATGGCGGCGTGGTCGGCGGTAAGGGCGGGATGACCCGTTCCGGTCTTGCTGGGAGGGTCAGCGTGGCGGTGGTGCCTTTGCCCGGCGTGCTCTCGCACACCATCGTTCCACCGAGAACGCTGACGGCGGCACGGATGACAGAAAGCCCACGGCCGGAAGCGATGGCGGCCTCGACACCGACAAACGGCTGGGATAGGACAACCCTGTCAGCTTCACCGATGCCCCGGCCGTCGTCTTTAACAATGATATGGATTTTATCAGCGGAAGTCCCTTGGGAAGCAGGGCGTCCGGATTGCGTCCGGATGAGAATCTGACCGCCATCGGTCAGGGTTTCGGCAGTGCAATGGAGGAGACACAATAGGATTTGCGCGATGCCGTCCCGGTTGCCGAGTATCTCAGGTAGTGTGTCCTCGAATTCGGTGATCAAATCGATCTTTACCGGTGATTGGAGTGACGCACGGCACACGGCCACCAGGTTGTCGATGAGCGAATTCACCGGGAACCACTCCAGTTGGCTGCTTTCGGTTGGAAGGATCAATTGCGAGATCATGCTGTCGATGCGGTGGAGTTCGTCGTCGATGACGCTGATTTCCTTTTGGGCGAAATGGGCCTCCGGCAGTTTCAATCGGAGCACATTCAGGTAGTTCTTGACGATATTCAGCGGCGTTGCGATGCCGCGGGCGGTCTTCGTGAAAAGCAGTCGATCCATGGCATAGGACAACAGGCGGGCATGGGCGAAAGATCCACCGGGCGGATGATCCACCGCGCCGTCGAGCTTTGCCGCCGCGACCAGTCGGCAAAGCGCTGCTATGGTGTCATTACCATCGATGGTCTTTGCGGCATCCAGCCCGCCGATGACCACGCCGGCGGGTGAGTTTTGGGTGCCCATGGGAATGGCGATATACCCTTGGGTATTCAGCAATTCCGTGATGCGGCGGTCCTCGTCCGTGGCGGTTGCGTCCGAAGTGTCGGGGAACATCACCTTCGGCCGGCATTCGCGAAAGGCTGCCGCAGCTGCCGTGCCGCCAATCCTGATGCGCAGCCCGGGGCTGTCGGAATGGGCATCAGGAACCTTTCGGATCTGCGTTAAGAATCCGCCATCGGCGTCCGGGCGCATCACCACACAAGGGCAACTCCCATACCGAACAGCCATGGCCCAGGCTAACCTGTCGATGACGTCTGCGGTGCCCTCGGCATTGGCAAATGCTTCCGACGCCGTGTTGGTTGCCATTTGTCCGACTAGACGGTGATTCAACCTGGCAGGAAAACCGCAGGTGCGATCGCCGGTGACAGGGATGTCGGGCGCCTCCATGGGCAGATCGAGTTTATCGTGAATATTGCAGATCTCGGCAATGGCGGCGTGAAGGACACCATCGATCTTCAATTGGCTGATCCCGAGAAATTCACAGGCCAGTGAGGTATTGGGAGATGCCCCCGCCACCATCTGGAAAGCCAGCACATCGGCCAGGGAGACGATCTTCACCAGCGGCAGTGCGTTTCGTTGGGCGTCCAGCGGATAAAACCGAAAGCGACCCACCTCCTTGACCGCTGACAGGGGAAAGTCGCCGGTGAGCATCCGATCCCCACAGGCACTGGCGCCATGAATCCGGTTCTCGTCATTTTTTTGCGGGGTCGTTGCGCCGCTCCTGGTGTGGTGTCTTACCATCAATGGAATCTGCCCGATCTCCCGCAGCAGACCACAAATATAGGCGGTGTCGGCGTCTTCATTGGGGATGCGCTCGGCCAAATGCCGGGCCAGTGCCGCCGTGGTAACGGCATGCCGCCAATAACGGCGGTATCTATCCTGAAAATCCAGGCTGAACATGCAGTCCGGCTGACTGGCCACAGCGCCATAGGCCAGCATGCGAAGCCCGTCTTTTCCCAGACGGCTTGCCGTGTCCATGAGGTGTCGGGTAACTGCTGCGCCGTTGGTTTCGACAACCGTCGTGATGCGAAGCAGGTGCAGCATCATGACGGGTTCTATTAAAACCACGTCAACAATGTCCGAGGGCTTCCATTGAGGGGTTTCCAGGAGAAAGAGCAGCCGATCGGCAGCTTGCGGCAGCGTCGGCAGCCGGTAAAGGCTTACTGCGTGGGGAAATCCGGATTCTGGACTTGACGGGTTCTCAGTCACAGTGGCCTGGTGGTTCGTGTGATCGGTGAGGAAAAGCGGCGGTGAGCGACGCCGAAACCCGTCATAACCCCATTGCAGTCACATTTCAAGCGGCACGGGGAGTTCGTATCATTTCGGTGTGTGATATCCAGCGCAACGGCCTTGACCTTGGCGGTGGGTTCTGGCATAAAAGCGCCGCAGTCTGGATCCCCCCCTGCGGAGAGATGTCCGAGCTGGTTGAAGGAGCACGACTGGAAATCGTGTGTGCTGTCACAAGCGGCACCGAGGGTTCGAATCCCTCTCTCTCCGCCACCCCATTTTTCACACCCCGCGCCTGCCGGCTAACCAGTATTGCCACTTCCGGTCAATTCGTGTAACAGTCGAACCCCGCTGGCGCGGCAGTTTTGCTTCTGATCGCAGGACAATGACGATGAGCTACCTTGTACTGGCAAGAAAATACCGGCCGCAGACCTTTGAAGCGGTCGTCGAGCAGGAACATGTGACCCGGACGCTGACCAACGCCATCCGTTCCCAGCGCGTGGCCCATGCCATCCTGTTTGCGGGGCCGCGCGGCACCGGGAAAACAACCATCGCCCGGATTCTGGCCAAAGCCATGAACTGTGTCGATGGGCCGACACCGGCGCCATGCAACGAGTGCCGCTCCTGCACTGACATCACGGCCGGGAGTTCCCCGGATGTGTTTGAGATCGACGGCGCCTCCAACAACGGCGTGGAACAGATCCGGGATCTGCGGGAAAACATCCGCTACATGCCGGCCTACAGCCACTACAAGATCTATATCATCGACGAAGTGCACATGCTCTCCATTGCGGCTTTCAACGCGCTGTTAAAGACCCTGGAGGAGCCGCCGGCACACGTACTGTTTTTCTTCGCCACTACCGAGCCAAACAAGATCCCGGTGACGATTCTCTCCCGCTGCCAGCGCTATGACTTGCGCCGCATCGAGAGCGCGGCACTGGTGGCCCACATGAAGCAGTTGTGCCACGAGGAAGGACGCGACGTTTCAGCGCAAAGCCTGTCGCTCATCGCTCGGGAGGCCGATGGAAGCATGCGGGATGCGCTCAGTTTGCTGGACCAGGTACTGGCCAGTACGGAGGGCAACGTCACACCGGACACCGTCCTTGCCATGGTGGGTGGCGTGGAACGTGATCTCATCGCGCGGATGGTCGCCGGGCTCCTGAACCGCGACATCAGCGTGCTGCTGACCCTTCTTGATGACGCCTACCAGCGTGGGATCGATCTGAAGAAACTGTATGGCGACATGTCGGCTTACCTGAGGGATGCGATGGTCGTGGCCATGGGCGGTGAATTGGATCTGCCGTTGTTGGCATCCGCTTCGAGTGACCTGGAAGGACTCAAAGCGGCTGCCGGTCTTATCGATGCCGCCTCGCTGAACCATGTGTTCCGACTGGTTTTCGACAACGGCGTCACTGTCCGCCTGTCGCCGGACACGCGTCTGGCCATCGAGATGGTGTTTTTTCAGGTGTGTCACACGACACCGGCGGTGGCTGTGGACACCCTCATCGAGAAACTGGACCAACTGCGAACCGCTCTGTCCCTGCCGAAGGAATCGACGGGCAATTCCGGTTCGGCCCCACCGCCGACAGGGAGCGGTGGCGCTCGGCCTTCTTCACCCCCGCCGGTAACCCCGGCACCAACGCCTTCTCAACGATCTGCGCCGGAAGCGGTTCGAAATGGCGAACCCGATGTCCACAGCGGCGCCACGCAGAAAACACCGCCGCATTCCGGAGCGGCCCTGCCTTCCACCGGGGAAGACAGGGAGGGCGCCTGGCAGGGCTGCCTCGATGCCATGTCTCGAAAGCACCCGGCCCTGGCTGCGCAATTGCGGGAATCACGGCTTACGGGGGTGGAAAAGAACCAACTGAGGGTGGAAATGACGGGCAACGGCTTCCATCTCAGTCGGGTCAATCGCCCGAAAAACCGCGAAGTACTAGAGGCGTTTTGTTCGGCCTATTTCGATCAACCGTTATCGGTGGTCGTTGCGGGGAGCGCCCAGCCGGAAAGCGACGGGCAAGACGATAAAAAAAAAAGACTTCAGCAATTGAAACAGGAACTCCTGGCCCACCCGCTGGTTGAGGACGCCATGGACATATTCGATGGCGAGTTGATGGACATCAAGATTTTGGAGGAGAATGCCCCATGAAAAACATGATGAAGCAGGCACAGCAGCTTCAGGCGAAAATGATGCGGATGCAGGAAGAGGTGGGTAACCGGACGGTGGAGTCCAGCGCCGGAGGCGGGATGGTGAAAGTTACCGCCAACGGCCGCCTGCAGGTTCTTTCTGTGGCCATCGAGCCGGAGGTGGTCGATGCCGACGACGTGGAAATGCTACAAGACCTGGTGGTGGCGGCAGTCAACGATGCCATCTCCAAGGCGCAACAGATGATGGCCGATGAGATGGGAAAGCTTACCGGCGGTCTTAAAATCCCCGGCATGTTCTGATGAATTACTATCCCGCGTCCATCACCTCCCTCATTCAAAACATCTCCCGGCTACCGGGTATCGGTGAAAAAACCGCCGAGCGACTCGCGCTCCACATTCTCAGGGCCCCGCGCCAAGAGGCCGAGCGATTGGCCCGCAGCATCATGGAGATCAAGACAAAGACGACGCTGTGCACCCGGTGTTTC
Organism: uncultured Desulfobacterales bacterium; assembly: GCA_964446485.1. Lineage (GTDB taxonomy): Bacteria > Desulfobacterota > Desulfobacteria > Desulfobacterales > JBDRRP01 > JBDRRP01. The sequence goes on along the minus strand of CAYUOU010000121.1, from coordinate 1,236 downwards.
GGTCTGAGCGACACGGGTCTGTGTCGTATCTGCAGCAATCCGCAGCGAAATCATCAGCTGCTTTGCGTCATCGAAACGACCGGAGATCTAGTGGCGCTTGAAAAATCAGGTGCGTTTGAGGGGGTCTATCTGGTGCTCGGCGGCGCCTTGTCGCCCATCGACGGCATCGGACCGGAGAAGCTTAGAATCGGGCGGCTGATGGCGCGCGTGCGCAACGGGGAGGTCAGCGAAGTCGTTTTGGCCACTAGTACCAGCGTGGAGGGTGAAGCGACGGCCGGTTACCTGGCGGATCTCCTCCGCAATCACCCGGTGTCGGTAACCCGCATTGCCTCCGGGATTCCCATGGGCGGCGATCTCAAGTTCGTGGACCAGGTGACGTTGAGAAAGGCCATGGAGGCGCGCCGTGCCCTCTGACGATGCCCGCCAGGGCCGCATTTTTGAATGCCGGCAATGCGGTGACTGCTGCCGGGGATACGGTGGCACCTATGTTGCCGATGCCGATCTCACCGCCATCGCCGCCCACCTCAAGATATTAAAGCAGGAGCTCATATCCCGTTACACGGCACTTTCCGGGGCCAGGCGCCTTCTGGTCCAGGGGGATAACGGCTATTGCGCATTCTGGAAAGACGGCCTTTGCGGCATCCATCCCGTCAAGCCCCGCATGTGCCGGGAGTGGCCCTATCTCAAGAGCGTAATCGTGGATGTGGGAAACTGGTGGGCCATGGCCGGCAGCTGCCCGGGAATGCGTACGGATGTCCCGCGGGAGGTTGTGCGGAACTGCGTGAGGGCCGTGCGGGGAGATAAATCGGACATCCCTGCGTAGGGGTGGACCTGGTGTTCGCCCGATGCGGTTCGACCCTGATGAGCCCAACGGTGCCGGGATTAGCTTGGCCGCCGCCAGTGGTCCGGCGGCGTTGTGATAAATGACGCGGCCGATCCTTTCGAATCGCTTTCCGACTTGAGAATCCCCTCGGAGAGCAAGATTTCAATACTGCGGTCCAATTGATCCTCGCCGCCGTTCCACCGTTCGCCGATCGTTCGACGCGTCGCGGCGATGCCGGCATCCAGCAGGCCGCAACACAGCAGATACAGGGATACGGTTTCCACGGGCAGACCGCGATGAAAAATCTGTTCGTGCCGGCTGGGGTTTTGAGGGGTCTGCATCGGTGTGCCTCCTTACGTTTGACGGTTCCGTAAAAAGTCCGATATCTGCGTTACGCGTCATCCTTCGTCATG
>CAYUOU010000120.1:0-6379 GCA_964446485.1 uncultured Desulfobacterales bacterium | reverse complement strand
ATGGTGAGGGAAAAAATGGGGTCTTTGCGGAGCGTCACGAGGAGCGCGTCCGACAGCGCGAAAAACGCAGGCATGCATTCGGCCGGAAAGCGTCCCAGCAGATGAACCGTGCGCTGAAGCCCCAGGCGCCGGACCTTGCGATCGACCCGGTCGAACATCCGGCCGTCGCCGAGAATCACAAAGTGGATGTCCTCGTGGGCGGCGAGCCGCTCTGCCGCGCCGATGATGGTGTCAAAGTCCTGTGCGGCACCGATGTTCCCGGCAAACGTGACGCTAAACCCCTTGGGCATCAGGGCGAACTCCGGCGCGTCCGGCGGCACCGTGACCGGGCAGTAGAGGCCCTCCGCGCTGTTGGGGAAGTACAGTGTCCGCAGCGGGTCCCCGCCCAGGCGGCGCACCGGTTCGAAAAAGGCCTTCGACTGCACGAGAATCCGGTCAAAGCCCTTGTAAAGCAGCCTGACCATGAACGCCACCGCCTTGAGAATCCAGGCCGAATTGACGGCTCCGGTGGCCGACAGGCTCTCCGGCCATAGGTCCTGGAGCCAGAAGAGCAGCGGCGCCCCACTCACCGACTTCATCACAATGGCCGGTATGCCCACGGTGATGGGCGAGGGCTCATAGGCCAGCACGGCATCCCAGCGGCGACCGGCCAGCAGCGGCCCGAAAATGCTGGCCGTCAGGGCGAAGGAGAAATAGTTGAGCGCCAGGCGTACCCCGCCGCCACTGCCCCTCGGAACAAGGGGGACCCGAACCACGTTGGCCTTGCCAAACTGCTCCCGCCAGGGGTGTACCAGCCCATAACCGGCAAAAAGATCGCCCCCTGGATAGTTGGGACGTCCCGTCAACACGGTGACCTGATGCCCGCGCGACACCAGACCGCTGACCAGATCGTTGATGCGGAAGTTTTCCGGCCAGAAGTATTGGGTGACGATCAGTAAGCGCACGTCTTCCTCATCGTTCAGAAACCGAAAGGATATTGTTGAGAAATGCGGAAGGGCTGCAAATCGGCAGGGGCGGTTCATCCAACATTAAAAACCGCTTCACCGCTCTCGCAATAGATACCGGTGAATGGGGGTCAAACGTCTCCTCCGGATCGACGACATCCCTCACATAGTCCAATTCACCGGCCAGGATGGGCAATCCTGCCTGGCGGGCTTCGATCAGGGGAAGACCGATGGTTTCGAGCGTGGAAGGATGAATCAATGCACGGCAGTTCCCATAAAGCGCCGCCATTTGCCGATGGTCGCGTTCACCGAGATTGATGACGTTCAAGTGTTCTCTGGCGGCGGTTTCCGCTATCCAATGGCACAATTCGGGATATGCTTGTCGGCAAAGCGTCAGCACAAGACTCGGCCGAATTCCTTCTTTCGCCAGCGTCGTCCAAGCACCGACCAACTGGCGGTGGTGCTTGTGCGGTTCGCCTGATGCCACATAGACAAAATCATACCGCGGTGCGTCATGGCCGATGCGAGTGCCCCCGCGCCGGCGATAATTCATGCCTTTCTCTATAAACGGCCACATCACTGTTGGCATTGAGAGCTTGTCTTTTACGGCCCGAAGCATGGAGCCGGTCTGAACGATGAATTGATCGGCATTGACCTTTCTGGACAACAACCAGTGTCTTTCAATAAAAATGCGCAGCCGTGCGCTCATCTTGAACCCTGCCAGCGATGCGGACTCGATGAGATACCGGTTCTGCAAGAAAACGAGGACTTGGGCGTTGAGGCGGTAAAGCGGCGGCAGGTTGCCAAAGCTCAACACGACATCATTGGAAGCAGCGATTTTCAGCAACTTCTTTTCAGCCATAAAGCGCCCCCAGATCGTTGGCGTTACACGGAAGGTGGACGCGCCTTCTGGGACTTGGAAATCGACGGGCAGTCGCCTGTCAAGTATCAAGAAAGATACGACGCCCGTCTCTATATGGTTCAAGAGTGCGCGCAGCAGCGTGAGGCCCCCGCCGGTGTGGATATTGGGGGCATGGATGATGAGTTTCATGGGTCGCTTCTGGGCTCGGCAAGCACCATCAGGGTTTCACCGCCAAGCAGTCTCGCCCCCCAATCGCGGTTGAGGGAAAACACCGCTTTCCTAAACGCACCGGCCATTTTGGTGCTGATGCTCCGCTGAGGGGCCGTGAACCCCGCACCGGTATACGCCCAGTGGACAATCCGATACCCACACCCTTCGAGCAAGGCGATGGCGATGTTTTTCGTGTAGTAGTGAATGTGGCCTACTTTTTCTCTCACATGCAGCAAGGGCTTTTCCCGAAGCACGCTGATCGCAGACAGGTCCAGCGGTATGTGACAGATGATGTATTTCGTGCTGTTGGATACGCGGTGCAGGAAATGAAACGGATCCTGGAGGTGCTCAATCAGATCGAGCAATAGAATCACATCGTAGGTCCGGGCATTAATCTCGAGAAAATCTCCCAGCGTGAATTCTATCTGCGGCGTCTTGAACCGCTCCCAGAAGAGAATGACATCCGGGGCGATGTCGAAGCCGTAAAGACGGGCATTCGGCAAAGACCGACTCAAGGCGTTCAGGATACCGCCCGCACCGCAGCCGATCTCGCAGATGGTGGTGGGTTCTTCCTTGCATTTTGCCAGCAAATCCATGACATGCCGAGCCTTCCAGGGGCTGTCTTCGACATCCCAGGTGGGGTTTTTGTCCAGGTAGTCCCGGGTTAGATATTTTTGCGTCAGGTCTGTCATCGGCTTACCAGGGGTCGGTCAGTATCGGGCCAAGTGGTGTATTAACAAGACCTTTGAAAAAGACATTAATGGGCAGGGCGTTTTCTCAATTGCCACAACAGGCGATGCCCCAGACGGTTGACGAAGGCGTTTAGCACCAATTTCAGCGTTCTCTTTTTAAACATCACCCATGGGAAAATACGCAACGCAGCGATGACTTTCCTCCCGCTTTCCAGGTAGCGGTCCGATCGCCAGTGAAGTTGCGCAGAAACCAGGTGTGCATTCGCCAACGCTTCCCATTGACACTCACGAACAGTTGCCGGCAGATCGCTACCGTTATCGAACAAGGCACTGATAATGGCGATAGGCTCATTTGATTTCCTATCATCCCCTTTTGCGAAGGATTGCGAATCATCATGGACCCTGAATGCGGCCAGCGATTTGAGGATGTGAATGAAATCGCCTTGCAACCCCAGGCGCAGCCAAAAATCGTAGTCAGGCATCTGTCGATACGCACCATTCCAACCGCCTGTGACTTCATAGGCTTCGCGTTTAAAGAAAACTCCGGGCCCCGGTGGGCAGACGATATTAACGACCATGTCCTTGTAATTGAACCCACCAGGGTGGACGTGCCTGATAAAAGCTGAGTTTGGATCGATGAGATCGAAGCTGCCATACGCCATGACGGCATCCGGGTGAGACCCGAGGGCGAGAATGCCTTCGGAAACGGCATTCGGCATCAGCAAATCGTCCGCGCTCAGATAGCTGAGTATGCTTCCGCTGGACATTGCCCAGCCCTTGTTCAGCGTGGAAGCCTGGCCCATGTTGGAATGGGTTTCCCAAAAAATGCGATCATTATACCGGGCAAGCACATCTCGCGTACCATCGGTGGATCCGTCGTCCAACACGATGATCTCGACATTCGAATAATCCTGGCCGAGGACGCTGTCGATGGCAGATGCGATGTACTTTTCCCCATTGTATACAGGGATAACTACGGAAACGCCTGGTTTTTTCGCTGAGTTAATGAGGGTGGTGTGGCTTCTCATGACCTGGCGCGCCGGTGTTTTGTTGATTTCAGGCACTGAAAGCGGTTGAGTGCAGTTTCATATACAGCCAGGGTGTCCGAGCATATGCGCTTCCATGAAAAATAATGGTCGAGGGTCGCATTGGCGTTCTGTCCCAAGGCCAGCCGACGATCGCTATCTTTGAGTACGCCAATGATCATCTCTGCAATTTCCTTGGGATTTCTGCGTTGGAGCAGCAGTACGTTCTCGCCGTTTCTAAGAACGCCGACACCGTAAGTATCCTCGTTCGCGATGGAGAGCACCGCTTTCCCCGCCGCCATACACTCTAATGAGGCGACGCCCAGAGACGTTTTGTCTGGACTGTCCTGGTTCAGCCAGTGCGCTTCGATATCGGCGAGCGACAGGTAATCACCCAGTTCGGAATGAGGGACCGGGCCTGTAAATATCACTGCCGATTCTACGCCCAGGCGCTTGGCGGTGCGCACGGGAATGTCCGTTGAAACGGCACCGACGATCATCAGTTTCGCGTCGGGAATTTTTTTCAACACAGTTGGTAGGGCTTGAATCAACTCCTTGCGATCTCGGATTTTGTGCACATGCCCGATGGAAAGGATGACCCGCTTGCCGTCTAACCCGTACCGCCGACGAATGCCCTGAATACGTGCCGGGTCCGGCGTCGCCGGTTTCTCGATGCCATAGCGCACGATGACATCGTTCTTCGTTCCGAATGCTTCTCTGACGTATTCACTGATATTGACGTCAGGGCTGACAATCGCATCGGCGTGTTGCACCACCGCCTGTTTGAGGAAGATCCTGTCGGCCGGGGTGAGAAAAATATTGTAGGCCGGCTGGGAATGCCTGATCATGGTGTGAATGGTCACGACAAGTGGGATGCCAAACTTTTGCCGAACGCGGACGGCACGAAACGCCAGGTCGAACATGTGATTGTGGAGATGCAGCACATCCGGCCGGTGGCGAGCGATGATCCCGTTGATCCGTTTCATGTTTCCCGGAAAAAACGACGCGTTCAGCCATGGGAAATTCAGGGCAATCTGCAACTTTGGCAACCGTATGCACGGCAATCGGTAGACGTGAACCCCTTCGGTAAATTCGTAGGAAGCAGTGGCCGGGTCCACCCGCGAGGTGATCACGACGACATCTTTGCCTCGCATGGCAAGCTCCCGCGCGAGAAAGCTGCTTTGCGTGGACGACCCGCTGACAACAGGCGGGTAAAGATTGGTAAACATGCATACGCGGTTGATCGCTGTTGACATGCCCACCTCTATTGCCTGCTCTGCCGAATGACTCCGGCCGGATTACCACCCACAACCGATCCCTCCGCGACATCACCGATGACCACGCTCCCCATCCCCACCAGACTCCCTTCACCGACGGTCACCCGCTCCTTGATCGAACTGCCCGCGCCGATGTAGCAGGATGCGCCAATCGTCACATTTCCGCAGGCGACCACACCGCCGGCAATGCAGGTGTATGATGAAACCCTGCAGTCATGGCTGATGACCGAATTGGGCAGCACAGAAACATGATCCCCGATGCGTGCATTGGAAGCGATGGTCACATTTTGAAACACGACCACCCCCCTACCCAGTTCCGCCATGGATGAGACCACGGCCGAGGGGTGGAAGATGGTTTCGAACCGCTCAGTAGGCACCCGCGTCTTGGAGATGATGCTGGCTTTCAATTGATAGGAGTCGGGGCTGCCGATGCCGTTGATAAAGAATGCATCGTCGTATCGGGAGGCGCTGTCCAATCCACCGAGGATGGGAACGCCGCAGACCGACTTTCCCCAGCGCGTCTCGTCGTCGTCTAAGAAACCCATGCAGTGATACAGGGGACGAGAAGCGATGCGATTGATGTCGTTAATCGTGTCGAGAATATCGATGCAGTTCCCCACAGCCCCCAATATGATCATCTTGCGCGTCATGTCAGTTACCTGTATCCACGGGCTTAAAACCATCAAATATGCCTATTGCTCGTCGCATCACCCGTTCAGTGTGCGGTAGAATTCCGCCGTTTTGCGAATCCCCTCTTCCAGATCGACCTGGGCCTCAAAGCCAATGAGTTCTCGTGCTTTGTGGACACTGGGCACGCGAAGTTCGACATCCGTGTAATCGTTGTAAGTGAATGTCAATTTGGATGACGATTCCAGTACCCTGACGACTGTCTGGGCGAGGCCGTATACCGTAATGACAGCCTTGGCATTACCAATGTTGAACGATTCGCCGATGGCATTGGGCGATTCGATGGCACGCATCAACCCGTCGATGAAGTCTTCGATGTAGCACCACGCCCGGATTTGATTACCGTCTCCGTATATTTGGATGGTCTCGTTCTGAAGGGCCTTCAGCACAAATGTTCTGATGGCGCCTTCTCCGACCTGCCCCGGCCCATATATGTTGAATGGGCGTACGGTCACCGTCGGCATTCCGAATTCCTGATGGTAGGCTTTCGTGAGATGCTCGGCCGCCAATTTGCTCACTGCATAGGTCCATCTCGCTTCGCCGACGGCACCGATATGGGTGATTTGACTTTCCTCTGCGCGAAAACACGATTGACCGAACACTTCGCTGGTGGAAAAATCGACAAGCCGGCGCGTGTCAATGAGAATGAGACACCGTGTCGAATAAATTAAGCTTCCATATT
>CAYUOU010000119.1:0-6597 GCA_964446485.1 uncultured Desulfobacterales bacterium | reverse complement strand
GATTCTCGGGGAAATGGAAGCGGCCCTCAACACCATCGGATTGGCCGGATCCCGAAAATAACCCACAACCGTAAGTCGAGCCAGCGTCATTTTTCAATCATCGTTCGAAGTGAAACGGGACACGATCACCACCATTGACGCCGGCTTGCCGGGTGGCGGGCACCCTCTGCGGGTGCCCGCCGCCACTGGTTATCATCATGCTCCTGACACCTCCCCATCTTTTTCTCGGCGCGAGCCACTGCACCGTAATATCGGGCGCACGCTCGCCGCTGGCCCGTCCATGGCGGCAACACGGCCACTGAATCCGGCTCAATAAATAGGAAGGATTAAAAACGGTGTTGACTGGGCAGTGGACATGGTTTAAAGATGCTGAAACATTGTTACACAGTTGCGGCTTGATTTGCGGTATTTATATAAAAATAAATAATAATAACAATATGTAACGAGGTTACTGGGGATCTATATGCTCATTGCCCTCAATGGGTACCGAACCCCATGCCGAGGCCACTGGCAGCTATTGATTACCACCGATTTCTTCGGGGGGCGCTAACTGAACCCCGATGAGCGAATCCGGCGACACACCATGGGTCATCAATTGAACGGAATCAATCCTGAAGTGCATCAGCGGCTTGAAAATGCCGTGCTGGAGGTCTTTTCCAGTTCCGATTTTCACAAGGCCAATATCCGCGAAGTCGCCCGAAAAGCCGGTATCAGTTTCAGCACCATTTACCACCATTTCGGTTCCAAGGAGCACCTGCTGTTCGCTTTTGTGGATATCTGGATGGGAAAGCTCACCGATCGGATCGTCGACCATCTACAGGGCATTCAGGATCTCAAGGAAAAACTGCGCAAGGTGCTATGGCTGCAGCTGGATTACTATGAACGCCACGAAGGCTTGGGACGCATCGTTTTCATGACTGTGCCCATGAAAACCTGGATGGCTGACGGCTCATTTCGCCAGCGCAAAATGATCGAACTCTACCTGGATGTTCTCAAGCAAGGGCAGCAGGATGGGGTGCTCAATGCCAATGTGCGCGCCGGGGTGCTCATCGACTTCATGCTGGGCATGGTGCAGCGCACGTTTTTTATGTGGGTGTCCCGGGGTCAGCAGGAGGGCCTCGCCGCACAGTCCACTATGCTGTTTGAAATGATCTGGCGGGCGATCTCCAACCCGGAGCGGAATTAGAAATAGCCTGAAGTCCGAAGGCTGAAGGAAATTTGTCACACGACGCTCAAGTTATGCTCAAACCAACAACATATTCGACCGTCGTTTTTGTCGTATCTTGACCGGTATTTTGTAACATTCGGCCGCCCGTGGAGACCGGGCGGCCCACACTTCGGAGGAGAGACCATGGCAGAACATCCCAAGTATCAGGACTGGAAAGCACTTGCAGAGAAGCAACTCCGGGGCAAGCCGCTCGATTCGCTGACCTGGAATACACCGGAGGGCATTGCGGTCAAGCCGCTGTTTACCGCCGAAGATCTTGAAGGCATGCCGCAGGTAAACTCGCTCCCCGGGTTTTCGCCGTATGTCCGGGGGCCAATGGCCACCATGTATGCCGGGCGAAAGTGGACGATCCGCCAATACGCCGGTTTTTCCACGGCAAAGGATTCCAATGCGTTTTACCGCCGCAACTTGGCGGCCGGCCAGAAGGGGCTGTCCGTGGCCTTCGATCTGGCCACCCACCGCGGTTACGATTCCGACCACCCCAGGGTCGTGGGCGATATCGGCAAGGCCGGCGTGGCCATCGATTCGGTGGAAGACATGAAGGTGCTTTTTGATCAGATTCCCTTGGATCAGATGTCGGTGTCCATGACCATGAACGGCGCCGTTTTGCCTATTTTGGCGGGCTATATCGTGGCTGCCGAAGAGCAGGGCGTTGCCCACGAGCAGCTCACCGGCACCATTCAGAACGACATCCTCAAGGAGTATTTGACCCGCAACACTTACATCTACCCGCCGGAGCCGTCCATGCGGATCGTCTCCGACATCATCGCCTTTTGTTCCCAGGAAATGCCCAAATTCAACACGGTGAGCATCAGCGGCTACCACATGATGGAAGCAGGCGCCGACTCCGTCCTCCAATGCGCCTTTACCATTGCCGACGGCCTGGAGTACGTCCGGGCGGCATTGAATGCCGGCTTGGACATCGATAAGTTCGCCCCGCGCCTGTCCTTTTTCTTTGGTGTCGGCATGAACTTTTTCATGGAGATCGCCATGCTACGGGCGGCACGCGTCCTCTGGCACCAGCTTGTCAACCAGTTCAACCCCAAAAATCCCAAATCCACCATGCTCAGGACCCATGTCCAGACATCGGGATGGAGCCTCACCGAGCAGGACCCGTACAACAATATTATCCGCACCACCATCGAGGCCATGTCCGCGGTGCTGGGCGGCACCCAGAGTCTGCACACCAACAGTTTCGACGAGGCCATCGGGCTGCCGACGGATTTCAGCGCCCGCATCGCCCGGAACACCCAGCTGATCATCCAGGAAGAATCCCAGGTCTGCCATGTGGTGGATCCCCTGGGCGGGTCCTACTACATAGAGGCTCTCACCAACGGCATCATCGAGGCGGCTGGAAAGATTATTGACGAGGTGGAGGCCTTGGGCGGCATGGCCAAGGCCATCGGCACCGGCATGCCCAAGCGGCGCATCGAAGAGTCGGCGGCCCGGCGCCAGGCACGGATCGACCAGGGGTTGGACGTCATTGTTGGCGTGAACAAATATCAGATCGAAGAAGAACCTTTCGACAACGTGCTGGAAGTTGCTGAGGCGGTTCGTGACGAGCAGGTCCAACGCCTCAAGGATCTTCGGGCCTCCCGCGACAGTGCCGTCGTGGAAAAGGCGCTGGCGGACATCACCGCGGCGGCGGAATCCGGCGGCAACCTGTTGGAGGCCTGCCTGCCGGCGGTTCGTGCGCGGGCCACCGTGGGAGAAATCTCCGATGCCATCGAGAAGGCGTTCGGTCGCTACGTGGCCACCACACAGTGCATCTCCGGCGTTTACGCCGCGGAGTTCGGCGACAGCGAAATCATCGCCTCGCTGCGCAAACGCACGGCGGCATTCAACGACAAGCAGGGGCGCCGCCCGAGAATGCTTCTCACCAAGATGGGGCAGGACGGCCACGACCGCGGCGTCAAGATCATCGCCACGGCCTATGCCGACCTCGGATTTGACGTTGATCTGAGCCCCATGTTCCAGACGCCTGAAGAAGCCGCCCGGATGGCTGTGGAAAATGACGTCCATCTGGTCGGCGTGTCCTCGCTGGCGGCCGGCCATCGGACCCTGGTGCCACAGCTTGTCGAAGCGCTGAAAAAGGAAGGCGGTGAAGACATCATGGTGGTGGTGGGGGGCGTCATTCCGGCCGGGGATTATCAGCGGCTCTATGATGCCGGCGCCGTCGGCGTTTTCGGCCCGGGTACCCCGGTGCCCGATTCCGCCAACAAGGTGCTGAACGCACTTGAAGAACGGTACATGTAACCGGCCAAAACAACGGAATTCCATGAACTTGAATGATCCCCAGGCATATGTTGACGGCGTTCTGGCTGGTGACCGCCGTGTGCTGGCCAAGACCATCACACTGGTGGAAAGCAACCGTCCCGAACACCAGGCGCTGGCCGGCGAGATTATCGATGCGCTGCTGCCCCACACAGGTAAAGCCGCCCGGCTGGGCGTCACCGGGGTGCCGGGCGTGGGTAAAAGCACATTCATCGAGGCATTCGGCATCATGCTTGCCGACAAGGGGCACCGGCTGGCCGTGCTGGCCGTGGATCCCAGCAGCACCCGCAGCGGGGGGAGCATCATGGCCGACAAGACCCGGATGGAACGATTGTCGGTGCATCCCGGCGCGTTCATCCGTCCATCCCCCAGCGGGGGGTGCTTGGGCGGCGTGGCCCGAAAGACACGGGAGACACTGCTGGTGTGCGAGGCGGCCGGTTTCGATATCATCGTCGTCGAGACCGTCGGCGTGGGGCAGTCGGAGACCACCGTGGCCTCCATGGTGGACTTCTTTCTCGTACTGATGCTTGCCGGCGCCGGAGACGAGCTGCAGGGGATTAAAAAAGGAGTCCTGGAATTGGCCGACGCCCTGGCCGTGAACAAGGCCGACGGCGACAACGTGGAGAAGGCCGCCGCTGCCAAGCGGCAGTACGCGGCCGCCCTTCACCTGCTGTCTCCGGCATCATCGGCCTGGTCACCGCCGGTGCTGACCTGCAGTGCCTTGGAAAACACCGGACTGGGGGCCATCTGGGAAACCGTGGGGCGTCATCGTAAGGCCCTCATCGCCACCGGAGAGTTTAACGACAAACGCCGCAAGCAGGCCATGGATTGGCTTTGGGCATTGATCGAAGAAGGACTGCGGTTTCGTTTTCGCAGCCACACGGGCGTGCAGCTGCGCTTGCCGGAAATGCTGCGGAATGTCGAAGCCGGCAGCGTATCACCCACCGTGGCGGCCACGGAGCTGCTGGCACTGCTTGACCATCAATCGGGTGTGTCTTCACCGGCATAGTGCGGGCGCGCCCTCACCCATACACGACGCAATGCAGGGAAAGGGAGAAAAACCATGGGTATCGTCGAAGATAAAATCAAGGATTTGAAAGCACGCGAGGCCGCCATGCGAAAGATGGGCGGCGAAAAGGCCGTGGCCAAGCACAAGGAAAAAGGCAAGCTCACCGCCCGTGAGCGGCTCAATGTGCTGTTTGATGCCGGCACATTTCGGGAGATCGACATGTTTGTCAGCCACCGTTGCGTCAATTTCGGCATGGACGCCGTGGACATCCCGTCCGACGGCGTCATTACCGGGCACGGGCTGGTAGACGGCCGACCGGTTTTTGCATTTGCGCAGGATTTTACTTCCAGGGCCGGCAGTCTTGGCGAAATGCACGCCAAAAAGATCTGCAAGGTCATGGATCTGGCCATGAAAGCGGGCTGCCCCTTCGTGGGACTGAATGACTCGGGCGGCGCCCGCATCCAGGAGGGTGTCGACGCCCTTTCCGGATACGGCCAAATTTTCTTTCGCAACTCCCTCGCCTCGGGCACCATCCCGCAGATCTCCGCCATCATGGGCCCTACTGCGGGCGGTGCGGTCTACTCTCCAGCCATGACCGACTACATCTTCATGGTGAAGAACACGAGCTATATGTTCATCACGGGGCCCGAAGTCATCAAGTCGGTGACCGGTGAAGAGATCTCTTTCGAGGATTTGGGCGGCGCCATGACCCACAACCAGAAGAGCGGGGTTGCCCATTTTGCCTGCGAAGACGACACCGACGCCCTCAACCAGATCAAGCGGCTTCTCTCCTACCTGCCTTCCAACAACATGGAAGATCCGCCGGTTGTGGCCACCGGCGACGCTCCCGGCCGCGTGGCGCCGGAACTGAACACCATGATTCCCGACAATCCCAACCAGTCCTATGACATGAAACAGGTGATCGCCGCCATCGTTGACAACGGCGAGTTCTTCGAACCCCACGAATACTTTGCCACCAACATTCTCATCGGCTTTGCGAGACTCAACGGACGCTCGATTGGTGTCATCGCCAATCAGCCCAGCGTGATGGCGGGCTGCCTGGACATCGATGCATCAGACAAGGCCACACGCTTTATCCGCTTTTGCGATGCGTTCAACATCCCCATGCTGACCATCGCCGATGTTCCCGGGTACCTTCCCGGCAGCAACCAGGAGTGGGGCGGCATCATCCGGCACGGCGCCAAGCTGTTGTGGTGCTATTCTGAAGCCACGGTGCCCAAATTGCTGCTGGTGACCCGGAAGGATTATGGCGGATCCTATCTTGCCATGTGCTCCAAGGATCTCGGTGCGGATATGGCCTTCGCATGGCCCACGGCCGAGATTGCCGTCATGGGGGCGGAAGGGGCGGCCAATGTCATCCACCGCAAGGAGATCAAGGCGGCCGACGATCCCAAGGCCAAACGCGCCGAAAAGATCGAAGCCTACAAGGACCTTTTCTCCAATCCCTACTGCGCCGCGGCACGCGGCTACATTGACGCCGTTATTCTGCCCAGCGAAACACGGCCCCGGCTCATTGACGCTCTGGAGGTCATGTGCACCAAGCGGGAAATCCGCCCGGCCAAGAAGCACGGAAACATCCCGATGTAGGCAATGTGTTATGATTCAGGTGTTCGGTTAGGATCAAACCTAAAACGATTATCACGCGACGACAGGAGTGATTCATGAATAAAAAGAAGCAAGTCGCTGCCATTTCAGCGGTGCTCCAGTACATCCGGACGGAGGAGGAAGCCATGGCGATGCAGGCCATGGCCGCCCAGGCCGCCGAAGTGCCGGCGGCGCCCGTCGCCATCGCGGCCAACGCCTGGGGCATGAGCGGGCGTCAGTCCATGATGCAACTGAGAAACCTGATGCAGCTGCGCGCTTTTCAGGGTGCCCGCCTGCGATAGTGGGGGTGGGGGCTAAAAAGCGATACCCGTATTCTCACGCGGGGATACGGCACGCAGAGGACTTATCACATACAAGATAGGCAACCGGAAATAGATCGACATAGGAGACACGACAATGAGCAACCACGACCAAGTGAACATGACGCAGATGAACTACGAATCTGATCGCCCGAAGGCGG
>CAYUOU010000118.1:0-6775 GCA_964446485.1 uncultured Desulfobacterales bacterium | reverse complement strand
TCGCGCTATCTGCCGCATAGCAATACAGGTGCCAACCGTTATTTGCTGTCATAGTTTTTTTTCTTCGTTTTCGGACGACCGCCTGCGCGGTAGACGAGAAAGGGCAAAACTCGGGCAACAACGCACCCCAGTTCGAAGACAGCGCCGCCGCCGTCCTGCGTTCGGTTTGACCAAGGAAGAAACTTTCAGCGCGTAGGATGGGAGGAGCGCAGCGGATCCCATCGATCAGGCCATCGAAAACATGAAGTCATAAAACACAATATAAGTTTAGTAAAATTAGTACTAAAACACCATTGACATTTATGACTTTCAGGGTAGCATAGATTGTATGAAACGGACCATCGACACGGTTTTCGATCAATGGAAGACGAGCCGCGTAAGGCAACCTCTGCTGGTTAGGGGTGCGCGGCAGGTCGGTAAGACTCATTCGGTTATCTCATTCGGAAACCGTGCCTTCGGCAACATCGTGGCTCTCAATTTCGAGGAACGACCTGAATTCTGCCGCTGCTTTTCTGACTTCGATCCAAGAGCGATCATTGACCGTATTTCCATTCTCACACGGGAAACGATCATACCCGGTGAAACGCTGCTCTTTCTGGATGAAATCCAGGAATGCCCACGGGCGATAACGGCACTGCGCTATTTCGATGAGAAAATGCCGAACCTGCATGTGATCGGGGCCGGCTCCCTGGTTGAATTTGCGCTTCGCGCCGAGGGTTTTCAAATGCCGGTTGGCCGCGTGCAAAGTTTCTACATGGGGCCGATGTCATTCGAGGAATTCCTCATTTCCGCTGACGAGGGCCGTCTGGTTGATTACCTTCGCACAGTTGACCTAAAAACCGGCATTTCGGCGGTTATGTCAGAAAGGCTTGAGCACTTGTTTCGGCAGTATCTCCTAATCGGGGGCATGCCAAGAGTGGTTGACGCCTACCGAAAACGGGTACCCATGGGCGAAATGCAAAGATTGCAGGCTGGACTCCTTCGGAGCTACGCAGATGATTTTGCAAAATACGCCTCAACTGCAAAGCACAAATACCTGAAAGCGGTATATGAAAGTGCGCCAAGGATGATCGGTAGAAGGTATCAGTATTCCCAAGTCAATCCCGCCATCGCCTCAAAGTTTCTGAAAGAGGCTCTGGGGTTGCTTAACGATGCAAGGATCCTGTTTCGGATATGCCACGCATCTGGGGCGGGAGTGCCGCTGCTGGCAACGATAAATGAGCGTAAGTTCAAAATCGCCTTTCTTGATGTGGGCCTGATGCAGAACGCATTAGGCATACAGGCTTCGATTGTCTCGGAGAAAGCCGTACTACAGATCAATGCCGGCGCTCTTGCTGAGCAGTTCGTTGCCCAGGAACTCCTCGCCCACGCCGATGCAACGGTAGATCAAAAACTGCATTTTTGGAACCGGGAGGTCCGCGGAAGTAATGCAGAGGTTGATTATCTAATTGAAATCGATGGCCAACCGATACCTGTTGAGGTGAAATCCGGTGCCAGGGGCTCGCTAAAGAGCATGAGGCAATTTTTGAAGGAGTACCCCAATACCTCTCATGGCATCAGATACTCCCAGCACGAGTTATCCTACCACGATCAAATCTTGTCGATCCCATTGACGATGATCGCCCACACCCATCGGCTATCCCGGAATATCCGGTAGCGGAGGGATTTATCCTGCCCCCCCCCGCAATTGGTAAAATGCCGCCCATCTTCCGGTTCCACCGAGAGCGGGCGGAAATAACCCCCGCACACGACACTATCTCAAGGCGCTTCAGCCTCCCTGAAACTCCTTGACTAATCGCGGAAAAGCCCCTACCTATCTAAATTTTTACGAGATTCAGAACACTTAAAACGAAGTCGGACTTGCCTCCGCCTTGCTGAGGCCAGGGGCGAAAAGCGCCTTCGGAGAGAACGACGCATGAAACAAATGCTCGAAAACGTCATCCGCGCATCGCTGGCATCGGCTTTTGAAAAGGGCCTGTTGACCCCAGCAGCGGTGGAGGACATTACCGTCGAAATTCCCAAACTGTCGGCACACGGCGATTTTTCAACAAACGTGGCCATGACCATGGCAAAAAGCCAAAAAATGGCGCCTCGGCGGATCGCTGAACTCTTTGCCGATTGCCTGGTTGACCCCTCTGGTCTGATTGCGCGTTTGGAAATCGCCGGTCCGGGATTTATCAATTTTTTTCTCCACCCGGCCGCCTGGCGAAGTGATCTCGATCGCGTGCATGAGGCGGGGTCCCGCTACGGTCAATCGAGAATGGGTGACGGTGTCCGTATCCAGGTCGAATTTGTCAGCGCCAACCCCACCGGCCCCTTGCACGTGGGACATGGTCGCGGCGCCGCCATCGGAGACAGCATGGCCGCCATCCTGGCCGCCGCCGGTTTCGATGTCCAAAAAGAATACTACGTCAATGATTCCGGACGGCAGATCAATACACTGGGGAGATCTGTATATTTTCGATACCAGGAACTGTTCGACATCCCGGTGGAATTCCCCGAGGACGGTTATCAGGGGGATTACATCAAAACATTGGCCGCGGCGCTGAGCGAAGTTCACGGTCGGGGCTTGTTAGAAGACCACTCAATGGATAAGGCTGTCGGTATCTGTGCGCGCTACGCGGCGGATGACATCCTGGGCGGCATACGGTCGGATCTGGATGCATTCGGGGTGACATTTGACAAGTGGTTCAGGGAGCAAAGCCTTTACGATGAAGGCCGTGTCTCCGGAGCCATCGAGGCCATGAGGGCAGAAGACACCGTATATGAAAAGGACGGCGCGCTATGGTTTCGCAGCACTGATTACGGCGATGAAAAGGATCGTGTGGTGGTGCGGCAAAATGGGTTGACCACTTATTTTGCATCCGACATCGCTTACCACCAAGAAAAATACCAGCGGGGATTTGATCGCGTGATCGATGTGTGGGGTGCCGATCATCACGGTTACATCCCGCGGGTGACTGCGGCGGTGGAAGCCTCGGGCCGCCGGCGGGACCAGTTCGACGTCATCCTGGTGAATCTGGTGAACCTGCTCCGCGGCGGCGAGCCGGTGGCCATGTCGACCCGCGCCGGAGAATTCGTGACCTTGAAGGATGTGGTGGATGAAGTGGGGCGTGATGCGGCGCGGTTCATATTTCTGACACGCCATTCCAACAGCCCGCTGGATTTCGATTTGGATCTGGCCAAGGCCCAGACCAACGACAACCCGGTGTACTATGTCCAGTACGTTCATGCCCGTATCTCGAGTATTTTGAAAAAGGCGCGCGATGAAAGGGTAGACTATCGACCGGCGACAGACGATGCCAATCGCCACGAGTTGTCGGAGCCCGAGGAGATCCGCCTGATCAGGGCCATGGGAGCGTTTCCCGAAGTGGTCCAGCACAGTGCGCGCACGCTGGAACCGCACCGGGTTACCTACTTTCTCATGGACCTTGCCTCGGCCTTCCACGCCTACTACAATAAACACCGGGTGATCAGTGATGACCCCGATATGACCGGTGCCCGGCTTTATTTGGCGGCGGCGGTACGGACAGTCATCCGCAACGGGCTTGCCCTGCTTGGCGTGTCCGCACCGGAACGCATGTAGGGGAAGGGCATCCGCCATCACCGTGCCCAACGACAAATTACAGACTCACTATCGAATATGGCGAAGCCTTTTGCTCCCTCTCCCTTGATGGGAGAGGGTTGGGGAGAGGGTGGTAAAGCGCTGATAATATAGGTAAATATTGTATCTCATTTTCCCCTCCCCCTATCCCCTCTCACCAGGGGAGGGATATTTATGGATGGGCACTCACTATCGAATATGGCGAAGCGGCGGACAGACAAAGGCCAAACTCTGGCCGGCAAAGGCCAAGCGCCGCTGGTCCAGAGACTGTTGGGCTGGCTGCTGCTTTGCGTGTTCATGTTTACCGTGGGCGTTCTCGTGGGACGCGGCACCGCGCCGGTGCAATTCGATGTCCCGAGTATCCAGGCGCATCTGAAATCGCTTCGCGACAAGGCCTATGAGGAGGCTGTAAAATACTACAAAATTGAAAACGGGGCACCCGAAGACAAGACATCACTGAAATACCGGGAAGCACTGAGAACGCCCGCAGATTTGGACAACGACATTCAGGTGGCGCCCAAATCGTCGAAGAAGCCGGCAACGCCCAGTCTACCATCGAAACCGACGGCTCCTGAAAAGAACGCCGAAAGCGGCATCTATCTGCTTCAAATCGCTTCCATGAAAGACGGCGAGGCGGCTGAAGCATTGGCGGAAAAAATTAGAAAACGCGGCTATTCAGCATACAGCGAGCCCGTGGAGATTTCGGAAAAAGGGACCTGGTATCGCGTCCGCATCGGTGATTACCCGGACAGCCGGTCCGTAGAGAAAGTACAGGCGGCGCTCGGCCAGATAGGGCGAGAGGCGCTGGTGATAAGGAAATAGGTGGGTAGTCTGAAGGCTGAAGTCCGAAGTAAGATCAGAAAACGCGCAAATTTACTGGAGAAGACTCATATCATGAAGATATCAAGGGACGAGGTCCAGAACGTCGCCAAGCTGGCGCGACTGGATCTGGACGAAGCCGCTATCGACCGGTTTGCTGAACAGATCGGAGATATCCTCGATTACGTCGATCAGCTCAAGGGAATCGACACGACCGGCGTGACGGCAACAGCGCATGCCACCGCCCTGACCAATGCTTTCCGGGAAGACGAAGAACATGCCCATCTGGATCGTGAGGCCGCTCTGAAAAATGCCCCTGAGCGTTCCGAGGAGGCGTTTATCGTACCACGGGTGATAGAGTAGCAGCTACAGAGGTAACAATTTGAGATTTCGAAAATGATAGACGCGAGGAATATTGACGCCAGCATAATATGGCTGAAATTGCCATCCCGAGCCTGCGAGGGATCTGGGTGTTCGGATGATATTTTGAGTTATTACAATTAGCTGAGATTCCTCGTCGCAAGCTCCTCGGCATGACAGAAGATGCGGGTGGACTCTTTACAAGAGCATCAAATATTAATTGAACCGCAGAGAACGCAGAGCTCGCAGAGATTTAATATTCATTTAAGACCGCCTTCCTCTGCGGCCTCTGTGGTGGAGAACTCCAATCAATGAAACTCTATGAATTGACCATCCACGAGGCGAGTGAGCTGCTGGCAACGAAGCAGATCACGTCCCGGGAATTGACCGAATCGCTGCTGGCCCGTATCTCGGAAATCGATCCCAAAGTCAGTGCCTATATCACCGTGGCCGGCGAAGCCGCCCTTTCTCAGGCGGACGCCGCCGACAACCTCATTGCTGCGGGCCGAAAGGGTCCCTTGACCGGCATTCCCCTGGCATTAAAGGATCTCATCTGCACCAATGGGATCAACACCACCTGTGCGTCCCGGATCCTGGAAGGCTTTGTGCCCCCTTATGACGCAACGGTGGCGGCGAAGCTCAACGCCGCCGGCACCGTGCTGCTGGGAAAACTCAACATGGACGAGTTCGCCATGGGGTCATCCACGGAGAACTCAGGCCTGTTCGTTACCCGAAATCCCTGGGATCTGGAGCACATTCCCGGCGGCTCCAGCGGTGGGTCGGCAGCGGCCGTGGCTGCCGATATGTGCATTGGGGCCCTGGGTTCGGACACCGGCGGCTCCATACGGCAGCCGGCGTCACACTGCGGCGTGGTGGGCATGAAGCCCACATACGGGCGCGTCTCCCGGTACGGCCTGGTGGCGTTTGCCTCGTCGCTGGACCAGATCGGCCCCTTGACCAAAGATGTGAAGGACTGTGCACTGCTGATGAATGCCATCTGCGGTCATGATCCGGCAGATTCCACTTCGGCCCCTCGGGAAGTGCCGGATTTTACGACCGCACTGACCGGGGACATCAAAGATATCATTATCGGTATCCCTAAAGAATACGGCGGTTTGGACGGGCTCGACCCGCAGGTGGGAACGGCCGTTAAGGCCGCTGTCGAAACGCTTCAGGGGCTTGGCGCCGCGGTGAAACCCATATCACTGCCCCACACACGCTATGCCGTGGCAGCCTATTACGTCATCGCGCCGTCCGAGGCCAGTAGCAACCTGGCACGCTACGACGGGGTCAAGTACGGCTACAGGGACCGGGATGCCGACGGCATCATCGACATGTACCGCGCGACCCGTTCCGGCGGCTTCGGTGCTGAGGTGCAGCGCCGCATTATCATCGGGACCTACTGCCTGTCGGCCGGTTACTACGATGCCTACTATGGGAAGGCGTCCCAGGTGCGCACGTTGATTCGAAAGGATTTTACAACCGCTTTTGGGGAATGCGACGTTGTCATTTCTCCGGTGGCGCCGACACCGGCGTTCAAGATCGGTGAGAATACGGACGATCCGCTGACCATGTATTTGAGCGACATCTTTACCTTGTCGGCCAATCTGGCTGGCATCCCGGGAATGTCGATCCCCTGCGGTTATTCTGACACCGGTCTCCCCATCGGTCTGCAACTCATGGGGCGGCACTTCGACGAAGAGGCGCTGCTGAGGGTGGCCCACGCCTTCGAACAGGCGACCGCGTTCCATAAAAGAAAACCTATTATTTAAAGCGCGAAGACCGGTGCTGAAAAAACTTTGCTAACCACAGAGAGGCGGACTTTCTGTCGATGATGCGGGGGGTTTTTCTTCTCCCCCTCACCCTGACCCTCTCCCCCGACGGGGAGAGGGAAAAGGGCGGACGTTCCACCGATGGTGCAAGGGGCTTTTCTCCTTCCCCTCGATGGGGGAGGCTGGGTGGGGGTGAAATACAGAAAAACGATGGCGGAAC
>CAYUOU010000117.1:0-7548 GCA_964446485.1 uncultured Desulfobacterales bacterium | reverse complement strand
ATGACCGAAAACGCACTGCCGTCAACATTGGGGCGGTAGAACAAATTTACCGTGAGGGGGCGAGGGTGGCGATGCGGTGATCGGTGATCGGCGCGCCGACAGTAAAGTGGTACAGGCTCTGAAGACGCTTGTCTCGGAGTCCCGCGAGTTCGTGAACGACATCGTCAAAGAAACAGCCGATGCCGGTGCCCCGCGCCCCCTGCGCTTCGGCCTCCAGATACAGCACCTGTCCGATCATGCCGCACTCCCGGAACAGGTGCCGATAGACGGCCGGGTTCGATGCCACCGGTTCCTGGAACCAAGCCAGCATGCCCACTGAGAATGCGCTGAGCCCGGCGATTTCTTGGTGGCAGGAGGCCTGGATGGCGTCGGCGCGGACATCGTCTTCCATGAGGCAAAAAAGGGGGAGCCCATCATTGACGGCCCGCCACTCGAAGTCCGGGTGCAGTGCGCTTTTCAGCTTGGCCAGATCGTCAGGCGCTCGACAGAGGCAGTATAGCCCGGGAGCCATTCCAGCCACCTGATGCACAAAGAGCAACAAATGCACACGGGTGCGCGCCGCACCGGCGTCGAACGGGGGCGATCCGTGTATCGGCAGGACCTTTTCAATGATGTCCAAAAACCGATCTCTCTCCATTTCAATCGAAGGGTTAAAGGCGGTGGCGCTCCGCCGGCTTCGGATGATCTCTGCGGCGGTCATCGCAGCGGGTTTTCGGCAGCGCACCCGGCCTTTCGCCATCGGGTGGGCATCGAGAGCGACCGGCATGGCTTCAATAACATCGGCGGTGGCGGGAATAACTTTCCAGTTCACGTGTTGATCGCTCAGTGGTTTGGGTGTGCCGGTCACGTCCGTTTGGTCTACTGCGTGGAGAAACGCTTCTGAAAGCGTCTGGGGAGAATCCGATGAATCCCCCGGTCGAATTTGGCAGACCAGATCGGGGTACTCGGACTCCCCCTCGGGAAAGGCGGTGCGATCCAGGCCCAAGAGGCGCCGCAGGTCTCCTGCGCTGGCGCCCTCAAGCAGCCGCGCGCGCCAGCCCAACAGGCCGGCCGCAATGCTCACGGCCGCGAGCGCATGGCCGGCATCGAGATAGCAATATCGCAGGGCACGCTCACCGTATTTCCAAGACTCACGCCAGAAAATGCTGGTGAGCGCCAGCAGGATTCCTTCCCCCTTGAAATGCGAATGAAACGCTGCCCATGCGCCTTCGCTGGGCGTCAGTCGAGTTTCGAGGGCATGATAAAACGGTGAGTAATGGTGAACGCCGGACGGGAGATCCGACATCGGCGGCACCACCAGGTAGGCTTCCGTTGGGTGCAAATTGCCGCTGGACGGGTTCATGCGCAAGGCCCACCGACTGCCGCTGCTGGATTTCCAGGCCGAGAGCCCCATCGACAGCCCCAGGAGGGTGCTGACGGTTTCTCGACAAAACTGGCGCGCCCTATGGGTAGATCGTGTGTACAGCGCCGGGTGGGGGTGCTGTGGATCTTTTATCGGCAGGGGTAGCGGTGTGCGGCGGGTATCGTCGTAAACTCGAAACGCGTTGGGCTGATTGGACCAGTCCAGATATCCCGGCGACCGCGCATAGCGGTTGAGGTGATGCTTGGTTCGCTCGTGGTAATCGAATACTGCCTGGGGCGCAGAGATTGGCATGGCGTGCTCACAGTGCTTCTTTCAAAAATGGCGATACCCCAAGATAGATGCCAAAGCCGATCATGAACAGCCCGCATATCGAAAGGATGCCGTAGTAGACGCGACGGTTCAATCGCCGCAGACCGAAAAAGGCCAGCGTGGAGACGATGACGTACCAGATGAGGTCGCCGGCTTCGTGACCGATGAAGAACGCCAACAGGGTGGGCCAGTTGCGAAAGGAGATGTTGAACTGCACCATGAAGGCAAAGCCGATGGTGGCCCACCAGACCCACCAGTAAGGGTTGGCCATGGAAATGAGCACGCCGCCCAGCACCGGATTGTCGACGACACCTTTGGGCGCAGTCTCGGAGTGGCGTGTTTCGGCGTCTGAAGCGTTGATGTGAACAGGAATGCGCCCTTTGAAAACGTCTTTTACAATGCCAGCGCCGAACGCCACGAGGATGAGCCCGCCCACGACACCGATACCCCGCACGACGAAAATGTTTTTTAAGACGAACGAGAAGCCCAGCAGCAGGGCCATCACGACGGCCATTTCCAGAAGCGCGTGACCGGTGATGACCCATACGCCCATGAGGTAGCCGCGCCGCCGGCTCCTGGCAGACTTGATGATGGTATAGGTGAGCAGCGGGCCGGGTGCCATGGCCCCCGTGAGGGCGACCAGGAAACTGAAGCCGAAGACGACGGCGAAACTGCTGCTTGAAGCATCGATTTCCGGGAGCATTGGCCTGAACCCTTCCTGCGGCTGAATCAGTCGTCGGGTTACGCGTTGTCACCGGCACCCGCGATGTCGGATAGTGCGGATTCGATCGTCGGGAATCGAAACTTGAATCCCGCCTGCTGCAGCCGCTCCGGTACGACCCGCTGGCTGGCCAGCAGCGTGCCGGCGAATTCGCCCAGCATCACCCGCATTATGGCGGCGGGTGCTGGAAAAAAGGCGGGGCGGCTGAGTTGCCGGCCCAGATGGCGGGCAAAATCGCCCTGGCGGACCGGTTCTGGTGCACAAAAATTATAGGGGCCTTCGGCGCTGGGTTGGTTGAGTAAAAAATTCATCGCGCGGATCAGGTCGGTGAGGTGGATCCACGGAAACCATTGTTTCCCACTGCCGATGGGCCCGCCCAACCCGGAGCGGAATGCCGGCAGCATTTTTGCCATGGCCCCGCCGCCGGCGCTGAGCACCACACCAAATCGTGCCAGCACCACACGGGCGCCCTTTTTAGCAGTGTCAATGGCGGCGGTTTCCCAGTCCTGCCCAACATGGGCAAGAAAGTCCTCCCCGGGCGCCGCCGCTTCGGTGAGTATTTCCTCTCCCCGACTGCCGTAGTAGCCCACCGCCGAAGTGCTCAGGAAAACCGCCGACGTGTTTGTGGGCAGGGCCTCGGCAAGGTGTCTGGTGGTGAGGATCCGGCTGTCGTAAATCGCCGCTTTATATTGCGGATTCCATCGCTTGAATATCCCTTTGCCGGCGAGATTGACGATGGCTTCGGCATCCGCTGCATGAGATTGCCAATCACCGGGCCTGCTGGTGTCGGCGGACAGGTAGTCAAACGCCTCATGCCGGATGGCATCGTACGAAGGGCGCGTGCCCACGGCGGTGACGTGGTGCCCCCTATCCAGAAAATAGCGGCTGAGCGCCGTGCCCACGTAACCGCTGCCGCCGGTGATGAAGATCTTCATGGGGTGACTCCTCCATAAACTAGTGTGTCGGCATTTCCGGCCTGGCTACTCGCGTTCACTTGCATGAACAAAAGGATACCGGCGATGGAACAAGACGATTGAACAAAAAGCCATCCATTCAAGGCGGCGGGACCAGCCGCTCCTATCCGATGTTAAATTGCCCGGATTCCAAATAAGGGACATCCTCCACGTCGATGGCGTAGACAACGGGGGCGGTGAACCGGCGTTTCATTTCACCCACGATGGCGCGCTGCTTGTTGAGACCCTTGGCAAAGGCCATGGTTTCAACCATCAGATCCTCGATGGGGCAGGCTTTCTTCACAATGCGATTGGCCTCACAGTCTTCGGCGGTCAGACGGCAGCCGGTGAGCTCCATTTCTTCCATCAACTGGCGCGGAATGGCGCGAGACAACAGGGCGTTCATCCCCGGCAGAAAGGGAATGCCAAGATCTACTTCGGGGAAGCAAAAAAATCCCCGCCCGGTTCGCATGAATCGGAAATCGAACGCGCAGCTGATGAGGGCCCCGCCCGCAAATGCGTGCCCGTTGATGGCGGCGATAGTGATGAGTGGGTAGGTGACCAGCCGCTTGAACAGGGTGTTGAGCTGAGAGAAAAAGGCTTTAGCCGTCGCCACGTCGCCGCCCTGAATGACCGGCACCAGCCATTCGAGGTCGATGCCGTTGGAAAAGATTTTTTCGTGGGCCGACGTCACCACCAGCGTGCGGGCGTCGGTGTCGGCTTCGATGCTGTCTAGCATATCGATAAAGGCGGATATGAAGTTGGGGTTGAAACGGTTTTCTCCAGCGTTCATGGTGACGACTGCCACCGATTCATCGACTGTCAGATCCAGCTGAGCCATGCAATACCTCCCTGTGGTTACGGCGCACCATCGCCGTCTTCGGGTTTGCGGCGGCCACGCCAGCATGTGAAGCACGGGTGTCGTCAACATAGCGGCAGGAAACGATTCTCTCGCACCCGGTGGCGGCGTGAAGGAACGGAAAAAGGCGACCCGCACCGCGCGAATCGCCTTTTGGGTCGGTCGGATCAGTAATCAGCAGCAGTTGCTGGAGGATCCGCAGCCACCGCACCCACCGTCGCCAAAGTCAATGGCGCAATCCAGGCGGAAGCCGTAGTTGATGAAGTCAACCTTGATGGGCGATGCTTTCTCAAGGAGCGATTCATTGACCACGTAAGTGAACCCTTCCACGTCAAAGCGCTTGTCAGAATCTTTTGGCTCGTCCAGAGCCATGGCCAAAGATGGGCCGCCTCAGCCACCCTCGTTCAAGAAAATACGAATGGGCTGAACTGTTTTGTCCTTGAAATAATCAGCGATCATCTGAGTCGCTGTCTCGGTGACCTCAACCATGTCAATCCTCCGTTTCCTTACCCAGGCGCGCTGGCACCAGTTTGTGTGTTAAGCTTTCAAAGGCCACCCAATCTATGGGCATGGATTGCGTTTGTCAATATGGAATCAGATTCTCATTGAGACGCCCCACAACGTGCTGCAGATGCTGGGGGCTTACAGGTCGTACAGCGTTTCATCGCGGATGGGCGCCTTCCTGCGCTGACCGGCCTTGCCGCCTTTATTATCCAGGACAAAGGGCTCTTCATTTTCGAGAAGGTCGCCCATCTCTGCTTCAATCGCATCGGGATCTTCGCCGCTCTCAAGACGGGACAGCGCTTCTTGCATGCCTGCCCCAAGCTCGAGCCCGGTCATATCCGTGAGCCGGCGCATGAGATTGGCCGCCTGCTTGGGGTCGTTTTCATCGATTCGGTCCGCTTCTGCGGCAAGCAGCGTCATGGCCTTTTCCATTTTGCCCTCATCGATGGGCAGATCATCCATGCCATCGGATTCCGATGCTTTTCCGGTGATGGCAAACGCCGACATCTGGCGGGCCAGCTTGACCTTCCGGCACTTGGGGCAGGTGGGGACTTTCTTGGTGTTGATGGAACGGGAGAAGAAGTTGAACAGCGTGTTGCAGTCCTTGCAATAAAATTCATAGATTGGCATCGATGAAAGGTCCTCCTCGTGTCGATGATCTTCGCACCTGCGGGCGGTTTTGTTAACGGCGGCGATGATCTGACGGAAGGGTTCGCCGTGTTCACGCGGCCCCGCCCGTATTGATCTTTCCCCTTTTCCGGGTGCATCACTTTTTCGAATGGCCGGAATTTAAATGCTTGGCCACGCCTTGTCAATTACTGGTTTTCCCCTTTGTTGACTTGCCTTAGGGGGTTTGTTATGGACGCCGTGACCGCATGGCCGGGGGGTTTTTCCAGAGGCGGCGGCACTCCACTCTACGATAGAAAGGAACACCCATGCAACGCACATTGTCCATTATTAAACCCGACGGGGTCTCCCGCGGGCTGATCGGCGAAGTCGTCAAGCGCCTGGAGGCCAACTCACTCAAGATCGCGGCCATGAAACTCATTCACATGACAAAGGCCCAGGCTGAGGGATTTTATGCCGTTCACCGCGAGCGGCCGTTTTTTGAAAGCCTCACCGAGTTCATGTCCTCCGGCCCGGCCCTCGTTATGGTGCTGGCCGGCGACGACGCCATTGCCCGCTATCGGACACTCATGGGGGCGACGAATTATAAGGAGGCCGATCCAGGTACCATCAGGGCCGATTTCGCCACCGATATCGAGAAAAACGTGGTTCACGGTTCGGATGCTCCTGAGACGGCGGCCTTCGAGATCGGTTATTTTTTCAATGCCTTTGAAATCGTGGGGTCATGACCCTGAAGATCCGCCTGGAGAATGTCTCCATCATTCTGCACCGGCCACGCTATCCTGAAAACATCGGGGCCGCTGCCAGAGCCATCTGCAACATGGGGATGTCAGACCTTGTGGTCGTTTCCCCTGAGAATGACGACATTGAGCGAATCCGCACCCTGGCCACTCATGCCGCCAGTCAGGTGGTCGACAACATCCGACGGTTCGCGGATTTGCGGGAGGCGCTGTCGCCCTTCGGTTTTGTGGCGGGCACCACGGCCCGGTTGGGCGGGCAGCGGGATGCCATCATGTCGCCGGAAACGCTGGCCCAGCGTCTGGTGCCCATTTCCCAGGAAAACCGGGTGGCCATCCTCTTCGGCCCCGAAGACCGCGGCCTCACCAATGAAGACCTGAGACGCTGCCACGGCCTGGTGAACATCCCCACAGATGACTTCTCCTCCCTCAACCTGGCCCAGGCCGTGGTGATCGTCGGCTATGCCCTCTTCACCGCGGGGCGGCGCCATGCCGGCGGGGCCGCACCGCGATTGGCCCAACGCCATGAGTTGGATGGCATGTACGATCAACTCCGAGAGATCCTGGTAAAGATCAACTACGTCAACCCTGAGAACCCCGACTACTGGATGCACAAAATTCGGCAATTCTTCACACGGCTGGAACTGCGCGCCAGGGAGGTGAGCATCATTCGTGGTATCATTCGCCAGGTGAACTGGTACAGTCGCAAGCGCTACGATGACGGGGTGGCCGATGGCCGGAATGCCGCCCTATCGCAAAATGAGCCCGCGGAGGATTGAAGGATGCGGCTAATTCGGTTTGGTGACCCCGGAGCGGAGCGCCCTGGAATTCTCGTGGGCGATGCGGTGGTGGATATCCGGCAACAGTTTCCGGATGCGC
This sequence comes from uncultured Desulfobacterales bacterium, assembly GCA_964446485.1. Classification (GTDB taxonomy): domain Bacteria; phylum Desulfobacterota; class Desulfobacteria; order Desulfobacterales; family JBDRRP01; genus JBDRRP01. The sequence continues at coordinate 596 of CAYUOU010000117.1, read as the reverse complement.
CCGACATCGGTCCGGCCTTTTTTGCCCAGGGCTGGATGAAGCGGGTCGCCGCCGTCACCGATGCCGGCGTGCCGCTCACGGCGCGGCTGGGGCCGCCGTGGCAAATCCCTCCAAGATCATCTGCCTTCATCGGCCCCTGACAACGAGGGCAGATCAACGGGTCATTCTTCGCGTTGTCGTAATGGCGCAATTAACCAAGAAAATAAAGTATTTATTTCAGTTATTTGGAAAATAATTGGAAAATTATTTTAGCTGTGTGATAGTATGGACATAACCGGCAAAGAGACGGCGTTCAGTATAAGTAGAAAAAAATCGGTGCCATCGATCGCTATCTGTGGCGCAAGGAAGCAAGTCGGCACTCTATATGTTGTGTCCATGGGAAAAAGGCAGGGGGAAAAAGGCAGGAATTTTCTTGACACGCATCCATACTCCACCTAATTTACGTGTAAGCGACTGAGAGGGACGTATATCGACCCGTGCCGGACCGAATGGTTTGGCCTCAGACGCTTTTCCATTTTCTGGAGGCGTTGTGTATTTTCTCTACCCTAACGTTGCATAAATTTTACGGAATTTACTTCTGTCAACTATGCGGCATT
>CAYUOU010000116.1:0-7905 GCA_964446485.1 uncultured Desulfobacterales bacterium | reverse complement strand
GAACATTTTACGAAATCGTCCTTTTTGCTACTTTTTACCGTTTCATCAACCTTGAACCTTGAACCTTGAACCTGAAACGCGGCGAAGCCGCCATCCCGCAACCGTCATCCCGGACGAGCGGCGCGAGATCCGGGATCCAGAGTAGACCCATATTGACCCAAAGGATGCAAAGGCTTTGCAATCTCTATGACTGAACCATTTGCGGACACCCCCTTTGGAGCGCTTCTCGTGACGGCATCGGCGCCCTGCCGTGTGGATCTTGGCGGAACGTTGGACATCAGCACGGTGCACCTGCCGTTGCGGCGCCATGCGCCGTGCACGGCGAATATCGCACTGGACCTTCGGACCGAGGTTCGTGTCAGTCGATATCGTGAGGGGTGGGTGCGTCTTTCATCCAAAGGGTTCGAAGATGCTGCGTTTCCGGCGGACGCCTTGCCGTTGAAACACCCCATGGGCCTGCTATTTGCTGTGGCCGCGCATTTTGGCATCGCAGGGTTGGACATCGCCATTTTATCCCAGTCGCCGCCCAGAAGCGGTCTGGGCGGTTCATCGGTGGCCGCCGTCGCGCTCATCGCCGCGCTGGACGATGTGGAAGCACGCTTGTCAGGGCGTGATCCGCTGCCGCCGGCACACGTGGCCCGCCTTGCCCACGCCATCGAGTCTGCGGTGGCCGGGGTGCCCTGTGGCATGCAGGATCAACTGGCGGCAGCCTTTGGGGGCATCAATGCCTGGAAATGGGCCACGGGCGGAGGGCTGGACATTGGACGCACGACTTTGACCGAGGCACTGGGCACACCGGCGCAGGCCAGCCGCCACCTGTTGGTTGCCTATTGCGGCGTGCCCCATGACTCCAAGGACATCAATGCCATCTGGATAAATCAGTTTTTGCAGGGCGACAGCCGCCGCCAATGGATAGAAATCATTGACTGCACCAACCATTTCGTGGAAGCTATACGGCATCGCAATTTCGGGGATGCCGCCGCAGCCATGAACCGCGAAACCGATATTCGCATTGCGCTGACACCCCAGGTGCTGACGCCGGTGGGGTATCGCCTGGTGGGGGCCGCAAGGGAGTGCTACTGCGGCGGGCGATTCACGGGTGCCGGCGGGGGCGGTTGCCTGTGGGCGCTGGGCAAGGCTTCCGATATCCAGCAGTTGCGCGCATCATGGCAAGCGATATTGGCAAAAATTCCTGCCGCCTGTTTACTCGATACGGCGATGGATTCCCATGGCGTGCGGGTGCACGCCTCCGGTTAACACACCTGGCGAGGCTATTGGAGAAGAGAGGACACATGTATTTTCAAGACGTGATTATGGCGCTGAACCGTTTTTGGGCGAAGAAAGGCTGCGTGCTGGCCCAACCCTATGACATGGAAGTGGGGGCGGGAACCTTTCATCCCACCACGCTGCTGCGGGCGCTTGGACCCGAACCGTGGAATGTGGCTTACGTACAACCGTCTCGTCGGCCCACGGACGGCCGCTATGGCGAGAATCCCAACCGCCTCCAGCATTATTACCAGTACCAGGTGATCCTGAAACCGTCTCCGCTGGAATCGCAGCAGTTGTATCTGGACAGCATGAAAGTCTTGGGGGTGGATCCCATGGAGCACGACATCCGCTTCGTCGAGGATGACTGGGAATCGCCGACCCTCGGTGCCGCAGGGCTGGGATGGGAAGTGTGGCTCGACGGCATGGAAATCACGCAATTCACGTATTTTCAGCTTTGTGGCAGCATCGAACTCGCCCCCATCTCTGTGGAACTGACCTATGGCCTGGAGCGGATTACCATGTATCTCCAGGGCGTGGACAATGTCTACGACCTGCAGTGGAACGCCCACGTCAAATACGGCGACGTACACCATCGGCAGGAAGTTGAGCAATCCACCTATAATTTCGAAAAGGCCGATGTGGAGATGCTCTTCAATTTCTTCGGAAAATACGAGGCCGAGTCGCAGAAAATGATTGCCGACGGTCTCGTTCTGCCGGCTTACGAATATTGTTTGAAATGTTCCCACACCTTCAATCTGCTGGACGCACGCGGCGCCATCAGCGTCACCGAAAGGACCGGCTACATCGGTCGAATCCGCAGCCTGGCCCGTCTGTGCGCCGAGGGGTATGTCAATCAGCGCAAGGAAATGGGATACCCACTGCTCCAGCGAGGCATCGTGCTGAAGTAATCCGTAGTTGCCGTGTCATACGCAATTGGACATGTAACCGCCCTGATCGATAGGGCGAATCTGATGAGAGGTGAAAGCGATGGATAGTATACTGCTCGAGATCGGCTCTGAAGAAATCCCCGCCGGCTATATCCGGCCGGCGCTGGATGCCATGGCCGCCCGCCTGCAAAAACGATTCGAATCGGCGCGCATCGCCCACGGCGCCATCACGCAGTATGGAACCCCTCGCCGGCTGGCCATCATTGTCGCAGACGTAGCGCCCAAACAGGCGGCGCTGTCCACTGAAGTTCTGGGCCCCCCGGCGAGCATCGGCAAAGACGCCGATGGCGGTCTGACCATGGCCGGTATCAAATTCGCTGAAAAGGTCGGCGTGGCCCCCAGTCGAGTGAAAGTGACCAAAACGTCGAAAGGGGACTACCTGAGCGCCCGCAAGACCGAACGGGGACTGGCCACCCGCACGGTGCTGAAAACACTGCTCCCGGAAGTGGTGCAGTCGGTGCCGTTCCCCAAATCCATGCGATGGGCAAACTTGAGCATCACCTACGCACGCCCCATTCATTCCATTGTGGCGCTTTATGGAAAATCCGTCGTTAGCTTTACCGTCGGCAACGTGCGCTCCAATCGCTTCACCCGTGGCCATTATTTCATGAACGGCAAGCGCCTGAAGATCGACCACCCTGACAATTACGTATCGCTGCTGGATGAGGCCCAGGTGATCGTTGACATCGCCGAGCGGCGCCGTCTCGTGGCCGAACGGGTCGAGGCGGCGGCCAAGCGTGCCGGCGGCAAAGTACTTGCCGATGAGGAACTTCTCGACATTGTCACCAATCTGGTGGAGAACCCGTTTCCCACCGTGGGGCATTTCGAAGACGCCTTCCTGGAAATCCCCAAAGAAATCTTGATCACCGCCATGCGTGAGCACCAGAAGTATTTCGCCATCGTGGATGACGATGGGAAATTGATGTCCTGCTTTATCGCCGTCAACAATACCAAGACCCGCGATATGGATCTGGTGGCCATCGGGCACGAGCGGGTGCTGCGTGCGCGGCTCAGCGATGCCCGCTTCTTTTACCAGGCCGACGTGAAAATCCCCGCCCTAAAACGGGTGGAAAAACTCAAGGGCGTGTTGTTTCTCGCCAAACTCGGATCCATGTACGAAAAGACAGGGCGCATCGGACGGCTGGGCGCCTATCTGGCAGACAATCTCGGCCCAGACGGCGCCGCCGTCAAAGCCCATGTCGAACGCGCTGCCCAGCTGTGCAAATCGGATCTCGTGAGCCATGTTGTCGTAGAGTTCACCAAACTCCAGGGGATCATGGGGAGGGTTTACGCCGATGTCGATGGGGAACCGTCGTCAGTATCAACCGCCATCGAAGGCCACTACCGGCCCACCTACTCTGGCGGGCCCCTGCCCGAAAACCTCACCGGAGCCCTGGTGAGCATCGCCGATAAGCTGGACGCCATCTGTGGCTGCTTCAGTATCGGTCTGGTGCCCACCGGCGCGGCAGACCCCTATGCCCTGCGCCGCCAGGCCATCGGCATTACCCAGATCGCGTTGGCCAACAAACTCCCCTTGTCCCTGCAGGGGATGGTTCGCCACGCCCTGGCACCGTTTGCCGACAGCGCTTCCCAGCCTGCGGTCGAAGCCGAGGCCCAGATCATTGATTTCTTCCAGCGGCGTATCGAGCGTCTCCTCGCTGAAGAGGGCTATTCAAAGGACATCATCTCTGCGGTGACCGCCGTGGGCGTGGACCACATTCCCAATACCTGGGCTCGAGTGAATGCCTTGGAAACCATGAAGTCGGCAGCCGATTTCGAACCGTTGGCCGTTGCCTTTAAACGGGTGGTCAACATCATCAAGAAGGCGGAGACATCACAATTGCCCGCCGTGGATCCGAAACTATTTCAGGATGCGTCGGAATCGACGCTGCATACCGCCTACCTCACGATGGAACAAAGCGTCACCGACAGCCTGGCCGATGAGGATTTCGACCGGGCGCTTCGGGAGATGGCCACTCTTCGCAGCGCCGTGGATGCCTTTTTCGACGAGGTGATGGTCATGGCAGACGACATGGCCCTGCGGAACAACCGGCTGTCGCTGCTTAGCGATATCGCCACGGTGTTCGGGACAGTGGCCGATTTCTCGCAGATTTCTGCTTAATCTTCTGCAGTCGATGACAACACTTGGAGTGCTGATATGCCATACGATCCAAATTTAGATAAAGCACTGAAGCAATGGCGGTGTGAGGAGACCGGCCTCGTCGTGAGCATCAATAAATATGGTGACGGCGAAGCAAAATTGCAGATCGGGCCGAGGCTCCTGATGAAGAAGGACGGAACGCCTCGCGCCCCTGTCAAAGCCGGCCGGCTGACCATCGAAGATGTGCTCTGGCTCTACGACACGATCGATGACATCAAAGAGGAAATGATGCGCTACAGCCAACCCGCGTAATCTTGTGGTGCCGGCTTGCCACTTCAATAGCGCCATGCTTCGTTGTCGTCCCGTGTCAGCCGTTAGGGGCAGGGCCGAAAGAGCGTGGCGCCATTGTTTGGGGCCTACCGAAATATTGGTCGAAAGGGCGTGGTGCGATGAATCCCGTGGACGGCATTGCTGAGGAAAGTCTGGTAAAGCCGGTGGTGAGCCCGCGGACCCCCCGCCTTGGCCCCCTTGCCGTCATTGCCGGCGTTGCGCCCGACCACGAGATGATTCGTGAACGGGTCGCCGGCACGGGCACCGTGGAAAGACCGCTGTATCTTGGCCGCATGCTCACCGGCATCGGCGACGCCGGGAATACCTTGGCCGGGCCGGTGCTGGGCGCCCCCCAGGCGGTGATGACATTGGAAACCCTGCTGGCCTGGGGTGCCCGATCGGTGTTGTTCTTCGGCTGGTGCGGAAGCATTGCCGACCACGTCGGTATCGGCGATGTGATGGTTCCCGATGGGGCGTTCTGCGACGAGGGGACCTCGCCCCATTACGGCGGTGCGCCGGGCCGGACGGTGCCGGTGTCTGCGGTGTTGCCGCTGCCAGGGCCCATTCGGTACGCACTGGATCAGGCCGGTGTGCCGGTACACACCGGGAAGGTGTGGACCACCGATGCCATTTTCCGGGAGACCCCATCTCGCATCGACGCGTTTCGCAAAAAAGGCGCTGTGGCGGTGGACATGGAAACCTCGGCACTCATGACCGTGGCCGCCTATCGGGGCGCGGCACTCTCCTGCGTGCTGGTAGTCTCCGATGCGCTGCAGGAAAACGACTGGAAAACGGGGTTCACGGACTCACGGTTCAAAAACCATCGCCGTCTGCTTTGCCGGTGCCTCGCGGACGCGCTCTCGACGCTGGAAGTGACCTCATGAGCCCATCATCAAAGGCCGACGCCACGGATCGGGTTGCCGACCTTGCGGAACGGTTGACGCGTTACAACGAGGCCTACCGCCGGGGTACGCCGCTGGTCACCGACGGCGAATACGACCGGTTGGTGGAAGCATTGCGAGTACTGGCTCCGGAGCACCCTTTCCTACAGGTTGTGGAGCCGGAGGCATTCCCCGGCAAACGGAAAATCCGGCACGACACACCCATGCTGTCCATCGAAAAAGCCTACACGCCGCGGGCAATGACCCTATTTACCGCACGGGTACAGAAGGCGGCAGAAGGCACGGGAGCGGAAGAAATCCGCTATCGCGTCACTCCCAAATTGGATGGCGTGGCCGGTCGCGACGATGGTCAGCGGTTGGTGACCCGTGGTGACGGTGAGTTCGGCTATGATATCACCGGCGCGTACGACAAGGGGGTGGTTGCCGTCAACGGCCGGGGCTGTGGACTGGGGGAGGTGGTCATGTCGAAGTCATATTTCGAGGCCCGTCTTGCCGATGATTTCGAGCACCCCCGCAATCTGGTGGTGGGGATCATTGCCTCTGAGCAGGCCAACGACCTGGCTCGCCGCGCCCTGGAGGACGGCGTCGTGCATTTTGTCTGCTACGGGCAATTGCCGGACTGGATCGGTGATGCCGAGACACTGGTCACGGGCATCGAAGGTATATACGACGAATTGCTTTCAGACATCGATTATCCAGTGGACGGGGTGGTGGTCCAGGTGGACAACGCAGCGGTGCGTGAAGCCATGGGACGCACCGCCCATCACTATCGGTGGCAAATCGCCTACAAACGCCGCGGCGAGACGGCAACGACCACGGTCAACGAGGTAACGTGGCAGGTTGGGCGCACCGGCAATGTCACCCCGGTGATGGAGGTGGATCCGGTGCGTCTTTCCGGCGCCACCATCCGGCGGGTGACGGCGCATAACGCGGCCAGGGTCGAAGCGGACGGCATCGGGCCCGGCGCGCGTATCGAAATCGTTCGCAGTGGAGAAGTGATTCCCAAGCTCGAATCGGTTATTTCTCCGGCAGTATCGCCGCGTATACCCGATACCTGCCCATCATGCGGCACCGCATTGCAGCGGGGTGACGAAGCCGCGGCTTCTGAGAAATTTTTACGCTGCCCCAATCGGTTCAGTTGTCGAGATCAACTTGTCCAGCGGGTGCGGCACTGGTTCAATATGCTGGGCAACGCCGATTGGTTCGGCATTCGCTCCGTCGAAAAACTTGTCGATGCCGGTTTTGACCGCATCGAGGCTATTTACGGCATGACAGAAGCGGATTTCGAAGCCCTGGGCTTCGGCCCCGTGCAGTCGAAGAATCTTTTTACGGCCATGACTCACAGCCGAAGCCAGCCACTGGAAGACTGGCGGTTTCTCGCCGCGTTCGGCATTCCTGATGTGGGTGTCGGTGACGGCCGCAAGCTGCTGGGACATTTCACCCTGGAAGCGCTGTCCGGCGTCTCCGCCGAAGACATTGCCGCACTCAAGGGGTTCGGGGAGAAAAAGGCCGCCAACATCGCCGGAGGCATGAATGATATCCGGGAGACGTTTCTTCACATGCTGGCACTTGGGTTCAATCTGACGCGCACACCCCTTGAAGCCGTGACGGCCGGCATTCAAAGCCCCATCTCAGACAAAGGCATCGTGTTTACCGGTAAAATGGTTCATGGCACGCGTGCTGAGATGGAGGCCATTGCCAGAGTGGCTGGAGCAACGATTCAAAAGACGGTGAGTGGAAACACCGATTTGCTGGTCTGCGGGGAAAACGTGGGGGGCAGCAAACTCGCCAAGGCGCGTCAACACGCGGTAGAACGGATCAGCGAAGCGGAATTCATGGCCCTGGTGGCGGAAGAAGATGGCTCAGGCGGTGACCCACTGAAGCATCCATCGAATTCGAAATCAAAGGAGCGATCATCATGACGGAAACGGCCCGGGCACATCTCATCGTTCGGGGCAAGGTGCAGGGGGTCTGGTATCGGGGATCCACGCAGTCTGCTGCGGGGCGGATCGGCGGTCTCGGCGGCTGGGTGCGCAATCTGCCAGACGGCACCGTCGAGGCAGAGGTGGAAGGTGCCCGCGACCGGGTCGAGGCGCTCATCGACTGGTGTCGGCAGGGCCCGCCCCATGCCCGCGTGGATGATGTGGAGATCGAATGGGAGACTGCGTCAGGCGAGTATGCGGACTTTCAGGTGCGCTACTAGAAGTATTTGGTCAATTACCATGAAGGACACGAAGCGCACAAAGAACTGCCGGTTTGCCCTTCGGCGCGTCAGTACCCACCCATTGCTCTTCTCTGTGCCCGCGGCGGTTCAACCAACTGGATCCCGGGTCTCGCTGCGCTCGCCCGGGATGAC
>CAYUOU010000115.1:0-8183 GCA_964446485.1 uncultured Desulfobacterales bacterium | reverse complement strand
TTACAGTACGCCGCCATGACGAAGGATGACGCGTAACGCAGATATCGGACTTTTTACGGAACCGTCAAGGGTTGAAATCTTCGGGCATAGATGAAGCGCTGATCGATTCGGAATTTTTCAATTCGGTATTGCAACCTATGGTCAACCGCCCCCAACAATTCGGCATCGACAGCGAGAACCTCGCCATAGTGTTTTTAAAGCTCACCGGCTACCGTATCGTGACACGCAATTACCGGAATGCCATCGGCGAAATCGACATTATTGCCCGGGAGGGGCAAACCCTGGTGTTCGTGGAGGTGAAAGCCCGGAGAAATCCCCGATTCGGAAACGCCAAAACCGCCATCACGCCAAAAAAAATGACGCGCCTGACCCGCACCGCCCTCTGGTATCTTAAGGAGACCGGCCAGTCAGACATCAGTGCGCGCTTTGACGTGGTCACAGTGGACGGCACCGGCCCCAACCGAAAGATGGACATCATTCGCAATGCATTCGACATCGTCCCCCGATAGCCCAGATGGCGCCGTTGCGGGTACCCTCTACGTGGTGGCCACCCCCATCGGCAACCCCATGGACATTACCCTCCGGGCGCTGGCCGTTCTCAAATCCGTCGATGTCGTGGCTGCCGAAGATACTCGTGAAACCGGCAAACTGCTGGCTGTTCACGATATCCATACGCCTCAGCAGGCCTACCACGAACACAACGAACGACAGCGCACGCCGGCCTTGGTCCGGCTCCTTGCCGGTGGTGGCGCCATCGCGCTGGTGTCGGATGCCGGCACCCCCACCGTCAGCGATCCAGGCTACCGCCTCATTCGTGCCGCCAGCGAGGCAGGCATCCCCGTGGTGCCGATTCCCGGTGCGTCGGCCGCCCTCACGGCCTTGAGCGTGTCGGGATTGCCCACGGACCAGTTTCGTTTTGTGGGGTTTTTGCCGAAAAAGGGGGGCCAGCGGCGTCAAACGCTGCATCAGCTGGCCAGCGAGACCGCCACGCTCGTGCTTTTCGAATCCCCTCGCCGTGTGCTCGGGCTGCTCTCGGAACTCAGGGAATGTTTTGGTGACCGGCAGGCTGTGCTGGGACGCGAAATGACCAAGCCCCATGAAGAATTCATCCGGGGCCCACTGGCTCAGATTGAGGCGGCCCTCGAACAACGACCCGCCGTCAAAGGGGAGGTCACCCTGCTGGTAGGGGGCGCCACCGGCGGCGATATCTGGTCCGCAGCCGCCGTAGACGCCGCCATTGTGCAATGTTTGACAGACAACCAGCCCGCCTCGGCCGTGGCGCGGGACCTGGCCAAGGCCTCGGGCATGAAACGCGCGGATGTTTACGAGCGCGTCGTCCGCATTTCACAATCACAGCGGTTGCAGTCTTCGAAAACACCCGAAGCCGCGCCGCGACATCGAAAACCATTCAAAGGATAACACTCATGGATAGACTTGACGCCATATTCTCTCCCAAATCGCTGGCCGTGGTGGGCGCTTCTACCCAGCCGGGCAAGGTCGGTCACGACATATTCGTCAACATTCTCAAGGGCGGCTACACCGGCACCCTGTATCCGGTCAATCCCAAGGCGCGTTCCGTGGCCTCGGTTCGTGCCTACCCCACGATGCTCGACATCCCCGACGATGTGGAGATGGCCATGATCATACTGCCCCCGCTCCTGGCGCTCAATGCCGTGGAGGAGGCCATTCAAAAAGGCGTCAAGGGCTTCGTCATCGTTTCCGCCGGCTTCCGAGAAGTGGGCCCAGAGGGCCGCGCCATCGAGGACCGAATCGTGGCCATGGCCCGGGACGCCGGCGTTCGATTGGTGGGGCCCAACTGCCTTGGGGTCATCAACCCCAAATCGGATACCCGACTCAACGCCAGCTTCTCCGCGCGAATGCCCGTGGCCGGAAATGTCTCCTTCATTTCCCAAAGCGGCGCGCTCTGCACGGCGGTGCTGGATTTTGCGGCAGACCGCGAGTTCGGGTTCTCCAAGTTCATCTCCATCGGCAACAAGGCTGACGTGGACGAGCTGGATCTGCTGAAATACTTCCACCAGGATCCGAACACCGAAGTCATCATGATCTACCTGGAAGAGCTTCGGCGGGGCTACGAGTTCATTGAGGCGGTGAAGGAAATCACCTCTGGAGACAATCCAAAACCGGTGCTGGTGATCAAATCCGGACGAACCACCGCCGGTGCGGCTGCCGCGGCGTCCCACACAGGGGCGCTGGCCGGCACTGAGGCTGTCTATGACGCCATTTTCCAGCAGTCCGGCATTATTCGAGTGGCATCCATCGACGAGCTCTTCGATTTCGCCACGGCCTTCGCCTATAAAAACGAGAGTGCGCTGGGAAAGCTGCGGCGAAAGGTCCCCGACGGCAACCGCGTGGCCATCGTCACCAACGCCGGCGGCCCCGGCATTGTCGCCACCGACATGACGGTCTCCTCGGGCCTCCAGTTGGCAACGTTCCACGAAGATACGGTGGAAGCCCTGAAAAGCCACTTGCCGGTGACCGCCAATGTGCACAATCCCGTGGACGTCATCGGCGACGCGGCCCAGGACCGCTATGAAAATGCCTTGGCCGCCGTCATCAGGGACGAGGGCGTCGACGGCGCACTGGTGATCCTCACCCCGCAATCCATGACCAACGCGCTGGAGACGGCAAAAGCCATTGCCAAGGTCGCCCGCCGCTCCCACAAACCGGTACTGTGCTGCTTCATGGGGATCGTGGACGTATCCGCCGGGGTGAAATACCTCCAGGAGAGCGGGATCCCGGTGTTCCGCTTTCCGGAAAACGCCGCCAAGGCCTTCGGCGCCATTTACAGCTATGCCCGATGGCTCAACCGGCAGATTCTGGCGCCATTTGCCCTGAAGCACAATCGCCAGCGCGCCGCCGACATCATCGCCGATTGTCTGAACCGGAAAAAATTATACCTGGGCGAGCTGGAAGGACTGGAACTGCTTGCTTGCTACGGGTTCAGGACCCTACCCACGAAACTGGCCGCCGACGAGGACGAAGCCGCCGCCATCGCCAAAGACATCGGTTTGCCGGTGGTGATGAAAATCGTCTCCCCGCAGATCATCCACAAATCAGACGCCGACGGCGTCCGGGTGGGGCTGGTGAACGCAGACGCGGTCCGCGAGGCGTTCACGACCATCATCGCCAATGCCAGGGCCTACGATCCGACAGCGGAAATTCGTGGCGTCCTGGTGCAGAAACTGGCACCGGGGGGGGTGGAAACCATCATGGGTATGAACCGCTACCCGATATTCGGGCCGCTGCTCATGTTCGGACTGGGAGGCATCTTCGTGGAAGTATTCCGGGACGTGGTATTCCGCTTGGCACCGGTAAACCGGAACTCAGCGCGTCGCATGATCCGCAGCATACAGGGCGTCAAACTGCTCAAGGAGTTTCGGGGGCGACCGGAAACGGATCTGGACGCGCTGGAAAAGGCGATCGTAGCGTTGTCCGACATGGTGGTGGATCACCCGCAGATTGCCGAGCTGGACATCAACCCCCTGCTGGCGCACGAGAAGGGACAGGGCATCACGGTCGCCGACTGCCGGATCATTCTGACCCCCGTGGCCACTTCAATCGAGTAGGCCATGGCCGCGCTCCACCCCGTCATCCTGCCCGTACCGGTCCGCCACCAGCAGTGGGCCGGCCCGCGGACCGCCGCAACGTTGAGCCGTCTGGCCAGGGTGGCCCTCGGGCAGTCCGCCGGCAGAGTCGGGGTCGCGCTGGGAACACTTCGCAAGGACGCCGACGGCGCCCCCAGACCCGCCAACGGCTGGCATTGGTCCATCAGCCACAAGCGCACGTATGTGGGCGGCGTGACCAGCCGGCAGGCCGTGGGGTTCGACATCGAGCGGATCCGTGAGGTCCACCCCGGTCTTTTCCAGCGAACGGCAACGGATGCCGAATGGGCGATGGTGGAGAAAACCACCCGAAACCTGTTTCGGTTCTGGACGGCGAAAGAGGCGGTTCTCAAGGTTACTGCTGCGGGTCTCCGGGAGTTGTCTCGCTGCCGGGTCGTCTCCGTACCTGAAGACGAAACGCTGACGCTAACCCTGCGGGAACGACCGTTTACCGTTGCGCAGACGTTTTTCGACGGGCACATCGCCGCCGTTACGGTAGGCATGGGTGATACGGTTACCTGGCACATCGGTGGACAATAGTCGATCGGAAAGTTGTCCCGAGTGTATTGCCAGCTTCAAATTGATCCAATAAATAGCTTTGCACAAAACGACTGGTTCGGGTCTGATGAACAAAGAGGAAATGAATCGCAATGACTGTCATGCCGATGGAAAACCGTGAACTGAAGCTGGCCGAAGATTTCGTTCAGTCTACAGGCAGCCACGTTTTCCTGACGGGACGGGCTGGCACCGGCAAAACCACATTTCTGCAGGGGCTCAAGGATAGATCGCTCAAGCGGATGGTTGTCACCGCCCCCACCGGCGTGGCGGCCATCAATGCCGGCGGGGTGACCCTTCACTCTTTTTTCCAGCTACCCTTCGGCCCCTTTATCCCCGGAGGTGAGCCTCTTGACGCAGGCCGGCGTCGTTTCTTCCGGTTCAGCAAAGAGAAAAAGCAGATCATCCGGAGCCTGGACCTGTTGGTCATCGACGAGATCAGCATGGTCCGGGCCGACCTGCTCGATGCCGTGGATGACGTGTTGCGCCGGCTCAGATGCGATGATCGCCCTTTTGGCGGCGTGCAGCTGCTGATGATCGGAGACCTGTTCCAGCTTCCCCCCGTGGCCAAACCGGATGAGTGGCGGCTTTTGAAAACCCTTTACGATTCGGTCTATTTTTTCAGCAGCCACGCTTTGGAGCCAACCGGGTTGGTGGTTGTAGAATTACAACACATTTACCGCCAGAGCGACGCCCGGTTCATCCGCCTGCTCAACCGGGTCCGAGAAAACCGGCTCGATGCTTCAGTTATCGAAGCATTGAACCGAAGATATCAAAAAGACGTCTCCCGGGAGGCCGATAGGGGGTGGATCACCCTGACCACCCACAACAAAAACGCGGATGACATCAACCGGAACCGACTGGCATCACTGCCGGGAAAAGAATACCGCTTCGCAGCCGAAGTGGAAGGGGATTTCCCCGAGCACAATTATCCGGCCCCTGCCGGACTGATATTGAAAAAAGGCGCCCAGGTGATGTTTCTGAAAAATGACCCTTCCCCGGAAAGGCGCTACTTCAACGGTAAGATCGGCACGGTGCAAGGCGTTTCGGCGGGAACTGTGCGTATTGTCTGCGCCGGTGAGGGATCACCCATCCCGGTGGAGGCCCTGGCGTGGGAAAACATCCGTTATGCCATGGATCCGGGCAACGAGAAGATCCGTGAAGAAATAACCGGCAGCTTCAAACAAATCCCCTTGAAACCGGCCTGGGCCATCACCATCCACAAAAGCCAGGGGCTGACCTTCGACCGGGCGATCATCGATGCCAAGGCCGCGTTTGCCCACGGCCAGGTCTACGTGGCACTGAGCCGATGCCGGACGTTTGAAGGCATGGTGCTCAGTTCTCCCATGCCGGCGGGCGGCATCGACATCGACCCTGCCGTGGGCGATTTCACCGAATGGGTTCGGCGCCATCCCGCCTCCGAAGAACGACTCAAGGCGGCCAGGATCCAGTACCAGCAACAATTGCTGCTGGCGTGCTTCGATTTTCAACCGTTGCGACGGCAGCTCAACGATGTCCTGCGGGTAGTGGCGGGAAATTCCGGCCGGGTGCGCATCGCCAACCTTTCTGATCCGGATTGGCTGCGACGGGCGGCCGAAAAAGAGATATTTTCGGTCGGAGATAAATTCGGGCGACAACTGAGATCCATTTTTAATTCAGAAACCCTCCCTGAATCCGATGTCCATGTCCTGGAACGCATCGGCAAGGCCTCGGCGTGGTTTCTCGACAAGTTTAAAACGCTGTTCCATTGGCTTGAACATCGCGATGGCATTGAGACGGACAACAAGGAGTTGAAGAAACAAATGGAATTGGCATTGCAGCGCCTAAGAGAGAACATCGCAGTATCCAGCGCCGGCATGCGTTCCATCGAAAACGGTTTTTCAGCGCGACAATATCTGCGCGCTGTGTCCAAGGCGAGCATAGAAAGCGCAACAGGGGAGGAAAAAGTCGCGCCGATGCCGGATTACCATGAATCGGACATCACACACCCTGAACTTTTTGAAGACCTGAAACATTGGCGGACCGAAGCGGCCGAGGCCTGCGGACTTGCGCGGTATCAAATCATTCACCAGCGGGTGTTGATCCAGATCGCCGTACATCTTCCGGCCAGCCGGTCCGAGCTGAAGAAAATCAACGGGGTCGGTGCAAAGACACTGGGAAAATACGGTGACGCCATCTTGCGGCGGGTGCTGGCCTACCGTGAAAAATACGGTATTAAAAATGCCGACCTGCCCCATGCGGGCGAGAGCGCCGGGAAGACCTTAGATTCCAAAAGATCCCAAAATACACGGAATACCAGACACGTCAGTTTCGACTTGTTCAAGGAGGGAATGGGCATAGAGCGAATCGCCGCTGAGCGGGGCCTGAAGGTGTCCACGGTCCAAAACCACCTATGCGGTTTTGTGGAAAGGGGAAATCTGGATATCAGCCGGTTGCTGTCCCCGGAAAAGCAGGCAGCCATCGAGGCGGTACTATCCGAAGATAGCACCGGCTCCCTCAAGGTCGTCAAAACGTCCCTGGGCCCGGACTATACCTACGGCGATATCAAATTGGTGCTGGCCCACCGCCGGCGCCGTGATGCCCAGAAGGGCGAGGGAGACGGTGTTGATTGACAAGCCGGTAAAAACCCCACGGATATCGTCCCGAGCGACTTTTCAAGGCGTAGCCGAAGGCGAAAACTGAAGCGAGGGGTCTGTGCGTTGGTCAGATTCAGGGGAAGTAGCACGTAACCCATCGATCAGCGTATGCCCCGGTCAAACACGCCACGGCGATATCTCAGGCAGGGCCGCTCATGTAGTAATCCATCCGCGCCCGCCACAAGTCATCCTTGACGACACAGACGTCTCCGGCGTCCTCGCGCGTGGCCACGACGGTCCCGAAATCTTCTGGCGACATGTCGACGCAGGCGTTTCCCGTCCAGTTGACGAAGTCCGGCTTGGCGGAAATGAAATGCTCGATGCAGGCGCGATCCACGGGGACGCTGCACCCGGCAGAGGGCAGGACCACGACGTCGCGGTCGTTTTTTTCGTCATGTACGAAATAGGCAATCATGGCGCTCCTTTCTCAGCTGGATAGGCTGTCGGCGGCTCACGGGAAATCGTTCATCTCCACGGCCACCAGTCCTTCAGACGCTGAAGCAGCGTCCTGGATTGAGCTTTGCGCCCGGCTTTGTCGAGCGCGTCGATCTCGGCCATCGGCAGGTAGTCCAGGTCCCAGTGGGTCGTCTCCCGGGTCTTGGCGGCCTCTTCGTAAACACGCCGTTTTTTCGGGGCAGGGTCCCTGTCCTGATGGGGTTTGTCGGTTTCATTCCGGTCCACGGCTTGCCTATCAGTCCCGTTGATGCGCATGGTCGGTTCGATTCAATGAGAAAAGATAAGTGCGGTTGTCGGATTTTAAAGTGGGGTGCCGAACCACCATGAACGCGGAGGAGGACAGGTCAGCGGGCGTCCAGCACTTCCCTGACGCTGTTGCTGAGGGATGCGATGGTGAAGGGCTTCATGACATAGCGATGAATCCCCTGGCGAAGCAGTTGCTGGGTGGAGAGGGCCACGTCTTTACTGTAACCGCTGCAGAGGATGATTTTCATTCCCGGTCGGATTTTTCGGATCTGGGCCACGAGTTGCTCCCCGTTCAACCCCGGCATGGTCATATCTGTGATGATGAGATCGTAAACCTCCGGATTGCGCATAAAGGCATCGACGGCCGCGACGGGATCGGTGAAAGTGTCTACCCGGTACCCGAGCCGTTCGAGAATGCTTTTACCCAAGTCCAACAGCACGTGCTCGTCATCCACCAGCAGAATCCGCTCATGACCGGAGGGATCGAATGCCTTCACGGTCGGCTGACAACGATCAGCCGTCACCACCTGCGGCAGCAGCACGTCGAAGGTGGTGCCGTTGCCCGGTATACTGCAAAGGTCAATGCCGCCGCCGTGATGGCGGACAATGCCGTGAACCACCGCCAGCCCCATCCCCGATCCCTTGTCTTGGGACTTGGTGGTGAAAT
>CAYUOU010000114.1:0-9047 GCA_964446485.1 uncultured Desulfobacterales bacterium | reverse complement strand
TACACGGTTAAGGGCTCTTGCGCTGGGTGTTTTTGTTCTTGATTTTGTTTTTTACAGCGAAATCCGTGTAATCCGTGCCAAATTGGTTTTTCAAAACGTAATCCGTGCCTGATTGTTTCTTACCGTGCCAGAGATTGTCCGATGTTGGATTAGCACGGCGCACTCCCGCCGGCGGCGGAAGTGGAGAGTCGTCTTATTTGGATGCTCTTGGAGAAAAGAATTTTGGCACGGATTTCACGGATTGCACGGTTAAGGGCACTTGCGCTGGGTGTTTTTGTTCTTGATTTTGTTTTTTACAGCGAAATCCGTGTAATCCGTGCCAAATTGGTTTTTCAAAACGTAATCCGTGCCTGATTGTTTCTTACCGTGCCAGAGATTGTCCGATGTTGGATTAGCACGGCGCACTCCCGCCGGCGGCGGAAGTGGAGAGTCGTCTTATTTGGATGCTCTTGGAGAAAAGAATTTTGGCACGGATTACACGGTTGAGGGCTCTTGCGATGGGTGGCGTTTTTGTTCTTGATTTTGTTTTTTACGGCGTCATCCGTGCCCACTAGTCTCCATCCATAAATACCCCTCCCCGGGGGAAAGGAAAGGGGGCGGGGGGGCAAGTAATCCTTTTTATCCAGTCCCCACCCAACCAGATCGACATCCGGGCGCAGATGGAAACAATCCGAATGGGCAAGGGGACCGAAAAGAGCCACCTGCCGGACGCCAAAACGATCCCGAAGCAGGCCCGCTGCAAGAAGGTGCGCAATATCCCATCCACGGGCAAGACGCAGTTGACGCGCGCGCTCCAAGTGCTCGCGGCGCCGCCGGGCCGATGCCCTGTAACCCCCTATATTCTTTAGCCAATCCAAATTCATGATCAAAAACTACAGCAGACGGCAATAAATGGTGGTTGCATTTTTCATTGATTACTCGACATTCAAAAATACTTTGTTAACCCCAACCCCGCAAAAGCCGGACTGGGACTAAAAGACGCCGACAGAGTTGAAGGCAGCGACGGCCAATGCAGACTGGTAAACGATCTGGGCGATGCTTGTCCAGAAATACAGCGGCCGCACCCTATCGACATCAAGGGGAACCACAATGGTATCACCCACATCGATGGGCTGCTGGCCCGAGCCGAACCACCCGCCGCCCGGCGCGATGACCTGACCATTTGCTTTCACCACGTAAATGCGGTCTTTATCTGCCTTGACGGTGAAACCGCCGGACCTTTTGATGTATTCGTCTCGTGACAAGGCCGATGTAAAAAGATGAGACGTCGGGTGGTAGACTTCGCCGATGACCGTGACCTCCTGAGGCCGGTTCGGAACGAACAGTCGGTCACCGTCTTTCAACACCACATCTTCGGACACGCCGTTGATGATGCTTTCCAGATCGATGACCAGGCGCCCCACCGCCTTGGTGGTCTCCAACTGACCGAGCACATCCTGAGCAGACCCGTATGCTTCCTGCACCTTTGGATCTTCCTGGGCAATTTTCAATTCCATGGCGGCCAGATCTTCCCTGAGCCGATCCCTCATTTGATCAAGCTGGCGCTGCTCCTTTACCCGCAGTTCCTCCCTCACAAAAACCGCCGCCCCGGGATAAGCCCTCACGCCGAAACCACCGGCCCGCTCGATCAACTCCGACAAGGTGTCTCCGGGCTTGGCGACATAAGCACCCGGGTAGTTCACCTCGCCGATGACCTCCACGCTGATGACATCCCGCCAGTCCACAACCTGCTTCAGGGTGAGGGTATCGAAGGATTCGACCGGAATGTCCTTGCTGATGTCCCCCTTGTTGACAGCGGCTAGGTCGATGGGAATGCGAATGGCATCACGCCGTTTTTCGTCCATGACCATAAAGCGAATCAGTTCGGCCTCCAGTTTATAGCCCTTTTGCTGCAGATCACCGCCGGCACGGACTAGGTCGCTCACCCGCATGCCGCGGCTCAGGGGGTATTCGCCGGGAAACCGCACCTGGCCGGCAACGACAACCACCTGTTCGGGCTGATCGATTCGGGCCTGCCGGCGCAGCGCTGAGATGACGGGATCGATGAGTTCTCGCCGGTCGTTGTCCTTGTCAAATACGAGCACCCTGTCCTTGGGCTGCAGGTGCATATCCGCCTCGGACCCTGGGTTGGCAACGGCCTGGCCCGGAACCACCGAGAAGACCTCGATGGGTTTGTTGGACCCGTGGTCGCGCACCACCAGCGCGTATTCCAGATCGGTGTGTGGCTTGAGAACGGATGCTTGTGCCAGATCACTGAAGCGCATGCCGAAGGTCAACGGATAGACGCCGGGGAACGCCACAAACCCGTCGATGGAAGCCACCGGCTCCGGTTGGCCGAACAGGGCCTGGTCCCGAAGCTGCTTGATGATGGGGGCGAGGGTTTTTGCCCGATCCTCGGTGATGCTGAACACGATGATTTCATCACGGGGCTGCAACGGCATGTTGTCGGCCGATGCCGGCGCCTCGAAAGCGTCTTTTAAATGGATCGCGTGAATTTCCACCCGGTAGTCGGGAGGCAGCTGGCGTTTGACAAGGGCGTAGTATAGCTCGGGCCGCGGCAAAAGGCCGTCTTCAATGCTGCCGATGACATCGGTGACCCGGACACCGCGGCGCCACTGGTAGCTGCCGGGCCGATGCACGTGCCCGGACAGCTTCACGAAATTTTCCATCACTTCCAGGGCCGAGCCCACCCACAGAACATCACCCGACGTGAGTCCCAGGCCGAGATCCGCCGGTTTGTTAAGATCGACGTCGATAATGAGTCGATCACCGCTGTCGGCCAGCCGTTCCAACTTCACTTCGCTCTTAAACGCCGTGGGCACCAATCCACCGGCCATGGCAACCAGTTCATCGACGGATTTTTCATACTGCAACTCGTAAACGGCCGGACGCTTGACGCCACCACCAATACCGACCGTGGGTCCAACCGGCGGGATGAAAATGACGTCACCGGGCAAAAGCCGCTGGTCCTTGCTGTTGTCACCCTTCAGTAACAGATCGTACAGGTCCAGCGCGCCGACCAACGCGCCGCTTCTTTTAAGCTGAATGTTTCTTAAAGAACCGATGGTTCGTATGCCGCCGCTCACCAAAAGGGCATTGGTCATGGAGGACAGGCTGCTCACCGTGTAGGAACCGGGGCGCACGGCGTCTCCCAGGATGAAAATGCGGATGGAGCGCAAGGGGCCCATGGTCACGCTGGATCGCACGCCGATCATCTGGTTGCGGACGTAACTGTCGACGCGGTCCTGCATTTCGGAAAATTTCAAACCGGCCACGGTTTTTGGACCGATCTCCGGAATCTGGACCGTACCATCACGGGTGACCACCAGCGTGTATTCGGCGTTGGTCTTGCCGAAGAGTTGCAATTGAATCGTGTCGCCAGGGCCAATCACGTAGTCAGCCGGGATGGGAATGTCGGTGGCAGGTGCAAAGGTGGACGGCGCGCCGTGAAAAAGGTCGTAGCCGAAAGGTTCCAGCGCCCGCCCCTTGGAGCCGGCCAGCGCGCTGTCTTCAGGAACGCCCGGTTCGGGTTCGGCTTTTGTCGGCGTCGGCATGACGGCTTCAGGGGCGCCGTCGCCGGGTTGAATCACGTCGGAGGACTTGGGCAATTGACCCGTCTTCAGTTTCTCGATATCGGCCGGCGACATCTGCTGAATGGCCTGTCGCTGCTCGGGCGGCAACTGCTGCGCCAGGGCCTGGATCTCCTGGGGAGACATCTTGGAGAGCATCTCCCGCTGCGATGGAGAGAGCTTTTGCAAGGCCTGAATCTGCTGGGAGGTGAGGCCGAAAGCATTGCCGGCCATGATGAGGAGAACGATGACCATCACCGACAGAACTGAACGTCGTTTCAGCGACATGAGGCAACCTCTTACGGGATTTGGGTTACGGAAAAAATAGGGCCTTCATATTCTCAGGGATGCACAGGATGCACAGGATATTAGAAACAATGAAAAACGCGGACTCGCGCCAAGAGGCAACGGCGTAAAGAAAACCGACGGCGAAAACCAGTTATTGGTTATTTGGAACCACTATCAGATAACGGGTAACCGGTGGCCGTTCAATTAGGAACGAGTAACGAGCAACTGCTGTTTTGGGGCGCTACGCGCCAACAGCAGAAAACCTGAAGGTGATAACTTGCGCCATCGAAAAGGAGTTGCGCCCCTCTGCGGTCCGCTTCGGCCTGTTCCAGCCATCGGCGTCCCTCCCATATTGCCTCACGCTTCATAAAGCACCTGCCCTTCCACCAACGCATGCTTGACTAAAGAGTTCGCAGACATTCGTTTCATTTCTTCGGTAGTATAGACGAGCATGTCGGTTCCAACCCGCGGTTGAAGCTGTTGGTAAACCGCCGCCGTTCGCTCCAAAAAACCCAGAGGGCTGTCCAGCACGATCAACAAATCAAGATCGCTGGAGAGGCCGGCATTCCCTTTGACAAGTGAACCGAACAAGATAACACGCCGCGCACCAATGTCTGCCGCCGCCTTTGCCAGGCGATGCGCCTCGGCCTTAAGGGCCTCCACGTGGATTTTTCGCCGATTGTTCAGGCGCTGCCGTACCTGGAAACTATCTTCGGTATCCATTGGACAAACTCATAATGAGATATTTTGCAGCCTTCAGGGGCACTGAATCAACGGCCATGTCATTGGCATCGATCAATGCGCACATCGAAAATGTCTGGAGACAAACCAGTTTCATTGTAAAAAAGAACTTTCAAATCGGCAGACATAGGCGGCGTAGGTCTCTCGGATACCGTCTTCAAGGGATATGCGGGCCTGCCAGCCGGCGACATTGAGCTTCGACACGTCCAGCAGCTTCTTGAGCGTGCCATTGGGCCGGGCGGCGTCAAAGGCGACATCTCCTGTGAAGCCGACAAGGCGCTTTACGAGGCTGGCCAAGTTTGCAATGGTAAGGTCTTTTCCGGTGCCGACATTCAGAAATGACACTTCGTGTTTTGCTGTGGCGTTTTCATAATCGGCCATCGTCATGTTCATGACATGAATGCAGGCGTCCGCCATGTCGTCGACATGGAGAAATTCACGACAGGGGTGCCCGTCTCCCCACAAGACGACCGCCGGTGGCGCCATCTGCCCTTCACCGACCGGATCCATGTTTTCAGAGAAGATCGCCGGTCGGTTGCTCTCTATGGCAAAAGCGTTCAAGGACAGCCTTATATCCTCAGGGATGGGTCCATAAACGGCTTCATCGGCAACTACAGCGTCACGATCCCCCATCATCGCCAGTTTGGCCAGATGAAACTTGCGGATAATCGCAGGCAAGACGTGAGAATTTTCAAGACTGTAATTGTCGTTGGGGCCGTATAGATTCGTCGGCATGACCGCGCGGTAGCTGGTGCCGTATTGCCGGTTTAAGTTTTCGCACAATTTGATGCCGGCGATCTTTGCCACGGCATACGGTTCATTGGTGGGCTCCAGGGGGCCGGTGAGAAGATATTCTTCTTTCATGGGCTGGGATGCCGCTTTGGGAAAAATGCAGGAACTGCCCAGAAACAGAAGATCCTTCACGCCACTTTTGAACGCCCCCCAGATGACGTTGTTCTGGATGGCCAGGTTCTCGTAGATGAAATCCGCCCGGTAGGTGTTGTTGGCGTGAATGCCGCCGACACGGGCCGCTGCCAGAAAGACGCAATCGATGTCGTGAGTGTTGAAGAAATCGAAGACGGCGGCCTGATCCAGCAGGTCGAGTTCCTGCCGGGTGCGGGTGATGACGTTGGCGTGGCCGTCTTTGGTCAGGCGGCGGAGAATGGCGGAGCCGACCATGCCGCGATGGCCGGCGATATAGATATTGCTGTTTTTGGATAACATAGTTTTACCCAAATTGAGCGATTTTTCTTTGGAGACTTCTTTACGGGCGGGCATAAAGCCCGCCCCTACGGAGCCGCCGCAACCCACCAGGTAGGGGCGGGGTTTAGCCCCGCCCGCTCATGTTGAAGCGATCCGCCGAGAACTGCCACACAATCGCTCAGGCTAGGTTCGAAAATCTCGCGCTGCAATTCAATGGCCGCCTGGTAAACCTTTAAATCTCGAAAGCTATCAATTCTTTTAGTCATTGAATCGCTGCAGAACTGCCCACTATGTCGGCTATATTTTTGTGTTTTCCAGTTTCATGCAGCCATTATCGTTAAAACACTCTAAACCCAGTCAAATTCTGTTGATTTTGCTTTTCGGTTTGTTCTTGGTTTTTCTGTCATCTGTAGTTCCACTGTCGTCTGTCTTCATCTTCTCGAGGTAATCACGCTATCATTCGTAGTAATTTTTGATGCTGAAGCCTTGGTCTTTCAGGACGTCGTCGCGGCGGGCGTCGTGGAGATCTGAGGTCACCATGTCCTTGACGAGTTCATCGAAGGTGATGCGAGGTTCCCAGCCCAATTTTTGTTTAGCCTTGGAGGGATCACCCAGCAAGGTTTCCACCTCGGTGGGTCTGAAGTAGCGTGGGTCCACGCGAACGATGGTCTTTCCCGACTGGGGCGTATGCCCATTGTCGGCGAGGTTTTCAGAAAGCGGAACCGACACCTCACCCACCGAAGACAGGACACCGATCTCCTCGACGCCCTCCCCTTTCCACTCGACATCCATGCCGAGAAAACCGGCTGCCCGGTCGACGAATTCCCTGACGCTGTGCTGTTCGCCGGTGGCGATGACGTAATCGTCAGGCGTATCCCCCTGGAGCATGAGCCACATCATACGAACATAGTCCTTGGCGTGCCCCCAATCGCGCAAGGCGGACAGGTTGCCCAAATACAGGCAGTCTTGAAGCCCCAGGCGGATTCGGGCCAAAGCACGGGTGATCTTTCGGGTCACGAATGTTTCGCCGCGAATGGGCGATTCGTGATTGAAAAGAATGCCGTTGCAGGCGAAGAAGTCATACGCCTCCCGATAGTTGACCGTAATCCAGTAAGCGTAGAGCTTGGCCGCCGCATATGGGGATCGTGGGTAAAAAGGGGTCTTTTCGCTCTGAGGTACTTCCTGCACCTTGCCGTAGAGTTCGCTGGTGGACGCCTGGTAGTAGCGGGTCTTTTCCCCCATGCCCAGGATCCGAATGGCTTCCAACAATCTCAAGGCGCCAAGGGCATCAGTGTTGGCGGTGTATTCGGGAGTCTCGAAAGAGACCTGCACATGGCTTTGCGCCGCCAGGTTGTAAATCTCATCGGGCTGGGTTTCCTGGATAATCCGGATCAGATTGGTGGCATCGGTGAGGTCGCCGTAGTGCATTCGAAACCGGACGTGTTCATCGTGGGGGTCCTGGTACAGATGATCCACCCGGTCGGTGTTGAAGAGCGACGCCCGCCGCTTGATGCCGTGAACGGTGTAGCCTTTTTTCAACAGGTATTCTGCCAAATAGGCGCCGTCCTGGCCGGTGATGCCGGTTATGAGGGCCACTCGGGGGCTATGGTTTACTGTCATTTTAAAGTTCCTTGGTACGGGGGCACTTGTTTGGTGATAGGCAATAAAAATTCAGAATCCTCTGCGGTTAAATGCCCATTTTTCTCAAAGTTTTGATCTTCTTATATTCGAACAAGAGACTGATCCACTCACTCAAGAGCGGTGACAAGGCATCGATGGAAGTTTGAGTGCGCCGGTTGGCAATGCGATTTAAGGCGGCGCGGAAGTCTTCGTTGTCGGGTTCCCGCTCCAAGAGATGGCGGTAGATCTGATCGGCACTGTCGAAATTGTCCTGATCTTCCTGAACCTTGGCCATGGTAGCGGTATAAAAGGTTTTATCGGTCATAATCGCCTCGCCGGAACGGGTTGAGGGTTCGAAGTTAAAAAAGAGATAAGGCCCACGGACGCGACGGAGCGCGCCCCTCCACTGAAAGGACCACGGACGCGACAGAGCGCATCCCTCCACTGAAAGGCCTGTTGTCTGCGTGCGCTCCGCGGTTCAAACGCTTTTCGCCGTTTTTGCCCCCTGCCGCCTCATCCAATCTTGTAATACTCCCGGTACCAGGCGACGAACTTGCCGATGCCTTCTTTCAAGGATGTGCGGGGCCGAAATCCGGTGGCGGCGGTGAGATCCGCAATGTCGGCGTAGGTCGCCTTGACATCGCCGGGCTGCATATCCAGAAATTCCTTTTTTGCTTCGATCCCCAGTTCTGCTTCCAGGGTTTCAATGAATTCCATCAACGGGA
Source organism: uncultured Desulfobacterales bacterium (assembly GCA_964446485.1). GTDB lineage: Bacteria > Desulfobacterota > Desulfobacteria > Desulfobacterales > JBDRRP01 > JBDRRP01. Next base: position 901 of record CAYUOU010000114.1, on the reverse strand, counting down.
TCGGCTGATTGTTGCCGATGTTGTAGATGCGGTACGGTGCGTAGGAGGAGCCCGGATCCGGGTGGTCTCCCGACCAGTCCGGTTTCGGCGCCGGCAGGACATCGATGACATTGACAATCCCCTCTATGATGTCATCGATATAAGTGAAATCCCGCTGCATTCGCCCGTGGTTGAAGACCTTGATGGCACGACCTGCCAGGATCGCATTGGTAAAGGAAAAATACGCCATGTCCGGGCGGCCCCAGGGACCGTAAACCGTAAAAAACCGCAGCCCCGTGCAGGGAAGCCCGAACAGCTGGCTATAGGCATGGGCCATGAGTTCGTTTGACTTCTTGGTGGCGGCGTACAGCGACACCGGGTGATCTACGTTGTGATGCACCGAAAAGGGCATTTTGGTATTGGCGCCGTATACCGAACTCGATGACGCAAAGACGAAATGTCGAAGTGTCGCGTGGCGGCGCGCTCCCTCCAGGAGGTTGGCGAAACCCACTATATTCGCGTCGATGTAGGCCGCCGGATTCTCCAGCGAATAACGCACGCCGGCCTGGGCAGCCAGATTGACGATGGCCGTGAACGCGCGGTCAGCAAAAAGAGACGCCATCGCCGGTCTGTCTGCGAGATCCATCTCGATGAAGGAAAACCGCGCATTTGCCGCCAACTCCTTGAGGCGATCGCGTTTCAGGCTCGGCGCATAGTAGTCGTTGAGGTTGTCGATGCCCACCACATCAATGCCGTCACCGAGGAGCCTTTTGCTGAGATGGTAGCCGATGAAACCGGCGGCGCCGGTGACGAGGATGCTTGAGTTTGTTGGGTTCATTGAGTTCGTTGGCGGCTCCGCCGCGTTCAAGGTTCAAGGTTCAAGGTTCAAGGTTCAAGGTTCAAGGTTCAAGGTTCAAGGTTC
>CAYUOU010000113.1:0-9125 GCA_964446485.1 uncultured Desulfobacterales bacterium | reverse complement strand
GTATCTCGAACATTTTACGAAATCGTCCTTTTTGCTACTTTTTACCGTTTCATCAGTCATAGGTCTCTATAACTCAGACTTTCAAAGGGCCTCACCATGACCCCTCCCTTCCCCTTCGATGCCATGCTGATCTTTGCCTTCTTCTCGGCCCTGCTCCTGGCCGGGGTCGCACTTCGGGCCAAGGTGAGCGTCTTTCAGCGGTACCTTTTTCCCAGCTGCCTGGTGGGGGGCGTTCTGGGGCTGATCATCATCCACTCGGGACTGCTAAATTTTGAGATCGCGGCCATCGAGGCATTTGCCTACCACTGCTTCAATATCTCTTTCATTTCCGTCGGCCTCACCCAGGATAACGACGCCGTCAACCCCAGCAAGCGTAAAGCCCTGCGAGGGCCCACATGGATGGCGCTGATGCAAGGGCTCACCTTCCCCCTGCAGGCGATTTTGGGCGGCGCCCTGGTGATCCTCTTTGGATTACTGGGTTTGGAACTGTTTCCCACCTTCGGGTTTCTGGTCCCCCTGGGGTTCAACGAGGGCCCCGGTCAGGCACTGTCCATCGGAAAAGCATGGGAAGGACTGGGCTTTACCAACGCCGCCACCATCGGGCTGACATTTGCCGCCGTGGGGTATTTCTTTGCCTTTTTCGTGGGGGTGCCGTTGGTCAACCGCGGCATACGAAATGGACAAGCCACCCATGGGCCTCGTGAACTGCCCAAGGACTTTCTCACCGGCCTGATACCCGCCGATGGAAAAAAAGAGTCCGCCGGCCTGCTCAGCATGCACACGGGAAATGCCGAAACGCTGGCCTTCCAGACAGCCCTTGTGGGCATCGTCTACGGCGTCACGTTTTTCATTGTACTCGGTCTGGGCGGATTGCTGCCGGCCGACGCAGCAACCATCCTGTGGGGGTTCTTTTTTCTTCTCGGATTGTGTGTCGCCCTGATCGTAAAAAAGCTCATGGGGGTGATGGGCATCATCCACCTGGCGGACCCCGGCATTCAGCGCCGAATCACCGGCTGGTCGGTTGATTATCTGATCGTGGCGACCGTGGTGGCCATTCAATTTCAGGTGGTGTGGACCTACATCGTTCCCATCGGCGTGATTGCCGTGATCAACGGCATCGCTACCACCACCCTGGTGGTCTGGTTCGGCCGCCGTCTGGATGCCTACAACCTGGAACGCACCGCCGCCATTTACGGCACGGTGACGGGAACCGTCTCCTGCGGTTTGCTGTTGCTCAGAATCGTGGACCCGGAATTTAAGACCCCGGTGGCCTATGAGATTGCCATCATGAACGTTATCGTGGTGCCCATCGTGGGTGGCAGCACGGTGCTCGTCAACGCGCCGCTGTGGTGGGGCTGGAGTGTCGGAATGACGGTGCTTGCATTTGTCGCCGCCGGGGCAACCTGCCTGGTGCTGTTGCGAGTGATGCGGTTCTGGGGCGTTGTCGAGGCACCGCCGTCGACGTAAGGCGCCTGCCCGGCAGCGGGCGGCGATATCGCGGGCACGGCCCGCTCCTACAAAACAAACGCGCTCCGGCTCGAATTCGATGCCGCCGAGGACCATATCGCGGGCATGGCCCGCTCCCACAAATGCGATTAGGGCTGACAACGCCGTAAAAACCTTTCAGATGTCATCCCGAGTGTAGCGAGGGATCTGGGTGTTAATCAGAATATCTAAAATTTACAGCATGTTGAGATTCCTCGCGCCAAGCTTCTCGGAACGCCAATTTGGAGAATTTGGACTTTTTATGGGACCGTCAAGGCTGTCCAAACCGTACCAGTGAGATGGCCTTTGCGGATACCTTGTGGTACTATTTTTCCTATCGATTTCCGTTGCCAACCCAATTCACGAAAGGAACCCCTCATGCGTTACGCCTTCATCGCACTGCTCATCATTTCCGCGGCATTTCTGTGGGTGAACGCCCCGGCAACCTCTGCCGAGGAAAACCCGGAAAACCTCGTCAAAATGAAATGCACCTATTGCCACAACGCCGAAAGGATCTGCAAAAACCTCGGCCGCAGGGGAAGTTCCGAGTGGCGCGCAACGGTGTCGCGGATGATTACCAAAGGGGCACGCGTCGACGATGCCGAAAAATCTGCCATCACCGGCTTCCTGGTCACCGCACGCGCGGAGAATTCGACGCTTTGCGGGAACTGAAGCGTATACAAAAATAGTATGCCGCGGCGGACGCCGAGAAATCACGGAATAATACACAACGATTTGATATAGAGGAGACACATGCCGGCACCCAAAAATGCCATGGAAATCTTCCAGATACTCGACAAATCCAATTGCCGGGACTGTGGTGAAAAAACCTGCCTCGCTTTTGCGGGGGCCGTGTTCAGAGGACAGCGCCGCATCGGCGAGTGCCCCCGGCTGGATGCCGAAACCATCGAGTGCTTCTCTGAAGATACCTTACGGGCAAACACCATCGAAGAAAACCGAGACGGTTTCTTGGCGGCGTTGAAGGCGCAGATCGCCGCCGCCGACCTGGCGGCGTCCGCCCGCCGGATCGGCGCCCGCTTTGACGGCGGGCGATTGACGCTCAAAGTGATGGGCAAAGATTTCAGCGTGGACGAAACCGGCAAGCTTTACGCCGACATTCATGTGAATCCCTGGATCGCGATCCCCTTCCTCCATTACGTGCTATACGGAGAGGGGCGTGAGCCCGCCGGAGAATGGGTGCCGTTCAGGGAACTCAAGGAAGGCAAGGAGCGCTATCCCCTCTTCCAGAAACGCTGCGAAGAGCCCTTGAAGCGGGTGGCCGATGTCTACACCGATCTTTTTCACGACATGGTGCAGTTGTTCAATGGCCGCAAGGTGGCCGAGCAATTTGAATCCGACATCTCGGTGGTACTGCTCCCCTTACCCAGAGTGCCCATCATGGTCTGCTACTGGCGCCCGGATGATGGCCTGGCCTCCGATTTGAACATCTTCTTCGACCGCACCGCCGACAAAAACCTGGACAACGGCGCCATTTTCAGCCTCGGTGCCGGATTGGCCGTCATGTTCGAGAAATTGTCATTTCGGCACGGCATTGCCGGCCCCGACCCGTTCATGAACTGATCAGCGTGCACTCAAGTCGATGACGGTGCGTAGGTATCGCCGGCGCTCACACTGCTTTCTCCTGTCCTCCCCGCTCCTTCGCTCGGGCTTCACGATGTCAAAAATAAAGGCGTGCCGCCGGTCGGAAACCTTCCGCCGGTCCTTTCCCAAACGACGCTCCAGTTCCATTGGTGACATTCCCTCCCTTCGTTCTCTTCTGGCCAGAAGCCCGTCCGCAAAAAGCCCGAATGACGGCAGATGGTCTGCATCATTCGGGCTTCCTGGTACCCCGGCAACGGGAGTCAGCAAAGTACCCTCGTGTAATCTGGTTGATCACAAAATGGGCTACGGGGAACCTTACCAGACACTTTATGTTGTAGCAATAGAAACTTTGAACACTACTGGTGGGGGTTGAAACGCCTATGGTTCCTGGATGGCCGTAGAGATAAACTGGGCAATCACAGGACGGGGCCCCTTGCCGTGCCGCCGACGTTTACATTAGGCCTTCAGCCGCTTTTCAATTTCCGCCGCCGCGGCGGTATTTCCCAACTGCCGGTGGCATTCGGCCATGTAACCCAGCGCCTGGGGCGAGTCGGGAAATTTTTCCAGGCAGACCATGGCCCGGGACCACCGCCCCATGTTCATGTGACTGATGGCAAGGCACAGATTCAAGGGCTCGTGGTCCGGGAAACGGGCCACCGCATCTCTTAGCAGACGAATCGTGTCCCCGTGGCGGCCATTTTTCTGGTGGCGAATCCCCAGGCCGAGATACGCGCGTGGGTTGGCTTTATAATCCAGAGACCGCCGATACAGCGTTTCCGCCAGGTCGTCTTTGCCGGGGATGTCCTCGATGGCGGCGTAGTCACCATGATCCAGCGTCATGGCGAGCCGCGAGTAGAAATCGGCGTGAGACGGATAGAGCGCCGGGTCATCGTCGATTTCCAGCCCGTTTATGTAGTCCGGGAGATGACGGTGAAAATGGCCCCGAAGCGCCTTGCCGAATTCGATCACTTCATCCTCGGCGAGGTTCGGATCGGTCTGGAAGTAAAGGATATCTTCAACGGGCTGAAGCCACAGGGCGTTTTCGTCGATTCCGGTGCGCGCCATCCAGTCGCGGTACAGCCGGGTGCCGGGAAATAGCGAGAGGATGTAGAAGATGGCACTCAACGGCTTGATGCGGTCCATGAGCGCCTGTGTCTGGACGATGGTCTCTGCGCTCTCCCCGGGGCAACCGTAAATGAAGTAGGCCCGGGTGAGAATCCCCTGACGCGCAGTCATGTCGAAGGCTTTATGAATTTGCGCATCACTGAAAGGCTTTCCCAACAGGCGGCGGATCCGGGGGCTGCCGCTCTCCACGCCGAAACTGATCTGGGTGCAGCCGGCCAGCCGCATGGCTCGCAGCAGCGGCGCATCGACACGGTCGACCCGTGAAATGGCAGCCCACTGGATATCCACGTTCCGGTTTCGGATCTCTTTGCAGACCTCCATGACAAGGCGCCGCTTCAACGTGAAGGTGTCGTCGGAAAAGTAAAAAAACCGCTGCCCTCTGGCGGCAAGCCGCTCGATCTGGTCAACGAACCACTGGGCTGAATGAAACCGCACCTTTCGGCCCCAGAACTCCGGAGAGCCACAAAAAGTGCAATTACCGGGGCAGCCCCGCCCTAGCAGCACATGCTGGTAGGTGAAGTGCCGGGACGGATCGGGCAACTGATTCAAATCGGCAGCTTGTCCCCTCGCCGGCGTCAGCACCGGCTTACCGTTTTTTCGGCTGGCCACGCCGGGGATGCCCGTGGGAACTGCAGGACCGCCCGTTTGCCCGTGCTGCCGCACCAGGTCGAGAAAGGCTTGCTCTCCCTCCCCCACGACGACAGCATCGATTTCCGGAAAATGCGCTAGAAAATGCTGCCACAGGGTGGTGGCAGCGATGCCGCCAAAGACCACGGTTACGGCGGGGTTCGTGGTCTTGGCCCACCGGGCGATATCGATGGCTCCCCAGCGGTTGGCCTGGAGTACGCTGAAGCCGATGACGTCGGGGCGTTCGGCCGCGAGTGCCGCCTGGATGTCGTCCCGCCGCCCCTTCATGTGCCCCCAGTTGCGCACCGACACATCGATGCCGGCCTGCTTCAACACCGCGGCGACGAAATACAGCCCGATGGGCGGCACGTGGACGTCATCCAGGTGGATGCGGTCCTCAAGGCAATAGGGATAAATCAACAAGACCTTCATGTAGCCAATACCTGCTGCGCGTATGGGGTTTTCGCCACGGCAATGTAACACAGACTGAGACAGGCACAACCCAACGGGTCAGCACCTGAAAAGCAGTTTTCTTCAGATGAATCCGATTTTTACAAAATTATATTCTTGACATTAGGATATCATATGAATATTAAGCGTAAAAATTGAAGGAAATTCGTATGATCGACGATATCAGTTTAAAGATTCTGAAAATTCTTCAGGAAAAGGCCCGCATTCCCAATGTCGAAGTGGCCCGGCAGGTGGGGATGGCGCCGTCTGCCGTCTTGGAACGCATCCGCAAATTGGAGCAGCAGGGATACATCGACGGTTACGAAGTCCGGCTGAATCCCGAACGATTTGCGCGGCCCCTGGTCGCCTTTATCCAGGTGGGGGTCGATGGGCAAGATCCACAGGGCGCCATCGCCCAGGCTCTCACCGATTTGGCGGAATCCCAGGAAGTACACTTCATTGCCGGGGACGACTGCTATCTGGTCAAAGTCCGGGTCTCAACCCCTCTGGCATTGGGAGAGCTGGTGCGCCGGCAGATCGCGGCCATATCCGGTGTTCGCAGCACCCGCACCGCTGTGGCGCTCACCACACTGAAGGAAACTTGGCGGATTCCACTGGAGGCACTGCCGTAACGGGTTTGCCGAGATGGGGGGCCATTGAATCCTCGGGATGACAACGGGGGTTATGGGGATTTTCACGAAACTGCCATTGCTGACTTTCAAGGAGCTGCTCACCATGCCCATGTCTGACGCTTTTGCCGCGCGACTGGCCCCTGTGCTAAGGGACATTACCGCACACTACGGCACCCCCTTTCACATTTATGACGAAGCCGGTATCCGGCAAACGGCGGCGCGCCTGAAAAAGGCGTTTTCCGGTCTGCCGCGATTTCAGGAATTCTTTGCCGTCAAGGCGCTCCCCAATCCCGCCATTCTGGAAATCATGCGCTCCGAAGGGTTCGGCAGCGACTGCAGTTCCGTCACCGAACTGATGTTGAGCCGGCGCGCCGGGATCACGGGGGACCGCATCATGTTCACCTCCAACAACACCAGCCGAGAAGCGTTCGGACAGGCCCTTGCCGATGGCGGCAGCATCATCAATCTGGATGACATCACCCTGATCGACAAGCTTCCCCGCATGCCGGAGTTGATCTGTTTTCGCTACAACCCGGGTCCGCGCCGCACCGGTAACAGCATCATCGGCAACCCGGTGGAAGCCAAATACGGTATCAGCCACAACCAGGTTATCGACGCCTACCGGAAGGCCGGCGAACACGGCGCCCACCGTTTTGGCCTGCACACCATGCTGGCTTCCAACGAGCGAGATCATACCTATATGGTGGCAACTGCCAACATGCTTCTGGAAATAGCCCAGTGGCTGAAGGCCGAACTCGGCATCGAAGTCGAATTTCTCAATATCGGCGGGGGCCTGGGCATCCCTTACACCCCCGGTGCAAGGCCTTTGGATCTGGAAACCATGGCCGCCGACATGACCCGGCTGTGGCATGCCTTCGACAGCCGAAACGGTTTCATGCCGGCGCTGTTCATGGAAAGCGGTCGATTCATGACGGGGCCGCACGGCGTCTTGGTCGTCACCGCCATCAACCGCAAAGACACCTACCGGCATTATGTCGGGGTGGACGCCTGCATGTCCGCACTGATGCGTCCCGGGATGTACGGGGCGTATCACCACATCACCGTGCAGGGCCGAAACAGTGATTCCCCGCACCGGGTGGTGGATGTTGTCGGCTCGCTGTGCGAAAACAACGATAAATTCGCCATCCAGCGGGAGCTTCCTTTCATCGTTGACGGCGACCGGCTGCTCGTTCACGATACGGGTGCCCACGGGCAGTCCATGGGCTTCAACTACAATGGCAAATTGCGCCCTAAAGAATTGTTGCTGCGCAGCGACGGTGCTGTTGAATTGATTCGGCGGGCGGAAACACCGGAGGATTATTTCGCCACACTCTGCTTCGAACCGGACCGCTGGACGCCGGCAACGCACTGACCGCCTTCAAAAGGGGTGCACCATGGAATTTTCGTATCGCATCGATGCGGTGCTGTTTGATTTCGACGGGACGCTGACGGAGCCCGGGAGTCTCGACTTCTCCATTATCAAAAAGCAGGTGGGCTGCCCCATGGAAGTGCCCGTGCTGGAATTCATCCAATCCATTCCAGATGCGGATACCCGGAAGAAAGCCATGGTCGCACTGGATACCTTCGAGACCGACGGAGCGGCGAAGTCGGTCCCGCGGCCCGGCGCAGAAGCGTTGATCCATTGGCTTGGGGATCACCGGATTCCAGTGGGCATCATCACGAGGAACAGCCGACGGTCCGTTTTGGCGGCACTGGAGAATTTTCGAGGCCTGCAATCCCGCCACTTCGATGTCATTATTTCCCGGGACGACCCGGTGGCGCCGAAACCCGCCCCAGACGGAGTGGTCAAGGCCGCCCGCCAGCTTCGGGTTTCCCCTGCGAACACCCTGGTCGTGGGTGATTTTCATTTCGACATGGATGCAGGATCCGCCGCCGGTGCCCTCACGGCATTTATCGACAAACCCGCGGGGGAGGCTTCCTCGTTCAATGCGGGCGTTTTCCAGGTGGCGGAGTTGGCGGCGCTGGAAGACATCATTGAACTGGGGCGCCCACTTGGGCCCGGCAAGCTGCCCAATCACCTTCTGGAAAGGCTGCTGTCCGATTTTTCAATCCAGGACGCCTCGGTGATTCTTGCCGCCGGCATCGGTGAGGACACCGCCGCGGTGGACGTCACCGACACCGACACCCTGATCTTGAAATCGGATCCCATTACTTTTGCCACCGACGCCATCGGCCACTATGCCGTGGTGGTGAACGCCAATGACATCGCAACAGCCGGTGCGACACCCCGGTGGATGCTCACCACCCTGCTGTTCCCGCCGGGAGTCACCGGCTCGAATATCCGCCAGGTCATGGCGGATCTACAGGAGGCCTGCAGTCGCTGGCGGATCACGCTTTGCGGCGGGCACACGGAGATCACCGATGCCGTGACCCGGCCGGTGGTGATCGGCATGATGGCCGGCACGGTCCCGCGTCAGCACCTCATCGACAAACGGCACATGCGCAAAGGGGATTTAATCTTGATGACCAAGGCGGCCGCTATTGAGGGCACTGCCATCATTGCCCGTGAATTCAGCGAACGGCTGATGAAAAACGGCCTTTCTGAATCGGATATCCGCCGATGCCAGGATTTTCTGCAGCACATCAGCATCCTGCCCGAAGCAAAAATCGCCGCGGCCCATGCGGGCGTGTCCGCCATGCATGACATCACCGAGGGTGGCGTGGCCACGGCTGTCAGGGAACTGGGCATCGTCGGCGGCCGCAGCCTGATCGTCAACCCGGCGCACGTCCCCATATTTGACGAAACACGGCGCATCGCCGATATGATGGGCATCGATCCGCTGGGGCTGATTGGATCAGGAAGCCTCTTGATCTGCTGCAGACCGAACGCAGCGCAGGGGCTTATAGCCAAATTCAGGGCTGAAGACATCCCGGTGGCGACCATCGGTTTGGTTGGGGGGGCGGGGCGAACCGTGGACACGGTCGACGGCACCGAATGGCCCGAATTTGCCGTGGATGAAATCACGCGGCTCTTTGGATGAAACAAAAAGCCGCTGTCATTGTTGACAGCGGCCGGTCCATCCGAAAATCACACTTACCTAGTGCCCATCCATGGGAAGGCTCGTGCGCCCTCTTACTTGATGTAAGAGGGTTGGGGTGATGGTGATAACCCGCCGATAAATATCGATAATCTTATTCAATCCCGCCCCACCCCCCATCCCCTCCCACCCGAGGAGAGGTATT
>CAYUOU010000112.1:1913-9608 GCA_964446485.1 uncultured Desulfobacterales bacterium | reverse complement strand
CAATGACGAAGGATGACGCGTAACGCAGATGTCGGACTTTTTACGGAACCGTCAATTTTGGATGATATCCGGTTTTACGTAGGGGCGGGCTTTATGCCCGCCCGGTTTTATCAGGGTGCCGACGGGGGAAAGGCGCCGGGGAGGGCGTCGGTGCGAAAAAGCCCTTTGACGCTGCCGGGTGTCTCATCGGGCAGCCGTTCACCGGTTTTGGGGTGGATGCTGACACGTGTCGTGCCGTCAGGGATGTCGAAATACCCCACCGGCTCAGTTTCGAGAACGGTCTTCATAAACGCCGTCCAGATGGGCAGTGCCGCCTTGGCTCCGGTTTCGTAGGGGCCGAGCGGCGCGTTGCCGTCTTGCCCGACCCAGACACCGACGGCCGTTGTCGGGCTGTATCCAACAAACAGGGCGTCTCGATAATCATTGGTGGTGCCGGTTTTTCCGGCAAGGGGCCGCAGCAACCCGGCGGCCAGGCGGCCGGTGCCTTCCCTGATGACGGCGGTGAGCATGTCGGTGACGATCGCCGCCGCCGGTCGATCCATGACGGGCGTACTCCGGGCCCGGTGGCGCCAGCGCACGCGGCCGTCCCGGTCGGCGATGGTGGTGAGTCCATACGGGGTGACGCGGTTGCCGCCGTTGGCGAATACCGCATAGACACTGGTGAGATCCATCAGGGTCACCTCGGAGGTGCCCAGCGCCAGCGACAAATTGGCGCTCAATGGAGACCGGATGCCAAGGCCTCGCGCGAAATCCGCCACGGCCGACGGTCCCATGACATCCATCAACCGAACCGCGGGTATGTTTTTTGATTTGGACAGTGCTTGCCGAAACGTGATGTCCCCCTCGAAGGTTTCTCTCGAGAAGTTGCCGGGCGCCCATGGCGTGCCGCCCGAACCGTCGGTGTAAACAACGGGGGCATCGAGGAGGAGCGTGTTTTGGGGATACCCCTGCGACACGGCATACGCGTAAATGATGGGCTTGAAGGCCGACCCCGGCTGCCGCCGGGACTGGGTCGCCCGGTTGAACGGGCTTTCTGCATGGTCGGCCCCGCCCACCATGGCAAGGACTGCCCCCGTGGACGCCTGAATGGCCACCAGGGCTGCCTGCGGTTTCGGGTCGCTCAATCCGTTTTTCGTCATGCGGCTGAAGATGTCCGAGAGCCCGCGCGCAACGGCGGCATTGGCAGCCTGCTGCAGGTCGGCGTTCAGCGTGGTGTGGACGGTCAGCCCACTGCGATACAGCGCGCTGGTGCCCACCGCGGTCTCCAGATCCGTGCGCAGAAAGTCGATGAAGTAGGGGGCGATGGCCGGAACATCATGCCCTTTGGCCAGCCTCAGGGGCTCGGCTGCGGCGCGGTGGTAGGATTCCCTTGAAATCTCCCCGGTGTCTGCCATTTGGCGCAGCACGAGATTGCGGCGCTTGACGGCCCGATCCGGATTGATCAGGGGGCTGTACACCGAAGGCAGCCTGGGCATGCCGGCCACCAGCGCGCATTCAGAGAGCGTCAGCGCGCTGACGGGTTTCCCGAAGAATGTTGCTGCCGCCGCGGCAATGCCGTACGCACCCGAGCCGAAGTACACCTGGTTGAGGTAGAGGGTGAGTATTTCCTTTTTGGTATAGCGCCGTTCGATCTGGATCGACAGTACGGCCTCCTTGAGTTTTCGCATCAGGTTCTTCTGGGGCGTCAAAAACAAGGTTTTGGACAGCTGCTGGGTAATGGTGCTGGCCCCTTCGACGAATTCTCCGGCTATCACGTCTTTTACGACGGCACGGGCAATGCCCTTGAGGTCAACGCCGCTGTGCTGGTAAAACTGCCGGTCTTCGGTTGCCAGGAGCGCGGTGATGAGATCCGGCGGGATGGCTTCAAAGGCGACGGGTTGGCGGTGTTCGGCGAAGAGTTCGGTGAGCAGGCGGCCGTCGGCGCTGTAGATGCGGGTGGTGGCGTAGGGGGCGAAGTGCTCCAGCCCCCGGATCTGAGGAAGGTCGCTGAAAAGCGCCACGCTGGCACCCGCCGCGATGCCCGCCACCACGGCGGCTACGATGACAGTGACCCAGAGCCACTGGCCGCTGCGTCCGCCGCTGGTGCTGTGGGGCGCTTTACGGGTCATTGTTGGGGGAGCGAGGGGTGGTGCGCAGTTGACGAATGGTGCCGGTGATGATTAGGTGGCAGTTCCTGATCGACCCGGCATCTTCCAATATCCAATTGCCAGAAGACTGACTGGAGCATTCTGCATTACCGTAAGATACTTTTACGGCTCCGCCAATTTAAGGGGATCCCAATGACACACCACGATCACGACCATGACCATGGTCACCATCATCACCACCACGATTCGGGCGAAACGTTAACATTGGACCAGAAAATGATCAAACTGGTGGCGCACTGGGTCCGCCACAATGACGATCACGTGGCCAACTATCGCGACTGGGCCCAAAAGGCGGCCGATGCCGGGCGCACCGATGTGGCCGCTGAATTGGAAAAAGCCGCGCGGATCACTGGAGAGACCACCGCTGTTTTCAAGCGGGCGCTGTCGCTGCTGGAGACCCGCACACCCGAATAAGGTCCATTTTTGCGGCAATCGACGGTGTCCGGATATCGATGGTCATCCCCGCCTGGGCGCAGGCGATGGGCGATCCGTTCTCCTCGTACATCTGCTCGATGACCTCGGATTGGGTCCGGCCCCGGGGGCGAAGGATCTCCATTCGATCGCCCACCCGAATCCGGTTTCTTACCGCCACGCGCACCCGGCCGGTTGCCGGGGCTCCCATCACCGTTCCGGCAAACCGAAATCCATCCCCGGCTGCAGCCGCGTTACCCACAGTCGGTGCGATCTCCGGCGGCCCTAAATAGAACCCCGTGCAGTAGCCACGCGTATTGATGCGCCCCAATTCCTGCTCCCACTGTGGCAGGCAGCGATAGTCGCCGGGGTGCGCCGTGGCGGCGTCGAGTGCTTCCCGATAGGTCTTGACCACGGTGGCCAGATAGTGGATCCCCTTCATGCGGCCCTCGATCTTGAGGGCCTTGGCGCCGGTGGCGATGAGCGCCGGCAGGTGGTCGATCATGCACAGGTCCCGGGAATTGAAAATGTAGGTGCCGCGGGCGTCCTGGGTCACCGGCATGTACTGGCCGGGGCGGGTTTCTTCCACCAGGGCGTACTCCCATCGGCATGGCTGCGCACACCGCCCCCGGTTGCCGTCCCGGTGTGCCATGAAACTGCTCAAAAGGCAGCGCCCGCTGTAAGAGATGCACATCGCCCCATGGACAAATGCTTCCACTTCCGCAGGAGATGCCGATACCAGGGTGCGCAGTTCTTTCAGGCTCAGTTCGCGCGCCGCGTTGACCCGGCTTGCCCCGAAGCGGTGCCAGAATGCGGCGGCGGCGGCGTGGGTGGTGTTGGCCTGGGTGCTGATGTGAACCGGCAGGTGAGGGATGACTTCCCGGGCCGTGAGCAACACCCCGGGGTCGGCGATGATTACGGCATCGGGTTTCATGTCCCCCAGCGCGGAGAGAAAGGCCCTCAGAGACGGCATTTCGGCGTCACGGGGAAAGGTGTTCACCGCCACGTAGAGACGGATACCCTTTGCGTGGCCAAACTGAATGGCACGGTCCAGTTCATCAATGGAAAAATTATCGGAGTAATTGCGCAGATTGAAGTCCCGCCCCGCCAGATATACCGCGTCGGCACCGTAGTGGATGGCCACCGAGAGTTTTTCGAAATTGCCAGCCGGTGCAAGGAGTTCGACAATATTGTCCGTTGAAGATTCGACAGCGCTCATGAAGCGTCTTCGCCGGCGGCGGCCATGCGGGAGAGCGTGCGGGACAGGGCCTTTTCCCAGGGCTCCTGGCCGATGCCGTAGGCCTCCGAAATGCGGTGGCAGTCCAGCACGGAAAAGGCGGGGCGTTTTGCCGGAGCGCCGAAGTCCTCGGTGGAGATGGGATCGACCGGAATATTTCGCCCTAGCCCGACCGCTTCGCCTTCGGACAGGATGGTTCGTGCGAACGCACACCAGGATGCGGCACCGCTGTCGGTGAAGTTGAAAATACCCCAGGTCATGGGGCCGCTGCCCGTGAAGTGCCGCTCGGCGATGATGAGCGCGGCGCGGGCGAGGTTCTCCGCCGTGGTGGGAGCGCCCACCTGGTCGTCGACCACGGCGAGGCGCTCTTTTTCTTTCGACAGGCGCAGCATGGTGTGGACGAAGCTGGGGCCGTCGACACCGTACAGCCATGCAGTGCGCAAAATGATGTGCTGTTCCATGTTTTCCGCGACGGCGGCATCCCCGGCGGCCTTGCTGCCGGCGTAAACACTGATGGGGCAGGGTGCATCCGTTTCCTTGTAGGGCCGCCCCATCGTTCCGTCAAAGACGAAATCCGTGGAGACGTGGATCAGAGGGATGCCCAGGCGATGGCAGTGCCGCGCCAGGATCAGAGGGCCGTCGCGGTTGACGGCAAAAGCCGCTGCCGCTTCAGTCTCGGCACGGTCCACCTGGGTATACGCGGCGGCATTGACACAAATGCCGGGCCGGTGCCGGTCCATGAGGGCCCCGACGGCGTCGCTGTCGGTGATGTCCACGGTGTCGATGTCGGTGGCCACCACGGTGACGCCGCTTTCGGGGGCCTGACGAATGATTTCTTTTCCCAACTGCCCGTAGGCGCCGGTGAGTAGCAATGTCATATGATTCTCCAGGGCAAAAGCGGTTGACCACTGAGTTCGAGGTTCCAGGTGAGCGACCTCGGTGTGTTGTCTGTCGTCTGCTTCTTTCTGCTGTCGGTGATGTCCACGGTGTCGATGTCGGTGGCCACCACGGTGACGCCGCTTTCGGGGGCCTGACGAATGATTTCTTTTCCCAACTGCCCGTAGGCGCCGGTGAGTAGCAATGTCATATGATTCTCCAGGGCAAAAGCGTTTGAACCATTGGGTTCGAGGTTCTAGGTGAGCGACCTCGGTGTGTTGTCTGTCGTCTGCTTCTTTCTGCTCGATGGGTTGCGCTGCGCTCCACCCATCCTACGCTCTGCTATCTGCTTCTTTCTGCTTGATGGGTTGCGCTGCGCGCCACCCATCCTACGCTCTGCTGCTCCCGGTCGCCGAACATCCGGCCTTCGTAGGGGCGGGGTTTATCCCCGCCCGCAAAATCTTCCCGGCTGCCGAATATCCGGCCGTCGTAGGGGCAGGGTTTATCCCCGCCCGCAAAATCTTTCCGGCTGCCGAATATCCGGCCGTCGTAGGGGCGGGGTTTATCTCCGCCCGCAGGACCCGCGAAAAACTGGCGCGTCCTGCGTTTTTCAAAAAAAGGATGAACCCCGGGAGGGGATAAACCCCTCCCCTACATCGAGAAATTTGCCCGGTCTTGACGGCGGGAGGGGATAAACCCCTCCCCTACATTCTGCTGCGATGCAGTCTCTCATCTTCGTGCCCTTCGTGGTTCAGAGCAGCCGTTGCTGGCGGCTTCGCCGCGTTCAAAGTTCCAGGTTCAAGGTTCAAGGTTGCGTGAGGCGCCTAACCATTGCTTTTCTCTGCGTCTCCGCGCGAGACAAGATTTTTGCTGTTGCCGTTCGCGCGAAGCGCCCCCCCACACGCCGTTCTCCGTGCTCTCCGTGACCCCGTGGTTAGCCCGCTGTTTTTGTCGGCGTCCGTCCGCGTGTGTCCGTGGCCAAATAGCAGTTGCTTTTCCGCGCGAAGCGCCCACATCCTGCTGTTGCTTTTCTCTGCGTCCCTGCGTCTCCGCGCGAGAATCGCTGTTGCCCTTTGCGGTGCTTTGCGGACGCGACGGAGCGCGTCCCTCCACTTCGGTGTTTATGTTGCTTTTCTCCGCGTCCCTGCGTCTCCGCGCGAGAATCGCTGTTCGGTATTTTGGGCTTTTTACCCTGCCCATCCCTACTACTGCAAACGCTTTATCGCCTGCGGCAGTTGCTCCGGCGACAGATCGTTGAGCAGCGGCAGCGCCGCATCCTTTTCCGAGATGATGGGGTCTTTGACCGGCCACTGGATGCCGATCTCCGGATCCGACCACAACACCCCGCCTTCGTCATTGGGGGAGTAATAATCCCCGCATTTGTATGCAAACAAGGCTTCTTCACTCAGCACGCAGAACCCGTGGGCAAAGCCCTCCGGAATATAGAGTTGACAGTGGTCACGGCTGGACAGGTGGGTGCCGAAATACTTCCTATAGGTGGGGGAGCCAGGACGGAGATCGACGGCGACATCGTAGATTTCGCCTGCCATCACGTAAACGAGCTTGGACTGGGGGTGCTGGATCTGGAAGTGGAGCCCCCTGAGCGTGCCGCGCAGTGAATGGGACATGTTGTCCTGGACAAACGGCCCGGGGATGCCGGCGTCCGCGTATCGTGCCTCCTGGAACGTTTCAAGAAATCGCCCGCGATTGTCGGGGAAAATCCTTGGGGTGACGACGAGCACGCCTTCAATGTCTGTGGTGGTAACATTCATCATTGATGTTTCCGTATAAAGTCTTTTTGCCCATATTTGTCATTCCGAGGAACTAGGGACGAGGAATCTCAACCCATTGGAACGGTATCAGATATCGGGCTTTTTATGTAGCGGTCATGATCAGCTGGTTTCATAGTCCAACAGGTCGAGAAGGTATTGCCCGTAGCTGTTCTGCTTCATGGGTTCGGCGAGCCGGCGAAGTTGATTGGCGGAAATATAGCCTTTTCGAAAGGCGATTTCTTCCACACAGGAGACTTTCAGCCCTTGTCGGTTTTGAAGGACCTCGATGAAGCTGGCGGCCTGCATGAGGCTCTCGTGGGTGCCCGTGTCCAGCCAGGCGATTCCCCGGCCCAGGAGTTCCACCTGGAGCTGGCCGCGGTTGAGGTACGCAAGATTGACGTCGGTGATTTCGAGTTCGCCCCGAGGAGAGGGTTTCAGGTTGGCGGCGATGTCCACCACCTGGTTGTCGAAGAAATAAAGGCCGGTGACGGCATAGTTGGATTTCGGCTTTTGTGGCTTTTCCTCGATGCTCACCGCCCGGCCGGTGTCGTCAAATCCCACAACGCCGTATCGCTGAGGATCTTTCACCCAGTAGCCGAACACGGTGGCGCCGGCCTCGCGGTTTTTGGCGTGCATGAGCTTCTCCGGCAGCCCGTGGCCATAAAAAATGTTGTCTCCGAGAACCAGGCAGACATTGTCATCACCGATGAATGATTTGCCGATAATGAACGCCTGGGCCAGCCCTTCGGGGCGGGGCTGCTCGGCATAGTGAAAATTCATGCCCCACTGGCTGCCGTCGCCCAGGAGTTTTTCGAAAAGGGGCAGGTCATGGGGGGTGGAAATGATGAGCACATCTCTGATCTCTGCCTGCATGAGGACGGACAGGGGGTGGTAAATCATGGGTTTGTCATAGACGGGCAGCAGTTGCTTACTCACCACCCGGGTGATGGGATACAGCCGGGTGCCGGAGCCCCCGGCGAGAATGATGCCTTTCATTTGTCTCACAACTCCTTTTTTGAGGATGGTATTGGTATGATGTGGGGGTTATACCATGCAGGGTGCGCCTGTAAACCATCAAAGCCGCGTGGGGGACGGGGGCGCCTCCTCTCCCCGGCTCGCTGTAGGGGCGGGCTTCATCCTCTACCCGATTCCATCCCCTTCCTGAAAAACGGAGGACGCGCCAGTTTTTCGCGGGTCTTGCGGGCGGGGATAAACCCCGCCCCTACGCAGGCCGGATGTTCGGCGACCGGGG
>CAYUOU010000112.1:0-1813 GCA_964446485.1 uncultured Desulfobacterales bacterium | reverse complement strand
GGGAGATTTTGCGGGCGGGGATAAACCCCGCCCCTACGCAGGCCGGATGTTCGGCAACCGGGAGCAGCAGAGCGTAGGATGGGTGGAGCGCAGCGCAACCCATCGCGCAGAGGCGCAAAGACGCGGGGAAAAGCAACAGCGGGATGTGGGCGCTTCGCGCGGAACGCAACAGCCAACAGCGAGCAAACCTGAAAGTGGAGGGATGCGCTCCGTCGCGTCCGCGGGGCAATAGCAACACCACATCTCGCGCCAAGTTAGACATCGAAGTGGAGGGATGCGCTCCGTCGCGTCCGCCGGGTATCGGGCGCTTCGTGCGAACTTTGAACTTTGATAAGGCCGTACCCATATCCTGGTTTTCTCTGCGCCCCACCTTCTCCGCGCGATACCCGGTTTACCCCAACGTTGCAAAAGCCGGAGTGCTTTACCGCCCAGCCAGCCGTGCAAGAATGACGCTGTCTTCACCCGCCTCCAGATCGTCCAGCGCATATGTCAGGGCGGCTTCCAGAAGGACGGATTTGTTTTCGACGGCCTGTCCGGCGAGCTTGAGGGTATAAAAGTTCCGATCGAACCGGTCGATGACTTCTTGGGACAGGTAGAACCCGGCCTTTTTTTTGGGTACCGGTGACGGCGGGCGCCCCGGCGAACCGCGGTCGCCGGCCTTTGATGCCGATGTCACCGGGTCGACCGGCGTGGATTCAAAGAATTCCGGCGCGTCAGGGTTCTGTTGCTTGGTCATGGATCACCCTCCTAAGCATTTTTTTGTAGCCTGCCGCACCCGGGGAGTCCGGCGCGTGTTCGAAAATGGTTTTTCCAAGGCCGGCGGCTTCCGACAGGCGCACATTGTGGGGGATCGGATCGCAGTATTGTTTCCTGAACAGTCGGTGAAGCTGTTTGAGCAGAAGATGGCTTTGCCGCGTGCGCCGGTCGAACATGGTTGGCAGCACATACCGCAGTTGAAGCCCGTCATTGAGTTTCTGTGCGGATAAAAGATAGCTGAAAAAGGTTTTCAGCCCTTCAAATGCCGGGGCCTGCAGGGCGACCGGGCAGATGACCTCCCGCGCGGCCACGAGGATGTTCACGCTCAGTACATCCCAACCGGGCGCGCAATCGAAAATGAGATAGTCCAAAGCACCTTTTTTTGTGACAAACGCGTTTTTGAGAACGGTCTGACGTTGCTCCCGGGGCTGCTCGCCCAGCCAGTTCTTGAGTTCCACCAGTTTAATGCCACCCGAAAGGATCCAAAGATTGGGTCTGGCCGCGAACAGGGCATCCATCCGTGCCACGGGTTGCCCCCGCTCATCTTTACCGGTGATGAATTCATAAAGGCCGTGGGTGGGCTTGACGCCCAGGAACAGGCCGACCTGGTTCTGGGTGTCGCAGTCAACCAGCAGCACACGGCGTCCCGAGGCGGCCAGGCCATGGGCCAGATTGACTGACGTGGTGGTTTTCCCGACACCGCCTTTGGCCATGGAAACAGCGATCATTCGTGTCATACGAACCTTCCTGGATATATTCTTCTAATCTACTTTTATACTATTCTATTGTTGGTTTCAAGTATTGAAACTTGATAATGCCGAAAAACGTCAAAATTCTCCAATTTGTCATTCCGAGGAGCTCGCGACGAGGAATCTCAACATTCTGTTATCTATAGATATTATGGTTAAAACACAGATCCCTCGCTACGCTCGGGATGACATCTGCGGGGTTTTTACAGGGTGTCCAAACTTGAGACGTCCCGGATAACCATCAGATATCATCCCGAATAACCATCAGATGTCATCCTGAATAACCATCAGCTGTCATCCCGAATAAC
>CAYUOU010000111.1:0-9833 GCA_964446485.1 uncultured Desulfobacterales bacterium | reverse complement strand
CCTCAGGATTCGCACGCCGTATCTCGAACATTTTACGAAATCGTCCTTTTTGCTAGTTTTTACCGTTTCATCACCCTTGTGCCTCGGCCGTTTGCGGCTGAGGCAAGGACAGACCGGTGACGACAGCCGTCTCCTCGGCAATAAACCGGCGCGTTACCGCTGCCAGGAGCCGGTAATAGTCCGTGCGCGCATGCTCGATGATTTTCGCCGTGAAAGCCGGTATCCACGCAGCAAGGTGGTTTTCCAGAAACACCCTCTGATGGCTGACGGTTTCCACCAGCGGGTCGGAATCACCGGCATCGATGGCTTCCAGGCCCTGGATGACAAGCACGTGCATGAACTCCAGTTCGGCACAGATGTGATCCGGCGCCTCTTTGAAGTCCGGCGACAGGTCGAGGCCAAGGCTGAGGTAATGCCGCCGCACGTCGATGGTGGAATCGCCCATCAACTGGCGTTTGTCTTCCAGGTAGACCGAGCCGTAAGGTGGGGCGGCGACGATAAACGGCCCCACAAACAGTCCGGCGTAATCGACTTCCAGCGAGCACGGCTCGGAATGGTCGAAACAATGCGCTTTGAGGTTGGCGGCGGTTTCGAACGCATCGGAGCCCATGCGGCCGAGGGCCGCTTCAAGTTCATCGAGCGCCTTGGGCAGATCCGGGCCCGGCTGCCGGAAAGCATCCGCCAGACGCGCATAGGCGGCGGATCTGGCGCGTTCTTGTTGGATCAGCACTTCTTTGGTTTGCATCGTAGTCGCATCTCCCGAATACTGCGATTAAAGATGACTTGCGCAATGGGATCCCGATCGCCGTCAGACAGGCATCCGGCGATCGGGCATTCAGCCGATCAGTGTTCGTGGGCCGCCTCAAAATTTTCAGGGGCTGCCTCGAGTTTGAGATAGCGTTCACCCAACGTGTAGAGGAGCAGGGCCACGGCAACGGCCAGCACCATCACCAGCCACTCATAGGCACTGGGAAAATAGTGGATGTAATCCGGGTACTGTTCGGCTTTGGGGCCGATGGGCCGGCTTTGGCCGGCCAGCAGAATTTCCATGTGCATGGCCAGGGTGCCGATCAGGACCAGGCCGGAGGCCAGCATACGGGCGGCGCGGATCGCGCGGATCGACGGGATCGCCATCAGCAGGAAGGGCAGCATCAGTCCGAGTATGACTTCCGTGTTGAGCTTGCCGATGCCGCCGAAGGCCTGGGCATACTGGCGGTAGTTCAAAAAATCCGGAACGACCGTGGCCGATTCGATGGCCACCTTGACCAGCGTGAAGACGATCACGATGCTCAGCACCCAGGTGAAGATTCTGGCGATATCCTCCTGGATGGCGGCAATGGGTTCCGGCATTCCGTTGCCGCCGATGCCGGCAAGCACGAGATTGTAGAAAAGACTCATGGCCGTGCCGCTTAAAATCGCCATCATCAGACAATAGATGGACATCACCGGACCGAAATAGGTGACCCGCGATTCGGTCAGGCCGAACACGGACCCGATCATCAGCGGGGCGACAATGGCGGCGACAAATGAAATCTGCCCCAGGATTTTGCTAAACGGGCTGTGCCAATCACCGACGTGCAGCCGCCAAAACTTGATGGCCAGCACGCCGAGTTCGACACTGTAAATGAACCCCATCCACCAGATGGGGGAACTCAGATTGGGGGAGAGCATGATGTAGATCATGTGGAAGATGTTTCCCAGTTCCAACCCGATCGAGGCGAATCCACCGGCCAGGGTGGCGATGGCCAGAAACACCAGCCGTTTGGCGACAGGCTCGAACTTCTTGACGCCGAACACCAGCGGCAGTGAGGCCAGCAGTGTCAGTCCGGTGCTGGTCAGGGCCAGATAGATGTACACCCCCAGTGGAAGCGACCACATCAGCACGTCGTTGGCGTTAAAGAGATAATGGCCTTCGGTCAACAGTCGAAATGCGGCATAGAGCCCGGCCGCTATCGCAACACCGATCAAGCCCAGCCATGCTACATATGAACCCGTGTTTTGCCTCATTACACACCTCCTTTGGTCGGCTGGTAGTGGGCCGGGTTGAAATCACGGATATAAAAGACATGCGGGTCGGTTCCCAGCTGTTCCCGCAGCCGGAAAGGGCGGAACTTGCCCAGCAGTTTACTGACTTCACTGCTGGGATCCGAGATATCGCCGAACACCCGCGCATCCGCCGGGCAGGCTTCCACACAGCGGGGCAGCAGCCCTCTCTTAATGCGATGATCGCAGAAGGTGCATTTTTCCACCACGCCTTTGGGTCGGATACCGGCCAGTGTGTCATCTCGCTCCGGGTTGTAGTTGGGGATCACTTTACCACCGGCCTCGCGGGCCATTTCGGCCGGGGAATATGTTCCCCCTTCGATCAACGCGTTTTCCTGTCGCCAGTAAGGATGCGGCAGGCGCCAATTGAAATAAATCACCCCGTAGGGGCAGTTGAATTCGCAGTACTTGCAGCCGATGCATTTTTTCGGGTCGTGCATGGTGATGCCGTTGTCCAGCTTGTGCATGGCCCGGGTCGGGCAGCCCCGGACGCAGGGGGCATTTTCACAGTGGTTGCACAAGGTGGGGATGTAATGGTAGCGGACATTGGGAAACGTTCCCGATGTTTCGGTGATTTTGTTGGACCAAAAGATCCCCTCCGGCACATTGTTTTCGCTGCGGCAGGCGATGCTACAGGCGCCGCATCCGACGCATCGCTGCAGGTCGATGACCATGGCATATCTGGGCATTGGATTTCCTCCTAGATCTTCTCGATTTTGACACGGGTTCCGGCGTGGCGCACGGTGCTGCCGCTGAGCCGATCATAGACCGCGGGGATCAGGTCGTTGTTGTTCCCGCCCCGGGGGACTTTGCCGAAGACCTTGGCGGCGAGCCGCCCATAGGCCCAGTGGCCCTGGCCGTAGCACTTTGCAACGGTCCCCGGCTGTACGCCTTCCCACAGCTTGGCCGTACATTCGATGCTGCCGGTCGGTGACGTCAGACGAATGGGGTCACCATTTTTGATGCCGAACTTCTTCCCATCCATCGGGTTGATCTTCGCCACGTCTTCCCAGGCTTCGTCGCCCGGGTCCAGATCCTTGAAATCATAGTACCAGGGACAGTTGGCCGAGCGGCCCTCGCGGTTGAGCCGCGATTTGTGATCCACGAACAGCAGCGGATAGGTGTCGGGCTCACCGGATGTCCAGGGTTCTTCATAGTGAGGGATGAAGGCTTGCGCCCCCCTGGCCTGGTAATCGCAGACCTCCATGACGTGGTCGACGCTGGTGTTGTGCTTTTCGGCGTGTTTCTCCAGCGCCTCCTTCAAGGTTTCGCTGTAGAATTCGAACATGCCCGTCTTGGTCTTCATCTTGCCCCAGCGCGCGCGGAAGGGGTAAGGGGCGGAGTTCCAGACGCCGATTTTGCGAAATTCTTCCCAGCCGTTGAATTTGTCGCCGCCCTTGTACTTGGCGGGATCCCACAGGTTCCGGGTGGCGATTTTCAAAGCAAAGAGTGCGAATTCATTTTCGTTGGTCGGCTCCTTGCCGGTTTCTGGATCCCGGTAGGTTTTGTAGTGGCGCAGCAAGTTGTCAAATCCGCGCTCGGCCAGTTTTTCGGCGATCAGCCAGGTAAATTCAGACTCATCCGTTTTGTAATCACCGACTCTTTTGATGATTGGCTGCATCAGGGTGACATGTCGGTAGCCATTGCCGTGCACCTTGACATAGCCCCATTTTTCGAAAAGATGGTGGGTGTTGGGCAGCAGAATGTCAGAAAACCAGGAAAACTCAGAGGCGTTGGTGGTTAAGTGGACCACGAACGGGATCTTTGACAAGGCCCGCTCCCAGCGCTCCGGTTGGCCTGCGGAAAAAGAAAAATTGTTCATGTACCCGATGGCAACCTTGATCTCGTTGGGATCGTCGTTGAGGATGCCGTCCGCTGCGTTGTTGGTCACCACGCCGCCGCCGGATTTACCTTTGTTGAGCGCGGGGAATTCCAGCCGCCCGCGGTGGTCGATCTTGCCGTGTTTCTTGCCGGCCTTGGCGATGTCGTCCAAAAAATCATCGGGCTTGGGAAATTTTGATGTGTATTCTTTGTTGGGCGCCAGAGTGCCGCCGACATTGTCCACCGAACCAACCAGGCCGTTTAAGGCGTGGCAGATCATGCTGGCGTAGCCGCCGCGTACCTGCATCACCGGGCCGCCGCCAACCCAGGAGATGGCGTGGGGCGCTGCGCGCCCGTAATCCAAGGCAACTTGGCGGATCTGGTCGGCAGGCAGACCGGTCCGGGCAGCCGCCCACTCAGGTGTTTTGTCTTTGAGTTCCAGGTTCCACCATTTCACCAGGCCGTGGGTGTATTTTTGCTCAAAATCCTCCTCGAGCACAGCCTGACCGGTCTTGAAGCGGTTTTCGCCATCCGTGAAATCGCCGACAAATTCGCGGTACCAGAGACCCTCGGTAAGGATCACATGGGCGATGGCCGCGGCCAGGGCCCCGTCGTGACCCGGTTTGATCGGCAGCCAGACATCGGCCTTGGCCCCGGTAGCCGACAGCCGGGGTTCGACGACGGCTACGTGGGCACGGTCGATGACCGTGCCCCAGGCGCTGGAATAGTAGGAGACCTGGCGGTTGGCGGCCAGCGGGTCGGCGCCCCAAATCAAAATGTAGCGGGCATTTTCCACATCGTATTGTCGATAGTCCCATAACCCTTCAGTAAAATAGGGTCCGAACTTCTCCGCCTCGGCACAGATGGCGCTGTGAGAGATGTTGTTGGGCGATCCGATGATTTTGGTCATCCGGTCGTAGAGGATATCGCGCATGTAGGTGTAGCGCCCGCGCATGAGCATATATTTGTGGGTCTCGTTGTTGTTGCGCAGTTCCATGATCCTGTCGGCGATGGTGTTGAGCGCTTCATCCCATGAAATTGGAACGAACCGGGGGTCTTCGTTTCGCCCCTTATTGGGATTGGTCCGCTTCAAGGGGGTACGGATGCGGTCCGGGTCGTAGACCTGCTGAATCGCCAAGTGCGGCCGGGGGCAGCTGGCACCGACATTGACCTTTGAATGAGGGTTTCCCCTGACTTTGACCGCCCTGCCGTCGATGACATAAACCTGCTTGGAACACCATGAGGTGCATCCCTGGCAGGTGGCCGGCAGCCATGCGCCTTTCGCGCCGACGCTACCGGTGGACGATGCCGTCAGCGCTTTCAGCTCAGGCTTGAATCCGGTGCCCAGCGCCACGGCAGCCCCGGTGGTCGCCGCCGTCTTGACGAATCCGCGACGCGAGAGCTTCACGTTGCCGAGGAAATCGCCGATCATGGTCTTTCGCTCTGATGGTGTTGTCATTTTACCTCCGGTTTTCGGTTGTTTATCGTTTTTTCCGTTATTGCAACGGTGGTTCGATGCATCAGGATCCCGCCCCGGGCCCGTCCCGGCAGCCGCCTTCCGATTCTTCGATACAACGGATCCAGTAGGTCAACTCGTCTGGATCGACGGGCTTGTTCAGGCAGGCAAAGATATGGCAGCTCAGCGCTTCCTTCAGTTCAGGGTGAAATCGCCGGCTGGAGATGCATAGAAAGCCCACCTGGGGGTTGGAAACCGTCAGGGTGCGGATGGCCCGGTTGTCGAGACTGATGGTGTCAAGATCCAGCAGGACGGCAAGGCAGGAGCCACGGCCCAACGCGCTGGTTACGACGGCAAGCGAAGGGCAAGTCTGGATGGTGTACCCGGTATCGGCAAGTATGCCCGACAGCTGCGCCGATTCAACCGGGTCGGCATTCGCGATGAGAATGTGTTCTGGTTTAGGCAATGGCGGCTACCGCGTCTTTTCGTTTTCGGGATGAAGGAGGGTCCGGATACTGTTTACGATCTGATCAGGTAAAGCTCCTAACAAAAAGCGTGCCGCGCCGATGTGATCCGGTCGGCAATTTACGACTAGATCGCTGTTAAATATATATAACCTATTGATAACTATTATATAAATTGTGATATCGCGTTGTGTGTGAAAATGACTGGACGTGTTATACTAAGGAACCTCGATGCAGTCTTATCACGGTGAAAACTGTCCGGATTTCGGACACCATTGTCCGGCCGTGTCAAGCAATTCTATGTATTACAGCATGTTGCCAGATACAGGACAGTGGCCATTCGCCGCCAGATCGACAGTTTTCGGTGAGGGATATACAGCCGTTGCCGATGGCCGCAGTGCGCCGAGACGCAGGAGCGTCGCGGCGGGATTGATGGGAGAAAACGGGCGCATCCGGGCGCCTGAACGGTTGTATCGAAGTTTTGAAATCGGGTCTGCGGTGGGTTGATCGAGGGATGCCGGGGGACGGCGGTTTCCCGCCGGCGTGGTGGTATCAATGCAACGTGGCACGCCGTTCGATGCGGTATTTTTTCAACTTTTCGTACAACGTGCTCCGGCTGATGCCGAGCCGGGCGGCCGCGGCGGTTTTGTTGCCACCGCACTCGGTGAGGGCATCACGGATCAGTTGCACCTCGTTTTGGGTGATGGCGGATACCCCCGGCGAGGGTGCCGTTCCGGTCTCGGATCGACGCCGGTCGCGAATGGCGGTCGGCAGATCGATGGGTTGGATATGGGCGGATTTGGCCAGCACCACGGCATGTTCGATGGTGTTTTCCAATTCCCGGACGTTGCCCGGCCATGGGTGCTCGAGCAGCCGGCGTAGGGTTTCTTCCTCGATCCCCGTCAGCGGCTTTTTCAGTTCAGAGGAGAACCGTTTCAGAAAGTGCTGGGCCAGCAGGGGGATGTCGTTACTGCGCTGATTCAGGGGCGGCAGCCGGATGGGGATGACGTTGAGCCGGTAAAAGAGGTCTTCGCGAAAGCGGCCGGCTTTGACCGTATCCTCGATATTCCGGTTCGTGGCTGCGAGGATGCGGACATCGACGCTGATCGGTTTCTCGCCGCCAACGCGCTCGATCGTGTGGTTTTGCAACACCCGCAGCAGCTTTATCTGGGCGGTCGGCGTGATATCCCCGATTTCATCCAGAAACACCGTGCCGCCATGGGCCAGCTCGAATCGGCCGATTTTTCGCCGCGTGGCGCCGGTGAAAGCGCCTTTTTCATGCCCGAAGAGTTCGCTTTCCAGCAGCGTGGAAGGGTAGGCGGAGCAATTTATCACTACGAATGGGTGGTTCCGCCGCTCGCTGGCCTGATGGATGGCTTTGGCCACCAGCTCTTTTCCGGTGCCGCTTTCCCCCAGGATCAGGACGGTGGCGTCGGTAGGCGCCACATCCTCGATGAGCTGGTAGACGATCTGCATTTTCGGGTTCTTGCCGACGATGTCACCATAGGCGTTGGTGGCTTCCACCCGGGTCCTGAGTGTGCAGGTTTCCCTCTCGCCGATCAGCGCCCGGTTGAGCGCACCGGCGGTCTGATTCAGCAGCAGGCCGACGACTTTGAGTTCGGTCTGGATGCACTGGCACTCGCCGGTACATCCCACCATCAGTGCGCCAAGGGGGCGGGATTCAACGCGGAAGGGAAAGACGGCGATATTCAGGGCCGATTTCAATGATGCGGGGACAGGCAGGCGGCCCCTGTCACTGTCTGTAAGGAACCCGAACGCGTCGATGTCGTTCAGTCGTGTCAAAAATCCCTCCGTCAGGTCATGATATACCGGGGCGGGCTGGTTTTCAGAGATGACCAGCAGCGCCCCGCGTTCTTCATCCACGATACCGATGGCCATGTTCCGGCATTGCACGACGGTCCGGAGGGTGCGGATCACGTGGGTGCCGATGTCCTGGAGGCGCGATAAGGCAGCGATTTGCTGGCTCATGGTGAGGGAGGCCTGAAGCTGGTTGTGCGCCCGGTCGAGCGCCCGGTTTCGGGCTTCCAGTTGTGTGTTAGACTGTCTCAGTCGATTGAGCGCTCCCTGCAGGCGATCGAGCATGCCATTGAACGCGTCGCTGAGCCGGGCGACTTCCTCCCTTCCCTTCACATCGATCCGGATGTCCACCCGGGTTTCATCAATTTCAGCCGCGGCCTGCTGGAGCCGGGTGAGCGGCGTTAGCAGACGCTGAATGAGAAGGCGCGTCACCACCAGTGCTGCGCAGAGGATCGCCAGGGCCAGCAGGCTCATCTGGCCCCACAAGGCGGTCACCTGCCGACGGTAGGGGGCTTCCGACAGGCCGATGCGCAGCGCCCCGGCCCGTCCCTCGAAGATGGGCAGCGCAATGTCGATGTACCGATCCCCGGTTTCGGAGATGATTTTGAGAAGGTGACCGTCTTTTCCGGCTGAGCCGCGGTTGGCTTCGACAAGCCCGGTGGGAACGCCGTTTTTAAATGTATGGGCCAGCACGCCGCCATGTTGGGTGATGATGATGTAGGCGACGTCGGCGTCACTGGCCATCAGCGCCTCCATGGTTTTCTGGATGGCCACCACATCGTTGATGAGAATGGGATCGGTCAGATCGAGCGCGAGTTTTTTTGCGATGGCTTCAGCCCGGACCTGGACGGTATCCATCAATCGATCGGCAAAACGGTGGATCAGCACCATGCAGATCAACAGGCCCGTGCAGACGATCACACCGGCGACGGAAAAGAGCAGGGCCGACTTGAGGCTTCGAAAACGCAAAGGGCTATCCCTTCTCCGCGTTCACGGCGGCGGCCATGAGGCGCACCGATTCATACCAGGCAGGGTCGGGCCGCACGAACCGATCGATCATGAGCCCCGCCAGGATGGTTTTGCCGGTTTCTGTCTGGTGCATGCCCAAAACGGTTTCCCGGATCCGGTGTTTAAGGGCATCATCCATGGCGGCGGCCACGACCAGCGGGGGGCTGCCGAAGGGCTCCGATTTCAGGATGACGCGCGTCTGGGAGGAATAGTCGTCCGAGCGTTTTTGGAAATATTCCCATTTGTGACCGTCCACGGCGGCGGCGTCCACCAGCCCCTTGGCGACGGCCATGATGGAATTGTCATGGCTGTAGGTAAAGACCGTGCTGTTGAAAAAGGTCGCCGGTGTTTCCCCGATTTCATGAAGCCAGTAGCGGGGGACCAGGGCGCCGGTGTTGGAATCCGGATCGGTGAAGGCGAAGGACCGTCCGTGCAGGCTGGCAAGGTCTTGAAAGGGGCTGTCTTTTCGGACGATCAGGTAGGACTGATAATAGGGCTTTCCGCGGATGACCGGCGTCGCGATGGCTTCAAAGGCAAACGCCTTACGGCTCGTGGCATACGGTCCGGTGCACACGAACGCCATGTCGATTTGATTTCGGGGAAACAGCGCGTTGACCTCCCCGTAGGTTTTGCGCTGAATGAGGAGAATCTTCCGGTCGACCTGCCTGCCGATGTAATCGAGCAGCGCCTCGTAGTAGTGGAAAGTCTCCCGCGGGGAGATCATGGCCGCGACGGCGACGCGCAGCTCCCGGTCCACGGCCGGTGGCGTGGCCGGCGCAAGTTGTGCCGCCCGCCGAGAAAAATCCACCGCCGTATACTCGTCGTCCTTGCCGCAGCCGACCAAAGCGGCCGCGCACATCATGGCGAGGATGAACAAACAGCCCCGGTGCGATAAACGCTTTACCATCTGGTTCTCCCAAGCATTTTTCTGCTGCCGCTCGAAGCGACCTAGACTAGTCTCCATCCACAAATACCCCTCCCCGGGGGGGAGGGAATAGGGGAGGGGGCGGGCCGGGATAAGATTATCCATACTTATCGGCGTGTTATCACCCTCACCCCAGCCCTCTCCCAT
This sequence comes from uncultured Desulfobacterales bacterium, assembly GCA_964446485.1. GTDB lineage: Bacteria > Desulfobacterota > Desulfobacteria > Desulfobacterales > JBDRRP01 > JBDRRP01. The sequence goes on along the minus strand of CAYUOU010000111.1, from coordinate 151 downwards.
CAAGGGAGAGGGAGTATGAGCCTTCCCATGGATAGGCACTAGACTAAACCAAAACCCTTGAATTGGCAAACCGCGGCCGGCCACGGCCCCGTCAAAGTTGATGAAACGGTAAAAAGTAGCAAAAAGGACGATTTCGTAAAATGTTCGAGAT
>CAYUOU010000110.1:0-9996 GCA_964446485.1 uncultured Desulfobacterales bacterium | reverse complement strand
TTGAAGGTTATACAGGAATATTTGATTTCCCCCTCACCCTGACCCTCTCCCCCGGTGGGGAGAGGGAAAAAGGCGGCCTTTCTACCGATGGTGCAAGGGGGTTTTTCTCCTCCCCCTCACCCTGACCCTCTCCCCCGGTGGGGAGAGGGAAAAGGACGGGCTTTCTACCGATTGGCAAGGGGGTTTTTCTCCTCCCCCTTGATGGGGGAGGTTGGGTGGGGGTGAAATACAGAAAAAAGATAGCGCAACGGTGCCCCTCCCCCGGTGGGGAGAGGGAAAGATGCAGCCTTTCTACCGATGGGCAAGAGGGTTTTCTCCTCCCCCTCGATGGGGGAGGTCGGGTGGGGGTGAGGCACAATACAAAAAAACCCCGGGTCAATAGCCTGACCCGAGGTTTTTTGCTTTAGTAATACTGATTAGAAGTTTACGGCAATGTTGGTGTAGAAGGTGTAGGGATCCTTCAAATCAACGTTGGTTGCACCGGCTTTGAAGTAATCGCCGGCGTTGAGATAGGCGTAAGTGATCCGCCAGGTCAGGTTCTCGTAAATGTCCCAGATGAAGTTGATGTCGAACTCGGTGCCGTGGTCACTGTCCCAGCCGGAGGCAACTTTGTCTGCCTTGGACATACCCACCAGGCCGCCGATGGTCATGTTTTCCATGATGGCGTAATCCACACCGCCCCAGAAGGTGCTGAAGCCGTTCATGCTCAAGACGCCCTGGAAGTTGCCGGTGTTGCCCATCAATTCGCTGGTGGCGGCGTTTGGCGCCCAGTTGCCGCCGAGAGACTGATACATGCCGTTGTCGTCCCCTCTCCGGTTGCCGCCGTTGAGGATCCACAGCTTGTGCCAGTCGCCGCTTTCCTCGATGGCGCCGAAAGCGGTGATCTTATCGTCGTTGGGGCTGTTGTACTTGTACCCGCCCGACTGCCAGGCATAGCCGGCGTTGAGGGAAAACGGCCCCAATCGGTAGGTGGCATCCACCATGAACTGGCCCAACTCGATGTCTCTGTCCTTGCCGTTGTTTTCCATTGAAGCCACAACGGCTGGGGTATTTGCGACCCCATTTGCGATTGGTCCCGCAGCGGCAGCGGGGATTCCAGCCCCTTGCAACCCTCCGGAGACCAATGCAGCGTACTCAGCAGGATTATACGGTTCGTATTTGGCCTTGCCGAAGGCCAAGGTGCCCTCGGCCTTTACCTCGAGATCCCCCCACTTGCCGGTGATGTAGGGGCTCAGCAGGTAGGCGTCGGCCGTTACCGGCCGCCGGTACAGTGACGCGCTGGGTGTTGGAAATGCATTGGCAGGACCGAGAACAGCGACGGAATTCGCAATGAAAGCCGTGTCCAATGCACTCGCATGTGACTTGGCACCAACATCGAGAAAACTATTGACGCGGTAGTATCCAAACAGCAGACCGCTGGTGAATGCTTCGGATCGATATGTGGCCGACAGGTAGTACTTGTCGTTGTCCTGGTCGGATCCGTACTGATCCGCGTAAGCCGCAAACCCTGCGCCCACATTGTCTGGGTCACCGTCGACTTCGTGCCATTTTTCGTAGACGGCGGCGAAGATCCAGTTTTTCACCGGCGCCACGTAAATGAGGCGGTCACCGTCGCCTTCGGTGTCACCGAAGCTGGTTCCCCAGGCGTTGTCTTTCATGCGGCCGAAGAGAAACCCGCCGACTGGCGTCTTGATGGTGGCATAGGCCCGGTCGAAGTCGACATTGGCCTGATCTCTCGGGTCCGGGTCAGCCGAGCCGCTTTCTAAGGCGTATCCCCCTTGGTACCCTGGGAACTTGTCGCCGTACTTCTTGTTGTCCAGGGCGTCGAAGCGGGTGGTGACGCTGATGTTTTCATCGACCTTGAAAATGGTCTGGAGCCTGAAGCGCATGTCCATGTACGACCTGTCATATTGCTCCGGCAGGCCCCCGGCAGTTTTCCCCATGTTTTCCTTGTCGATGTAGTATCCTCTGACCCGGTGCTGGCCGGAGAACTCCACGTCCAGGGCCATGGCCGGTGCCGCCATCATCAGGCAGAGCCCCACCGCCACGGTCACTAAGGTTATTCTTTTCATCTGTCTCCCTCCTTAATGGATGTGTATGACAAGAATTTCCAACACTGTTTGTGGTTCGAATCACCTCCTTTCGAATGACGTTGCCGCTGGTTTTATCATGTGTTTCACATCAGGCAGTCCCCCATGCCTGACCGTATTGCTGCCGCGAGCTATTGCCCTGCGCCCGCTGAGGGCGGCTTTTGGATAACGATAACACTTTTGCCTTCAGAGAAATTGGTTTTTGTGTTTTCCACGATAGCATAGATCAATTCCTTACGACCATCCGCATCGATATCTGCAATGACCAGATCGCTGATAAACCCGCTCGCCTCCTCCGTTGTCCACAGTTCTCTCAACGACCGCTTGCCCCAGGCCAGGCAGACGATGTTGCCGTTCTTGTATATTCTGACCCTTGAGGCCAGCGATCGGGAAACATCGAAATTGTTGGCCAGGACCACTTCGTTCGAGCCGTCCTGGTCAATGTCGACGACGTGAAGGCGCTGTCTGAGGTAGTATCGATCCATTTGGCTGGTGCCTTCAAGAGATGGAAACTCGAGAAAGACGCTCGATCCGCCGTAGCGGTCTTTACCTGACCATTTTATCTTTCCGTTGATTTCTCGAAGGGTGAGATCACCTTTTCCGGCCAAGGTGGTGATGATGTCGCTGCCGTCGTTTAGGATGTCCCCCAATGTAAAATCGTAAATGGTCGCTTGCGTAGGCAACAGTATGGTGTCGCCCGGGGTATATTCACTGTTGACATGGCTCAGGATAAACACGTTGCCCAAAAACAGCCCACCCGTATTGCTTCTGCTGGCTGCGGCTTCAATCTCTCCAAAGGTGCCTGCAACGCCGCGTTTTTGCGCCGCAATAATCCTTTCCTCGCTGGGTGCATCGATGGCCCGGAAGTAATAATTCATCCCCGATGCCAGCTCCGTCAGTCGACCATTTTGGTTTTCAAGAACGATAGAACCGATGCCCCATTGCCGAACGTTGGGGTCCCTGGATTGAGGGGTCTCATTGACGCGGGTGATAAACAGCTCGCTCACGCCATTACCGTTCAAATCAGCGGCATCCACAGTGATAATTGGCAACTCCCGGCTGGTGCGATACCCACCGGCAGGTACGAGTTTGCCCCCTTCGTAGCGAAATGCCGATATGCTTCGGGCGCTGGCAAAAATAATTTCCATTGTGCCGTCGCCATCGATATCGCCGGTCGTCAAACTGCGGATTTCTTCGGCGAACTCCCGGCTTTCAAAATCGTCGATGGCCGTTGGTTCCGCGACCGCACCGGCACCTACAGCCGTTGCCGCCGCGGCTGCTGGTTGTGACGGCGGGGGCGGTTGGTTTGCCGGCAATGGTGCAGGGAGACTTGCTGGTGGCACGGCGGTGGCAGCCCCGGCCATGGTGCCTGTCGTTGCGGCTGCCAATGGCACGGCGGCCGGTGCGGTGGGCGGGGCTGCAGCCTCGGGCGGGGGCATTTTTGGGGCGGCCGGGGCCGTCAGCTGGTCGATAATCTGGCTGGCAAAGGCGTCCATGTGGGCCAGCACGTCGCCGGCGCGCTCACCGTACTGGTTGAAGGCGGTAACAACCTTACCGGTGTCGGCGTCGATGAGTTTGGCGTCGGTGCTCACGCTGCTGCCAAAGAGCGTGAGGCTGCCGGATGTGTAGTACCTGGCGCCCCGTGAGCGGGCCAGTGCCTGAATGTCTTTCGGTGCTGCCGGTGGATCGTTGACGGCTTCGGTGGTGGTTTCGCCGGGCTTGTAAAGGCGTGAGGTGAGCATGGACACGATCCCTTTGTTGAGAAAGGCCATGTCTTTTTCAGCGTGGATGGTGAACGGTAAAACAAGGATTTTGTCCGGCGATGCGGCAAGCGCCGCAGGTGTTGCTTGAAAAACACCCAAAAGCAAGATGGCCGGTATGAGAAGTAGGAGCGCGCGACGTTTTGTCGGCTGACGTCGAATCCATAAAGGTGTTTTGATATTAAATTTAGTCAATGTAAGACCATTCATTATCTGAATATGGCTGAGTGCTACCATGCCCGAGGGCAAATGAAAAGGCCAAAAGTCGTCGTTTAACCGGGGAGTTGAACCGTACCATATGCGGGTTGAGGGGTAAAATCAACCCAATATGCACGGCCTGCGGCCGTGCATGTGGTCGCTGACGCGACGGGAAAAACAAAACCCTTCAAGGCGGTGCCAGGGAAGCGCAGATTTTTCAAAAGTATAAGGTGGCGACTCGCGGCGCGTTAGAAACAATGGCGGCCTGCGGCCGTGCATGTGGTCGCTTCGCGACAGAAGGTCAAAACCGTTCGGCGTGCCGGCGTGGTGTTTTGATTATTGTTGATGAAAGGCGTGTTGGAAAGGGCATTAAGAACGTGGCGGCCTGCGGCCGTGCATGGGTCGCTATCGCGATGGGGAATCCCAACATATCGTAATTTTTGGGTTTTTAGATTAACATTAAGATCCCTCGCAACGCTCGGGATGACATCTGAGGGGTTTTTACGGGTTTGTCAGACATTGTAGGGTGCGGGGTTTATCCCCGCCCGCCCTCGGTGGACCCGAACGATAAGCGCCGTTTTTTCCAACTGCAGGAGGGGATGAACCCCTCCACTACGCAACAGGCAGAACGCCAGCTGGAGATTTATGCCCAACGGGGTTCGGTAATTATGGCGACAGGCGTTGCCCGCGCCTGTGGTCGTTGTCGCGACGGAAAAACCAATACACCTAAAGGATTCCACTAAGCTAAAGACCGGAATCCTAACAATATTAAATAACATAGGATTGTATTACTAATTAGTTTCTGATTAGTTAGGAAAGCTACCCTAATATATTTGCAAGGAGTTCATCAATTGGCGATTGATTTCGAAGAGATTCAACGGCTTAGTCAAACGCAGGTGCGTATTCACCAGCGACCTTATCGGAGGCTTCAATTTCGAGGTTCCCCCTTCAAAGCGCGTTTTTCCATGCTACTGGGGCCACGGGGTGTAGGTAAAACGACGGCCATGGTTCAGTACCTGCTGGACAAGGCTGGAGATGACCTGCTGAAGCAGGAAATTCTCTATGTGCCCGCCGATCACATCAGTTTGAAAGGATGGTCCTTATACGACATTGGAGAATCGTTCGCGATACGGGGCGGTGAATGGATCTGCTTTGACGAAATACACAAGGTTGAGGGTTGGTCAAAAGAACTAAAGAGCCTTTACGACACCTTCCCGGAGATTTCCATCTTGGCCACGGGCAGTTCCGCTTTGGAGATTTTTAGCGGAGGGCATGACCTGTCCCGCCGTGCGCACATCCATCATGCCCATGGCTTCTCGTTCAGGGAATATCTTGAACTGCGATATGGATTGGCACTCAACGTGTTGTCGATGCAGGAAATTGTGGACAACCCTGCAAGTTGCGTGGAGAAAACGCTCGAAACAATAAAACCCACCGGGCGCCGAATGCTACCGTTGTTTCATGAATATTTGCGTGTAGGTTATTTCCCTTTTTTTATGGAGAGCGAAGACGAGTCGGTTTACCTGGCATTGCTTGAGCAAAACGTACATACTGTTTTGGAAAGCGACATTCTGGCCGTGAATCCAACGTTTACGGGAGCCACCGCACGGAAAATGGGTCAGCTGCTTTCAGTGGTCGCGCAATCCGTGCCATTCAAGCCCGATTTCAGAGGATTAAAGCTGGCGCTCGAAATTGGTGATGAACGCACGGTAAAAAACTACCTTCGGCTAATGGAGAAAGCTGGCTTGCTGCGCTCCTTTACGGTATCCGGTAAAGGTCTGAAAACAATGGAAAAGCCAGAAAAGGTATACCTTGGCAACACCAACCTGGCGTATGCGCTATCACATGGCAGGGCAGCGTCAGGCAATATTCGTGAAACCTTTTTTCTAAGTGCTGTCTGCACGCGGCATAAGGTGACTGCCCCTGGAAAAGGCGATTTCCTCGTCGACGAGAAATGGACTTTCGAGGTTGGGGGCAAAGGAAAAACATTTGCCCAGATCAAGGGGATTTCGGACGCGTATCTGGCTTTGGACGATTTGGAAAGGAGCGCCGGTCGGCGGATTCCGTTGTGGCTTTTTGGGTTTTTGTACTAGCGGTTGAACCACCGGGCACACGGAGAAAGACAACAGCGAAAAGCGGGTATTCTCGCGCAGAGACGCGGGGGCGCAGAGAAAAGCAGGTTATGGGCGCTGGCGGTCGGGGATAAACCGATACAAGATTAACTAATGTTATCGGTGTGTTATCACCCTCACCCCAGCCCTCTCCCATCAAGGGAGAGGGGGCAAAAGGCTTCCCACGGATGGTCACAAGGCGAACCTGAAAGTGGAGGGACGCGCTCTGTCGCGTCCGCGGGCAAAACACCCTGAAGATCAACAACGATTTCAGCATAGAGTCACTGCTGCCAGTTTTCTCACGGGCTTGTGCCAAACAGGCGCACCAGTAATGTTTTGAGATATGCGAGAGCGTTTTCGAAAGTATCATCTTCCAGGTGCATAAATGAGAGCCGAAAGCGGCGGCGCATGGTCGGGTCAAACGAGAACCTTTCGCCGCTGGCCCAGGGCATACCTTTGTCCGGCAGGTCCCGGTCGCTTTCCACCCAGAGATTATAGCCACTTTGAGGCGTAATGAGACGAAGGCCGCTGACACCCGTGAGCAGTTTAATGAGCTGTTCTCGGCGCCGGTCAGTCAGGGCGTGCATGTCTCCAATGTATCGGTCATAGGCGCCGGTGTCCAAGAACCGCCTGAAAAATTTTTGCAGCAGTCCGGGGGAGCCGATGTCGGAAGAAAACTTGGCCTGCCGAAATCGGTCGTAGAGCGCTTCGGGAACGATCATGAATCCCAATCGGATGCCAGCCGCTGTGGTCTGAGAAAGGGATTTGATGTAAATTGTGCGATCGGGCGCAAGATCCACAAAACGGAGTCTGGGGCTGTCCAGGAATTCTGAGAGATAGTCGTCTTCGATAATGGTAAACTGGTACTTTTCAGCCAATCGGGCAACTGCGGCCATCTTTTCCGGGCTGTAAGTGATGCCGGTGGGGTTGTGGACCGCTGGCATGGCATAAAATATCCGAATGCCAGCGGAAATCATGTTCTCAAAAGCGGCCATGTCAGGACCGTCAGCACGCATAGGGACGAAATGCCGCGGCTTGAAGAGGTTGATGGCGCCCGGGTAGGTGGGGTTTTCAAACAGCACCGATTCACTTATCCGTGCAGCGAAAACTTTAGCGGTCAAATCAAGGCCTTGCTGGGCCCCCGAAATGACCAGCATTTGACGGGTGGCCACATGGTAACGGGCGCCGAGGCTGGCCATGAGTCCGGGCTCGCCCTCCACCGGTACGGCCCCGAAAGCGTCGCCTCCCTCGGCGTCGATCAGCGCCGACATCATTTCCTTAGCCTGGCGGTGGGGAAAAAACGCCGGGCATAGGTACGATATGGTTAGGTCGAAGATCTCGCCGGCGGTTTCCATATGTTCGGGGAATTTGACATAGGAGCCGCTACCCACCCGTTTTTCCAGGTACCCTTCCTCTGACAACACGTCGAACGCTTTTTGTGCGGTGAGTTTGTTACAGCCGTAGTCGGCAGCGATGCCGCGGACGGAAGGGATGCGTTGACCCGGTGTGTACTGGCCCTGGCGGATGAGTTTCAAGAGATCGGCAGCAATGGTCCGATAAAGCGGTGAGGAAGAAATCATGATTGACAAGTATAGGTCATTATGAAAATTGTCTTATGTCAATTTGGGTATCGTTGCCATTTTTTCACCAATTCGTGTCCATCCATAAATACCCCTCCCCGTGGGAGGGGATAGGCGAAGGGGAGCATGAGGCTTCCCATGGGTGGACACTGGTTCGTATCACAGATGCCCTGTTTTGGGCAAAATTAAGGAAGGCGCACGATGACCAGAGAACGAATCAACAAGGGTTTTGCAGAGATGTTTAAAAATGGGGTGATCATGGATGTGACCACTCCAGAGGATGCCCGCATTGCAGAAGGGGCCGGTGCCTGCGCCGTCATGGCGCTGGAGCGGGTGCCGTCCGACATCCGGCAATCGAACCAGGTTGCGCGAATGAGCGACCCCGCCATGATCGAAGCCATTATGGCCGCAGTGAGCATTCCCGTGATGGCCAAGGTGCGTATCGGTCATTTCATGGAGGCACGTATCCTGGAGGCCTTGGGGGTCGACTTCATCGACGAGAGTGAAGTGCTCACCCCTGCCGATGAGGAGCGCCACGTGGATAAGTCCGGTTTCAGCGTGCCGTTTGTCTGCGGGGCGCGAAACTTAGGTGAAGGGTTGCGCCGTCTTAGCGAGGGTGCTGCCATGCTCCGCACGAAAGGAGAGGCCGGCACTGGCAACGTGGTCGAGGCAGTGCGTCATGCGCGCACCATCAACAGGGAGATTGCTGCGCTAAAGGGTATGGATGAGACCGGGTTGGCCGCCAAAGCCGCCGAGTATCGAGTACCGCTGGACCTGGTCGTCGACACGGCTGAACGCGGGCGGTTTTCCGTCGTGAATTTTGCCGCGGGTGGCATCGCTACGCCAGCCGACGCGGCACTGCTCATGGCTTTGGGCGTGGACGGCGTTTTCGTTGGTTCGGGGGTCTTCAAGTCCGAACAGCCCAAGCGAATGGCCGAAGCCATTGTCCAGGCAGTGATTCATTGGGAAAACCCGGACAAACTGATGACGGTTTCCAAGAACCTCGGGAAGGCCATGATCGGTATCGAAATTCAGGCCATCGAGACCCGGCTTGCCGATCGCGGGGTGTGATGGCTGTCGGCGTGCTGGGACTGCAGGGGGCCATTCAGGATCACGGCCGGCATCTGGCAGCGCTGGGGGCCACTTGGCGCTGGGTGCGTGAACCGAGCGATCTTGTTGGCATTGACCGATTGATTATCCCTGGTGGCGAGAGCACGGTGATGGCTAAATTTCTGGAACGTTTCGAACTGACGAAAGCGCTTAGAGAGCGGCTATCCGCCGGCATGCCTGCCTGGGGCATCTGTGCCGGGGCGATTCTTTTGGCCCAGCGCGTGGACGGCCACTCCGGCGTGCTCCGGGCCATGCCTATATCCGTTGAGCGGAATGCTTTTGGCCGGCAGGCTGACAGTGTCGAGTGCGCGCTAGATATTCCAGGACTGGACCGCTATCATTTTTCAGCCATGTTCATCCGGGCGCCGCGTGTGACATCTGTGGGCGGGGGCGTGACGGTATTGGCCCGCCGGGGTGAGGATCCTGTTTTTTTAGTCCACCGCACCGTCATGGCCACCACCTTTCACCCGGAACTCTCTGACGACCCGGTTTTTCATGAATATTTTCTACGATTATAGTGTCCATCCATAAAAACCTACCCCCGGTGGGGAGAGAGAAAAGAGGCGGACTTTCTACCGATGGTGCAAGCGGTATTTTCTTCTCCCCCTCACCCTGACCCTCTCCCCCGGTGGGGAGAGGGAAAGATGCAGCCTTTCTACCGATGGGCAAGGGGGTTTTCTTCTCCCCCTCACCCTGACCCTCTCCCCCGGTGGGGAGAGGGAAAATGCGGGCTTTCTACCGATGGTGCAAGGGGGTTTTCTCCTCCCCCTCACCCTGCCCCTCTCCCCCGGCGGGGAGAGGGAAAAAGGCGGACTTTCTGCCGATGGTGCAAGGAGGTTTTCTCCTCCCCCTCACCCTGACCCTCTCCCCCGGCGGGTAAGGGGGTTTTCTCCTCCCCCTCGATGGGGGAGGTTGGGTGGGGGTGAAATACAGAAAAAAGATAGCGCAACGGTGCCCCTCCCCCCGGTGGGGAGAGGGAAAAGGGCGGACTTTCTACCGATGGGGCCAGGGGGGGGTTCTCCTCCCCCTCGATGGGGGAGGTTGGGTGGGGGTGAAATACAGAAAAAGATATCGGAACGGTGCCCCTCCCCTGGTGGGAGGGGATAGGGGAGGGGGGCGGCATAAAATCCACAGATCTTACAAAAAC
>CAYUOU010000109.1:0-10174 GCA_964446485.1 uncultured Desulfobacterales bacterium | reverse complement strand
TGATTGGAATTATTCCATCCTACCTAACTGTTCATCTTAATTACGGACAATCTCTAAGAGGTGGCATGCGTTTCAAACTGATTTACCCGAAGTGGCCCAAACTGGACCGGCAGACCGAGTTTCACCTGCCGCCCCATGGGCCGGTCGTATTTGCAGCGGCCTTGCCCGGCGATGTGGACGTTGATTTTGTGGACGAGAATCTCGTCGACATCGATTTCAACGACCCCGTGGACATGGTGGGCATCTCCATGATGCTAACGGTTCAAATCAAGCGGGGATGGGCCATCGCCGACGAATATCGCCGCCGCGGGGTGCCGGTCATTTTCGGCGGCATCGCCACGATGCTCCATGCCGAAGATACCCGCGCACACGCCGATGCGATCTTTCTTGGAGAGGCCGAGGGGCGCATGGATGCGGTCATGTCCGATTTCCGTCAAGGGTGCCTGAAGCCGGTCTACGATTACCTCGATTCACCCCCCCCCATCGAATGGGTGGGACCTGCAAGACGGGATCTCCTTGATCGGCGAATGTACAACTATAAAGGCATTCAAATGGTGGATCTCTTCCACGCCTCCCGGGGGTGCCGATACCATTGCTATCCATGTGCCGTGTCCTACCTCGGCGGTCGTCAGTTCCGACCGCGGCCCATCGATAACGCCATCGCCGAGATGGCGGCCATCGACAACAACCGGCTTTTCATCGTGGACAATTCCCTCGCCCAGGACACGAAGTGGGAAATGGATCTATTCCGGGAAATGATTCCACTGAAAAAAAAATGGTGTTGCCACCCCATCGAAGACAAGCCTGAAGTCCTTGATCTTGCGGCAAGAGCCGGTGCCTGGTACGTTTATCAGGCGGTCTTCGACACTTCCGATTACATCCGCGAGCGCATCAAGCGCTACCACGATCACGGGATCGCCGTCGAGGGCACCATCTTGCTGGGGCTGGACGAACATACCGAAGATGATATCCTTCGCTTAGTCGACTTTCTCCTGGAGGTTGAACTCGATCTGGCCGAATTCACCGTGCTGACCCCTTACCCTCACACCAAGGCGTGGGATGATCTTCACCGGCAGGGGCGCATATTCTCCTTCAACTGGGACGACTATGGCGCCAGCAAAGTGGTCTACCATCCCAAGCATATGACCGCAGAGCGGCTACAAGAAATGCTTCAATACGCATGGGATGCGTTCTACAGAGACGAGCCCCAGGAGTTTAAGATGTTCAGGTTATTTCAAAAGGTCGTTGGCATGGAGATGGCCGACGGTACCCACCGGCCGCGTGACAGAAAACTCTCCAATCAAGCGTTCGGAAAATCGCTGACCCCATCCACCCGGTCCAACCATTAGCACCCCGTCTGCAGCCCGGCGTTTTCAGCGATTCTTTTCACTGGAAGGGGGCATCACCATGAAACGGGCAATGTCATTATGACTGTTGGCTGTCGCCGTCATCTCGGACATCGAACCGTGACAGGAGCGGGGCGGATTGGCGGGGCGCTGCCCATGGCGTTCCGGCGCACCCCCTGAATGGTGTATCGGCTAAAGGCCGGCAAAGCGGTTGACGCCTTCCAATCGGCGAATTTCTTTGTCGTAGCGCCCGCGCCAACCGTGCTTCCGCTGGGCGCGTCCGAGTATTTTCTTTAGTAACGGGCGGAAGCAAAGCAGCCAAATGCCCGTCCAGAGTTTCCCTCCCGCACGGACGCGCTCGGAAGGCTCCCACCATCCCATGACGATTTGCTTGTAATACCAGACAAGATACTGAAGATCGTCTGCGTCCAGGTGCCGCGTGCGCACGTTGGCCCACATGCCGTTGTATCGCGTATAGTCGGTAGCATTGGTGACCAAACCGTTTTCCATAAGGTGATCCCGAATGCCGGTCTTTGGGTAGGGGGTGAGAATTTGGCAATAGGCGGTATCCGCACCAGAAGATTTCAGGAAACGATAGTTCTCCACGATTTCTTTTTCGGTATCCTCTGGAAACCCAAATATCATTCCACCCACAACCATAATGCCGTATTTGTGGCAGTTGTCGATGGCCTGGCGGGACGCGGAGACGATATCTCCCTTCTTTGCCGTCTGGAGGTTCTTCTTTGAAACATTTTCGATGCCGAGAAACACGGACTTAAAACCGGCTTCGGACATTGCCCTGACCATGGTTTCGTTTCTCGCCATCGTGACACAGTCTGCCTGCACGACGAAATTCAACTTCCGGTATTTTCTGGCGATGATGGCGTCACACAGGGAGATTACACGTTCGGGATCAAGAACCATATTGTCGTCGGCGACGAAAATCCACCGGACGCGTCGACGATAGTAGATGTCGTCAATGTCCGCGAGCACGCGTTCCAATGGAAAAGCGCGAAAGGCGCGGCCGTACATGTGCCGGATACTGCAGAAGTTGCAGTTGCGGGTACATCCCCTGGAAGTTTCCATGACTTCCACGTGGAAGTTCATGATGTGATAGCCCCATGTCAATCGCCGGCGGTCGCGAATGGGCAGTTTGAGAGCGCCAAGGTCTATGAGTGGTCCCTTGGGATTGTGAACAAATGCGCCGCCTTTTTTGTAGGACAGCGACGGGATGTCTTCTACCGCATCCCCGCCGTCCAGTGAGTTAACCAGTCGGCGAAACGTCTCTTCGCCTTCACTTCTCACTATATAGTCGATCCACCCGGCCTCCGGAGATGCGGACATTTCTTCATACATCAGCGTCGCGTGGTAGCCGCCAACAGCGATGCGGGCGGCGGGAAGCACCCGGCGGGTAAGGCGGATCAGTTTCTTGCAGGTTTCGTACTGCCATGTCATGGAAGAGAACCCGACCAGATCCGGGCGGACTTTCCTCAATACCCGCTCCATATACCTGCGAACGCGCCACCGTTCCCGAATCAGGTCAACGATGGTCACTTCGTGCCCCTCATCGATGTTGGCACCGATACTGGCAATGCCTAAATTCGGCATATGAAATGCCGATTCATGCATGATCACGGGGGCGACATCCGGCATGGAAACGAGCAGGATCTTCATGCTTCCCCTTTTGGTTGACTGCGCGGTGATTGGCGCGTTTCAGAGAGCCGCTCTTTCACGGCGTCCATGGTTGCCTGCAATGTATCCGTATGGTGTCCGTTTGGCGGGTCAAAGCGCCCCACCTTTTCCACTGAAATCCGATTGGGCCCCTTTGATCGAAACAGGAACCGGCCGGGCTGAAACATGCGATCGGTGTTCGCTATCCTGACCACTTCAATGGGGGCGCCGCAATTTCTGGCGATTTTAAACGCCCCGGGGTGAAATGTGCCGACCCGGCCGTCGCGGCTGCGCGTCCCCTCCGGAAAGATGAAAATATTGCCGCCGGAGGCCAGAATTTCGGGGAGGGCCTCCATTTGGCGCAACATGATATCCGCAAGTCGCCCCGTGGCCGCCGAGGGGATGTATCCAGACTGCGTCAGCATCCAGCCGAACACGGGGATATGAAACAATCGGCCTTTAACAATGGTCGTGTGCCGTTCAAACAGAGAAATCAGAAGCAGCGGATCCAGGTACGACAGGTGGTTGCTCACGATCACCGAAGCACGAATGCTGGTTACCGCCGGACTGATGGACCAGTGATGTTCGGGCATCAGGGCCCGCACGAGGAATATGAGCCCTCGGTAGAACCTGCAGTTCAGTTTTTGAAAACCCCGCGCCCGTTTATGGGCGAAAAGGCCGGTAATAATATAAAAAGGGGAGAAGAAAATGATGAACCCAAGCGTGAAGTACGCCCATAGCACAAGCGTGATAAGCCAGTCGCAGATGGTACGCGTCACAGTTTGAATCCGCTGACTCTCGTCGATTGCTTCCACGGGAACCCTGTGGGGTCAATTAATCGTTCAGCGCTTTGATAAGCAGGCAGGTGTTCACGCCCCCGAAAGCGAAGTTCTGGACGGCGGCAACACGGATCCTCGTTTCGGTGAGGTCCCGGACATGCGTGATATTCGCGCAGCGGGGGTCTATGTTTTCCAAGTTCAGGGTGGGCGCCACCACGCCTTCGGCCATCATGATCAGGGTCAAAATGGTCTCGATGGCACCGCAGGACCCCATGGTGTGCCCCATGTAACTCTTAAGGCCGGTCACCAACGGCCGGTCGCCATAGATGTTGCCGATCGCCTGTGCCTCCATGACGTCCCCGGTCTTTGTGGCCGTGGCGTGGGCACTGATGAAGTCGACATCCCCGGGGTTAAGCCGTGCGGCATCGAGACCGACCTGGATGGTTCGTTGAATGCCGTCGATATTTGGCAGAATCAGATCGCCACCGTTATTGCAGCAGCTGAAACCGATGATCTCCCCGAGTATGTTGGCATTGCGTTTTTTGGCCCCTTCGTAAGATTCTAGAAGCACGGCGCCAGCGCCTTCCCCCACCACCAGCCCATCCCGATCCCTGTCAAAAGGCCTCGGCGTCCGGTGCGGGCAGTCATTGTAATCGGTCGAACAGGCCAACAAATTGTCGAATACCGCCACGGTTGTGGTGTCATATTCGTCGGCACCGCCGCAGAGCATCGCGTCCTGGAGGCCAAACTTCACTGCTTCGTAACCGAAACCGATGGCCTGGCTGCTGGTGGTGCATGCGGTGGCGGAGGCGATGACGCGGCCGGTGATGCCGAACATTTTGGCGATGTTGGCCGCGGTGGTATGGACCATCGATTTAAGATAATCCACAGCGCCGATGGCATTGAGGCGGGTGTCCGTGCCGCTGAAAAAGGTCTTGTAGATGCTGCGCTGGGCGGACGGGCTGCCATGGGTGGAGCCGAAGGCGACCCCCAGGCGGCCCGAAGTCATGAAGTTTTCGTCGAGTCCGGCGCGGGAAAAGATGTCCTTGGCCACCTGGCAGGCGTAATAGGATACCGGCCCCATGGTCTTTCGGTCCCGCCGCTTGAAATCGTAATCGATGGGGTAGTCGACCGTGCCAAACACGCCGGAGTGGATGTATTCGGTGAGCAGGCCGTCTTCTCTCAGCGGTTTTACACCCGAAACGCCCCGGGTGAGATGGTCGAGGATATCAGCCCGGCTGCGGCCGATCGGGGTGATGGCCGCGCATTCGGTAATGACGACGCGTCTTTCCATAAGACTCTCCCTCAGGCTGCCGGGCCACTCTGCGCCAGCATGTCGACATAGTCGAGAATCTGGTTCAGGGACCGGATATCCATGGCCATTTTTTTCTGGGTGCGGGTGAGCTGAAACCCGAGCAGGTTTTCAATTTCGCGGAGCAATTCGATGGCGTCTATGCTGTCAAATTCGTAGGCATCGCGCAGGTCCTCATCGAGCCCGGGGTCGTCAATCTCAAACTCCCTGCTGAATATCTCCAAGATGGCCTGGTGAATGTCATCGCGTGTCATGTTGGCCCTTCTCCGATGGGTTCGGTCACGCAGGGCTATTACTATACATCATCATTTTGTAAAAGCACTCTTGCAGGACGCCGCCCCCCGGCGACGCGCCGAGCGTCTCCCCAGAAAGGGGTAAAAGTGGAACCATTCGCTCGGGGACCGGCGGACGGCGGCGACCATGAGATCGGCATAGGTCTGGGCGGCTCTGGTGATGGCCGCCGACCGCATGGATCGGTTTTCGGCGCTGATGTGCATGGGGGGGGCAATGGAAAAATGGTACCGGCCCGCTCCCCGCCGGTTGGCGAAAAACGCAAAAACCGGGGCGCCGGTCAGCAGGGCGAACATGTAAGGGACCTCCGGTAGCTGCGCTTCATGCCCGAGAACATTCACCGAAACGGTGCGCTGGGCGCTGTGCCAGACCATGTCGCCGCTCATCGAAACGACGCCACCTCCCCTGATGAATCGCATCCCTTCAACCAAATCAAAGGGTGACCCGGCGTCGCGGTCAACAGCAACGACGCGAATGCCGCCATTCAATAGTGCGTCCTTTTGGAGGCGTTCGATGGCATCCTTTTCTTTGATGCCCATGTAAAGCAGCAGGCGCATGTCGGGCCGCTGTCGCCCGAGGAGATGTGCCGCCATCTCCCAATTGCCAATGTGGCTCATGAGAAGAACGGCCCCTTTGCCCTGGTCCAGTACCCGGGCCAGGTGGTCCCATCCCTCAAACGAATACCGGATCCCCTCGGGCGAGGCGAGCTGGATCCGGTCCATGAATACGGTGGTGAATTGCTGAAACTGACGCCATGTCCGCCAGTGGGCGTACCAGCGCTTTCGATCGGGATATAGGGCCCTGTAGAACCGGACACTTGCAGCAACCCTTTCACGAGCGGTGAGAAAATAGCCCGTGGCGATGAAGCCCGAAACCAATACGAAAAACCACAAGCCAGTCCGTTGGGAAACGGCCACCAGGGTGTTGTAAAACCGGGTCTTCATGCTGTGGTTATCCCTTGAACCTGGTAAAGCGGCGCGCCAGCACGCGGCGGGTGATGAGTCGGCGGAAGGTTTCCGTGTTCCGCAGGAAATCCACCAGCGGGCGATAATGAGAAATCCTCCCGCCGGGAGGTGCGTAGTCGACACGGATCGGCCGTTCAACCACCGGTATTCCCGCCATTCGGGCCGCCACGAGGACTTCAATTTCATACTGGTATCGCCGCGCCCTCACCTTCAGATCCAACACCTCCGGAAGCGGGTAGACCCGGAAACCGCTCTGAGTATCGCCAACGCTGGGGCCGCCGGCCGTTTTGACCCAGAAGTTGGAAAACGACCGGCCAAACCGGCTCGACCAGGGGACTTGCCCTGTCGTCATCCCCGAGCGGCACCCGATCACAATGGGGCGCTCGTCGCCGTGGATGGCGCGAATCAACCCCAGGGCGTCGGTTGGCACATGCTGGCCGTCGGCGTCCATGGTGATGGCCCAATCGGCAACAGCGACGGCTTCACGGAACCCCGTAACCAGCGCCGCACCTTTGCCCTGATTCTCGCCATGGCGAACCAAATGGATACCCGTCGTTGCGCCGAGTTTGTCGGCGGTATCATCCGTTGAGCCGTCATCCACCACCACTACCGGAAATCCCAGCGCCTTGGCTCCACGGACGACGGACGCCACCGTCGCGCCGTGGTTGTACACAGGGATGACCACCGCGCATCTATGGACGGTCGACGTCACCGCCGCCGGTTCCTTTAACGGGTAGGGTGTCATTCCCCTCCCGGGGAGTTTGGGGCGCTTGGTAAAAATGCAATCGCCCAGGTGCCCGGCCCCATGTGTGCGCCGGAAGTCAGTGAGAGGGGGCGGATAAGTATTTCGGCATCGGGGCGGCATGCCTGTATCCGGGGAGCGGCGGTTCGGCATACCCATTCGCAGTTGTCTGAATACTGCAGCAAGATAAGAGGCGACCGCCCGATCCCAAGATTGGCTTCCAGGCCGTTTATGGCAAAATCCATCTGCTGCCGCCGATTCCTCACCACGCCGACCTTCTCGGCCCCACTGGGTTTCGGGCTGATAATGGGTTTCATGTTCAGCAGATCGCCTACAAATCCCCTGGTCTTGGATATCCGACCGCCCCGTGCCAGAAATTTCAGCTGGTCCAGAAAGACATACTCTTCGCATCGGGCAATGGCCGCTTCGGCGAACCGGGTGACCGTTTGCGCGTTATTCGTCCGCTGGGCTTCCCTGGCCGTGGCGAGAGCGATGAGGCCCAGCCGTCCCGAGGCGGCGCCGGTGTCCACCACGCGCATGCGCCCCCGTGGATCGTTTTCGGCCTGCCAGGCCCTGGCGGTATTCGCGTTGCCGGTAAACGCCGAGCCCACGCACAGGTAGATCACATGGTGATAACGGTCCATCACGCTTTGATAGCCCTGGTGGCGCTCGAATACAGAGGCCTGGGCGGTCGATACAGGCCGCCCTGCACGCATGGCGGCGTATAACGATTCAGGTGTATAGTGAGTTTCTGGTATAATCTGGTCATCCACAATCAGATAACTGTCGAGCAGGGTCAGACCGTATTTGTCGGCATCCTGGCGCGTGATGGACCCTGCAGCATCGGTGACGATATGGATCACGCTTTCATTCTTCGGTTGCCTGTCGATGGCCGTGTGGCCCAAAGGGCTGTCTTGCCAATCAAGCACCACCCCGGCAGATTCCAAAAGCCGTCGGGCTTCAACCCGATCCCGGGTGTGCATGTGGATTTTTACATGCCGATCAACGGTATCGGCAACGATGCTCTCGCCATGCATGGATACGGCATCTACGACGGCGGCGGCGTTCTTTTCCGGCGCGACAAGGGCATCGATGCAAAACCCCTCCTCCTTTGTCGGTTGATAAGCGCCGGAAATGTGGAGCTGGTTGCCGAATCGCTCGAAGGGCGGCGTCATCACCCCTTTGCTGCCGGCCGCCCACCCCCAAAACCCCTCAAAATACAGGAATAGCCCCAGTGCCCCGGCGTCGACGACATCGGCATCTTTCAAGGGCTGCAGGCGCTCCGTCGTGTCGTAGACGGCGAGGGCCAATCGATCGACGATGGCGCTGCCGCGGGTTGGGTCGGCAACCGCGGTTTTGGATTCCAGTGCGCTGACCAGCGCATCGAGTAGGCTCAGCATGGTGCCCGGCTGAGGGTCGTGAATTACCTTCCAGGCATGGTTACGCCCATTGCGGGCCGCAGCAAGAAGATCACCGGGCCCGCCGGCCGCCAGAAATCGGGAAAAGAAGGCCGCGGCAATGTTTCCGGAATTTCCCGTTGCCGAGCGTTTCACCTGTTGAATGACCGGTTCCGGCCGGCCAGCGAGTGTGCGGATGGGTGCGAGGGTGGACTTGAGATTGCGGCCGGTGTCGGCGTCGGCCACTGGAAACACGTTGATTTGGTCCAGAAGGTCCGCCCAGGCGGCCATCCGTTCATACCCGTGGACATGCGACTGGCTAAGCTGGGGATCCATCACTCCCCCCCAGTGCTCGCTGGATGTCAGCCGGTATATCGTACTGCAATTCCATGTCGGGTAATTTCACGGCCACCTGATCGCTGGCGCCTTTGGCGCACAGCATACGGTCCATGGGGCGCCGGATTTCAAATGCCATGCTGATCTTGTATTGCCACTCGGTAACTGTCGCACGGCACACAATGCGGTCATTGTGATGAAGGGGCATAACATATTTCGCCGAGGACCTCGTCAGGGGAAAGAGGTAGCCCTTCTCCTGCGAGTAGCGGTACAGGTCGATGCCGCAGCTGTTGAATAGTTCGAACCGGGCGATATCGAAGTATTTGTAGTAGTTGCCATGCCACACCACATGAAGTGGATCCAAGTCATGGAAGGGGATGGTCAATTCCACTTCACAGGAGGCGCTCATGGGTTTTTTCTCTCAGTTGGAGGTGTTCGGGTGTTGATAGGGTGTGGTCTACCGAAAAACGGGTACTACGCGGCAGGTCATTCAGCTCCCGTCGTAGGGGTCAGTCAGAAGCCTTGACTTCGTCGATACCATTTTTGATATCGTCCGGTGCGTTCGTCACTTCCCGCTTAACGGCCTTTCCGGATTTGTCACCGGTGTCTTTGACTGCCGACCAAGACTCTTTTGCATCATCAGCGACCTTGCCCGGCACTTGCTTGCCGCTCTTCTTAATATCTTCCCAGGTTTTTTTTGCACCGTCTTTGACATCGGACCAAAAACCGGCGGAAGCGGGAAAAGCCGTCAGCACAAAGACTGCCAGGATGGCGATGGCGAGCACCTTAATTGTGCCCCCAAACAACCGCGGGCTGGTTTCGCCGGCCCCATACTCCCTTTTGAAGCATGGGACTGCTGCCGAACACTTCATTGCTGGTGCAATAGGATATCGATTACCGCTTGGATGTGCTAATTGGATCATTATTGGCTACCTTTTATATGATTTTACCACCTGTAATTTCCATCTGGGCGGCGGCCTGTCAAACGCTATGATTCTAACACAAAACCGACTTTCTGTGAATGTGCCGTTCACGCGCTCTGGGTATGCCAGCAACGCCCGAAACCTTTTATGGTATGCCGGCTGGGTATTGCTAAGGGCCTGTAAACATGAATATTTCTATTTTTTTAGATAGGATTGGAACATGCGATTTCGCTCATTTCACCGGATTGGGAATCTCTGCCAGGGTCAACTCAAATGCTATCGGTGAGATCGCTAGAAGAAATGGGATAGAAACTCTCTATTTTGCTGATCAGCAAGTGTTCAGTATTCTTGGGATATGGACGTGGCACAAGGTGATTCTTTACGGAGAATGAATATCAGCACCAATCAATTG
>CAYUOU010000108.1:0-10524 GCA_964446485.1 uncultured Desulfobacterales bacterium | reverse complement strand
TTCGGCAATCTTGCCCCAGAAACCGTCCGGATCCTTGATGGACTGCTCGTATGCCGCGTCGTACAGATTGGTCATTGCCATCCTCCTTGCCTGACATGAGATTTCTGCCAGCTCAAAGAAATTGATTGATTATTGCCCGCTGGATATCAGGGTGTACGGTCCGGTACACGACCCACACACCCCGGCATCCTGAGCGGTAGGTCATCCAAACACGCCCCAGCCAAAGGCCGCGGTCCAGATGATGGAAAACCCGACCAGAACGATCATCCACACATCTTCTCTTTTCATATCGATCTCCTCTTAGGATGGTATCGGTTAATTACCTTCCACCACGATATTGGTTTCCGCGTCGGCACGACGAATCTGCTCTTCATTTGTGGTGGAGAATTCCGCCTTGAAGCACACCATCCACATCAGTACGATGGAAAGAATCCACCAGAAGATCTGCCAGGACCAGACATGGTTGAAACCAGCGAAAGCGAATGCCTTGTTGGAAAGCAGCGCGCCCGGACCGACGGCCATGATGGCCCAGAACGGGATGGCAAACTTGGTCACCGAACGCCACTTGGCGCCGGTTTCCGAAGGAGCATCCACATCATCCAGCCAGGAGCGCAGCTCGGCCTGGCGCTCGACGGTCTCCGCATCGTCCTTCACACCAAACCCGCGGCACAGATAGGCCACGATGAGGCCCAGACCGGTTCCCCAGGCGGCCGGATGAAAAGTGAGAATCTTGAAGTTGTAGGTGATGATGACGGTCACCATGCCCACGATGAGGCCCAGGATGGCGCCGATGGCCGGAAACCGCCATCCCCACAGTACGCCCAGGGAAAGGATGTACATGAGTACTCCAAAGGAAGTGGCAAAAGCGCCCAGAATCACCAGCATGGCCTTGGAGGTCAGCCCGACGTAAAGGGCCAGAACGATGATGAGTGTGCCCAGAATCCGGTTTACCCAGATTTGCTCGGAGTCGCTGGCCTGTTTTTTACGGACATAGCGCCAGTAAACGTCGCGCAGCAGGATGGAACCGCCGGTGCCAACGTATGGCGCAGCGGTTGAATGAATCGCGGAAATGGCACCCATAAACACGAGCCCCAGCATGACCGGCGGGAGAAATTTGCTCATGAGCAGTGGCACAACGGCGGTGTCCTTGGCCAATGTGGCAAAGCCCTCGACGCCCTGAATCTGAAGAATTTTTGCACCAAGGCCCTGGAATGCGGCGAAAAAGAACAGGGAAAACCCCACCACGAAGGTGGTCATGAAGGCCTGCTGCCAGGCCAGGGGTTTGGGAGATTTGATACCGAAGTTCCACATGGTGAATGCCGGCGATGACTGAATCCCCATCAGCGCGAACATATAGGTCAGCAGGTAGATGGCGGTCCACTGGCGGCCGAGTTCGAAGTGGATCAGGCCGGGAATCTCCATTTTGCTGGATTCGATGAGATCGATCTGGCTGATGAACGCAGAGAAACCGCCGAACTGGGCCAGCACGTAGGCACCCAGGACAATGATACCGGCGATCATCAAAATGAATTGGATGACGCCCACCCAGGTGCTGGCTTTCATGCCGCCGGCGCAGACATAGAACCACACGATGAAAGCCATGAACAAGCCGCCCACCGTGAACGGTACGCCGCAGACCACGTTGAACAGCGCCGCAGAGGCGAGCAACTGAACCGCAGAGTAGAACACGGAATAGAGGACGGCCGTCAGCACGGTGAGCCAGCGAATGGCCTCGCTGTTATAATAGTAGGCGTACATATCGCCTGGCGTGATGAATCCGTAGCGCTTGCTCAGCAACCAGTTGCGCTTCGCAAAAAATGCGCCGGTGAGTGGAATAAACACCACGTAAAAGGAACAGAACGCATAGACCAGTCCTGCCGCCCAAATGGCCCCCGGGTGTCCGATAAACGTCCAGCCGCTGAAAGACGCCGCCGATGCCGCCATCAAAAAGGCAATAAAAGGAATGGATCGGCCGGCAATCGCATAGTCCGCCGATGTTTTGGTTGTAAAATACCCCCTCAGCCCAACCCAGAAACAGTACACGACATACAGCCCGAGCATGATGTAAACCCAGGTAACTCCGCTCATGTGCGCCTCCTCTACCCACTCCGGTTGTTGCCAATGGGGGAGACGGAATGCCTTCCCCCGGGATAAATGCAAACGCGCGCGCCACGCGCCTTTTACGCGCGCCGCGAAACACCGCTTGCAGCCATCACCTGCTTGAGCAACGCCTGTGCCAAGAAGATCATCCGTCCAAATACCACCGCGTTAGAGGGCCATGCACGAATCACATGGGTTTTGTTTTGTGAATCCCGTTCACCAAAAACGGGACATTCATGTCTCAACACTGATTCATCCCGGACACAAATCATTGAAATAGTAGGGATAAAAGCGATTGGGCCATATTTATCCCGTTATGGGTCCTATGCGGCATGTCAGCGTCTCGAAGCAGTGATGCAGGATCCTATGGGTGGCGGGCGATGGTGTTGCGGATGGGTGGCTCAGGATGGTTTTAGATGGGGCGGAGTGACAACCGGCGACATGCCACAGTATTCTGCCTTCGAACTTGATAGACCCGTAACAAGTCGAAATTCCCCAATTGTCATTCCGCGCCCCGCCTACCGCGGGGCGCAAGCGGGTGACGAGGAATCTCAACATTCCATTATCTATGATATTCTGATTTAAACACAGATCCCTCGCTATGCTCGGGATGACACCTGGGAGGTTTTTACGGGCTTGTCAATCTGCCGCCTGCCTCAGCCGATCTTCAATTCTTTCATTTTACGAAAAAGCGTGCGCCGGTTGACGCCCAACAGATCGGCGACCTTTCCCCGCTGCCACTGATGTTTCTCCAGCATGTGACGGATATAGCGCCCTTCCACTTCGGCAACGATATCCTTTAGCGGCATGTCGTCCTCAGTTG
Source organism: uncultured Desulfobacterales bacterium (assembly GCA_964446485.1). GTDB lineage: Bacteria > Desulfobacterota > Desulfobacteria > Desulfobacterales > JBDRRP01 > JBDRRP01. Next base: position 7,601 of record CAYUOU010000108.1, on the reverse strand, counting down.
CGGGCGCCACCGCCGGGGGCATCGCGGTGGCCAGCCGCACCGCTTTACCATCGAGGCTGAAATCGACCTCTTTTAACGTCACGAACCGATGAACCACGTTTTGCAGCTCTCTGACGTTTCCCGGCCAGTCGTAGGCCATCATGGCACCCTGCACCTGTTCGGGAAGGGCGACAATGTGACTGTCTCCGCTGAACATATCCAGGAAATGGCGCACCAGCAGTGTCAGATCCTCCTTTCGCTCTCTTAGGGGCGGCAGGTAGACAGGGACGATGTGGATTCGATAGTAAAAATCCTCTCTGAATTTTCCCGCGCGAATCATATCCTGCAGATCACGATTGGTGGCGGCGATGAAGCGGACATCCGGCCGGGCCACCTGACGGCCGCCGATGGGCATATAGCCCGCGCCATCGATTACCCGGAGCAGCTTGACCTGCATGTTGAGGTCGAGTTCCCCCACTTCATCAAGGAAAAGGGTTCCCCCGTGGGCGCTCTCCAGATATCCCGGCCGATCCTTGGTGGCCCCGGTAAAGGCGCCCTTTGTGTAGCCAAAAAACTCGCTTTCCATGAGATTGTCCGGGATGGCGCCGCAATTGACCGCCACGAAAGCGCCGCGGCTGCGGTCGCTGAGATCGTGAATGGTCTGGGCTGCCAGCTCCTTGCCCGTTCCGGACTCGCCGTAAATGATCACATTGGCGCTGCTGGTGGCCGCCTTCAGGATGGTTTCATACACATCCTGCATGACCGGACTTTTACCGATAATCCGCCCGAACTGATTGGCTCCCCGGAGCGTCGATTTGAGCCGCGTGTTTTCCACCCTGAGATTGGCTTCGCTCATGCGAAGGGCTTCGTCGCTGAGCTTGCGCTCGGTGATGTCGGCGTGCGTGCCGATCATGCGCAACGGTTTTCCGCGATCATCCCATTCGACCATTTTTCCCCTGCCCTCAATCCACCGATAGCGCCCCTGCTTGGCCCGCATCCGGAATTCCGCATGGTAGCTGCTGATCCGTCCACCCAGATAATCGTCAACGCGCTTCAGGGTTACCTCCCGGTCCTCCGGGTGCAGCAGGTCCTTCCACTTGTGAAGGGATTCGGCCTTTTCCCGCGGGGCATAACCCAGCATAGTATAGTACCGGGGGCTGAAATAGGCGGTGTTGGTTTGGAGATTCCAATCCCAGATGGCATGCTGGGTAGCCTCAAGGGCCAGGCTCAGTCGCTCCTTGGCCCGCCGCAACGCGTCTTCGGCACTCAGGCGTTCTTGCATGGCCGTCTCCAATTGCCGATTGGTTTGCTCCAGCAGATGGGTGCGCTCGTGAAGATCCGCCGTGCGGGCATTCACCTCCGCCTCCAAATGCTCGCGATAGCGACGGTTTTCCACGAGCAGGCGACTGCGCTCGATGGCCCTGCAAACAGTATGCTCCAACACGGCCAAGTCGGGGATGGGTTTGGTGAGAAAATCCCATGCCCCTCTTCTTAGCGCTTCGATGGCATCATGGATCACACCCGTACCGGACACCACAATGACGGGTGTTTCGGGCGCCTCCTGGGTAACGGTGCTCAGGACATCCAGCCCGTCCACCTCGGGCATACGCAAGTCCACCAGCACGGCATCGGGCTGCAGCGACCGGTACTTTTCAAGCCCTTCCCTGCCGTCGACGGCCTGGATGGTACGAAAACCGCTGTCTTCCAGGTACACCGCGATGCTCTCCCGGATAATGGGCTCATCGTCGATAATCAGAATGCTGGGATGGGCTGATGGTTTCATGAACCGTCCTTTACGCGGGAATTGGCCGTTGAATGGTGAGTTTTCAGCGCCGCAATGCCATTCATTGCCTTTTGGGACCATCTCAGCGATTCCCGGTGCCGGAGCCGGCGTGGCAAGGCGGGAGCATCGCCACGAGGTCATTTTGCAGCGCCGTCTTCCCTCAGCGGCAGGGTCACCGAAAAGCAGGAACCTTCACCTGGGGTGGACACAACATCCATGGATCCATTGTGGTTGTTGGTGACGATAAAATAGGACACCGACAACCCCAGGCCGGTGCCGATACCCACGTCCTTGGTGGTAAAAAAGGGCTCGAAAACCCGTTTACGGGTTTCGGCATCCATCCCAACCCCGTTGTCGGCCACGTCGAAGCGCACGGCATTGCCGATCCGCCGCAGCCTGAGGGTAATGCGCGGCCGATCGCTGCCGGCCTGGGCGGCATTGCGAAGCAGGTTCAATATGACCTGCTCGATTTCGTTGGGCGTGCAGGGCACCAGGGGCATCCCCGTCTCAAATTCGCGGACGATCTCGATGCGCCTGAAGTCGTAATTCTTTTTGAGGTCGTAATCGTGGGCGGCCAGCTCAACCGTGTTTTCCAAAAGTTCGGTGAGGCTGATGGGGATTTTTTTGGATTCGCTGCGCCGGCTGAAATTGAGCATATTGTCCACGATGCGCGCCGCCCTGGCGCCGGCGTCCCGGATGCCTTCCAGAAAAGCGGAGATCCGCCGTTCATCAAGATAGGCCTGGACCGCCGGCAGCGTGGTGCCGCAGCCGGCGGCGACCCGGTGGTTGTCGGGCAAATCCGGCGAAAGGCGGCGGTGAATGTTTTGGACGCTCTGAAGAATACCCCCCAGCGGGTTGTTGATCTCATGGGCCATCCCGGCGGCAAGCCCGCCCACAGACATCATCTTCTCGGTCTGAACCATCATGTCTTCCATCCGCACCCTGTCGGTGACATCATCCATTCGGATAACAGCGCCCTCGATAGCGACGACCACGAGGGGGTAAACGACAATGTCGAAATATCGGGCCCCGGCGCTGTTCAGGTGGGGCACTTTTTCCGCCTTTCGCACCTGCCGGTCCGCAATGACCTCTGAAACCATGTCCATGCGCGAGGCCAGCACAGGGAAAAGATCAGCCAGCAGCCGCCCCCGCGCCGCATCCTGGCTGACACCGGCCATTTTTTCCGCCTCTCGATTCCACAGCGTGATGCGCCCCCCCGTGTCAGTCCCCACCAGCACGGACGGCATGGAATCGATGATGTTCTGGAGATAGCGGCGCATCCGGGTCATTTCCTGCTGGGCGTGTCGCGATTCGGTGACGTCGTTGCCGATACACAGATTTTCCACAATCCGGCTGTTGTCGTCACGGATGGCCCGGTTGGTCCATGAAATCCACACCCGCTCTCCGGTGCGCTTCACGTTCTCGTTTTCGTGGTGCCTGAAATGCTCCGGCGCCTTGGCGAATTCACCACCAATGGCCTTTCGTTGGTGACCGTCGGCATCGACTTCCGGCACAATGGTGCCCACGACATTTCTACCGAGAATTTCGGCTTCGGTGTAGCCGAAAAACCGCTGGGCGTATTCATTGAAAAATGTGATGTTCCCGTCGGTATCCATTCTGAGAATGATGCTGTTGGCGCTTTGAACCAGTTCCCTGTATTTCGCCTCGCTTTCCCGGATGGCCGCCTCCGCTTTTTTCCGGTCGGCGATTTCCGACTGAAGGTCGGCGCTGTAAGCATCAAGCCGCTCCATGAATGTATTGAAGTAGCGGGCCAACTGCCCCAATTCATCTCTGGAGCGCGGGATCATCCTCACGGAAATATCGCCCTCCGCCCCTTTGGCGAAACGGCTCATGAGGCTGATGAGGGGGTTGGTAATGGAGGCGCTGATGCGCATGGTGATAGGCAGCACCACGAGCAATGAGACCAGGACGGTGGCCAGCACAATCTTTCGAATAGTGCGAAGGGGGGCATAGAATTCCTCGAGGTAACTCGAGGAGGCCACGATCCAGTCGTATTCGGGGATGTAATTGAAAATGACCAGCTTCTCCCGTGAGTCGCCTTCGCCGGGGTTTTTCCAGTTATAGAAAATCTTCCCGTTTTTTCGGTTGATGATTTCCTGGATGAAGAAATTGCCGCCGGCATCCCGGGCGTCGTAATAGTTGTGCCCTTCCAGTTTGGGGTGGACAATGAGATTGCCGGTAGAGTCCAATACATAGGAGTAGCCGGTGTCACCGAATTTTGCCGATGCGATGCTCTCACGGAAATCATCCACCTTGATCAGTTCATTGAATTCCTCCCGATAAGACGACACCGAAATGATCCAATCCCACGGTGCAAAATAGGTCATGTACAGCGCTTTGGGGCGGCTGGTTTCCTCACCGGGATTCTGCCAGTCGTATTCCAGATATCCCTCCTTACGGAGCTTCTGATTCTGGATAAAGTCGTAAGGGGAAAGATCCACCCCGAGGAGCGCTTTCTTGGGGTGCGCGTCGATGATGCCTTGACTGTTCAAACAGTAAATATACCCGGTTTTGCCGATGGTCTGACTGAGCAGGACCTCTCTGGCGCGGGCCTGGGCCACAACGGACGACAACCGCCCTTGGCGGGACAGCGCGTGAAAATGGGCGACGATCTCACGGTTGCGCTCGGCAACGGCGCGCAAGTGGTTTTGAATGGAGATGGCCGCCGATGTCCGCACCATGTTGAGCAAGGCGGTGGTGGTGTTGTTCAGTTCACTTTCGATGCTGGTCTCGATACTGCGCCGAACAAAGGTATAAATGGTGAAACTGCTGATGGCGATGGTAACGATGAAAATCGTGGAGTAAGCCAACAGCAGTTTGTTGCGAATTCGCAGATCCCTGAAAAAACCCATGATTCCCATGTAAGCGCCTCTCTCGGGAGAAATTGCGGAGTCAGGCTCGGATATCCCAATTTCGGCCACGATTGTCTCGACAGCAGCTGAACCCGATTCAGAAAAACAAAAGGGAGCAGGGTAAATGAGGGCAGCCGGCAAGTCAACAAAGGACATGGGAACCACGGAGCACCGAGGAAGCCAAAAACGAAAAACACATATTCTCGCGCAGGGGCGCAGTGGCGATGAGAAAAGCAGAATAAGGACTTGGCACGCGACGGCAACGGTCGGTTGACCACGGAGGCTGCGGAGAACACAGAGAACTTTAAATGGGAGGCGCCGCCGCGCCGAAGGGCAGCGGCTAAACCCCATTGGCCGCAAATACACGCAGACGGACGCAGACAGCAAAAGCGCGTAGGATGGGAGGAGCGCAGCGGATCCCATCGATCAGGCCATAGAAAACATGAAGTTTCATAAGAGAAGGCAGAAAATCCCGCATTGAGGGATTCAGGTATTCCGAATTAGACGTCGACGAACTCCACAAACCCAATAACTGCGGCGAAGCCGCCAACCAGCAACGAGCACCCAGAAGCCGTCATCCCGGGCGAGCCTAAGCGAGACCCGCGATCTCTGTGAAATCCGCGGTAAAATTAATCTCTCTGGCAGAGTTCCACCAACACACCATTGGTGGCCTTGGGGTGAAGAAAGGCGATTTTGGCCCCGCCGGCACCGATGCGCGGGGTTTCGTCGATAAGGCGAACACCTTTTTCTTTGAGCTCGGCCAGGGCCGCGTCGATGTCTTCCACCCGGAAGGCCACGTGCTGGATTCCCTGCCCCCGCTTTTCGATATACTTGGCCACCGGCCCGTCCGGAGCGGTGGATTCCAGCAGTTCCACTTCGCTCTCACCGACCGGGAAAAAGGCCGTGGTCACCTTCTGCTCCTGGACGGTCTCCGCCCCTTCGAAATCGAGGCCCAGTACTCCGCTCCAGAAACCCTTGCCCTCATCGATGCTGTTCACCGCAATACCCAGATGGTCGATTTTTAATACTTTCATCCGCTGTCTCTCCTTTTTGCTGTTGCCTGTTATGTCAGAAGTTGCGTCGTCCTCAGGTCAAAGGCTCGCCATGCTCGCGACAACTGGTTCATCACCATATTCATCACTCCCCCAATGCGTCTATTGACGCGCCGTGAGGCGCAACTGACACCATTGACGGGCCGCAGGCCCATTTGACGCGCCGACAGGCGCTATTAACGATATTTTTCCATCACACGCTTGAATCCCGGCAACGCACCGGTAATCGTCTCATCACTGACGCAAAAGGCCAACCGGAAATGCCCGGGGCCCTTAAACCCGCTGCCGGGAACCGCCAAAATCAGCTCCTCCTGGAGTTCCCGGACGAAGGCCACATCATCGTCGCTGGGCGTCCGTGGAAAGAGGTAAAAAGCCCCCGGCGGCGTGACAAAATCATATCCGGCGTCAGCCAGCCCATCGCACAGCAATCGCCTTTTGCGGCCATAGAGACCGATGTCCACGCTGAGGCCCTGCAGGCAGGAGACCACTCGCTGCATCAGCGCCGGTGCATTGACAAACCCAAGAATTCTGTTCGCAAGGGCCATGCCACCCATGAGCTTCTGGAGATGGGCGGTCTTGGGGTTCACCGCGAGAAATCCCAGGCGCTCGCCGGGGATGGAAATGTCTTTTGAATAGCTGGTGGCGATGATGCTATCGGCATACACAGCGAATATGCTCGGCACGACGGCATCGTCGTAAACAATTTTCCGGTACGGTTCGTCGGAAACCAGGTAAATGATACGCCCCAACTCACGGCTTTTTTCGGTCATCACGGCGGCAAGCCCCTCGAGGCTTTCCCGGGAGTATATTTGGCCGGTGGGGTTGTTGGGCGAGTTGATGAGGACCACTTTGGTTCGGGGGGTGATGGCCGCCGCCATCGCTTCGAGATCGAGGCTGAAGTCCGGTTTCGTTGGCGCCGTGGTCAGGACACCGCCGTGGTTGTCGGCGTAGAAACCGTATTCGACAAAACACGGCGTCGGTGTAAGCACTTCGTCTCCGGGGTCCAGCAGCGCCTTCAGTATCACGTTCAAGGCGCCGGCGGCGCCGCAGGTCATGATAATGTCCTTTTCGGATACGGCCACCTGCTGCTCTTCAGAGAGGTATTCGGCGATGGATCGGCACACCTGGGGATACCCAGTGTTGGGCATGTAGCAGTGATCGCCGAGACCGCAGGCATCCACGGTATCCCGCAGCACTTCCGCGAACTTCTCCGGCGGCGGCAAGTTGGGGTTGCCAAGGCTGAAATCGAACACCCTTTCCGCGCCGTATTGAGCCTTGAGCCGGGTCCCCTCCTCGAACATCTTGCGGATCCACGAAGACTTGTCGATAAACCCCTCGATCTTTTTGGCAATGGTCATGAAAACACGCTCCCCGTTGTTAGAAAAGGCAATCGTTGACAATTGCTGTAGGGGAGGGGTTTACCCCCTCCCAAACGGCATGGCACCTTCGAACAACGGGCGGGGGTAAACCCCGCCCCTACAGTTCGGGTGATAGTGACATGGGTGATCGGGACTTTGGCCCGTTATTGAACATTCTCCACGGAAACGACGCCCGGCACTTTTTCCTTTAGCACCTGTTCGATGCCGTTTTTGAGCGTCATCTGGGACATTGGGCAACCGGCACAGGCCCCCTGGAGCCGTACCTGCACTACACCGTCCTCAGAGACGTCCACAAGTTCCACATCGCCGCCGTCACGCTGCAGCATGGGCCGAATCTGATTGATGACCGCGATCACTTGCGCTTTCATGGTTGCACCTTTCCTGTAAGTCGGTTCGCTGTCGGCACGCCCGGATTGAGCGAAAAAATTACCTTATTCGGCGCGGATTTCTTTGTCAAATGACAGCCGGCCGCCCGCTCGTCACCCTCACCCCAACCCTCTCCCGTCAAGGGAGAGGGGGCGTGCCGCCGATCATT
>CAYUOU010000107.1:0-10628 GCA_964446485.1 uncultured Desulfobacterales bacterium | reverse complement strand
ACGAAGGATGACGCGTAACGCAGATATCGGACTTTTTACGGAACCGTCAAAGTTGACCGGGTTTGTTTTTCTGGAGGGCCACGCGCCGTCGTGGCCGCGTTTCGGACGCGAGGGACCGCATCCCTCCAGAAGACCATGCCCTTTCGGGGCCCTTAGCGGCGTCTTCAGGAGCAGGCGCCATCGTGGCCGTCCAAGTACCCACGACCCCGTTACCGTTCAGATGAGACAAAAAGTCAGAGGGTATTTGTATCCGTCTTTGATCTCCAGCGGCTATCCGACTTTGGCGGGGCCCCGGGCGGCCGGCAGTTTCCGGTGCAATGAGCGTCAGTCTTTGTCGATGGTTGCAGTGCGCCGCGACGCGGGAGCGTACAGCGAGAACGGCTGAACCGGCGGCCACCGCGGCCCGCTGCAGGGCGCCTTGAAATATTCGGTTGACAGGCGATAATATATCGCTATAATGCGATTTATAAAATCACAGGAAAGCCGATGAAACCATTTCTCAAAGTCATGAAGGCAGCCGGAGACCCCACGCGGGTCAAAATACTGAAAATGCTCGAATACAAGGGGCTTTGCGTCTGCGAGATCCAGACCGCCCTGGGCATTGCCCAGTCCACGACGAGTAAGCATTTGAAATTATTAGAAGATGCCGGCTTGGTCATTTCAAGGAAAGACGGCCTGTGGGTCAACTACGCCCTGGCCGACGGCAGAGACAGCCCTTTTGCCGCCAACCTTCTGGGCAACCTGAAACACTGGTTGAACGACGATCCGGAGATTTCCGGTGTCGTGGGTAAGGCCGGCACCCTGAACCGTTATGAAATACTCAACAAAAACTAACCTGGACGTTACCGTACAGGCGTAGGGAGAGCCCATCATGAATCACGATACCACGCTGGAAAGCCGTGGGGCGCAGGTTGCCGAAACCGACCCTGAGCCCAGCCAGATCGACTGGTCCACTATCTGGAAGCCGCTGGCCGCCATCGCCGGTGTGTTTGTGCTGTTTTTCTATCTACCCTTAGACAGCCCGCGCTTTACGAACGCGGTGATGGAATCGCTGGCCTTAACGAAGTGGTATGCCCAGGAGCATGTGCTGCTCTGCCTGGTGCCGGCCTTTTTCATTGCCGGCGCCATCGGGGTCTTCGTCTCCCAGGCGGCGGTCATGAAGTACCTGGGGCCCTCTACCCTGAAGATACTGTCCTACGGGGTCGCCTCGGTGTCGGGCAGCATTCTGGCGGTCTGCTCCTGCACCGTGTTGCCGCTGTTCGCCGGTATCTGGAAACGCGGGGCCGGGCTCGGGCCGGCCATCGCGTTTTTATACTCCGGGCCGGCCGTCAATGTTCTTGCCATTATCCTTACCGCACGTATCCTGGGGCCGGAAATCGGCATCGGGCGGGCCGTGGGGGCGGTGGTCTTCAGTGTGGTCATCGGCCTGATCATGCACCTCATGTTCCGCGAGGAAGAAACGGCCAAGGCCAACGCGGCCCTTCACATGCCGACCCCGGACGTGGAGCGGCCCCTGTGGCAGAACGTGGTCTATTTCGCCACCATGGTGCTGCTGCTCATCGCCGCCACCTGGAGCGGTGCTGGAGATAGCGGCATTTGGGCGACGCTGTTCAATATTAAATGGTACCTTACCGGCTTTTTCGCGGCTTTCCTCGGGGTGCTGCTGGTGATCTGGTTCCGGGTGCACGCGGTGAAGGTGATGGTGGCCGGGGCCGCCGTGCTGGTGCTGGCCATGATGTTTCCGCACCAGCCGCTGGTGGCCTTTTCGGCCGGCATCGTCGCACTGAGCGTCCTGCTGACCACGACCCGGGGCGAGACCGAATCGTGGTTTCTGGCCACCTGGGATTTTGCCAAACAGATTTCCCCACTGCTGCTGTTCGGTGTCCTGGCGGCAGGATTTCTGCTGGGTCAGCCAGGCTCGGAAGGGGTGATTCCCTCCCGGTGGGTGAGCGACCTGGTGGGGGGAAATTCCCTGGGGGCGAACCTGTTTGCCTCGGTGGTGGGGGCCTTCATGTACTTTGCCACCCTGACCGAGGTGCCGATCCTTCAGGGGCTCATCGGCGCCGGCATGGGCAAGGGCCCGGCGCTGGCCCTGCTCTTAGCCGGGCCGGCCCTGAGTCTGCCCAACATGCTCGTGATCCGCAGCGTGCTGGGTACGAAGAAGACAGCGGTGTTTGTCAGTCTCGTCATCGTCATGGCGACCATCAGCGGGCTGATTTTCGGCACCTTTTTTTAACCGAAACGGGGAGAATGGCAAGACGAGCACACCCAAGGTCACGCAGATCATGATGGGCGGCCGACCATTCTCGGTGAACGGAATGTCACTGTCACCCTAAACCAAAAGGAGAGGACTGTATCATGGAAATCAAAGTTCTGGGCCCTGGATGCCCGAAATGCCAGCAGACCGAGAAGGTCGTCAAGGACGCCGTCGCTGAAAGCGGTGTGGCGGCAGAGATCGAAAAAGTCACCGACACCATGCAGATCGCTGGTTACGGCGTATTCGGCACGCCGGCGGTGGTGGTGGACGGCGAGGTCAAATCGGTGGGTAAAATTCCCAGCAAAGCCGATGTTCTGAAATGGATCACCCAATAGAAAGGAAAGCGTATTATGAGCGAATCCTGCTGTGCCGGGGGAAACAATTTAATGATTCTGGCCTGCTCGGGCGGTTCCAACGTGGGGCAGCTGGCGAATCAGGCCGCCGTTGAACTGACCCAGGAAGGCCTCGGTAAGATGTTCTGCCTGGCCGGTATCGGGGGGCGTCTCAGCGGTTTCGTCCAGTCGGCCAAAGACGTGCCGGCCATGGTGGCCATCGACGGCTGCCAGGTGGGCTGCGCCAAGGCTATCCTCGAAGAGGCCGGGGTGCCGCTAAAAGATTATCTGGTGCTCACCGATATGGGCATCGAGAAAAATAAGGATTTCAGCCTGAAACCAACCGATATCGAGGCCGTCAAAGATGCCGTCCGCGCCTGCTGCGCCGGTACTCCCAGCGCACAGGGTTAGCCGGGCCCCCTGAAAAAAGACCTCGTGGCGATGCTCCCGCGTCGCCACGCCGGCTCCGGCACCATTCACCGCAAATCGCCGGGGGCCGTTACCCCGGTTGCACATTGCGCCGAAATCCGGCATAAACGGCTGACCCAATTACAATAAGGTCGAGGGTGATGTCCAAAAAGGTGTTCCATTTAATCATCGCAGTGGTCCTGATCGTTGGCATGGCCGGCGGCGGCGTGTGCGAGGCCCATTTCCTATCGTCGGAAAAGGCGCCTTGCGGCGGCGCCCATCATCCCGACGGGCGTATCTCCGCACCAGCGTCCACGGCGTGTCACGTTCTGCCGTGCCGCGGCAATCCGCCGGCGTTCCGATATCTTCCGCCACAACCGCTCTTTCGGCGTCAGCTCAGCGCCGATGGCATCGGTGCCGCGGAAAGTCCCTTGGCTGCCGTTTTCCGGATCTTTTCCCCGGCATCCTCGCCAGGGCTTCGCGGCGTAAAACCCATTCTGAAACAGCCCCCCCCCCTGATGCTTCCGCCACTATTCACCCTCCATTGCTGCCTGATCCGTTGAAGGACCGCCCGGGCAGGGGTGCCGGTCATCCCATTCCGGCCGTCGACGGACCGCAACGGCCGCTGAGCCCTGCCTGCACCACCTCGATGACACCGCCCGCCGACCCGTGTGCCGCATCGCGGCGCGGGCCGCCCCGATAACGACAACCGTGAGAAGGAAATCTTAAGGATGACTGATTGCATGATGGGCAACGATGACACGTTGCGGCGTTTCAACTTCTGGAAACGGCTGGTGCTTTTTTTGCTGCTCGCATCCGGCCTCACTCAGGCCGCCGGCGCCGCCACCCTCGAAGAGCGTTACCCCGGCCTGGCAATGGGGTTGCTCCGGTTCGCGGTGCTGGCGCCCATGGATGACGACACCCTGCTCACGGCCGGCGGCATCACCATCACGCGCCCGCAGTTGCAGGAACGGATCCAGCGCCAGGATCCGACCATGCGCCTTCAAATGGAAAAAAACCAAGTGTTCCTGATAGAGCAGGAAGCCATTCGCCGGGTGTTGTTCGAAGAGGCGAAAAAAGCCGGGATCGTCGTGGGCGGCGCCGATGAAAACCGGATGATTCAGGCCTTGTTCGACCACCACACCCGTAACCTGACCGTGTCTTCCGAAGAGGCCCGTGCGTTTTACGACACCAATGCGGAAATGGTCGGCGGGGTCCCCTTCGAGCAGGTCGCCGAGAGCATCCGCCACTATCTGGCCCAGGAGAAAAAGCAGCAGGCGGTGGCCGATTATATTCAGGGGCTGGGCAAATCCCTCGCCCTTCGCATCAACGATCATTGGGTGGAGACCCAGGGACGGTTGGGGCTGGACAACCCGGTGGACCGGGCGCGGCGTTCCGGAAAAGCGACGATGGTGGAATTCGGTGCCACAGGGTGCGTCCCCTGCGACATGATGCAGCCCGTGCTGGATCATCTGCGGAAAAACTACCGTACCACGCTGAACGTGGTGTTCGTCCACGTGGGAGAAGAGCAGATCCTGTCTGCGCGCTATGGCATCCGCTCCATTCCCGTTCAGGTCTTCTTCGATGCCGCGGGGAAAGAAGTGTTCCGGCATGTGGGGTTCTTCGCACAGGGCGAAGTGACAAAAAAACTGGCTGAAATGGGGGTGACCCAATGACACCGGATGGAAAGTGGAAAAATGGGGTGGTGATCGTGATCATCGCCGCCGCAGTGGCCGCTTATGCAGCCATTCAGTGGCAGCAGCGACCGTCAGCGCCGCCCGGTGCCGCAGAAACGCTCCACGGCACTGCCGTTGCGGCGGTGCCCGGCGGCCGGGTCACCATGATCGATCTGGGGGCCACCGAATGCGTCCCCTGCAAGATGATGGCGCCCATCCTCGCAGCACTCAAAACAGAATACGCCGGCAGGGCCGATATCGTCTTCATCGATGTGTGGAAAGACCCGGCCCAAGCCAAAAAATATGGCATCCGGGCCATCCCGACCCAGATATTTTTCGATGCCGAGGGCCGGGAAGTATACCGGCATACCGGATTCATGGATAAAAAGCGGATCGTGGAGGTCCTCACCCGGCTGGGGGTGTCTTGAACCATAAAAACCATTCGCCAATCAAGAAATTCAAACAGGAGTTGATAGCGATATGTTCGATCAATTTTTACTCGCTGTGAACCAGTGGATGACCGGCGGACTGGCCGTGGCGGCCGTGGGCGCCTTTGCCTGGGGCATGGTCAGCGTACTGTTTTCACCCTGCCACCTGGCCTCGATTCCGCTCATCGTGGCCTATGTGGGCGGACAGGAAAGCGCCGTCAATCCCCGGAGGGCTGCCTGGTATTCCGGGGCCTTCACGGCGGGGCTGTTCATCACCATTGCGGCCGTGGGCATCGTCTGCGCCCTGCTGGGTCGGATGCTGGGGGATGTGGGTTCATGGTGGCAGGTGATCGTGGGCGGCGTGCTGATCTGGGTCGCCCTGGGCATGCTGGGCGTCGAGGCCTGCTCCATGTCCGGGTCCCTGCTCTACCGGCTCAAGCTGCGCGGCATTCATGGCGCTTTCGGCCTGGGACTGGCTTACGGCATTTTGTCCGGATCCTGCACTTTCGGCTTTATCGCGCCGATTCTGGCCATTGTCACCGTGCAGCAGAAGATTTTCGAGGGGTCGGTGATGATGCTGCTGTTTGCCTTGGGCCACTGTCTGCCTATCGTCCTTGCCGGCAGTTCCACGGCCCTGGTGCGTAAAATTACCGAAAACAGCGCCTGGCAGGGGGCCGGCATGTGGTTCCGGCGCAGCGCCGGGGTGGTGATCGCGCTCTTGGGGTGCTATTTCATCCTTCAGCCCATCCTGGCGATGGCCGCCAATAAACTCCAATGAGAGGACGGGCCATGCTTTTATCTACATACCACCTGGAGATTTTCAATTCCGAGTGTATGCCCGGCGCCATGGGGGTGCACTGCTTTGCCCACCTGGATCAGGATGTCTCCGCCGCGCTGCCCTATCTCAACGCTGAGCTGGGCGGGTTCGAATACATCACCGATCCGCCGTCGGTGACCTTCAAGGCCCACGGCAAGCTGATCACCGTGCATGGGCGCAAGATCGCCATTAACGCGCTCAAGGACGAGGCTGAAGCGGCGAAAATCGTGGAATGGCTCAAACGCGAGATCAACTCGGCATGGGCTGACCGAGCGCAGATCACCCCGTGTTTCAAAGGGGCGCCGCGGCCGCAGATGCCTGTGATTTTAAAACTGCTGCCCAGGACCAACTGCCGGCAATGCGGTGATTCCACGTGCATGGTCTTCGCCATGAAACTGGCCGAAGGGATCCGTGACAGCGGGCAGTGCCCGGACCTTTCCGCTGAGGGCAGGATGGCACTGGATGCCTATCTCGGCGCCATTGCCGACGATGCCGAAGACCCGCGCTGGCACCCCCGGTCGACTTGATTTGTTTGATCTGAAACCTTTTGGTGGGGCCTATATCCGCCGGTCAAGAGCTGGCCGACCGGGTGGCCCATTTGTCTTTAGGGAGAGGGTACGGTTATGACCAAGGCACGCGCTTTCCAGGGGTCTCTCCGATCGGCAGGGCCCGCGGAGGCCGTCGGCACCGACGGGAAATCGCCGCCGAAACGGGATCCCTTTCTCTATCACCTGGCCCGGCTGATCCTCGGCTTTATCTTTCTTTCTGCCTGTTATGACAAAATTGCGCATCCCCAGGCCTTCGCCGAGGTGGTTTCCAGCTATCAAGTGCTGCCTGAGCGCCTCATTCATCCCGTGGCCATAGCGCTTCCCTGGGTGGAACTCGTCCTGGGCCTCAGCCTGATCCTCAATATCTTTCTTCAGGGCGCCACCGTGCTGAGCAACCTGCTGCTGCTCTCCTTTTTCCTGATGTTGCTGTTCAATCTGGCCCGTGGCCTCGATGTAAATTGCGGCTGTTTTGGGGCGCAGCCCGGCGAGGCGGCAGCCGGCGTGTTCACCGTGCTGCGGGACCTGTCGTTTCTATGTGTTTCAGGGTATCTCTTCTATGCCGAATTTTTTACAGACCCGGAAGCCGTTGGCCGAAGCGAAAAAAATGATCTTCGATGATCGATGTCAACCGTTGCAAGGAATGAGACGATGATGCTGAAAACCAAAATGATGCTTGGAGGCCTGACCGTTATCATGTGGGGCGCTGCCGTGCTCGCGTCGGCCGTATCGGAAGCCGCCGACCGCCCCGTTCTGGTGGCTGAAGAAACACGTTACGAGTTTGGAACAGTGATGGAGGGGGCCGTTGTTTCCCATGGCTTTGTCATCGCCAACAAGGGAACGGTGCCGCTGCGCATTTTAAAGATCGAGTCCGGATGAGGATGCACCGCCGTGACACAGTTGCGGCAGATCCCTCCCGGGCAGGAGGGGCGTATCGATGTCAAGGTCAACACCAATGGTTACGGCGGGCAGACCCTTCGCCAGACCGTGCGCCTCCAGACCAATGATCCGGACCGCTCCTGGATCAGCATCTCCATGATAGGCAAGGTCGAAAAACTCATCCTCATCCAGCCCGAGCGAATCCGTTTGGTCGGATCCGCAGACCAGGTGCTCGCGGCGGAAGTGGTCATCACCCGGCGATCGGATCATCCCGTGACCATCGAGAAGCTTCTGGCCAAGAACGGCCGTTCGATCCGCTACGAGTGGACCCAGCGCTGCACGGCGAAAAACAACCGCTGTGTGGTCCGGGTGACCAACATACAGAAGGAAAAGGGCCGGTACATGGACGTCCTGTACCTTGTCACCGACAGTGATCTGCGGCCCACGATCCCCATCTTCATCACCGGGGTCATCCAATAACTATAAAATAGCGGAGTGACCGTGTTTGAACAAAACCTGAAACGCGCCTTGTGGCAGATGCCCCTGCTGATGGTGATGGCGGCCCTGAGCGCCGTCAGCGTGAACCACTGGCGCAGCGATGGGATCTCACTGGTTGGAAACTGGTCGGTGGACGCCCGGTTTGCCGATGCCGCAGGCGACAGTCTGGTCATCGGGATGGAAGCGGCTGAGCGGCTGTTCCGGCAAGAAACGGCTTTGTTTCTGGATGCACGGCCGCCGGGCCAATATGCCGAAGGGCACATCCACGGTGCGGTGAGTCTTCCCTGGCAGGAAGTGGACCGCTATCTCATGGAAACGGCCGATCGGCTGGAAGGCCCCAAAACGATCATCACTTATTGTGACGGTGAAAGCTGCGATCTAAGCCACGAGCTGGCCCTGTTTTTAAAAGAAATGGGGTTTGAAAACGTGCGCGTCCTGGTCAACGGCTGGACCCTGTGGCGCCGCGCCGGGCTGCCGATACAGACTGGAGCATGACATCATGAGCATGGACGCACTCCTGGAAGAGCATTCCGTCGGGGATGGTGACTGCAAACCCGGGCCGGGTTCGGCCGCATCCGACGGTCACGGTTGCACCGGGCACCATCACGGCCCGGCCCCTGAGGACACCAGCGGCTCCCGGCTGCTGGCCACACTGGCGCTCAACCTGCTCATTCCCGTGGCCCAGATGATCGGGGGCGTGATGGCCGGCAGCGTGGCGCTGATCTCCGATGCCGTGCACAACTTCAGCGATTTTACGGCGGTGCTCATTTCCTACATCGCCTTTCGCATCGGCCGCCGGGGTGCCACGGTATTGAACACTTTCGGCTATCGGCGGGCCGAAATCATGGCCGTCCTGATCAATGTGGCGCTGCTGACCGGAGCCTGCGGATTCATTATCTACCACGCCATCGAGCGCTTTTTGCATCCCCAGGCGGTCAACGGCCTGATCGTGGTCATCCTGGCCGGGGTCGGCATCGTCGGCAACGGGCTGTCGGCCTGGCTGCTTCACCGTGACGCGGCCCACAGCCTAAACGTGCGCGGCGCCTTTTTACACATGGTGGGGGACCTGCTCACTTCCGTGGTGGTCCTGATCAACGGCATCGTGCTGATGTTTTACCCCTGGTACTGGCTCGACCCGCTGCTCTCGGTGCTCATCGTGGCGTTTATCCTGAAAAACGGATGGCATCTGCTCCGGGAAGCCACCGCCGTGCTGATGAACGCCACCCCCGGGCACATCGATTTGGAAACGGTGCGGCGCTTTATGGTCAGTCTGCCCGGTGTTCGCGGTGTACATTACCTGCACGCCTGGCAGGTTTCTTCCGCCAGTACCGCGTTTTCCTGCCACGTGGTGGTGGCCGATCAGCCGGTCAGCGGTACCGGGGCGCTGGCTGAGCGCATCCGGCATGAACTGCTCGAGCGGTTCGGCATCGACCATCCCGTGCTCCAGTTCGAGACGGCCGACTGCGGACAGGGGGATCTGCTGTGCGGGCTGGGATGCAACGGCGACATCTGCCATCTTGAGGAAACCGACAGGAGTGCGCCGCCACCGGCCGCGAAACAGGCCCCCCGGTTTCAGGCGGCCGTGTTTCACACGCTGCGCCTCCTGCTGGGCGCCGTGTTTTTGTTCGCCAGCTACGACAAGATTCTGCATCCCGCGGCGTTTGCCGAGGCGGTGTACAATTATCAGATCCTGCCCGATGGGGCCGTCAACCTGGCGGCCCTGACATTGCCCTGGATGGAACTGCTGCTCGGGCTCTGCCTGGTGGCCGGGTTCTGGCTGCCGGGGGCGACTTTTCTGAGCACGGGCCTGTTGGCCGTATTTATCGGCGCCCTTGTGTTCAACCAGATTCGGGGCCTGGACATCCACTGCGGCTGCTTTTCCACGGAAACCACGGAAGGCCCCGCCGACGTGTGGACTGTTATCCGGGATATCGGGTTTCTGATTGCATCCATTTACCTGACCGTGATCGTTGTGTTTCGGCGAGGGCCCGCGGCAGGACCGGATGCGAACGAAAAAGGGCGTTTGGCCGGATAATCAATTTTTCTGATGGAGGAGGACCTATGTTGCATAATGCTGCGCGACGGCGAGCCGCTATACTGACGTTAAACCTCATGCTTGCGCTGTCGATCGGCAGCGGGTGGCTTGTCCCCCGGTGGGTGGCCGCCCAAAAACCGGCGGAGGTCTTTTCCCACGGCACCGGCACTGTCGACATCTTTGTCTTCACGGATTACTTCTGCCCTCCCTGTCAGGCGGTGGAACCCTATCTGGAAGGCGCCCTGACCGATCTGTTGGCGCTGGGCGCGGCAGTGACCTTCGTCGACAAACCGATCACCCCCAGGACGCCGCTTTACTCGCGCCAGTTTCTATACGCAGCCAACGCCACAGACCGATTCGAAGAGTTGCTGCGTATCCGCCGCACCTTGTTCGACATCGCCCGCAACAACCCGGTCGATTCGGAAAGTGAATTGGTCCGCCTGATGAAAGAAAGCGACATCCGTCTGAAGCTGTTCGATGTGCGCCCTGTCTTCACGAAATGGGCGGAAATCATCGGCCGTTTTGGGGTCAGAAGCACGCCGACCTGTATCGTGACGCGTCCGGGTCAGGAAACGCTCGTCTTTGAGGGGAGCCGTGAAATCCCCCAAGGTCTCGACCGGCTGCTCAAAGAGATGGCCGGCGGCGATTGATCATCCCACCCTGACACCGCTCAGTAAGAATGGCCAGGCATCGACAATTAAGGGACTTGGCAAATGCTAAATTACCGTTTATAATGTTTTCATGCTGCCAAAA
>CAYUOU010000106.1:0-11649 GCA_964446485.1 uncultured Desulfobacterales bacterium | reverse complement strand
TCCTCGGAATGACAAAAAAAGGGTTGTCATCCCGAGCGCAGCGAGGGATCTCGCCGTTGATCGGCCCTTCTTCGGCCCCCGAACACCCAGATTCCTCGTCGTTCCTCCTCGGAATGACAAAAAAAGGGTTGTCATCCCGAGCGCAGCGAGGGATCTCGCCGTTGATCGGCCCTTCTTCGGCCCCCGAACACCCAGATTCCTCGTCGTTCCTCCTCGGAATGACAAAAAAAGGGTTGTCATCCCGAGCGCAGCGAGGGATCTCGCCTCCAGCCATCGACCTTAACGCCGCTACAATCGCCACCACGGGATTGCCTCGATGTTTTCCGCCAGGCGACGCGGCTGCCGGCACCGGCAGACGATAAAGCCGCGCCTTGCCCGCTGATGGTATGTTTCCAGAAACCGCCTCAGCCCTGCCCCATCCGCTGGCGTCGGCGATTCGGTCGCCTTGACTTCGATCGGGACATCCTCTTCGGGCGACTGGAGCACGTAATCCACTTCCGCGCCGTGTGCCGTGCGCCAGAAACTGAGACGATAAGACCGGCCAGCATAGCGGCATCGCGCCATCAGTTCCTGCCCCACCCAGTTTTCAAATAGCAGGCCCATCTGTGTTTTCAGCAGGTCTTCTGAAAAACGATAGCGTGCAGCGGCATTGCGAACCCCGTTGTCATAGAACAAAAACCGCGGTGTCGTCAGCACCCGTTTGCGCCCGTCGACGCCGTAGGCGGGGATGCGGTAGCCGACAAACGTGTCTTCCAGCACCTGGTAGTACGTTCGAAGGGTCGCCACAGGAACGCCGCTTTCCCGGGAAATGTTGGTTAAATTGATGATTTGTCCGGATTCCGCCGCAGCCAGTTCCAGGAACTGCTGAAACGCCCCAACATTGCGGACCAGCGCCTCCCGCCGGATCTCCTCTTCGAGGTACAGGTCGACATACCCCTCGAGGGTTCGCACCCTTGAATCTTCCCTTTCAAGGATCACCCCGGGCAGGGAGCCAAACAGCAGCAGGTCTTCGATGGCGGGTTCCGGGAATTCCCCGGCAGTCGGCGCATCAGAGGCAGGAAACACCTTCGAGCACTGCGCCCCCCGGCGCTCGCCCAGAACCAAGGGGGATAGATGGAACAGGTGGGCACGACCGGGCAGAAGATTGGCCGAGGAGGTCCTGAGCTTTCGGGCCGAGCTGCCGGTCAGTAGAAACCGGAACCGCCCCGGATAGGTGTCATACAGGTATTGGACTTCGTCCAGCAATGCCGGCACCTTCTGGATTTCGTCGACGCAGACAACCCTTGGGCCCTGACCACCGGATTCCAGAATCTGCGTGAACACCCTCGGATCGCGCTCCATTTCCAGGCGGGTTCGGCGTTCCTGGAGATTGAAGAGGAGAGCGCCCTTGTCGGCAACCCGTTGCAGCAAGGTCGATTTCCCGGTCTGCCGCGCCCCGAACAGCAAGCGGACTTTGCCTAAAGAGACCTCGGACCGAAGTGAGGATTCGAGTGTTCTTGGATGGCTTATCATTATATGTAAATAATTCGGTATAATTTACATGTCAATCTTGATTTTCCATCTACTTGATAAAACTTGATATTTCTCGCAACAGGCTCCTCGGAATGACACCGGAAAGAAAGGCTCCTTGGAATGACAAATGGTGTTCGGGAGGCTTTTTACGGCACCATCATCCTTGACGGTAAAATTTGACATGACCCCAGTGTTTTGTTACAAACAATAAATAAAAACTGGGGTCATTCAATATGTTAGACCGTTTTGCCGATGTCAGCCTTGAATCTTGGTTCGAGAAATCGAATCGAAAGCCTTTGGTACTCAGGGGCGCCCGCCAGGTGGGGAAATCCACATTGGTCAGGAAATTTGCCAGGAAAAAAAGAAAACGGCTCATTGAAGTCAACCTGGAAAGACATCTGTTCCTGGATGACGTTTTCAAAACCCTGGATGCCGACAACGCGCTAAGAGAAATTGAGGCATTGAGTGGTATACCGATATCTACCCCGGATGCCATACTTTTTCTTGACGAGATTCAGTCCACGCCCCATGCGCTCCAAATGCTGCGTTATTTTTTTGAAGAGAAAAAGGAACTGCCCGTCATCGCAGCAGGATCTCTTCTGGAATTTACCCTCGCCGAACACTCTTTCCCGATGCCGGTGGGAAGAATCGAATACATGCATCTTGGCCCCCTGACATTCAACGAGTTCCTTATGGCTGTTGATCACGCCTTGACCCGCTATATCGACAACTTTTCAATGACTACTCAGCTTCCCATGGCAGCCCATGAAAAACTGAAAAAATTGCAGCGAGAGTACGTCCTGATCGGGGGGATGCCTGAAGCCGTTCAGGAATGGTGCGATACCGGATCGGCGAGGCATGTGGCCGACATTCACCGCTCAATCACCGAAACCTATCAGGATGATTTCTCCAAATATGCCCAAAACCGTCAATTGGCGTTGATGCAGCGTATTTTCAGAACCATTCCAAGACTGGTCGGGCAAAAAATCAAGTACAGCAATATTTCCCGTGAGCACCCGTCAAAGCAGGTCAAAGGCGCCATAGAACTTCTTTCAAAAGCAAAAATCTGCCACCGGGTTTATCACAGCCATTGCTCAGGCCTTCCACTGAACGCGGATATCAAGGAAGCCGTCTTTAAATTGTTGTTCATGGATGTCGGCATGATGAATTACATTTGCGGCAACGACTGGACTTTTCTCCAGTCCTTTCCGGATCATGAACTCGTAAACGAGGGCGCCATTGCCGAACAGTTCATCGGCCAGCACCTTTTATCCGTCCAACGTCCTTCTCCAACGTTGAATTATTGGGTCAGGCAGGCCAAAACATCCAATGCCGAAGTTGACTATGTGGTATCTCGGGGGCCTTTGATCGTGCCGGTTGAGGTAAAATCCGGTAAAAGCGGCTCTTTAAAATCCCTGCAGCAATTTGTCACCCAAAAGAATATATCCCTGGCTATCAGGTTCGACATGAATCCCCCCGGCGTGCAGGATATTTCCCACCGGATCAATACGGCCAAAGGCGTTGAATCTGCCGACTATAAACTGCTGTCCCTGCCGTTATACCTGGTTGAAGCGTTGCCCAAAGTGCTTGATGAAATCCGAGTACCCATGGGGGAGAATATCTGAGATAAAAAATGAAAGGATTGCCGTTTGGAATTGAAGACGAACGAGGAGGGGGGGGTTGCATGGAGAAAAAAGGAGGCCGTCATGCGAACGACCATCGATTTGCCTAATTGATGAAGACCAGATCCTGACCAATTAACTGATTCTGACCGAGTTGATCCCGTCCCTGAAACTGCAGAATTAACACGGGTTGATCGATCTGCTCTGCCACATCACCAGGCTGGAGCTGTCCATCGATTGGCAGCTATTGAAGGAAATTCAAAACCGGCCGATATGCTTGGAGATTCCTCGGAATGACAACGGGGGGAAGGGCTCCTCGGAATGACAGACAGAAGGGGTGTCACCCTGAGCCCCCCCTATTTTGTCATCCCGAGCCCCCCCTATTTTGTCATCCCGAGCCCCCCCTATTTTGTCATCCCGAGCGCAGCGAGGGATCTCGCCGTTGATCAGCCCGTCTACGACCCCCGAACACCCGGATTCCTCGTCGTTCCTCCTCGGAATGACAGATAGAAGGGGTGTCATCCCGAGCCCCCCAACTTGTCATCCCGAGCGCAGCGAGGGATCTCTTGCTGTTCATCGGACTTTTTACGGCCATCGAACACCCAGATTCCTCGTCGTTCCTCCTCGGAATGACAAAAAAAGCTCCTCGGAATGACACTGGAGAGAAATGCGCTCCTCGGAATGACGACGGGGGAGGAAGGGCCCCTCGGAATGACAGCAGGGAGAGCACTCCTCGGAATGACAGCGGGGGCAAGGGCGCCTCTAAGTGACATGGTTCTGGTTGTCTCCCCGGCGCCCCAAGGTGTCATCCCGATCAGCGCGATGGCGCTTGCCCTTCGGGCGGCTGCATCCTCGGCTCCAGATAAGGCGAAAAGCGTTTCCTGAAACCCCACGTATTAACGGGAAAAACCCGGTCATCTGACCGGGTTTTTTAGTTTCGCTTGAATGCCGGTTGTACGAATTTCTTAGGACTTATCTAATGATCGCTATAACTTGTTGGCGGAGAGGGTGGGATTCGAACCCACGATCCCGGTTGTAGCCAGGATACCGCTTTTCGAGAGCGGGGCCTTCAGCCGCTCGGCCACCTCTCCGGTTTCACAGGGCCGTGCAGAGCCTTTTTTCTAAGCCATTTGCCCATTCGTGTCAATCATCAACGACTTCGCCATTTGTAATATCTCTTGAACACCCGGAAAGGATTTAGTAGTGGGTTCAGCTTATATTTTTTGGCCCCGAAAAGCTGTTATCCCATTTGAAGCCCCTCGACGGATACCACAAAACAGGTTCGCCGGACGGCTCATCAGCCTAAGATAAAGGAGCTCCGATGCCCGAATTCATACCGTTCCGCGGTCTTCGCTACAATGAAGCCATCGTCGGAGACCTCGCGAACGTGCTCACGCCGCCTTACGATGTGATATCCCCCGCCCAGCAGGACGCATTTTACGCCGCGCACCCCAATAACATCATCCGGCTTGTCCTCAACCGGGCGGAACCGGGCGATACCGACGAGGACAGTCGACCCGCCCGCGCCGCAGGAATATTAGACAGCTGGCGTCAGCAAGGCATCCTTCAGCAGGACACCAAGCCGGCCTATTATCTCACAGCGGTGGATTTCACCATCGACGGCAGACCGTTGAGCCGGTTCGGTATCATCGGCCGCATTCGTGTGGAGCCCTTTGAAAAGGGCACGATCCTCCCCCACGAGCGGACATTCAGCAAAGTGCGATCAGAGCAGATGAAGCTGCTTCGAGCGTCCCGGGGTAATTTTTGCCCGATTTTTTCCATTTTTTCTGACGCGGATGGCGTGATCCAGAATATCGCCCGTTCCATCGCCGTGAACCCTCCGGAGACGTCGCTCCGCGATGCTCAGGGGGTCACCCACCGTATGTGGCGCATCACCGACGAGACCATTCAAAATGCCATTACCGGGGCATTCCAGAAAACCACCATTTATATAGCGGACGGCCATCACCGCTACGAAACCGCCCTCGCCTATCAACGGGAGATGGCCGCAACCCTTCCCAAAATGGATCGCCGGCATCCCGCCAACTTCGTCATGATGTACCTCAGCAGCCTCGAAGACCCGGGGCTGGTGATCCTGCCGGCGCACCGCCTGTTAAAGGACTTGCCGCCACAGGCCAAGGCGACCTTCATTGACAAGGCCGACGCCTATTTTCACATCGACCGATACCCGGTTCGCCCGGGAACAGAAGATGCGGCACGCGCAAACTTCATTGCGTGTATCGAACACCACAAAATGCTTCACGCATTTGGTGTGTGCATCGCCGGGGATCCGACGATGTATTGCCTGAGGCTTAAAACGGGGGTGATGGAACGCCTTTTTGGAGATGAACTGGCACCGGTGCTCCTGGATCTGGATGTCACCGTCGTAACCCGGCTGGCGCTGATGGAATTGCTGGGATATGATCAGGACCGCCTCGATGACGTCACCCGCATCGATTATTCCAGCACGGTCTTGGGGGCCCTCAAGGCGTGGACGCAAGGAGCCTGCGACATGGTGGTGATTCTCAACCCCACGCGCATCGATCAAGTGCAGGCGGTCTCCGGCCAGGGATTGATCATGCCGCGCAAATCCACCTACTTCTATCCAAAAACCATCTCCGGGCAGGTCATTTACCACCACGACCCATCCCCCCAGACAACACCGCCGACGAGCGCCTTTTAGGCGGTCAGCAGTCTGGCGAAGGCCGCCGTATATTCCCCATTTCGGCGATACATGACGATGGGGGGCGCAATGGTCATCCCGGGCTGCCCCCCGCTTCGTCCCCGCATCAGCACCAGTTGGGCATCGCTGTCAGCATTGGCGTGAACGCATTGCATGAGCTTCGGCTCAATACCGCCATCGCGCATGTTGCTGATGAGTTCTGCCACGCGCTCAACCGGGTAGACCACCATGAGGCTTCCTGATTTTTTTACCGTGCGTCGTGCGGAAGCGATGATATCCGCCAGCGTGACCCGAATTTCGTGCCGTGCCTGGGCGCGCTGGTCATTGGGATTGATACGCCCCGCCCCCAGTGGATAAAAGGGGGGATTGCAGACCACGCTGTCCACAACCGGCTCGAACTGGGACGACGAAATGGATTTCACATCGCGGGGCAAAACGGTGATCCTATCCGCAAGTCCATTGCCGGAAATATTTTGTTCGGCAAGGCGTGCCAGCAGCGGCTGGATTTCCACGGCATAAAAGTGCGCCGCCGGGGACTGCATCGCCATGAGCAGGGAAACAATCCCGCAGCCGGTGCCAAACTCCACGGCCGTGCGACCAATCCATGGCAGGGCGAAGGCGGCCAGCAACACCGCGTCGACAGAGAACCGATAACCGTCGCGGTATTGCCGGACGGTCAAACGGCCGCCGTAAAACCGGTCTTCCGTAAGCGCCGCTGCGTCAAGGGGTTCTGGGCCGGCATCATGCCCCCCCCGATCAGATGTCACGGGTCATGGGTCCGATCTTGAATTTGATGTCGCCAATGCAAGTTTCACCCAGCACTGAATTCAGCTGCTGGCGCATTTCGGACTTGAGAAATTGAAGGTGGTGGCACCAAACCGAGTTTGCCACATGAACGATGAGCAGGTCTCCCTTGAAGGCGGCTGGCTGGGCATTTTCAGCAATATCCGCACCTACGGCGCGACGCCACACGTCCCACACCTGCAGCAAACCGGCATCTGACTTCTGCCGAAGCCCTTGAATGACTGAGGGCAGCAGTGCGCCCAGCAACACCGGCGGGC
Source organism: uncultured Desulfobacterales bacterium (assembly GCA_964446485.1). Lineage (GTDB taxonomy): Bacteria > Desulfobacterota > Desulfobacteria > Desulfobacterales > JBDRRP01 > JBDRRP01. The sequence continues at coordinate 4,771 of CAYUOU010000106.1, read as the reverse complement.
CGGATGGGGATCTTTTCTTTGTCATGACCGAAGCAATATCTGCGGCGCATTCCGGTTGTCAAGGGCTGCCTGAGCCCCGTTTTTTCTTGACTAAGCCATACCCCTCACTTATTTTAGCCCTTCTAATAACTTAACGGGTGATGGGGCGGCGCCGCGCTGTTCGGCCGCTGGCGTCTTCCCCGACAACGAAATGTCAATGAGGATATCCAATGAATTGGGACTGGGAAAAACTGAAAGACCAGCAAACGAGGCAATCCGGTGGCGGTGTGCCGCCCCAGGTGAACGACGTCTTCAACCAACTAAAGAAGATCAAGCTGCCCGGCGGGCCGATCGTCATCATCCTGTTATTGGCCGCTTTTTTCGGGTCTTCCATGTTCTACACCGTGGCCGTCGACGAAGTTGGTGTCGTTCAGCGCTTCGGTAAATATATCCGAACCACACAGCCCGGCCTCAACTTCAAGCTGCCGGCGGGCATCGAAAAGGTCACCAAGGTAAAGGTGCGCAGGGTTTATAAGGAAGAGTTCGGATTTCGCACCGCGGGGACTGAGGGCCGCCCAGACAGCTTTGCGATGAGAGCTGACAGTGCCACCATATCGCTGATGCTGACCGGCGACCTCAACGTGGCAGTGGTACCCTGGATCGTGCAGTACCGTATCAAGGATCCTTACCAATTTCTCTTCAAGGTTCAGGACATTCGCCGACTTCTCGTCGACATGTCAGAGGCCACGATGCGACTGGTGGTCGGGGATCGAAGCATCAATGAGGTCATCAGCAAGCGGGAGGAGATTGCCGCAGATGCCAAGCGGGTGCTCCAGGTGGAATTGGACAACGCCGAATCCGGAGTCCACATCGTCACCATCGAAATGAAGCGCACCAACGTGCCCGTTCCGGTGCAGCCGTCCTTCAACGAGGTCAACCAGGCCACCCAGGAAAAAGAAAAAACGGTTTACCAGGCCAAGGAAGACTACAACAAGGCCATCCCGGCAGCCAAGGGGGAGGCCGAGCGAACCATCAAGGCGGCGGAAGGGTTTGCCCTCGATCGGGTCAACCGCGCCCAGGGCGATGCGTCGCGTTTCAAGTCGGTCTATCAAGAATACGTCAAAGCCAAAGACGTCACTCGACGCCGATTCTACCTCGAAGCCATGAAGAATCTGCTTCCCAAATTGGGCAAAGTGTACATCGTCGATGAAGATCAAAAAAACATGCTGCCGCTGTTGAATCTGGGCGCCGGCGAAGGGATGGTGAAATAATGAAATCAAAGGGATTCATCGCTGTTGTCCTGGTGGCGGCGGCGATGCTGGTTTACAACGCCGCTTACATAGTCGACGAGACCGAGCAGGTCGTGGTGACGCGTTTCGGGAAACTGGTGGGCACACCCAAGACCGAACCGGGGCTCTACTTCAAACTGCCTTTTTTTGACCAGACCACCTATTTTCCAAAGAACCTGCTCCAGTGGGACGGCGATCCGGGGCAAATCCCCACCCTGGACAAGACTTATATCTGGGTGGACACCTTCGCCCGATGGAAGATCGTCGACGCGGTCAATTTTTTTCAAACGGTCAACAATGTCATCAGTGCCCAGGCGCGCCTTGACGACATCATAGATCCCGCGGTGCGCAACTTCATCACCAGGAATCGACTCATTGAAACCGTGCGCTGGACCAACCGGGAACTGGACACCTTTGAGGTCGGGCTGGAGGACGTTGAGAAGGCCAAGCCGGTGGCCATCACCGTCGGCCGAGAAAAAATCAGCATCGGCATCTTGCAAGCGGCCCAACCCAAACTGGCGCCTTTCGGCATAGAGTTGGTGGACGTCAAGATCAAGCGCATCAACTACGTGGAAGAAGTTCGGGAATCGGTTTACGGCCGCATGATCGCCGAGCGCCAACAAATTGCAGAGAAGTTCCGCAGCGAGGGCCAGGGGGAGGCTCGAAAAATCCTCGGCGAAAAAGAACGCGAACTCAAACGGATCACCTCTGAAGCGTACCGCACCGCCCAGGAGCTGAAAGGGGCGGCCGAAGCCCAAGCGATACAGCTCTATGCCGAGGCCTACGGAAAGGACCCTGAATTCTACAGTTTTGTGAATACCCTGGAGACATACAACGAGACCCTGAACCGTGACAGCACTGTCGTCCTGTCTACGGATTCCGAATTTCTCAAGTACCTGAAATCCTATCAGGACCGGTAGACACGGTGGGGCCACACCCCGGGCGGGTGTAGGATCATAGCAGCAATCGCTGCGGTACGTGATTCAAAACATCAAAAGCACCCTGAAGGCCGAAACGGTCTCAGGGTGCTTTTATAACGGCGGGAGTTTACAGAAAAACCGGCAATGGCACGACCGTGGCGTGGAGGCATCCACGCCGCGACCCGTAAGCGGTCCTGAACGCGCCTACTTGCCCTTTCTTCTTTGGTGCCGGGTGCGAGCCAATAATTTTCTGTGCTTATGCTTGCGCATCTTTTTTCTGCGCTTTTTGACGACACTGCCCAATGGATCACCTCCGTTGCTTGTACATTTTAAAAAATGGGTCTATTAGCGCCTTTGTGCCTATTTGTCCATAACAATTTTGAATGATTGAGGGGCGCCCATTCAAGGTCAAAGACTCGCCGCAGATCCGCATCGCGCTGCGCCCCCCCATGGCTTGCGACGAGAAATCTCAACCCATTGTAACGGTATCAGATATCGTCTGAAATCATAGATACCTCGCAAGCTCGGGATGACCATTCAAGCCTATTTTAGACGGAATCCAACGTGACCGATCCCGAGCTGACATACCCGGCATTCAACCCGGAGCAATTGCAGACAGTCAATCGTGCCGTGACCATGGCCGAGGAGATTGTCAGCAACGCTTACAAAATGTCCACGTCGCAATGGCTGCGACGACGCTATGACATCCGGACATTGGCGGATCTGAAAGAACCGGAGATCGAAAACGGCCCCTTTGCGCAGGTGATCCGCTACAAAGGGCAGCGACCGGAAACCAGCCTGGGCTCCAACGCATACGACCATTATCTCATTTGCCTTCAGGACCATGCCATCCTCGGCGCCCTAAACCGTCATGAAGCGCTCCGCCTCAAACCCTTCGTGCTCTATATCGTCTCACACGAGCTCATCCACATCATCCGTTTCAGCAAATTTCTCCAGTTCTTTGACGCCTCTCCGGAGGAAGCCCGCGAAGAGGAGCACCGTGTCCACAGCGAAACCCAACGGCTTTTGCATTCCATTCAGATGGATGGCATTCATAATACATTGAAATTTTTTGAAGAATGGCATCAACTGCCGGTATAGCGCCGCCCTAAGGTCACATGCCCGTCAATGTCGTTACCGGTGTCTTGACAACCTCAAATCACTGACTATCTTTGCCTAAAATTTCGGGGCGACCTGCTGTAACTCCTTTTTAAAAATAAAATTTCGCGAGGGTATCCGGAAATGCCGATCTACGAGTATGAGTGTACGAAGTGCGGATTGATTGAAGAAGCGTTTCAGAAGATTTCAGACAAACCGCTGACTCGCTGTGGTGATTGTTCCGGTAAACTGAGAAAACTGATATCCAACAGTTCCTTTCACCTTAAAGGCAGCGGCTGGTACGTCACAGACTACGCAAGTAAATCAAGCAAAACATCCCGCAAGGAAACGACCTCATCTCCAAAAAATGAGACATCGACAGACGCCTCGCCATTACCCAAGACTGAAAAAACCACATCGTCAGATTCCAACTAGCTGATTGAACTATGGGAAACTTCGCATCCGATCTTTCGGTGAAGAATCTATTGAGACTTCAGGTTGCACCGCCCCAAGCCGTTGAGGCGTTCGGCGGCGCAGCCTATTTTGGTATCCGTTTACGGCGGGGCGCCCTTTGATGGGAACCTGTCCGGGCATTTTATTGGCTTTCACACCAACTAATTCAACGAGGAAAAAGGAGAAGGACCATGAAGCTGAAACCATTGCATGACCGAATTCTTGTGGAACGCGTCGAAGAAGCAGAAAAGACCAAGGGTGGAATCATCATCCCTGACTCGGCTAAGGAAAAACCGGCTGAAGGCAAAGTGATCGCCGTGGGTGCCGGCAAGGCCGGTGATGACGGCAAACTCATTCCGCTCCAGGTCAAGAAAGGTGATCGGATCCTGTTCGGGAAATATTCCGGTACGGAAGTGAAGATCGACGGCGACGAGTACCTGATTATGCGCGAAGACGATGTCCTCGGTATCATAGAATAATTCATTTTTTAACCGGAATCAGAACACGGAGGAATACTCAAAATGGCTGCAAAAGAGATTAAATACGATATGAAAGCCCGCGAAGCCATGCTCAATGGCGTACGCTCCCTGGCCAATGCGGTCGTGGTCACGCTCGGCCCCAAGGGCCGCAACGTTGTCATCGAAAAAACCTGGGGGTCCCCCACGGTAACCAAAGACGGTGTGACCGTCGCAAAGGAAATCGAACTGGAAGACAAGTTCGAGAACATGGGCGCCCAGATGGTCAAAGAAGTGGCCAGCAAGACCAGCGACATGGCCGGCGACGGCACCACCACCGCCACTGTCCTGGCGCGTGCCATCTACGAAGAAGGTCAGAAACTGGTAGCGGCCGGCAACAACCCCATGTCCATCAAGCGGGGCATCGATGCTGCGGTGGATGTGGCCGTCAAGGAACTGGTCAAGCTGAGCAAACCCACCAAGGATCAACGCGAGATCGCCCAAGTCGGCACCATCTCCGCTAACAACGACGAGACCATCGGCAACATCATCGCCGAGGCCATGAACAAGGTCGGCA
>CAYUOU010000105.1:0-11699 GCA_964446485.1 uncultured Desulfobacterales bacterium | reverse complement strand
GCGATCACCAGCTTTGCCCCGGTGGCAAGAATCTGGTCGCGCTTTACCTTGAGGCCAATGTTTCGCTGGGTCCGGTACCGGCCCAACCCGTTCATGCCGCCGCCGCCGCCACAACAGAAGTTGTGCTCCTTATTCGGTTTCATCTCACGAAAGTCTTCGGCGATGTGACTCATGATCTCACGGGCGGCATCCTTCAATCCGGCGTTTCGGATATAATTGCAGGAATCCTGGTAGGTCACTGGCTCCTTGATGCGTTTGGACGGATCAATCTTGATCTTGCCGGTGCGCAGGGCCTCGGCGACCCACTCCACATAGTGAAAGCTGGGAACGGGCGGCTGCCCGTTTTCGTAACCGGCCCAATAAGGTCCCTCGATAACCGTGGCCCGGTAAGCGTGACCGCACTCAGTCACGACCATGCGCTTGGGATTGAGGCGGTGCATGGCATCATAGACCGATTCCACCTGCATTTTACAGGCCTCCCAGTCCCCAGCGAACATGGCCAGGCTGGTCTCCTCCCAGCCCTCGGAAGGAACGGTCCAACTCTCACCGGCCAGGTGGAACAGGATGGCCGCCTCGGCCAAGTCTTCAGGGTAGTGTTTGGGCTCACGGGCATTCACGGTGTAGATGATGTCGGCGTTGGGCTTGTCGACGGGGATCTCCAGGCCAGGGTAATCCTCCTCGTACTCTTCTGCCATCCACTCACAAGTCTCCACCCAGTCCTCAGTGGTGACATCCATCTGGGCCCGAAAGATTCGGTGCATGCCGGCACCAATTTTGAGCTCCCAGGGCACAAAGCCCTGAGAGTGGCACACGCCGCGCAGATAGCTGAACATGATACCCATATCGATGCCGAAAGGGCAGTACTGGCCGCACCGGTTGCAACAGGTGCACTTTCCCCAGGCGGTGTCCATGCAGTATTGCATGAAGGCGTTGTCCACCCGCCCTTTGCGTTTCACCAATTGCCCGAGGGTTGACTGAATCTTGTAGGAGGGAACCTGCTCAGGATCGTTACCGTTGGCCAGATAAAAAAAGCAACTCTCGGCGCACATGCCGCAATGGGCGCAGATTTCCAGCCACGTCCTGAGTCGTGATTTCAGTGTGTTTTTGAATACGGTGGCCAACTTTTCCGAATCGACATCCAGCCGGTCCATCTCGGCGTAATAGCGCTTGCCGCTTTTGTCGTCGAGCAGCATCTGCAGCATTTCTTTGGTATTGCAGGGCGTCCGATTGCACAGTTTGCCTTCAGCCATGTTTCTTCCCAATCGATAAAGGTTATTCGTCTTATCTACCAGGCCATATCCGTGCCCTTCATGCCGCCGCGCTTGATGCCATAATCCATACCCAACTGGATGCGGCTCATGAAAAACAGGATAAAATGGGACAATTTGGTAAATGGAATGCAGATGAGCATCAACTCGCCGCAAAGAATGTGTGCGATGAGCCAGAATTGGTAGTCGCCAAAGTGGTGATAGGCGATAAATCCGGTGATAAACGGCGCCGTAGCGATGAGCAGCAGCAGATAATCATAGGGTGTGGTCAGAATGCGCACCTCCGGCAGCGCGATGCGGCGCAGTGCAATGAACAGCGCCGCCACCAGCATGGCCACCGTGAGTCCGTCCCCGACGGCTTCGGGGAACGTCCAGAGGCTGAAACCCCAGCGTTCCTGAAGCAAAATATTGTGCGCCAGCAGGAAAACCGGCGTCACCAGCAGTCCGATGTGAAAGACAAACACCAGCACGGTGAACCCGGGATTCTGCCGCCAGCCGTGGGTGCCGAATGGAATCAGCCACGACACGACGCTGCGGATCGCGCCCCTGGCGCCAAACCGGGCAAACGGCTTGTAGGCCACGCGGTCCAGTTTCCAATCCAGCCCCCGCACATACATAACCGCCCTGGCAATGACGCCAAAGAAGAAGATGATAAAACTCAGCCATGCCAGCGGCCCGGTAACAAGTTCGTACATGGTATACTCCTTCGCGTTAACGGGGCGGATATCCGCCGCCGAAGGGTATTATTCTTCTTTTCCCGTCAGAAAAAACCAGAAGCCGACGATGCCGACCAGCGACGCGCCCATCAGCACGTAAACGACGGCTTTGGTGTGAACCATGAAATCCTGCAATGTGAAGAAACTCTGTTCCATGGGGGTCGTCCTCCTCCTCTTAGTGCTCGCCTTTGTAGTCGGGATGCTCGTACAGGATCGGCATGTTGGACACGATAAACCGGTAAGCCAGCACCCCCACAGTAACGATAAACAGCGAAATCACGATCTCGAAAAGATGCGGCGTGTAGCGATCCGCAGCCGGCAGGTGATAGTTAAACGCAACGACCGAAATGTTGAGCCGGTTGATGATGACGCCCAGCACGGCCAAGGCGGCGGTCTTTTGAATGAGATTTCGATTGCCGTCGCGCACCCCTACGGCGAAAAGGTAACAGGGCAGGGCCACGAAACCGAGCAGCTCTAACAGATACCAGGCCCCCCAGCCGGTGGCGAGATGGTGCCAATTGTCGTCGGCGGCGATGCCGATAACCTTAATTGTAAAATAACCGGCCAGCACCAAAGACGCCGCCTTTCCAAACCCCAGGACCAAGCCCCCGCTCTCCTTGAGATGGGTTTCGTCCATCTTGTGGTGGAAGTACTTATGTGCCAGGCTGCCCTCAAAGAGCACCATGGACAGACCGGCGACGACGCTGGATACGAAGAAGTAAACGGGGATGTACTGGGAATACCATAGCGGGTGGAGCTTGGATGGGGCGATGAGAAAGAGGGCGCCAAGGGATGACTGATGCAGCGTGCTCAAAACCACGCCAAAGATGGTCAGCACCATAGTCACACGCACCAGTAGGTTTCTCAGACGCTTCAGCCCCAGCCATTCCAACGCAGCAGGACTGAATTCGAGAAACAACACCGTCAGGTAGAGGGCCACGCACAGGCCCACTTCAAAGAGCAGCGACGAGGTCCCCTGCTGCACTACGAAGGGGTAGGCCAGCGCCAAGCGTACGGGACGGCCCACATCGTAGAGGAGGGCCAAAAAGACCAGGGCGTATCCCAAGAAACCCGTAAGGATGGCGGGGCGTACGGCCGAATGATAGTGTCGCATGCCGAAAATATAGCAGGCGGCGGAGGTGACGTAACCGCCGGCCGCCAGGGCCACACCACAGAGCAGGTCAAACCCGATCCATATCCCCCAGGGTTGGTAGTCCGAGAGGTTGGTGACGGCACCGAGGCCTTTGATAAAGCGAAGGGCCGTTACAGCCAGGCCGACGGCGACGATCAGCCCCGCGACGATATTAAACGGTGTCAGGTAAGTTTGGTTTTCGGTGGCAGTATATTCAGACATCAGGCGTCCTCCTCGTCAGGCGTCGCGTCTCCGTCGGCGTCAGCAGCAGCTTCCATTGCCGCCTTTTTGGCTTCCAGGCGCGCCTTTTCAGCCGCTTCCAATGCCTTTTTGACTTCCCGCTCAATGGCCGCATCCTTGTCCTTTTCCGCCTTGGCCATGGCGTCGGCCATCTGCTTGGCGACGGCCTCGTTGGTAGCGGCAACGGCCGATGCCACGGCCGCCTGCTGCTCCGCCGCCGCAACCTTTTCTTTGCGCTGGGTCATGGCGTAGACCCCGGTGAGCAGCACCGGCCACAGTCCGACCACCATGGGTACGGCGCCCAGTGCCCCCTTGGTGAGCGCGGGGGCCGGTGTGACACCCAGGTCCTCCCGTAGGCCCACGGCGCTGAAGGGCACGCCGGAGATATAGAGCCAGCTGGTGCCACCCATCTCATTTTCACCATAAATATGGTTTTCATAACGCTCGGGGAATTTGCGGATGCGCTCCCGGGCCATCTTGAGCAGATCTTCCCGCCTGCCGAAGGTCAGGGCCTGGGTGGGACAGGATTCCACACACCCGGGCAGTTTGCCATCCACCACCCGCGGGTGGCACAGGGTGCATTTTCTGACAACCGGTGTCGTCGCATTATCGTATTCGTAAGTGGGGATCTCAAAGGGGCAGGCAACCATGCAATAGCGGCACCCCACGCAGACCGATGCGTCGTAGACCACGGCGCCGGTTGGCGATTTCTTGAAGGCCTCCACGAAACAGGCCGAAGCGCAAGCCGGCTCAAGGCAATGGTTGCACTGGTTCTTTCGGAACACCGGGCGCCCGCCGTTGCCGTCCGGGGTATATTTATTGACAACGGTGTAAGTGCGGGCATCGGTGCGCCGCCGGTGTTCCAGCACGCTGAGATCGGTGAACGGCTCGGGGGGGGGGGGCAGATTGTTAACCTTGTTGCAGGCGGCCTCGCAGGTCCGGCAGCCGATGCACAACGTGTCATCATGGAGCACGCCGTAGCTGTCAGGATAGCCTTGGAAATGCTTGTTGCCGGCGGCGTGGGCGCGATTGCCAACGGTCGTGGCAACACCGGCGGCTCCCATCCATCCTAAAAAGGTTCTTCTCGAAATGGCCATTTAGTGCACCTCGTCGATGGTTATCACGGTTACCATTGCTTACGCTTGATGTGGCAGCCGATGCAGTCGTTTTTGCCAGGCTTTTCGATTCCCATGGCATCGTGGCAGCCCATGCACTGCTGGTGATACGCCCCCAAGAGTCTGGGTTTCTTCGTGTCGTTTAACTCAAGGCGCTTGTCGTCGCTGTGGCAGCTGGCGCACTTGGGCGGTTTTGGGCTGACCGGGCTGTTGTGGTGACAGCCGCCACAGATGGCGCCGGGCGTCCGGTGGAAATACCCGGCCAGGGTGCTGTCCCCGATGCCGGCAACCATTTTGTCGATCACGCGGCGATGCGGCATGCGCACCGGCTCATACTGGTCCTTGAGCACAGCGATATCCACGGTTTCGGGAATGTCTTCGGCGGCATAGGTGCCCTTGACCATGGGCCGCGTCATGATTGCGATCATGGCAATGGCGGTGCGCTCATTCTTATCGGCATCCTCAGAGACGATGCCCGGCGGAATTTCGTGGCAGCTCAGACAGGCGTCCTGGCTCATTTTCCGTTTTTCCATGGCACCATGGCAGCCTGCGCATTGGGGCTGCAATTTCTTCTGCTCGTGACACCCGATGCAGCTCGCCTCCTGGGTCACCGCATGCATGGCTCGCTCCAGCGTGACAAAATCGCCCTCTTTCTGGCCGGTAATGGTGTGGCAGGTATTGCATGCCACGATTTCCTGATGGTGGCAGACCCGGCAGGTGTCGCTGTTGCGTTGATGGGCAAAATGGTCGAAGGGAACCATTCCCATGCGCCCGCCCGTGTCCACCGACACAAGGGTGGCCTCGGGCTGCCCGCGCTTGGGCGGCGGCGGATCGTTCACCTTCTCCCACAGCGCCCGTTCTTCGGCCCCGTGACAGCCTCGGCACTCCAGCGGACCGGCCACCTTTTTTTCAGCGGCCTTCATTCGGTGGCAGGCGATGCAGTCAGTGTGTGCGGCCAGCCGGTAGGAGATACGGTTTTCGACGGAGTTCTCACCATGGCAGTACCGGCAGGAACCCTCTTTGCCCTTGTCGTAGAAAAGTTTTTTGGCCTTCTCGTCATACGCATGATGGCAGCTTTCGCATTTGCCCGCTGCGGCCTTGTCGTGACGATAGTGCAGGGAAAGGTCCAGCCCCGCCTCTAGCCTGCCGTCGACGGCAATCCGTTTGGCGTTGTGGCATTCGTTACAGGTCACCGGCCCGGTTTCCATCTTTAGGGCTTTGGCATCCTTGTGGCAGGCGATGCAGTTGTCATGATAGGCAGTCATCACCGCTGTGGGGCTGGCATCCTCCAGACGCATGTACTTAAGAGAAAGCGTTTCCCCCTTTTCACCCGTCTTCAAATGGCAGGACGTGCAGTCCCTGTCCATTTTCTTGGCGGCCTCGGTGTGCTTGTCATGGTAAAAAGTAACCGGGGACCGCTCGAGCTTGCCGAATGCCCCCATCGATTCAATCCGAATCATGTCCGGCCTCGGCGCCTCGGTCATCTCCGAGATGGCCGCGATCCCTTGGGCGCCGGCGTAAAGCAGCACCCCGGCGACCGCTACCAGCAACAATGTCCTGATTCGTAACCGCGAAGTTACCTTCATCATCTCCTGTCCTTCATCTCGTTCACCCGTTTCAGATAAATATGGTCCCTCAGATCGGCTCAGGCGCCCGCCCTTTCATGAGCCAAGAGGTCGGCAATGGTGGTTGTATCATAAATGTCGGAAATTGAATCCCGGACTTTTCTCCACATGGGGAGAAACGCACAGTTGCGTGCAGCGCGGCTGGGGCACCTCTTTTTGGAAATGCAGGCAATACAATCGACCGGGGCAACACTTTTTTCCTCGAACCGAAACACTTCCCCGACGGTAATCTGCTCGGGGGGTCTTAGCAGCGAATACCCGCCAGTGTAGCCCCGTTTGCTCTCAACGAGTCCGGAGCGTTTGAGTTGACTGAGAATGACTTCTAGGAAACGGGGTGGAATGTGCTGGGCCTCGGCGATGTCCGAAATCTTGCGCAACCCCTGACCTCGATGCTTGGCCAATTCAAAAATCGCTCGCAGTGCGTATTGATTTTTTTGCGTCACCAGCATGGTCGGCCTTTCTTGACTTTCACAGTCAGGAAACATCCCGGCCGTGATAATCAAGAAGCACGAAAATGTCAACGCTCTTTTAAGGCTGCGCCTGTCAACGCCAGCGGCCCTTGTGCTCGGATACAAACCGTGATATGCGGGGTCGACCGCGCGACCGCGGCAGCAATCATAGGGGCATCGAAGAACGGGCGGTGCTGCGGACGCGGCGCATCTGCCAGAGACACTCCCGCGCATCGAAAAGAGTATGGGTCTAAGGAGGATTTCGAATGAAACATGACAATCGGCTGGCTTCCCTCATTCTCATCGTCATCTTCGGCGCCATGGTGCAGGTGGTTCTGGCCGCCGGGGACGGGAAAGACGCCCCCTACAAGGCCTCGAAGGCGTTCGCTAAAAAATATTTCTATCTCGACCCGAGCATGGCCGATCATCTGTGCAGCGCCGGTGTCACCGACGATGACGTCGACATGGTTGATAATTATATCTATTCCCAGCGCATGGAAGCCGCGTCCCGCGGTTACGACATCATCCGGTTTCGGAAATCCTTTTCTCATATTAAGACGACCACCACCGAGGTGGACGGCGACTCGGCCACCGTACAGATCTCTGGAACGACACGCACCATCATCAACCCGCTGTTCGGCTGGGTGGGCAAAATGTTTTTCATCACTTCACCGGAACACGTCGAGGCCACCTTCGAGGTGGTCAAGGAAGACGGCCGGTGGAAAGTGTGCGGGGAACCCTTTGCCCTTTCCGCAACGGCACCTGAAGAGATGGAATAGGCCGAGAGTGACATATACCACCTGATCCCAAGGGGCCGGTGCGGGAGGTACATGAGATCCCCATCGGCCTTTTTGAATCAACGCGGCACCGGTTCAATGAATCCTGCCTACAAACGTATCCGAGCGGCCGCACGCGATATCGCGGCCGGATTGCCGACACCGGCCTTCTACCGCACCTTTCAACGCCAGTACGCCCAGTCCAGGCAGTTCTTTGAAACAGACGCGGTCATCCGCCGGCTGTATCACCACGCGATGGACTCCCTGAGCCACGCCATGGGCCACGGCGGCGGCCATGCCACCGCGGTGAGTGTCGACGCCGGGTGCCTTGTCCTGGTGGAAATCGCCATAACACCCCAACCGGTGACAGCCCTGCTCCTGCTGCGCCTCGTCCAGGCCGCCGGGCTGCTTCATGATATCTGCCGCGGTGAGCGGGACCATGCCGCTGCGGGCGCCACGGCGGCCGAAGCGCTGCTGGCAGACTACCCGTTTACCCATGAAGAGATCCAAGGCCTCTGCAATGCCATTCGCGGCCACGTGGCCTTCCAGGCGCCGCCGCCACCCGGCGATCCGATAACCGAACTCATCGGCAACTGCCTCTACGATGCCGATAAATTTCGGTGGGGGCCTGACAACTTCACGCACACGGTCTGGGATATGCTCGACGCAGCCGCCATCTCGCCGGGGGCCTTTGCCAAACGCTATGACAGCGGCATCCAGTACGTTGAGACGGTATCCACCACTTTTCGTACCGCCACCGGACGCCGGTACGGGCCGGAATTCATCGATCAGGGCCTCATCATCGCCCGTCAGCTCAAACCCTTCATCGATGCCGAGGTTGACCCACGCAGGGCAGTCATGAAGCCCCCGATGGGTTGACAACAGCACCAAGCGTCGACATGTTGGCACTCCCCGAGGGCCTCGAAAGGCTCGTTATGTCAAGAGATGATTCCACACCCCTCAGCGGCGCTGCACGCCGCCGTTGGCTGGCCATAGTGCTGAGCTGCCTGATAGCCGGCGCTGGAGTTATGCCTGGCACGGCACGCGGCGACGCCGTGAAAGCCTTCTCACCCGGTGAACGCCTGGCATACCGTCTGCGGTGGGCCATTGTGGATGCCGGCGAAGCACACCTGACCATCAATCCCATGGCCACCATCGAGGGAAAGAAAGCGTATCATTTTAGTTTGTCGGTGGCGTCAAATGCTTTCATCGACGCATTTTACAAGGTACGCGACCAGGTCGACGCCTATGCCGACACCTCTCTCAGCCGTTCGGTACTTTACAAAAAAGCACAGCAGGAGGGACGTACCGAGCGGGACATTACGGTGGAATTCGACTGGACCGACGGCACCGCCCGCTACACCAAGGTGGAAAAAGAAGGCACTGAAGTCAAAACCACGCCGCTGCTTCCGGGATCCTTCGATCCGCTGTCGGCCTTTTTCTATGTGCGATCGGTACCCATCACCGGCCCCGGCATGACCATCGAGCGGCCCATCACGGACGGGAACAAAAACGTCATAGGACGGGTGCGGGTGGTCAAGCGTGAGAATATCAAGGTCCGTGGAAAGAAATACGATACCTATCTCATCGAGCCAGACCTAAAACATGTGGGCGGGGTTTTCGAGAAAAGCCCTGGCGCCAAAATTCAAATTTGGGTCACTGCCGACGAGCGTCAAATTCCCGTGCTGCTGAAAAGTAAGGTTGCGGTGGGCAGTTTTGTCGGCGAACTGATGGAATAACCCCGTCAGCGACACCCCATTCATTCCCCAGACACCTTTCCTTGCGCCCCAACCGTTGATGATTAAAATGAAACCATTGGTCCTTGCGGATAGGCACCGCCACCGCTTGCGGTTCAAACCACCTGGGCCGGTTGAAGTTAGCGATTCTGCAAGGCGATAACCGCCATGAACCCAATGACACGACGCACATTCATTCACAGACTTTCTGGACGCACCCTGGCAACCGCTGCATGGGCGATGGCGGCGTCTGCAGCGGTGCAGCGGGAGGTCATTGCCGCCATAAGCGAAGGGATGCCCAACGAGACCTATCGCCCGCTGGACGGACGGAGCCTCAAAGACCTGGCGCTGGGCCGCGCTCACCACGGTGACGGCCGGTTTTCCAACCCGTTCACACGGGTGAAAAAAGGCAACATCTGGCCCGTGCTTCGCTGGAAGCTTTTTGCGAAAAATCATTTCTCGGACCATTATCGTAACGAGACGATTCAATCAGTAGGATTCGACTGGAAGCGCATCGGCGCCGACAAAGGGCTCTCTATCACCTACCTCAAGCATGCCAGCATTCTCGTCAAGGACGGCGACATCTCGTTTCTCGTCGATCCGGTATTCGGCCCCATCTTTCCTTTTATCAAGGACTTCACCCCCCTGGCCAACGGCATCGACGGAATGCCGCACCCAACGCGCGTGCTCATCACCCACGGCCATTACGACCACCTGGATCTTGACTCTTTGAAACGGTTGGGGCCCGATACCGAGGTCATCGGCCCGCTGGGATACGATGATGAGTTTTCCGCGGTGGGTATAAATCGACGACATCAGATGGACTGGTTCGACCAGGTAACGGTATCGGGAACCCGAATCACGTATCTACCCAGCAACCACTGGACCATGAGAAACCCCGTCATCGGGCCCAACACCGGACTGTGGGGCTCCTACATTCTGGAGACAAAACAGGGGGCGACCATCTACGTATCCGGCGACACCGGTTATTTCGACGGCTTCGAGCAGATCGGACAGATGTTCGATATCGATTTGGCCGTCTTCAATCTAGGTGCTTACGAACCGCGTTGGTTCATGGCCAGCAGCCACACGAATCCTGCCGAGACCGTGCGTGCCTTCACCGAACTGGGCGCCCGTCGGTTGATGATCATCCACTGGGGCACGTTTCGCCTGGGCGACGAGCCAGTCCACTTCCCTCCCCTGGACATTGAGCGCGAGATGTCGGCCTGCGGCCTGGCCGACCGCTTGCTCACGGTCCCTCACGGCAACACCGTGTTTTTATAAATTAGGTGGTGCCGTTTCTTGACAGCGCATACCCGCTCCGGCTATTCATCATGATCACCGCGGGGTTTCATAATCAGCCAAGGAGGGGGCCATGCCCGAGCAAAGAAACATTGCCGACTATCTTCCCAGAATTCGGACCATCGATGCCTTCCGATATCTCAAGAACGATGAATTGGACGCGCTGCTGGCGAGCGCCGAAACCGTCTACTACGCCTCCGGCGAAGTCATCATTCAGCAAGGCGACATCAGCGAACACTTCTTCGGTGTACTGGAGGGAAGCGTCAACGTCTCGGTACAGGAACTCAATGACACCGCGGTGGTGGTCAGCAACATCGAAAAGGGAGACGTCTTTGGGGAGTCGGCCATCTTTTTGCGCGAGGAACGCACGGCCAGCGTCATTGCCAGCGTCGACACGGCGGTGCTTCGAATCCACCGCAAAGCCATCATCGCCTTCATCCGGGCAATTCCCTCCGCCGGCAACAAAATCCTCATGGTGATTATCCTGAGCCTCCTCAGCAAACTCAAGAATGCCAATCAGGAAATCGCCTTCGAAAAGCAATCCGAGATCGACTTCGACTACGTCGATTCCCTCCTGGACGATTTCATGAAAGAAATTTGACCCACGCATCATCGCCAAACGACCCAATGCCTCACAAAGAACGCCGGGACCGGTTGAAACACCCGGTCCCGGCGTTACAATGGTGGCGCTTTGCCGTTACGCCTTCGCGGAATACCGGTTCGATCGCCCAGTCGCGATAGCGCCGATCAGGTCACTCGCCGCCAAGTTTCTTTTGACGATGGATGGCTGAACGCCAAGCCAGGCCTTCAGCCATCGTACTAAATCGCAACTGGCGCACGTCACTCCATCGCCGTCACGCATTTCGTAAGGTGTGGGGGGCCGCAAACACTGACAAATCCGTCCACGACATCGGCGACCACCACCGGGACGACAATCTTGAACATCCCCGCCGGGCATTCTTCGGCCACCCCACGCTTTCTGATTTGCGCCGCACGGTTCATGATGCGCTGGACCTTGCGACAAATCTGCTCAAAACCGACGGTGTCGCTGCGGATTCGGCGGCAGATCTCATTGGCCGCGAAACCATCGTCGGACGTCCGCCGACTGCCGTCACGACGAAAAGCGACGGCATTGACCCCGAACCGCCCGGTGAGGAATCGTTCAAAGGCTCGCCAGTCCACGTCGGTATGTTTATTCAACACCATGGCATTGAGTTTCATCATGACCTCGCACACTGGCTGCTATCGCCCGGCAAGCATCCCATTGCATCGCTGTTTTTCCGATAGTCGGCGACAATCTCACCGAGGCGCTGCTCGATGTAACGGGCCACCTGGTGCGC
>CAYUOU010000104.1:0-12515 GCA_964446485.1 uncultured Desulfobacterales bacterium | reverse complement strand
ACGAAGGATGACGCGTAACGCAGATATCGGACTTTTTACGGAACCGTCTTAATTGTTGGGCCGATGAAGTTGGCCACCGGGAAATCCGCCTTTGTACAGCGTGAGCACGGCTTGACATTCTCTCGACTTTGCCGGTATCGATGCAACACAGGCCACCATGGGGGCGATCATGCTGACGGCGCAGGAAAAACTGGACAAACTGATGGCTCTGGGCATCGAGCTGAACCAGGTCAACGACCTGGACGTTCTCATGGAGCGCATTCTCACCGACGCCCGCCGGTTCACCAATGCCGATGCCGGATCCATCTACATTCGCGATGAAAACAAGCTGCATTTTTCCTACACCCAGAACGACACCCTCCAAGACCGCCTGCCGCTGGGGGAGAAACTCATCTATTCGACGTTTTCACTCCCCATCAATACAGAGAGTATCGCCGGGTATGTCGCCACTACCGGTGAACTGCTGAACATTCCCGATGTTTACCAGCTCTCCGACACGGTGCCCTATGGCTTCAGCAAACAGTTCGATCTATCGGCCGGCTACACCACACAATCCGTGGTCACGGTGCCATTGATAAACACCCGTGGAGACATTCTGGGCATTCTGCAGATTATCAATGCCAGAGACGCGGAAGGCCGCACCACGCCCTTTGCACCGGAGGATGAGCACCTGATGCGCCATTTCGCCAGTGTGGCTGCGGTGGCGCTGGAGCGTGCCAAAATGACCCGCGCCATCTTGCTTCGAATGATCAGCATGGCCGAAATGCGCGACCCCAAGGAAACCGGGGCCCATGTCAACCGGGTGGGCGGCTATTCTCTGGAGCTATATGAAAAGTGGGCTGAGCGTCATGACATCGACGCCAAAGAGGTTGAGCGCAGCCGCGATTCGCTGCGCATGGCGGCGATGCTCCATGATGTGGGAAAAGTCGCGATCTCCGATCTAATTCTGAAGAAACCCGGCCGCTTCAACAACGATGAGCGGGAAATTATGAAACAGCACACCGTCCTGGGCGCGCGCCTGTTTCTGGAGCCTCAGTCGGATTTTGATGAGGCCGCCCGCCAAGTCGCGTTGAACCACCACGAACGCTGGGATGGGGAGGGTTACCCCGGGCACGTGTCGGTGACCACCGGAGACCCCTTGCCCGGCTGCGGACGCTCGAGTGGTGCGGCCCAGGGTAAAAAGGGCGATGAAATCCCGCTATTTGGACGCATCGTCGCCCTGGCCGATGTCTACGACGCCCTTTCCTCCGCCAGAGTTTACAAACAGGCATGGAGTGAACAGGACGTCCTCGATACCATACAAGAAGAATCCAATCGCCAGTTCGACCCTGAATTGGTGGAAATTTTCTTCAGTCGTCTCGATGTGCTGCGGGCCATCCAGCAGCGCTACAAAGACGGATCCTAATTCCCGCCGGTAGCGTTTTCCGCGGCGACAACCCCTGCAGCAATCAAAAATTGGCCGAGATCAGACCAGTAGCGGGCCTGATCCGGCGGGCAGTCGTTGTGGGCACAGTCGTAGGTGATCAGTCGGCTGTTGGCCGCGGCGGCGTGCAGCTGCTGGCCGTGCCGGTAGGGGATGATTTCGTCATGGCGGCCGTGGATGATCAAAACAGGCCCGTCATAGGCCGCCAGGGCGACCAGATTGTCGAAAGGATCCTGGACCAGGAAGCCGGGCATCAGGTAGCGCCAGGCGAATGCCCGCACACCGGTGAAGGTGGATATGAGAACCATGGCTGCCGGCGGCCGCCGCCGCGCCAGATCGCAGACAACACCGCCCCCCAGGCTCCTGCCGATGTAAACCCAGCGCCGGGAATCCACATCCGGCCGATTCTCCAGCAGGTCGCGGGCCGCCAAGGTCACCGTCCGGATGCGGGCCTGGGATGGCCGCCCACCCGACCGGCCGTATCCCGGATATTCGACCATGAGCAGCCCCATGCCCCACCGCCTCAAGGGCAGGAACTCGATGGCCAGGGTATCAATGGTTTCGGCGTTGCCATGGGCCAAAAGGGCGACGGGCGACGGCCCTATCGCGTTTTCCGGCCGGATGTACCAGCACTCAACCCGTTGGCCCTCAACGTTGAGCCAGATCCGCTCCAGATCCTTTTCGGAGACCGGCGCCGAGTCCAGCGTAACCGCCGCTCCGCTGGGAAATAACATCTGCCGCTGAAAGACGAAAAGCAGGGTGCCGTAGATCATGTAAATACCGAGCACCCAAGCTACGATGTTGATGAGACTTGCCATAGCGGAAACCATATCATGATGCTTTGGCCTTGTCAGCGCCGACGGCACATCATGGGAAACGGACACTATCTACCATTTGAGACTGGCCTGTCACCTGTCACTTGGGGGCCGCGGGGATGCTGTTTAGGAGGTTGCCGCCGCTGGTGTCAGCGTTCGTCTGAGGCCGGCCGCCGCCCCCAGTTTGACATCACCACAACGCCCGCCTATAAGGCCACCATAACGGCCTCATCAATGCAGGGTCGCAGCAGCATGGCGCTGAACGCCGTCGGGCGGGGCGTCCCTTCGATGACGCCATTTTTGCCGCGGGCACTTTAGCACCCCAGCTTCGGGCGATATTCGGTGACCAACACACCCAAGAAAAAACAGTCTCCCCGCTTCAAAGACCTCGAGGCGATGCAGCGGCAGTTGGACCGCCATCGCGAGATATTCAATTCTTTTCCCTTTGACATCGTTGTGGTGGATCGAAGCGGCAAAGTGGTCGACTTCAACCAGAGTCCCTATAGCGAAGACATTTCCCGAGCCACCGAACGCAAGCCTGCCATCGGCGACCGGATGTACACCTCGGATTACGCCGGCAGCCATGGTGTGGACATGCGCACCGAACTCATGGAGTGCATCGAAACCGGCGTGCCCCGGGCCTTCGATCGGCTCCCCTACCATGATCGCTTTCTTTCGGTGTATATCGCGCCCTTTTCGGATGGCGCGGTCATCACGGCAACGGAAGTCACCCGCGCAGTCAACGCCGAAGAGGTGCAGAAGAAATTCGAAGCCCGCATGATGCTCTCGCAAAAACTGGAAGCGGTGGGAACCTTGGCCGGCGGCATCGCCCATGATTTCAACAATATTTTGTGGATCATCAGCGGCAATGCGGAATTGGCCAAATCCGACATCCCGGCCGGGCACGAACTTGCCCGGCACTTGGACAAAATCGAAGCGGCCTGCCGGCGGGCAAAGGATCTCGTGACGCAGATCCTCAACTACAGCCGCCAGACCACACAGGAAAAGCGCCCCCTGATCGTCAACAGCCTTATCAAGGAATCGCTCAAATTGCTGCGGTCGTCTCTGCCCGCCACCATCGAAATCCAGCAGAACATCATCCCCAAGCCGCTCACCATCATGGCCGACATCTCCCTCATCAGCCAGGTGCTGATGAACTTGTGCACCAATGCGGCCCATGCCATGCGGCAGGAAGGCGGCGTTTTGGATATCGGACTCACCGAAGTGACGCTGGATGAAGAAGAGGCGGCCCTGCACGGCAACCTCAAACCCGGCCGCTACGCGGTGCTGAGCGTCATGGATACGGGAAAGGGAATCGCTCCGGAGGTGATGGACCGCATTTTCGACCCCTTCTATACCACGAAGAGCGTCAGTGAGGGCACCGGCATGGGGTTGTCGGTGGTCCACGGCATTGTCAATCACCATGGCGGCGCCATCGATGTTTACAGCAAGCCGGGCAAAGGCGCCACCTTTCATGTTCTGCTGCCCTTGGCAAAATCGCCCGGAAAGCGACCGCCTGATGTCGCAGAGGCCTTCCCCACTGGCAACGAGTCGCTGCTCATCGTTGATGACGACACCCATCTTCTTGAGATGGAAACCGAGATCCTCCAGCGGTTGGGCTACCGGGTGGCGGCCTTTGAAGCCCCATTGGAGGCGCTGGAATACTACCGAAAAAACCGGAAAGACATCGACCTGATCATCACCGACCAGACCATGCCGAAAATGACCGGCGCCCGCCTCGCCAAGCAGCTGATCCAGATCGATCCGGGCGTGCGGATCATCCTGTGTACCGGATATAGTGAAGTGCTGTCTGAAAAGGAGGCCAACGCCATCGGCATCGGTGCCTTCCTCATGAAGCCGGTGAACATCGGCAAACTCGCCAAAACGGTCCGCCGGATGCTCAAGCAAACAAAGGGTTAGTTAAATTCAGAATTCGTATGCCCTCTCTTCCGCCCTTTACCGTCGTCTTCCACCGTCTATTAGGTCTTATCCACCCAGGGACACCACCGGATCACGGGACAACCGGGGCACCGCGGGGACCGGGCCTGGCAGTATTCTCTGCCGAAGTAAACCAGTCGAAGGGAAAAATCGCTCCAGTCCCCTTTGGGGACAAGGGTCATGAGGTCGCTTTCGATGCGCACCGGATCCTTGTGGGCGGTAAGCCCCAGGCGCCGGGATATCCTGGCTACATGAGTGTCTACGACCATACCGGGGATCCCAAAGGCGCCACCCAGGACCACGTTGGCGGTTTTTCGCCCCACGCCGGGGAGAACCACCAGCGCATCAAGGGTTTGGGGCACGCAACCCCCGTGGCGGTCCATGATTGCCCGTGCACAAGCCAAAAGATGCTTTGCCTTGTTCCGAAAAAATCCGGTGGCGTGAATAAGGCGTTCGATGTCGGGCAATGGGGCATGGGCCATTGCCTCGGCGGTGGGATATGCGGCAAAGAGCGCCGGTGTGGTTTGGTTGACCTGGCGGTCTGTGCACTGAGCCGAAAGGATGGTCGCGCAGAGCAGCTGAAACGGGGTGTCATGAGTGAGCTGTGTCTTGACACCAGGATAGAGCGCCTTTAACTTTTTGCGGATTTTGTCGCACCGTGATCGCTGATCATCCATGAAAGATCCTTTTGGCCTGAGTGGGCGCACCAAACGCGTGATCACCGCCCACAAGCGGCCCGGTCATCAGCTTAAATGGCCGCTGCTGCGGCCGACTCAGGCTTTGTGTCATACAGGCAGCGGCGCCTTCGCAGCGGAGAAGCATCGTTACCATGGTCACCGTCGAAAAAAAAGTGCGCGCGCTGGGATTATGCTCCGGCGGCCTCGACAGCATCCTTTCGGCCCTGGTGCTCCGCGACCAGGGCATCGACGTGGAATGGATCGCTTTCGAAACGCCCTTTTTCTCGGCTAACAATGCCCGCCGTGCGTCGCAGCAGTGCGACGTCCCCCTCAGGGTCCGGGACATCACCCCGATCTATCTCGAAATGCTCAAATCCCCGCCCGCCGGTTTTGGAAAATACATGAACCCGTGCATGGACTGTCACAGCCTTATGTTCCGACTGGCCGGCGACGAGATGGCCGGCAGCGGATTTCAATTCCTCTTCAGCGGGGAAGTGGTGGGGCAGCGGCCCATGAGCCAGACAAAACCGTCCCTGCGCTATGTGGAAAAACACTCCGGATATGACGGTGACATCGTCAGACCGCTGTCGGCACGCCTCCTCCCGGCGACAACTCCGGAAAAAAACGGATGGATCGATCGCGAACGACTGCTGGACATTTCCGGCCGGGGGCGCAAGCGGCAAATCGCGCTGGCCCGCCAATACGGCGTCAAAGACTACCCGGCGCCTGCTGGCGGTTGCCTGCTGGCAGAAGTAGGCTACTCCGCCCGGCTTCGGGATTATATGGCACAGCAAGCGGTAATGACGGCGCGTGCCCTCCATCTACTCAAATATGGACGTCATCTGCGCCTGTCCCCGACGACAAAGCTGATCGTGGGAAGAAACAAGTACGAGAACGACGCCATCCATAAATTGTTGGACCCTCAGGTGGACGTCGTCTTCCGCACACGCAATTTTCCCGGCCCCGTGTGTCTCATCCCCGACGGGGGAGATCCTGACACCTATCCGCTGTCAGCGGCCATCTGCGCCGGCTACGGAAAAACGCCCTCGGGAAAACCTGTTTCAGTGTCGGTGTCTACGCCAGACGGCGACACGATGCTCACCGTCGTCCCCGTTCCCGCAACAGAAAACAACGACCGTCTTGTGTAAACGCCCGAAGACGTTGAAGACCATCGCAACGCAGGCGACGGTGTCAGTCGCGCACCATTGCGTTGGCGCGGAGTTGGCCGCAGGCCGCGGAAATATCCTGGCCCCGGCTGAGGCGCACCAGGGCGGTGTGATGACGTCGGACGAGGATTTCCTGAAACGCCGACACGCGGGCTTCACTGGGTTGCCGGTAGGGGCTTTCCGGATAATCGTTGAAGGGGATGAGGTTGATTTTGGACGCTATCCCGCGGAGGCGCTTGGACAACCGGAGTGCATCCGCGTCGGCATCGTTCACCCCTGCCATGAGGATGTATTCGAAGGTGATCCGCCGCCGCCGGGGCAGCGGAAACCGTCGGCAGGCGGCCAGCAGATCCGCCAGCGGATAAGTCAGGTTGATGGGCATGAGGGCGCTTCGCGTGGCGTCATCGGCCGCGTTCAACGACACCGCCAGATTCACGTCCGTATCCCGGCCCAGCGCGTCCATGCGGGGCACCATGCCGGCGGTGGACACGGTGAACCGGCGCCTGGAAATGCCCAATCCCGTGTCGGCGTCGGTGATGACCCGGATGGCGGATATCATGTTCCCATAATTGGCCAGGGGTTCCCCCATGCCCATGACAACGATGTTTGTCAGCCGTGGCTCCGGGGCGGCATGAACGATGTCTCTGACCTGTGCGATGATCTCGCCGGCGCTGAGGTTGCGGACAAAGCCGGCTTTCGCCGTGAGACAGAAGCGACACCCCTGGGCACAGCCCACCTGGCTCGAAATGCACAGGGTGCTGCGATCCGTTTCCGGCATGAGCACACTCTCGACAAATGCGCCGTCGCGGAGCCGAAAGAGGTATTTTCGGGAACCGTCTACGGATGCCTCCACCGCATCGATGTGAAGGCGTTTGCAGACAAAGTGTTCGGACAAGCGGCACCTCAGCGACTTCGACAGGTCAGTCATCTCATGGAAGTCTTCAACCTGCCGGATATAAAGCCATTTATGAATCTGGCCGGCACGATAAGCCGGTTCCCCATGACCCGCCAGCCAAGTGGCCAGTTCATCGGCAGTTAAATCTTTGATGTCTGGGAGTTGATACACTGAATGATGGAGATTTCGGTTGAGGTGGTGGTTGATTTTTGCTTGACTTAGCATCGTCCTATCGGTAATTTCAACGATTTTGATTGGTGGACCCTAAAAACGGTTCCTCCGGATGACGCCTGGGAGGCGAACTTCTCAGCGGCGCCGTCGCGCAACGCAACAGACGGAAACGACATGTTCGACAATCTCAGCGAACGCCTTGACGGTGTTTTTAAAAAACTCAAAGGGCACGGAAAACTCACGGAAAAGAACATCGAGCAGGGGCTCAAGGAAGTGCGCATGGCCCTGCTCGAGGCGGACGTGCATTTCCGCGTGGTGAAATCCTTCATCGCCGCCATCAAGGAGCGCGCCCTGGGCCAGGAGGTGCTGACCAGCCTGACGCCGGGCCAACAGGTCATCAAGATTGTCAACGAAGAGCTCACCGCCCTCATGGGCACCCGGCACCAGTCCCTCAACCTCACCGGGCAGCACCCGGTATCCATCATGCTGGTGGGGCTGCAGGGCTCCGGCAAAACGACCACCGCAGGGAAACTGGCCGTATTTCTGAGAAAACAGGGCAAGCACCCATATCTGGTGCCCGCCGATGTCTATCGACCGGCCGCCATTGACCAGTTGACCAAGCTTGGCACCCAGATATCCGTTCCCGTCCACCCGTCGTCAACGGACATGGACCCGGTGGCCATCTGCCAGGCGGCTCGGGCGTCCGCTGTCCAGGCAGGATGTGATGTCCTGCTGCTGGAC
This sequence comes from uncultured Desulfobacterales bacterium, assembly GCA_964446485.1. Taxonomy (GTDB): domain Bacteria; phylum Desulfobacterota; class Desulfobacteria; order Desulfobacterales; family JBDRRP01; genus JBDRRP01. The sequence goes on along the minus strand of CAYUOU010000104.1, from coordinate 4,689 downwards.
ACCGCGGGACGGCTTCACGTCGACACGGCGTTGATGGACGAACTGATCGGCATCCGCAGCGCAGTCAATCCGTCCGATATTCTGTTGGTGGCCGACGCCATGACCGGACAGGACGCCGTGAACATCGCTTCCGCTTTCGACGAAGCGCTCGACATCGGCGGGGTGGTACTCACGAAAGTGGACGGCGACGCCCGCGGCGGGGCGGCGCTGTCCATTAAAAGCATTACCGACAAACCGATCAAATTCGTCGGTGTGGGGGAGAAGCTCAGCGATCTCGACGCATTTCACCCAGACCGCATGGCCTCCCAAATCCTGGGCATGGGGGATGTCCTGGGGCTTATCGAAAAAGCCCAGGACATGGTCGACCAGAAGAAGGCCGTAGAACTGGAGAATAAACTTCGGAAAAACCAGTTCACACTTGAAGATTTTCGTGATCAGTTAGTCCAGATTCGACGCATGGGATCACTCACCGACCTGTTGAAAATGATCCCCGGCTTCGGTCAGACAAAACAGATGAAAAACCTGGATGTAGACGAAAGGGAGCTGGTTCGCATCGAAGCCATCATCAATTCTATGACAAGGGAGGAACGCCGCAACCACGCCATTATCAACGGTAGCCGCAGGAAAAGGATTGCAAAGGGAAGTGGTACCAGTGTACAAGATATCAATCGCCTGATGAAAAATTATTCCCAGGTGATGAAGATGATGAAAAAAATCAATAAAGGTGGCATGCGCGGTATGCGCCGCGGCATGATGCCGTTTTAAAGGAGCGTTTCATGGCAGTAAAAATCAGACTCGCCCGTCACGGGGCAAAGAAAAAACCATTCTATCGCATCGTCGTCGCCGATTCCGAGAGTCCCCGGGACGGTCGTTTCATCGAAACTGTGGGCACTTATGACCCGCTGAAACAGCCGGCCGCGGTCGATATTAAAGAAGAACGCGTTAAATACTGGCTGTCCCAAGGGGCCAAGCCGACGGACACCGTCAGAAGCCTGATCAAAGGCGCACAATAGCAATCGGCACACAGCTCTATTCAGGCCGCACAAGATCTACGCTCAAGGCACTTCGCCACGCCTGACGCCCATATTGGATCTAAGCCGCTAAACGGTCAACTACAGGAGACGGTGCTATGAAAGAGCTGATCGAATACATCGCACGGGCATTGGTTGACAATCCAGAAGAGGTCGCGGTGTCTGAAGTCGAGGGCAACCAGACGTCGGTGCTGGAATTGAAGGTCGCCAAGGAAGACTTGGGCAAGGTTATCGGCAAACAGGGCCGAACGGCACGCGCCATGCGGACCATTCTCAGCGCAGCCTCCGCCAAGATCAGAAAACGCACTGTGCTCGAAATCATTGAATAAGCCATGACCGGCAGTGACGTGGTTGTCGTCGGTAACGTCGTCGGCGCTCACGGCATTCGCGGCGAAGTTGTCATTCATTTCCACGATGGGACGGATCGGGAACTGCTCACGGGGGACCCAATCCGCCTTACCCTTCCGGGCAAACCGTACACCTCCTATCGCGTTACCAGCGCCAGGCCGCACAAAGGCCGGTTCATTGTCGCCCTGGACACCATCACTGATCGCAACAAGGCTGAAACCCTGATCGGTGCAGCGGTCGTCGCGGACCGGGCCTCACTGCCGCCCCTTGACGACGGCGAGTACTACTGGCGCGACCTCATCGGTCTCTCCGTGGTCGACACCGCGGATCGGCATCTGGGCACGCTTACCGCGATCTTCCCGACGGGCAGCAATGACGTATATGTGGTGCAACAGGGCGCTGACGAAATCCTGGTGCCGGCCCTGGAATCAGTGGTCGTCTCAGTAGACCTGGATGCCGGCGTCATGCGGGTCGATCTTCCTGAAGGGTTGTAGACGAAAGCGGGGGCCAAGCACCGCCGCCAAAAACGCATACCGACAGAAATCGGGTCATGAAGGAACCGCCATGACACCCCCTGAAGTCCCCTCTCCATTTCCATTTTCAGTGGTGACGATCTTTCCGGAGTTCATGGCGGCCTTTGCCGACCACGGCATCATTCGCCGCGCCGTCGACGGCGGCCACATTGAGCTGACGACGATCAATCCCCGGGATTTTACGACAGACCGGCACCGCACCACCGACGATCGCCCATACGGCGGCGGACCTGGCATGGTGATGAAACCGGAACCGCTGGCCCAGGCCATTGATGATGCCAAATCCCGGATGGTTGACGGCCTGGTTGTGCACCTCACCCCCCAGGGCAGGCCATTCACCCAACGGGTGGCCGCCGAACTGGCCGACACCCCAGGGTTGATTCTGGTTTGCGGACGCTACGAAGGCGTCGACGATCGCCTGGCGCTGACACATATCGATGTGGATGTGTCCATCGGCGATTTCGTCATCACCGGTGGAGAACTGGCCGCCATGATCGTCATCGATGCCGTCACGCGTCTGGTGCCGGACACCCTGGGAAATGCGAGTTCAGCCGAAAATGACAGTTTCAGCGCCCTCCTCCTGGAGCATGGCCACTACACGCGGCCGCGAATATTTGAGGAACTCCCGGTGCCGGATGTGCTGACGTCCGGCAATCACCAGGCCATTGATCGGTGGCGGTTTGAAACCGCCGTCATCCGCACCCTATTGCATCGGGCCGATCTGCTGCAAGGGCGCCCGCTGAGCATAGAAACCATCAACATCCTGAAATCCTGGCGAGCAACCATTGACCGACTCATTGACCGATAATCTGAGCATCGCCCTGGCCCATCACCCGGTCCAAAACAAGCACGGGGACACCATCACCTCCGCCGTGACCCATCTTGACGTCCATGATCTTGCCCGATGCGCGCGGACCTATGGCGTCGACACCGTTTTCGTGGTCACGCCGCTGAAAGATCAGGTCCGACTCATCGGGCAGTTGGTGGCCCACTGGGTGGCCGGCTACGGCGCCACTTACAATCCCAAGCGCCGGGAAGCACTGGCCGGTGTCCAGATCATTGAAAGCCTGGAAGCCGTTCAGGAGACGGTGGCGCTACGCCACGGTGCGCCGCCGAAATTGGTGGCCACTGCCGCCCATCCCCCAGGCAAGACCCTGGATCCCGCCGGCCTGAGGCGGCTGCTTGGAGCGGGGGTACCGGTGGTACTGGTGTTTGGCACCGCCTGGGGCTTGACGCCCGCTTTTTTGCAGGCCGCCGACCACGTCTTGGCGCCGATTCGCGGCCGTGGGGACTACAACCATTTATCCGTGCGCACCGCAGCGGCCATCATCCTCGACCGTCTGCTGGGTAACCCCCGGTAACCCGCAAAGTGGCGAATTGAAGAATGGACGTCCAACGCGATAACCCCCTCAAGGCAAGGGCCTCTTTCGAGTGCGTGGGCACGATTGCCAATCACCTGAAAAAATTTTCTTGAATTCACCAAAAGGATTGAGTATACATTTTCGTTTTAATTAAACACTAACTGGATTGCCGGCTTCACGGCACCCACCATACGACACTCATACGATCCCGAACGGCAACCGCCACGGGATCCTGAGCGGGGGACGGCATGCAAAAGCTAAAAGCACTACAACAGGAAATGATGCGCATGGACCATCCGTCCTTCTCCCCGGGGGACACGGTCAAAGTTCATGTAAAAATCAAAGAGGGTGAGAAGGAACGCATCCAGGTATTTCAAGGCGTGGTCATCAGCCGCCATAACGGCGCCAACAACGCCTCTTTCACCGTGCGGAAAGTCTCTTACGGCGTGGGGGTGGAGCGCGTCTTTCCGCTGCATTCCCCAGCCATCGACAAAATCGAAGTCATGACCCACGGCCGGGTGCGTCGCGCCAAGATCTACTACCTCCGAAAACTCAGAGGCAAGGCTGCGCGCATCAGGGAAAAGCGCCTCGTCTAATCCGGCAGCCGCTACTCCACGCCGCCGGTTAGCCCGGCGCGATGTGATGTCATCCGGTGGCGCTGTGGGCGTGCCTGGGCGCAGTTGGAGGCAGAACCGTGCAACGCGCCATGGCATTAGACCTGCTGGCTTTTGAAACCCGCGCCCGCGAAAATGGGTGCCGTTGCATTGCCGGCGTCGACGAGGTGGGCCGGGGTCCCCTGGCCGGCCCGGTGATCTCAGCCGCCGTCATTCTCCCCGAGAGCTTCCCCGCCTCAGACATCACGGACTCCAAGGCGCTCACCGAGAAACAGCGAAAGACCCTATACAGCCTCATTTACGGACATGCGAGAGCCATCGGCATTGGCATTGTCGATCCCGCTGTCATCGACGAAATCAACATCCTCCAGGCGTCGCTCCTGTCCATGGCCTTTGCCGTTGCCAACCTGGCACCGGCCCCCGATTTCCTGCTCATCGACGGAAATTGCCGAGTGCCCTGCGAGGTGGACCAGAAGACCGTCCCCAGAGGCGACGCGCGGAGCCTGTCCATCGCCGCCGCTTCCATCGTCGCCAAAGTCAGCCGGGACCGGCTCATGGTGCGGTATCATGAAGAGTTTCCCGAATACGGATTCGACCGCCACAAGGGGTACCCCACGGCTGCACACAAAACAGCGATTCGCGCCCACGGGCCCTGCCCCATTCACCGGCGGACCTTTCGGGGCGTGCGCGAGGTCGTCAGCTTTGGACCGATATTTGATGGGCAATCCGCGGAGTGACATCCAGGGGTGATGAAACGGTAAAAAGTAGCAAAAAGGACGATTTCGTAACATGTTCGAGATAC
>CAYUOU010000103.1:0-12585 GCA_964446485.1 uncultured Desulfobacterales bacterium | reverse complement strand
CGCAAGCCGTATCTCGAACATTTTACGAAATCGTCCTTTTTGCTACTTTTTACCGATTTATCAAACTTACAAACACTTGATAACAGCCTCGTCAAGCCGGCGGTTTCAGCCCCAACTCTTGAATTTTGTACAGTAGGGTCCTGTAATTTATTTTCAGAATTTTTACCGCCTTGCTCCGATTCCATCCGGTTTTTTGGAGAACGCGTTCGATAATCTGCGCCTCAACTGCATCCGAAGCGGTTTTACTGGCGGATTTCAATGAAAAATCTTCGCTCTCGATCAGTGCATCGAGATCACCGTTGCCAAAGATTCTCGCGATCAGTGAACCAGAGGAAGGCACCGCTGATGGCGCGAGTGCGCTGGCTGCAAGATTGGGGGCGTGGACGCCGAGCCCCTCGACAATCTGATTCCAGTCGCAGGTAACAAAATAGCGCTTCAAAATGTTTTGCAGTTCTCTCACGTTGCCCGGCCAGGCGTAGCGAATGAGGGCGTTCATGGCATGGGTCGGGGGTGCTTCGTGAGGCCTGGCCTCAAACTGTTTGACATAATGTTTGAGGTAGTGGGCCACGAGCGGTGGGATATCCTCCGGTCGCGCGCGCAGCGGGGGCATTTCAATGTTGATGATGTTCAGTCGGTAGAAAAGGTCTTCTCGAAAGCGCTTTTTCTCAACCCTTTCCTGGAGATTCTGATTGGTGGCGGCAATCACCCATGCATCCGTTGTAACTTCCTTTTCCGATCCCAGCGGTGAGAACTCCCCGCTCTGAAGGACATGAAGGAGCTTGGCCTGCAGGCGCAGCGACATGTCGCCGATTTCATCTAAAAACAGGACACCCTTGTTGGCGAGTTGAAACTTTCCACGAAGCTTGTGGTCCGCGCCGGTGAAAGCGCCTTTTTCGAACCCGAACAACTCGCTTTCCAAAAGACCATCAGGCAACGCCGCACAGTTGATTTTGATAAAGGGCATGCCCTTGCGCGGAGAGCGGTGGTAGAGGTTCTGGGCAACCACTTCTTTGCCGACACCGCTCTCACCCGTGATGACGGTGTTCAACCCCGTGCCGGCGACATGCTCAATGAGGCTGTTGATCTTTTCGATGGCGGTACTGACGCCGATGAGTGGGGTGATTTTATGCATAAGAATCCAAAACCTTAACACCCAAGACCGGGCCTCGCGGTAGAGGCGCTGAGACGCAGAGAACGGCGGTTTATAATCACCCAAAATGAGCGATTTTTCTCCGGCAACCGTAGTACGGGCGGGCATAAAGCCCGCCCCTACAAGGCTGCCTCAACCCGTCAGGTAGGGACGGGGTTTCAGCCCCGCCCACGCACATTGAGGCGTTACACCGTAAACTCCGTGGTTCAAACCGCTTTTCGTTATTCTGCCACAATCTCTTTATTCTGCCGCAATCAGCGCCTGGATGTGTTGTCCCAATACAGGCAACTCGAACGGTTTTTCCAGCACAAGGTTGGCGTTTGCCTCGGCGGCCAACTTCTCCGGATGCACGCCCCACCCCGTGATGGCAATGACGGGTGTTTCAGGGTATTTTTTCTTGATGATGGCGATGAGCCCGATGCCGCTGACATTGGGCATCACCAGATCGGTAACGACGCAGTCGAAAGCCACTTCGGCGTTGTCGATGATTTTGATGGCGTCCAGTCCATTCACTGCAGAGGACACATCGTAACCCTTGGAGGAAAAATAATCGATCAGGGTCTGAAGGAGTTCTTCATTGTCGTCGACGATCAGCAGAGTGTGTTTCTTGACCATGGCGTCACCCTTCATTGCACGCTGTAGGAAATGAAGCTCCGAATAGGGAGTGGTTCAAAGCCAGCAGATGAGGCTTCGATGACATCCAGAATGCACATTTATTTAATAAACTGAGGATACTGGACATACGCGGTGCCCGAGAAAATGTACCAGAATGGGATGCTTAGGTAAAGTGATCTTTGTCGTTCCACGGTATCTCAAACAACGGTGCGTGATTCGAGGTGAAAAACGGTGGGTCTCGACGCAAAATATCGGCAATAGCGGCGTCCTTGCGAAATACGCCGTCCACAAAACGACGCACATCCCGCCGATGCCAGCCCCGCGGGTGAACAAAATCACGGTAGCAGCCAAGGTCCGAAGTCGAAAACGGGCGGGTCTCGAGAAATTCGATATCGGGACTGTTTGCCGGCAGGTTGAAAACCGCCACATTGAGATACCCTATGGCATCGGCATGCCCTTGGACAAAGGAAAGCGTTCGGCTTGCGGCAGCCTCATCCTCGGCGGGTGTTCCAAAAAGGACATAAACATAGGTCGGTATGCCGACGTGGCGAAGGGTGTTGAGTACCTGCGACGCCGTTTCCAAGCGAAGCCCCTTGTCCATGGCATCCAGGACACCCTGATCCCCGGATTCCAACCCCAGTTTGAGCATCACGCATCCTGATCGGCGTAGCGCCGCCGCATATGCCGGATCGGCCAACCGCTTGTGAAATCGAACGAATCCATACCAGGGCGCCCCCGGAGGCTCGGCAATCAACCTGTCCAGCAGCGCAGGCCGCAAGGCGTTGTCCACGAGGTGAATCAACGCCGGCCGGTGGCGTTTCACCAGATCGCTGAGTTCATGCATCGCCGTGTCGAGCGGCCCGGGACGCCATGGCGAGGCCTCGGCTCGCTCCGGACAAAACCGACACCGCCGCCAATAACACCCGTCGGCAGTGCTGTATGGCAGGATGAAACCTGGGCTGAAATAGTTTGCGTGACAGAAATCACTGTAATCGGGTGAGGCTGCAGCATTCGATTCAGCGCCTGACAGGTCCAGCAGCCGCGTTTCGCCCGGTCCTTCCACAAATGCTTCTACAATACCGGCAACCTCCGGAGGACCGCCCCCCTCGCGTATCCAGGAGGTGACCAATCCCCCGCCCAGCACGATGCGCGCATCCGGCAATTTGTTGCGAATGGCACCGATAAGGTGGAACGCGCTGAGCGCCTGGCTCTGAAATGACAGGGAAATGCCGACGATGTCAGGCCGGCGATAAGCCATTTCATGATCGATGAGGGAATCAAAATAATCAGCAAAGGGGCTGGTTTCAGGGCTGGCCGCGGCACGACGTAAATCCTCGGATCGAAATGGCTGAAGCACCTCATCGGTATAATTGCTCAACCCGGCGACACCCGTTCCCGTGGAGGCCGCAGTCATGAGCCGATTGAGCGCGGTGACAGCCTGTACATAAGCAGCCGGCCGTCTGAAAGTTTCCCATGACCGGACGGTTTTCAAATTCCTGTCTCGGTGTTTCAGCGCCCGGCGGGTGAACGTGTCGTAGGGGAACATCTGCCGCGTTAGCAGCCACCGCTGGCCGTCCAGGTTGGCGTCCACCACACGGCAAGAGATTCCGGATGATCGCAGCGCGCCGGCCAAACGGGCAATTCCGGGCGGCGGTTCGCAGGCCTTGGCAACCGGAGGATAAATCAAGAGGATGTGGGGTCGATGTGTCATGGCGTGTATCTGCGTCCGTGATGCGACCCTCTTACACGGTTCCGATGCATAACGAAAAGGATTCCCGTAAAGGATCGAAAGACGGAACAAGGGATTGTTTCCAAGCTATTTACAGAATTGCTGTCGCTGTTATAGAACACTCCGGCCATGAAACACACCCCCGCCATGATGTTCATCCCCTTGATCGCCGCCGGCGCATTGTTGGTGCTGACCACCCCTGTTGACTATGCGTGGACGGCGTGGCTGGCTGCCAACAAGGTCGAAACCTTTGCCGAAATCATGGCGCAGTCCATCTTCGAGATGGAAATGCCAGGCGGTGGTGATGTGGTGGTCATTTTTTTAATCACCGTTGTCGGTTTTTATTACGCCGCCTCGAAAGCGGAATTCGGCAGTCGATTGTACAGGCTGCGGCCGGCCATAGGTTTTTTGGTTGCGGCCGCCATCGTCACCGCCGTATTTAACGTTCACAGCCTCAAGTGGGTCATGGGCCGCGCCCGGCCGGACGCGGTCTTTTCAGGCCAGTTGCCCTTCACCGCCTGGTTTACCCTGGGGCCTCAACTCATGTCCCAAGGGGTTTTCCACGGCAGTTTTCCAAGCGGCCACACGGCGCTGGCCTTCACGCCGTTTGCCTTGACTTATGTGCTGGCCGGTCGGCATCAAACCGCCGCAGTAGCCTTCGGCGCGGCTTCGGTCTGTCTGGCCGTGGCTATGGGCGTGGCACGCTGCATGACGACAAGCCATTGGGTCAGTGACGTGGCCGGGTCACTAATGCTTTCGGCGGCAGCGATGCACCTGCTGTATTATCGTCTGATGCGGGTGCCCGATCAGGAGGCGCTCATGGCGGCCGAAAATCGCCTTGCCGGGCTCCCGCGAGGCTGGGAGTTGCTGATGGTGTTTTTTGTGGGGCTGGTTTACGTCGGCGCCATGGCGCTGATGTGCGGAATGCGCATTTTGTGGCACCAAGGTATGGACGCATGGATCCTGCTGTTGCCCGCGGGGATCTGTCTGCTGTGGACGGGAACCCGTTACGCCTTTCGCCTAATTCGACAATTGTACGACGCCCTGGACGCCGCTTTGATCGAGGACGACGGATGAATCTACCGGCAGACACCCCTTCCACCGATCCCCCCTCTGCCGGCCGGTGCCGACGAAGGGGGCTCATTGTCATTTCAATGACCGTCGGGGTGTTCGTGGTGCTGACCGTGATCGGCGTCATGGTTGACGTCGACCGACGGGTGGCATCCATCTTTTTTTCCCCCGACGAAGGATGGTCGCTGGGGGCCAAAGCGCCTTGGCTCTGGTTGTATCGATACGGCACGATCCCCGGGGTCGTTTTCAGCATCGGGGCGCTTCTGGTATGGGGGATGTCTTTCATAAAAGGAAAGCTCATTGCCTGGCGCTACCACGCGATGCTCATCGTGTTGACGTCGGTGATCGGCGCCGGCTTTCTTGTCAACACCATACTGAAACCCTACTGGGGGCGGCCGAGGCCCGATCAGACCGTGGCTTTCGGCAGCCTGTGGGAATACCGCCACGTGCACCAACCCGGCACCCCGGGAAAAGGGGAATCCTTTCCCTGCGGCCACTGCACCATGGGCTACGTGTTTACGGCAATGTTTTTTCTATATCGCCGGGCACCCCGTTTGGCAGTCATTGGGGGAACGGCAGGCCTCGTCATGGGCGGGCTTCTCAGCGCGGCACGCATTGTTCAGGGGGCCCATTACCTGCTTGACACGATGTGGTCGCTGGGGGTCATTTTGCTGACCGCACAGGCCCTCTATTATCTCGTATTGAGGGTTCCGGTGCGGGGGGAAGGCATGATTCCCACACCGGCGCCGCTGTCACGGCGACAGCGATTGTGGATGACGGTGAGTATCTTCATTGCAGTTGCGGTGATGGCCGGCGCCTTCTCAACACGCAGGCCGTTTTATCGGACATTCAACGATCGATTCGATGCCCCACTGCCCGGCACCCACCTCATCCTTAAATTATCAACGGAACCCAGTCGATTCAACGTTCGGTACACGGACATCGACAGCGGTCTTGTCAGCATCGATTCCAGAGGTTTTGGCTGGATCGACTTCAAGTTTCGGATCACCAAACAGCACCTGATGGTCGGCAAGGAAACGATCTTGGATTACGACATTCAGGTGGGCAGCTATTTTTCGGAACTGCGTCACGGCGTGACGGTTACGTTGCCAAAGACGTTGGAAAACGAGTTGGATGTGCGTTTGGTGGCTCAAAATGAATGAGATTGGCAAGCCAGTAAAAACCCTTCAGATGTCATCCCGAGCGTAGCGAGGGATCTGTATGTTAATCAGAAAACTTATAAATTACAGATATATAAAGCTTGAGCCGTAGAAGCCCACTAAAAAGATTTCTCAGAATCTTGACCGTCCATTCCGTCAACGACTTGTTCCGATACAAGTCGTTTTTTCTGCTGGTGTTCGGCCTCATCGCCGTGGACAGACTTGTCCATATGTATGTGCACATCGACCGGTCGATGCTGAAGCCACCCACCGGGCAGGGGTGGGGCCTGTCCATGGCCCAGTGGACCTTCGAACGATTCCCCGAATTGCTGGGGACTTGGGTCCAGGATTACCGGGTGTTTTTGGCCGCGGCGGGGTTGTTTCTGCTAAAGCAGGTGATTTCCATGTGGCCGTCGAGCGACATGCGACGGATGCACCGGCGCGAACGCACCGCCTTTGGCCTCATTGCATCTTTATTGGCCCTGCGGTGGTCTCAGGTAGCCTGGGATGCGATCGCGATCGGGATCGTCTGCGGGGTGCTGGGTATGTGGGGGGCCGTGGCTTTCGGGCTGACAAAATGGTTCTGGCATGTATCCAGCCAGGTGGCATGCCTTTATGTTCTGGGAGGGCTGATATTCCTGGCGCTGCCCATCGGCATGGCGGGGTTCTCCTACTCTTCGAAACTGGCCGTCATTTCAAAGGGCTCATTCACGGAAAAACTAAAGTTGTACCTTCGCCTTTTCACTGACCGACGGATCTTCTGGCCGTCCTGGATGTTTTTTTTGATACGGATCGTATTGGAAACCATCTTCGTCGCACTGATTCCGGCCGGCGCCATCCTCACCATACCGGCCTTCTGGCTTAGAATCACCGTTGCCAGTCTGTCGGCCACCCCTGTCTACGCCTTCCTCAAAATGGCCACGTTTAAATTTTTCCTTGAAATTTATGGGCGGTTTCCATTGGTCCGCGAGGAATACGCAGATTATTTCGCCGCACCTCAACAGAATGGGTAAACGAGAAAATCTGTACCCAAATAAGTTTTCAGTTGGTGAAACAGAGAGGAGCACTCGGCGATTTAAAGGTTTTCGGTGCTTCACAGAAAAGTCTCCCTTTAGCAAAGGGGGATTTGACTGAGTTTGGCAAGGCGCTGGGAATATCTGGCTGTTTCCAAATCCATTAAATCCCCCCCTGGCCCCCCTTTAAAAAGGGGGGAGGTACTGCTGGAGCCCGTCCATAAATACCCCTCCCTGGGTGGGAGGGGATAGGGGAGGGGGCGGGCCGGGATAAGATTATCCATACTTACCGGTGGTTTATCACCCTCACCCCGGCCCTCTCCCATCAAGGGAGAGGGAGCATGAGGCTTCCTATATATGACGGCATCGTAAAAACCCCTTCGGCCGTCATGCCGGTCCCGGATCAAGTTAGGGATGACGGATCCGGCATCCATAAGCCTTTGAAATCACAGGATCCCGGGTCAAGCCCGGGATGACGTAAACGCTGATTTCGTACTTTTTACCGAGTTGTCAGAATGGGCGCTACGCAGATATCGGGCAAATTGGGCATTTAGAAAAATGCCTGGCTGAATCCAGCAATTAGATTTGAGTCATATGCCTACATGTGGTAGAACTGCGCCAGGCTGGACACAATAAAATGTGCCGCAGCCTGTCATCCATTCTTCACGCGCGATACACCGATCTATGGGTCTAAACGACTACACAGCCGAATCCATCGAGGTCCTCAACGGGCTGGAACCTGTCCGCCGGCGTCCCGGCATGTACACCGATACCTCCCGGCCCAATCATCTGGCCCAGGAAGTCATCGACAACAGTGTTGACGAGGCCATCGCCGGCCATGCCACCCGCATCGATGTTACCCTTTTCGAAGACCATTCGCTGCAGGTGGTGGACAACGGCCGAGGCATGCCGGTGGACATCCACCCTGAAGAGGGCATTACCGGGGTGGAACTCATTATGACCCGGCTCCATGCCGGCGCCAAATTTTCAGATAAAAATTACCGCTTTTCCGGAGGCTTGCACGGCGTCGGGGTCTCTGTGGTAAACGCCCTGTCGCGCCACCTCGAGGTGGAAATCAGGCGAGACGGTAAAAAGCACCGCATCACCTTCGCCGCCGGCGACATCAACACGCCGCTGGAGGAAATTGGCACTGTCGGCATGCGAAACACCGGCACCAGCATCCGGTTCTGGCCGGATCCCAAATATTTCGACACGGATCGGTTTTCCCTGCGGCGGCTGAGGCACATCCTCAGGGCAAAGGCGGTACTCTGCCCGGGACTCACCATTCACTTTACCGATACCCGCACCGGGGAAATAGAGGAGTGGATTTATCAGGACGGTCTTTCGGAGTACCTCACCAGCGCTTTGGCAGATCACCCCCTGCTCCCGGATCCGCCCTTTACCGGCAACGTCGAAGAACCCGGAGAAACAGTCTCCTGGACGGTGACCTGGCTGCCCGATGTCGGGGAGATCATCGGCGAGAGCTACGTCAACCTGATCCCGACCCCCCAGGGCGGCACCCACGTCAACGGCTTCCGGAGCGGCTTGCTGGCCTCGCTGCGTGAATTCTGCGACTTCCGTAAGCTGCTGCCGCGGGGCGTCAAGCTCGCTCCGGACGACTTGTGGGACCGATGTGCGTACATTCTCTCGGTGAAAATGCAGGATCCTCAGTTTGCCGGCCAAACCAAGGAAAGATTGGGAAGCCGCCAAACGGCCGGCATCGTTTCCGGCGTCATCAAAGACGCCTTCAGCTTGTGGCTCAATCAGCACACCGAGGTGGGGCAGAGACTGGCCGAAATGGCCATTCGAAACGCACAAAAGCGCCTTCGATCCGGGAAAGTGGTATCTCGAAAAAAAGTCACCTCCGGGCCGGCTCTACCTGGAAAGCTCGCCGATTGCGTGCTCCAAGACCCCATGCAGACCGAACTGTTCCTCGTTGAAGGCGACAGTGCCGGCGGCTCGGCCAAGCAGGCGCGCGACCGCCAGTTTCAGGCGGTGATGCCCCTTCGGGGAAAAATCCTCAACACCTGGGAAGTGGATTCATCGGAGGTTCTGGCCTCAAAGGAGATCCACGACATATCCGTGGCCATCGGAGTGGACCCCGGCGTGGCCAACCTGGACGGCCTCAGATACGGCAAGATCTGCATTCTGGCGGACGCCGACTCTGACGGCCTGCACATCGCCACACTGCTTTGTGCGCTGTTCGTGCAGCATTTTGCCGCCCTGGTGCAGGCCGGACACGTCTGTGTGGCCATGCCGCCCCTCTTTCGCATCGATGTGGGCAAGGAAACCTACTATGCCCTCGACGAGCGAGAAAAACAGGACCTGTTGGCCCACATCGCCGCCAAAAACAGCAAGAGCGCCGTCAACGTCATCCGGTTCAAGGGCCTGGGCGAGATGAATCCGGTGCAACTCAGGGAAACCACAATGGCCCCAGACACCCGCCGGCTGGTGCGCCTGACCATGGACAATCCAGAGCGCCCCATGGCCGTATTGGACATGCTCCTGGCCAAAAAACGCGCGGCCGACCGCCGCAGTTGGCTCGAAACTTACGGCAGCATGCTTTGATAAATAGCTCTAATTGGGATCCAAGGATTCAAGGGACCGAGGGTTCAAGGGAAGACACGCCCATAACAACCCCCTCAGATGTCATCCCGAGCGTAGCGAGGGATCTGTGTTTGAATCAGAATAATTATAGCAGGAAAACACAGTCATGAGCACCACTGACACAGCCGTCCTTGACGGCATCGAAGAACTTCCGCTGGAGCAGTTCACCGAGAAGGCCTATCTCGAATACGCCACCTACGTCATCCTTGACCGCGCCCTGCCCTTCATCGGAGACGGCCTGAAGCCCGTCCAGCGGCGTATCGTCTATGCAATGAGCGAGCTTGGGCTGCGCGCCACCAGCAAACATAAAAAGTCGGCGCGCACCGTGGGCGATGTGCTCGGCAAATTCCATCCTCACGGCGACAGCGCCTGCTATGAAGCCATGGTGCTCATGGCCCAGCCCTTCTCCTACAGATACCCGCTCATCGACGGCCAGGGCAATTGGGGATCGCCCGACGATCCCAAATCCTTCGCCGCCATGCGCTACACGGAATCCCGGCTGTCGCGATATGCCGCGACACTTTTGTCCGAACTGGACCAGGGCACGGTGGATTGGGTGCCCAACTTCGACGGGACATTGAAAGAACCGAGCAGCCTCCCGGCGCGCCTTCCCAATGTATTGCTCAACGGCACCACCGGCATCGCCGTGGGGATGGCCACCGACATCCCACCCCACAACCTTAGAGAAGTCGCGGCGGCCTGCATCCACCTCCTTGACAACCCCAAAGCCGACACGGCCGAACTGAGCAAGATCATTCACGGGCCGGACTTTCCCACCCAGGCCGAAGTGATCACGCCCCACGAAGACATGGTGGAAATGTACGAAACGGGGCACGGCAGTCTGAGAATGCGCGCCGTCTACTACCGGGAAAACGGAGACATCGTGGTAACGGCCCTTCCCCACCAGGTGTCGGGCGGACGAATCCTCGAGCAGATCGCGCAGCAAATGCAGGCCAAAAAGCTGCCCATGGTGGTGGACCTGCGTGACGAATCGGACCATGAAGAGCCCACCCGCATCGTCATCGTCCCCCGCTCCAACCGCGTCGACGTGGAAGGGCTCATGAGCCACCTCTTTGCCACCACGGATCTCGAAAGGACCTACCGGGTTAACCTCAACGTCATCGGCATCAACGGGAAGCCCCAGGTGAAAGGGCTGACCGCCATGCTGACCGAGTGGATCTCTTTCAGGAAAGAGACGGTTCGCAAGCGGCTCGAACACCGTCTTGGCAAAGTTACCGATCGTCTTCACGTCCTTGAAGGGCTGCTCATCGCATTTTTGAACATCGACGAGGTGATCGCCATTATCCGCCGGGAAGACGAACCCAAACCGGCACTCATGGCACGATTCGGCATCAGCGATCGTCAGGCCGAAGCAATTCTGGAACTGAAGCTGAGGTATCTCGCCAAACTGGAAGAGCAGAAAATCCGCGGTGAGCAGTCGGCCCTGGCAGAGGAACGGGAAGCATTGGAAACGATTCTCAACTCCCCCGCACGCCTCAAGACGCTCATCAAGAATGAACTTGCAGCTGACGCCGAAGCCTATGGCGACGACCGGTCCTCTCCCATACAGAAACGACCGGACGCCCAGGCCATGACCGATTTGGATCTCATACCCGTCGAACCGGTGACCGTTGTGCTCTCAAAAAAGGGGTGGATCCGGGCGGCCAAAGGCCACGAAATCGACCCGGAAAGCCTCGCCTACAAATCCGGTGATGGATTCCTCGCAGCGGCGCTCGGCCGCAGCAACCAGATGGCCGTCTTCATTGACACCACCGGCCGCAGTTATTCCCTGCCGGCCCACTCCCTGCCGTCGGCCAGGGGGCAGGGGGAACCCATCAGCGGCCGTATCCAAATGCCCAGCGGTGCGACCGCCATGAGTGTGCTCTGCGGATCGGAAACGCAGCAGGTGCTCCTGGCCAGTGACGCCGGCTACGGATTTGTAGCGGTGCTGGCGGACCTGCATTCCAAAAACCGCAGCGGGAAAGCCATGCTCTCCCTCCCGAAGGAGGCGCTCCCCCTGCCCCCGATCGCCGCCAATGACCTCAAATCCGATGTACTGGTGGCCGTCACCAACGAAGGACGCATGTTGGTGTTTCCGCTGGCCGACCTTCCCGAATTAAGCAAAGGCAAGGGAAACAAGATCATCAACATCCCACCGGCGCGGGCACGGCGTCGGGAAGAACTGCTAACCCACCTCTTCGTGCTGCCCGTCGATCACCAGCTTGTCGTCACTGCTGGCAAACGGTTCCTCAATCTTCGCCCCGGCAATCTCACCGACTTCGCCGGCAAGCGCGGCCAGCGCGGCCGAAAACTCCCCCGGGGGTTTCAGAACGTCACCGGTCTGGAGGCCCAGCCGCTGAACCAGAGAAGTCTGTTATAGATTTCCACCGCCCCGTTTTAGTGCAAACTGCACAGTTTCCTGTGCCCTCTGAAAGCAGCCCCCCATATTTTTCACCTAATTTCAGACGGATCCATGTGGCACTGATTTTGCCACGGTAGTATCTGCATAATTCGCGACACGGTCTACCCGCTGACCATATCGATGCGCGTCAGCCGATGGCCATCACGCCGGGTATTCAGCAACCATGCCTCCTCTCTGCATGGCATCATCGAGAAGACCCTCCACTACGACGGCCGATTTAAGCAGGCTGTTGAAAATAACTGTGGGCGCGGGCGAAAAATTGAGGACCTTAATAAATGCCGGGGGGTCGGAATGCATCGGTCAAGATACCATGCGAATCTATTTGTTCTATTGTTTTTAAGTCTTTATGTGAGTTTTCTTACTGTCGAAGCAGGCGCTGAATTGATCGCCAATCCGGCCTGTAGCGGCATTCCGGATGACGCCACCTTAGCCGGTGAAAAGGGAATAACCGGATTTTATGAATGGTTGGGTGAAAATTGCAGTAGCTATGCTACCTATGGGAATCCGCCTTATTGCACGTCAAGAAATCCCCAAGACAGTACCTCTGTTGGAGGCGGTTGCTTTAGGCAAGAATTCGGGTATGCCACAGGTTATTGGTATATGGCTTCAGCATACGCCTACTGGTGTGAGCCTAATTCTAACTGCCAGGGTGATTCAGCTACGGTGGATTTCGATGGTGATGGTATTCCTCATGATCAAGACATCTTCCCGTATTGGAAACTTGTTCTTGAAAAAGAACTTGGCGGCCCCGGTGAAGACTGTGAACCCTAACGTTGCATAAATTTTACGGAATTTACTTCTGTCAACTATGCGGCATT
>CAYUOU010000102.1:0-13188 GCA_964446485.1 uncultured Desulfobacterales bacterium | reverse complement strand
TCAAGGCTGACTCCTTTCAGTCAGCAAGTCGCACCAGGCTTATCCTGGCGCACCAAAGGCCGCAAACCGCCGGGTCAATCCGGCGACGCTGTTGACGCGCAGCTCAGGACTGACCGGGCCGGCGACGACTTCCCCATCGTGGGGATCGGTGCTTCGGCCTGGCGGCCTTTGAGGCCTTTTTTCCCGGTATACCCGCAGACGCTGCCCCGGGCATGGCTTTTGTGCTGGGTGGCACCCGGCCCCGGATCACAGAGTATCCTGACCGACCTGATCCGGCGCTACACCCGTATGGAGGTCTTTGAGGTCAGGGATGGCATGGTGGTTCAGATCAATTGCGCATCAAACAAAGATCCAGCCGTTAAATTCTTTTAACGAAAAAACGCGCCCTGTTAGAAATTAGGTTAGAAAAAACCGAAGGGGCTACGGCTTTCACCGTAACCCCTTGTTTTTATTGATGGCGGGAGTGACGAGACTCGAACTCGCGACCTCCGGCGTGACAGGCCGGCGCTCTAACCAAACTGAGCTACACCCCCGAAACAAGCGTTGATGGTGGGCGGAACAGGGCTTGAACCTGTGACCCCCGGCTTGTAAGGCCGGTGCTCTCCCAACTGAGCTACCCGCCCCCAAAACGATACCCAAAACCTGGGAGGTCCCCACAAAAGAGAGGACCGTATCTACCAAAGGGCCTTTGGGGTGTCAAGAAAAAAAGCGGCCCGATAAGCGGCGCTGGGGGGTTAGTTGACTGTTTTGGGATGGTCCGCTTCCCCGGCACCCGGGGTGTCCATGCTGTCTTTGGCCACAGTCAATGAGATGTCGTTTTCTTTGAAAACGAGATCCCCGTCCTCACAGATGATGGCATGCCCCAGAACCTCGTCCATATGCTCGACCGTGACAATTTCGAGCTGCTTGGCAATGTCGTTGGGAATATCTTTGAGGTCCTTCCCGTTTTCTTTGGGAATCAGGACCTTTCGGATGCCGCTGCGATGGGCCGCAAGAATTTTCTCTTTGAGCCCACCGATGGCCAATACCCTCCCGCGCAGGGTGATCTCACCGGTCATGGCGATATCGCGGCGCACCGGCCGACGGGCCAAAGCCGACACGATGGACGTGCACATGGCAATGCCTGCGGACGGACCGTCTTTGGGGATGGCCCCTTCGGGAACATGCAGATGGATGTCGAAATTCTTGTAGAATTCGCTGTCGATCCTAAGACTGTCCGCCCGGGAGCGTACGTAGCTCACCGCCGCCTCGGCCGACTCCTTCATCACGTCCCCGAGTTTTCCGGTAAAGTTGAGCTTGCCCTTGCCCGGCATGATCAGTGTCTCGATGAAAAGCAGCTCTCCACCCACCTGGGTCCACGCCAAACCGGTTGTAAGACCGATAAGGTCGTCCACTTCGATCTGATCCTTTTTGAACCGCGGCGGACCAAGATACTTGGCAATGGAATTTCCGGAAACCTTGAATGCGGCCCGCTTTTCTTTATCCTTGATGAACTCCCGAGCGAGCTTCCGGCAGATGGAAGCAATCTCTCTTTCGAGATTACGTACCCCCGCCTCTCGAGTGTACTGGCGAATAATGGTGAGGATGGCATTCTTGGAAAAATGAACGCCAACGCCATCCAATCCGTTGGCCTTGATCTGCTTGATGACCAAGTGACGATCGGCGATGTGGTATTTTTCGTATTCGGTGTAGCCGGGCAGACGGATGATCTCCATACGATCCTGGAGCGGCAGTGGAATCTCGGGCAGCGTATTGGCCGTTGTGATGAACAAGATGTCCGACAGGTCGTAGTCAAGGTCGAGATAATGGTCGTTGAACGCGTTGTTCTGCTCTGGATCGAGCACCTCCAGGAGCGCCGCGGACGGGTCTCCGCGAAAATCCATGCTCATCTTGTCCACTTCATCCAGGCAAAAAACCGGATTGTTGGCGCCCACTTTTTTGAGGCTCTGGATGATCTTTCCCGGCAGCGCGCCGATATAGGTGCGACGGTGGCCGCGAATTTCCGCCTCGTCCCGCACCCCACCAAGGCTGAGGCGCACATATTTTCTTCCGGTGGCCCGGGCGACCGATTTGGCCAGAGAGGTCTTGCCGACGCCGGGAGGTCCCACAAAACACAGAATCGGACCGCGCAGTTTCTCCACCAGGACCTGAACGGCAAGATATTCAAGAATCCGCTCCTTGGGTTTTTCAAGCCCGTAGTGATCCTCGTTGAGAACCTTTTCGGCCTCGTCCAGATCGTCGCTGATCTCGGTCTTTTCGAACCAAGGAAGGCTCAGTATCCACTCGATGTAATTTCGCACCACGGTGGCCTCAGCCGACATGGGCGCCATCATCCTGAGTTTTTTGAATTCTTTTTCAACCTTGTCCTTTGCTTCTTCGGGGAGTTCTTTGGCGGCGATCTGCTCCTCGAGCTCCTTGAGTTCCTCCGTGCCTTCCTCGTCAGCGCCCATCTCTTTCTTGATGGCCCGCATCTGCTCGTTGAGGTAGTAATTCTTCTGGGTCTGCTCCATCTGCTCTTTGACCCGGTTTTTAATGCGTTGATCCATCTCGAAGACTTCGATCTCCATACGGATCAGCCCCAGGAGCAGCGCCATGCGTTCATCGATGGAAATCGCCTCCATGAGGCGCTGCTTGTCGTCGATCTTGAACGAGAAATGGGCGGCCAGCGTATCGGAGAGTTTGCTCAGATCCGTGATGGCGTTGACATTGGAAACGAGGTCTTTGGCGATGTTCTTGTTGACGCCGGCGTACTCCTCGAATGCTTCCAGCACGGCACGCCGCAAGGCCTGCCGCTCGGCTTCGGGCACTTCCGATTCCGGCACGATGTCGATATCGACCTGGAAAAAGTCCTCGTTGTCGATGAAGGCTCGAATGCGTCCACGGCGCTCGCCTTCAACCAGGGCCTTTACGGTGCCGTCAGGCAGACGCAGCAGCTGAAGCACTTTCCCGATGGTGCCGACACTGCTGATGTCGTCGGCGGATGGGTTGTCGATGCCCGCACTCTTCTGTGTGGCCAGAAACAGACGTTTGTCGTTGTTCATGGCGTCAGACAGGGCATTGACCGAACGAGTGCGCCCAACGAAGAGGGGCGCCACCATGTGGGGAAACACCACGATATCCCGAAGGGGCAACAGTGGTAAAACGGCGGTGTCTGATCGATCTGGTCTGAAAAATTTCGGCATATGCATCATCTGCTCTTTTGGGGTCCTGAACTAAAGGGGTTCATCCATCTAAAAACCACACGCGCCACCCACGGGGGCGACGCGCGTCGGGGAGTCTTAATTCGGTGGATTTTCACCCGTATCGGTTATCTCACCGGCGATCGGTTATGCCTGCTTTTTGGTCGGCTCGTAAAGCAGGATCGGCTCTTCCTTATTGAGCACTACATCCTCGCTGATCACGCATTCCTTGACATTTTCAATGGAGGGGATGCGGAACATGATTTCGAGCATGCTGCCCTCCATGATGGCGCGAAGTCCGCGGGCACCGGATTTCCGCTTCACGGCCTCCTGGGCGATGGCGGTTAGCGCGCTGTCGGTGAATCGCAGATTCACATTCTCCATGTCGAAGAGCTTTTTGTATTGCTTGACCAATGCGTTCTTGGGCTCATTGAGAATACGGACCAGCGTTTCTTCGCTGAGTTCGTGGAGGGTGGCCACCACCGGCAGACGACCGAGGAATTCAGGTATCAGGCCGAACTTGATAAGATCTTCAGGCTGCACCTTTCTGAGGAGTTCGCCGGTGGAGTACTGGCCCTTCTGGACCACATTGGCACCGAATCCCATCACCTTCGATCCAATGCGGCGCTGGATGACCTGGTCCAGGCCGTTGAAGGTACCACCGCAAATGAACAGAATGTTGGACGTGTCGACCTTGACAAAATCCTGCTGGGGGTGCTTGCGGCCGCCTTTGGGGGGCACACTGGCCGTCGTTCCCTCGATGATCTTAAGCAGCGCCTGCTGTACGCCTTCGCCCGAAACATCGCGGGTGATGGACGGGTTGTCGGACTTGCTGGCGATTTTGTCGATTTCGTCGATGTAAACAATGCCGCGCTTGGCGCGTTCCACATCGTAATCGGCGTTTTGCAGCAATGACAGGATGATGTTCTCCACGTCCTCGCCCACGTAGCCGGCCTCGGTAAGGCTGGTGGCATCGGCAATGGTGAACGGCACATTGAGAAATCGGGCCAAGGTCTGAGCCAGCAATGTCTTACCACAGCCGGTAGGACCGATGAGCAGGATATTGCTCTTTTCGATTTCCACGTCGTCGCTGCCCACCACCGACGCCAAGCGCTTGTAGTGGTTGTAGACCGCAACGGCCAGGATCTTCTTGGCGCGTTCCTGCTCGATGACGTAACCATCGAGCATATCCTTGATTTCCTGAGGGATATGGGTTTGTTCCAGATTATCGGCATCCTGCTCTTTTTCCTCTTCGATGATCTCACTGCAGAGCTGAATGCACTCGTCGCAGATGTAGACCGCCGGGCCTGCGATGAGCTTCTTGACCTCTTTCTGGTTTTTCCCACAGAAGGAGCAGAACAGATTGTCGTTTTCTTCCCCTTTTTTGGACATTATTCCCCCTTCCCGGATTCCGGCAACTTATCCAAATCGTCTCGATTCACCATAACGGTGTCGATGATACCGTAATCTTTTGCCTCTTCACCGGACATGAAAAAATCGCGATCGGTATCCTGCTGTATCCTTTCGATATCTCGACCGGTATGGCTGGCCAATATCAAATTGATCTTGTCCTTGACTCTGAGGATCTCCTTGGCTTGGATGGCGATATCCGAGGCCTGGCCTTGTGAGCCGCCCAGAGGCTGGTGAATCATGATGCGGGAATTGGGCAGTGAATAACGTTTTCCCTGGGCGCCGGCAGCCAGCAGCAGCGCCCCCATGCTGGAAGCCTGTCCTATGCACACCGTGGCAATGTCGGGTTTGATGTACTGCATGGTGTCATAGACCGCGAGCCCGGCGGTCACCACTCCACCGGGGGAGTTGATGTAAAAGTTGATGTCCTTCTCGGGGTCTTCGGATTCCAGAAACAGCAGCTGGGCAATCAGAAGATTGGCAATCTCGTCGTTAATTGAAGACCCAAGGAAGATAATGCGGTCTTTGAGTAACCGGGAATAGATGTCGTACGCCCGCTCGCCCTTGCTGCTTTGTTCGATGACCATGGGAATTAATGGCAATGGGGGGCTCCTTTGTGGCTTTTTCGGTGTTGGTTTTCGAACTCCGAGCGATGCGTTGAAAAGGTCAGACTGATTGATTACGTAGTAGTTTCGGCATCTTCGGGTTCAACTTCGGTTATTTGACTATTTTCAATGATAAGCTGTATGGCCTCTTTTTCAAGTAATGTGTGCTTAAAAAGCCCTAGCTTGTCCGTGTTCTGGTTGTAATAGGCTTTGATGCCGTCAATGGGCTGCTGATAAGTATCGGCAATTTTCTGGAAACCTTCTTCAAGTTTCTCGTCAGAAAGCGCCATCTTTTCCTGTTCTATGATCTTAGACAATATCAGGTGACGCCGCACCTGTTTTTCTGCGGTATCTCGATATCTTTCCTGCAGGCTCTCTCGAGTGAGGCCCGCCTGATCCAACGTCATGTTGTGGTAAGTGAAGGATTGCTCGGCCTCATTGACGATGGCTTCGAGTTCCTGTTCGATCATGGCATCGGGTGTCTCGAAGGTGGTACGGTCAATGAGCGCCTGGAAAATCTGCTCGTTTAGCTCCTGCTCGGTGCGCTTTTCATAACCTTCGGTGAGGTTGACGCGGATCGCCTCTTTAACAGCATCCAAGTTGTCATACTGACCCAGTTTTTTGGCCATATCATCGTTGATTTCCGGCAACACCTCCGTGCGGATCTCGTTAAGGGTCACTTCGAAATCGATATCCCGGGCAGCCAGGTTCGTGTTCTTGTGATCCGGGGCGAAGGTCACTCGGAACTTTCGCGTATCGCCTTTTTGCATCCCGAGAATCTGCTCGTCGAATTCCGGAGAAATTTCGCCTTTTCCCACTTGGAGAATGTGGTTTTCGGTTTTTTGAGTCGTTTCGTAGGGCTTCCCGTTAAAAAAGCCTTCGTAGGTGATCTGTGCGAAATCATCCTTTTCCAGGAGTCGATCTTCGGTGATGGCCTCCTTTTGGGCCAGGCGCTTCTGGAGCATGGCCAACTGCGCATCGATCTCCCCGTCGCTGGCGGTATACATGGTTTTCTTGAGCGCCAGCCCCTTGTAATCGATGTCGTCAATGACCGGCGGGATCTCGACAGTGGCGTCGTAGGCATAGTCGCTCTCGGCATCCACTTCCGGCGGATCGATGATGGGGTTACCCACGATATTGAGCTTGGTTTCCTGAACGGCCTCGATAAACGAGGACTGTAGCAATTCCGAGCGCACATCGGCCTGGACATCCTTCTTGAACATCCGCTCCAGCACCGAACGCGGCGCCTTGCCCTGTCGGAATCCTTTGATTTTGGCATTTTTCTTAACATCTGCATATGCCTTATCGATTGCCTTGGCGACGCGCGCCCTCGGCACCTCGATGTGCATGATTTTTTTTACGCTGCTCACGTCTTCGACTGTTACTTTCATTTTCTTCCTTTCGGGGTGCCCCCAAATACGATATTTCGCCATCATAAGCGAATGTACGATACGCACTGCCCTGCCGCAGCAGCGCCCGACCCCAACAGCGCTACATGGGTCGAAAGCCGGCTGTAAATCAAAACCACCGCAAAAAGTCAATCAGGAGGCACACAGGATACAATGGCCATCGAACGATAAATGCCCGAAAAACATCTTTTTCAGGCATTTTCGCATGAAGGATGAGTGGTGCGAGAGGGGAGACTCGAACTCCCAATCTGTTGCCAGAGCTGGATCCTAAGTCCAGTGCGTCTACCAAATTCCGCCACTCTCGCACTGCACCAATCGGAAGCGGCCAGCAACCCCTGGCCCTAAGCCGGTGCGGCGTGAACCAGGCCGTTCATGTCGGCGCGGGCACCTATCTCTTGACTTGTCACCCGGTTAGTATAAATCTAACCAAATTGCAATTTCAAAATCGGTGTCACCAGCCGTAACACCCCACCATCTCAAAAGATTGCGTTAAAACGGTTCCTCCGATGCGCATCAAATGGATTGTCATCATACCTGCCGTTGTTGCCGTCACCCTCATGACAGGCGCCGGTGCCACGGCACCGACCGTTGCCCATGCGCAGCGGGTGGTGGTCGTCGATGCGGGCCACGGCGGTGCCGCCGCCGGCGTAACGGGTGAAGCCGGCCTGAGCGAAAAGCGACTCACCCACGACCTTGCCCAACGCATCGCCACCCGGTTGCGCAACCGATACCGGGTCGTTTTCACCCGCACCAGCGATGTCAATGTGGATATCGAGGACCGTACCGGGGTGGCCAACAACGAAAAGGCCAACGCTTTCATCAGCCTGCACGCCGGCGGCAGCGTCGATCGCACCGTGGAAGGCGTTACCTTATTTCATTATACGGCAGGTTTCAGCGACGTTACGGACCCGCCGCCTCCAGCCAAACTGACCGACACGGTGCCGGCGGCCACCCAGCCCTGGCAGCGGGTCCAAGTCGCACACCGGGCTGCCAGCAGCGTATTGGCCCATCGTATCAAAACCCGGCTCGAGGCCCCGCCCGCGCCGTCGTCGGCGGTTTCGGTGATCGACGCGCCGGTGCGTGTCCTCATGGGGGCGGACATGCCGGCTGTTGTCATCGAAGTCGGCTATTTGACCAACCCGCTTGAGGAAAAGCGTCTCATGGACGACGACCACCGCGCTTCCCTGGCCCGGCGCATTGCCCAGGGCATCGATGATTTCTTCAACACCCGGGATATGATTTCATCGACGAATTTGAACGAATGACATTTCTTGCAAAGGGGGACGTCTTTGCCCTGGGTTTTCTTGAAACCAAATCTGAACCGTGATAGGTAGCCACCCACGATCGGGGCGTAGCGCAGTCTGGTAGCGCGCCTGCTTTGGGAGCAGGATGTCGGGAGTTCAAATCTCTCCGCCCCGACCAAAAAAATGACAAAAAGGGCCCAGGATCATCCTGAGCCCTTTTTCTTTAAATGGTATCAAACCACAACAGCGTGTCCCAACGCCCCTGTGGTTTATCGCTCAAGCAGCGCTTTCCTGGGTTGGCGGCGCCCCGGATTCCAAACCCACCATCTGACGGTTGACGTGATTATGCTTTTCGGTAAGTTCATCATTACTGGCTTTGGGGTTGGGAGACGGTTAAACGGTATCGCCTTCAACCCGCAGCAGGTAGAAGACGTACCCGTAGTAGGCGCTGTATCTCTGATACAGCGCGATCTCCCTGCGAATGTCGGCGATGGCGGCGGCGAGGGCGGCATCGCGGCCGCCGCTGCGCACCTCCAGCGCATCAAGGCGCGGCAGCAGGGGCCCGTAGTAATGCTCCGGCCAGTTGTCGTCATCGAGCACAAAATGGCTGATCACCTCAAAGCCGGCCTGTCGGCAAATCTCGAGATTGCCGGCGATATGCTGCATGGCAGGATAATTGTCACGCCAGAAATCGGCCAGTTTGCGGGGAGCGCCTTCCTTGAGCCAAGTGCACTCGGTGACCGCCATTAACCCGCCCGGTGCCAGCCACGGCCTGCATGTCCTTAGCCCTTTTTCAAAGCCGACGATGTATATGGCGCCTTCGGACCAGATCAAATCCCAACTGCACGGCGGATAGGTGAGCTCGGCCATATCGGCTTGGATCGGCTTGATGAATTCGTCGAGCCCGCGCGCCTCGGCATCATGCTTCAACTGCTCAAGGAAGACGTCAAAAATATCCACCGCAGTCACCCGTGTCCGCAATTCCTCGGCCAGGACTAGGGTCTGCTTTCCAGGGCCGCATCCCAAATCCAGCACCCGCGGCTGCTCCGGCAAATCGGGCAGCATGCCCAAGGCCATTCTGGTGACCGCGTCACTCCCCGGCCCTCCCCGCGGCAAGCCCTCGTGAATGGTCAACAGCGCCTGGAGATAGTCTTTTTCATCGGACATGATGGCTCCTGATGCAGCGGTAGTTTTAACACGGAGTTGCCACTCAAAACTCTACAGCCCCGTAAAAAGTCTAAATTCTCCGAATTGTCATTCCGAGGAGCTTGCGACGAGGAATCTCGGCATTCCGTAACCTTTAGAATTACTGATTCACACACAGATCCCTCGCTGCGCTCGGGATGACATCTGTGGGGGCTATTGCGGAGTTGCCAAAACTTAAATTGACAACAAAAAGGTGCAGGCCACGACGGCGGCAATGACGCCAACCACATCTGCCGTGAGCGCCGCGGCCATGCTGTGTCGAATCCGCTTCACCTGTACGGCGCCAAAATAAACGGCCAACACATAAAAGGTGGTCTCTGTGGAGCCTTGCAGGGTGCTCACCAAATAACCGGTGTAGCTGTCGGGGCCAACGGCAGGGTCGTTGATGATGGCGGCCATGATCCCGTAGGCCCCCGACCCGGAAAGCGGCCGCATCAACGCCATGGGCAGGGCCTCGGCCGGAAGCCCGAATTTGCCGGTGATCGCACCCACAAGGGTGACGAAGACATCCAGCGCACCGCTGGCCCGGAGCATCCCGACAGCCACGAGAATCGCAACAAGATACGGAATGATGCGCAACGCCACCTGAAATCCCTCTTTACCCCCTTCCACCAGCACTTCGTACACCCGCACCTTGCGAGAGAGACCGAACGCCAAGAAGAAGACCATCAGACCGGGCAGAATCCATGGAGAGATCTGGCGCCCGAATAACAGGGCCAGGGGCACCATGGCGCAGAGCCCCGCCAATGCCGTCAGGCTGATCCACGCCGGGTACGCGCCGGTATCATCTCCGGCGAGGTTGGCTGGCGGGGCCTTGTCACCATGAGGTGCTGCCGCCCCGCTGTGGGCGGATACCCTTTGTGGCCGCCATGCACTGAAGCATTTTGCGGCGATGATCGCCGCCGTCGTGGAACAGATCGTCGCAAAAAGGGTCGTGGGCAGAATGGCGGCCGGGTCCATGGATCCCGCCGCGGCCCGCAGGGCAATGACACCCGTCGGGAGCAGTGTCACCGAAGAGGTGTTGATGGCCAGGAACAGGGCCATTGAATCGGTCGCCGTGCCGGGCTCCGGGTTCAAGCGGTCAAGCTCCTGCATGGCTCTGATGCCGAACGGCGTGGCGGCATTGCCGAGTCCCAGGGCATTGGCGGATAAATTCAGGATCATGGCCCCCATCGCAGGGTGGTCGGCCGGAACGTCGGGGAAAAGCTTCACCATCAACGGGCGGATGAGGCGGGCCAGGATCTTGAGCATACCGCCGGCTTCCGCGACTTTCATGAGCCCCAAAAACAGCGTCATCACGCCGACCAGGCCGATTGCCAGTTCCACAGCGCCCTTGGCCGACTCGACCATGGCAACGGACAGGGCTTCCATGGGCGCCAGCTGTCCTTCCAGCGGCAGCCACAAGATTTGCCGCCAGCCTGCAAAAAGAAATGCAATTCCAACGATCACCAGCAGTGCAATGTTCATTTCAACCTAGCGTCTCGTGAATCCCAGCGATTGGGGGTGGAGGGCCCGTCGTCGTCGTATCTTTCCGAGTTGACACCGCAGGGACCTGGTTGTCAACCACGCGCCCCTGCAGTGATTGATAGCGGATGTTGGCCCACCCGGCGCCGGGCCAAACAGGACCGATCCATGAGGTGCCTCGCTTATTAACCCCATGCGTTCGATGATCATGGTACGGGATAGCACGTACTCAATGTTGACCGGCGTCATTGATACTATAGCGCCGTCGGGGTAATAACTGCCCCGGAGCCCAAAATCATGCCGTAGACGATAAACGCTTGGCAGTGGCGACCAAAGGCAGCCCAATGAACAGCGAAGAAAAAACCGCTCTTAAAAATAACATCCAGAATAATATAACGGCGACAAAAGCTGATATCGTGGCCTATGAGGCATTGATTCGCCCAATCTCACCGGACAATGCCATAGGACGCCTCACCCGCATGGAGGCGATCGCCAGCAAGAGTATCAATGAGGCGGCATTGCGAAAGGCCAGGGATACCCGATCGGGTCTCGAGCGTGCCCTGGCCAGGATCGTTCATCCCGATTTCGGTTGGTGCCGGAAATGCGAATCGCCCATCCCGGTTGCACGGCTGATGGTCTTACCTGAAACCGATCTGTGCGTTGGCTGCGCCAAGACCATAAGCGGGTGACCAGCGCTTCAGATCCGCGAATCCGTAAAAACCCGACAAGCTAAACAGAGGATACCGAAATGCAACTGATATTTATTCATGGTTCGGGGGGGTGCAAAGAATCCTGGAAACATCAGACCCGTTTCTTTCAGGGATCCGTGGCCGTCGACCTGCCCGGGCACCCAGAGGGAGAATTGTGCCCCACAATAGAAGGATACGTGGCCTGGCTGCACGATCATGCCTGTCGGCAGGGGTATACCGACGTCGTCCTGGTAGGCCACTCACTGGGCGGCGGCATCGCCCTGCAATATGCCCTGGATCACCCTGACGACGTGAAAGGCATCGTCCTGATGGGCAGCGGCGCCAGGTTGCGCGTGCACCCCATGTTTCTGGATGCGCTGGGAAAAATCATCGAAGACCCGGAATCCACCGAGGATATCTTTGCGGACACCTACAGCCTCATCGACGCGGAACTGGCCGCCGTCATCCGAAAACGGGCTTTGGAAAACGGCCCGGCGTCTTTTCTCAACGATCTGAGAGCCTGCGACCAGTTCGACGTGATGGCAAGGCTCGGCGAAATAACGATGCCCCTGCTGGCCGTCGTCGGCGAGCAGGACGTAATGACGCCGCCGAAATACGCTCACTTTCTCGTCGACAAAATTCCGGGCGCACTGGTTGCGGTCGTTCCCGGCGGCACCCACATGGTGTTCGCCGAAAAACCGAACGAGGTGAATAAAGCCATAGCATCGTTTCTAAACAGACTTTAGCCTCCGGCGCCGCAGCCATTTGAAAGCGGCACCGGTCCCCGGTGACCTGATCCGACAGGAGTACCGCTCAGCAACATTGAAAACCTTCGGCAAGCATTGAATATACGCCCCGTGGACAACTTTCGGGGGGCGCATTACCGCCATCGACGGGTGGCTCAGGGAACGATCATGAACGCACGAAACGCTTTTCAGGACCTGATCCCCAATAACAACTGCTTTGGCTGTGGCCCGCATAACCGAAAGGGGCTTCGAATTAAAAGCCACTGGATTGGTGAAAACGAGGCCGAATGTCGATTCACCCCGTCCACCGAACATTCGGCGGGGCCGCTACACACATTGAATGGCGGCATCATCGCCACGCTCATCGATTGCCATACGGTGTGCACGGCCATTGCCAAGGCATACCAGATGGCCGGACGCGGCATCGGCAGTGGGGAACCCATCTGGTTTGCCACTGGCCGGTTGACCGTTTCATATCAAAAACCGGTCCCGCTCGACGCTGAAGTGGTGCTCCTGGCAACGATTGCTGAAGCCAAAGAAAAAAAGATCAGGGTATCGTGCAGCGTAATGGCCCGTGGTGAGGTGTGCGCAACCGGCGACGTCGTTGCAGTGCGTGTACCCTCCGGCTGGTTCGAGGGCACTCACGTGGGTCGTGCCGACTGAGAGACGGCACCCGCCAGCGCGGGTTTCAGCGGAAGGTGCCGTCTATTACGAACTGCAACTATAAAAAAAGGCAGAGCCCTGGAGGGCTCTGCCGGTCGGTTCAAGTTTTTGGCCACTGCTTGAGAGGCTCTGCCGAAATCATCCTGCGACGTCAATACCCAAGTTGCAGCCCAGATGGGGGTCCTTGTTCTCACACTCGAAGTTCTGCTCACGAGTATCGATATGGCCTTCGCTGTTGTCTACCGTGTAGTCATCAAATTTTTCTGCCATGATACACCTCCTATATGTTCTCTCAAATTGAATTTTGGGTAACTCGTTAGTGAAAATCAGCCTGCGACGTCGATGCCAAGGTTGCAGCCGAGATGAGGATCTTTGTTTTCGCATTCGAAGTTCTGCTCTCGGGTGTCCACGTGGCCTTCATTACGATCATCAGTGTAGTCTTGGGTTCTATCAGTCATGGCGTTTCCCCTTCTATGAAGTTGATCGGTTGATGGTAAGTTTTGTGTGTTTTCGTTGATCACCGATTTTCGCGGCGCTGTTTTCATATAAACAATCTTGGTAGGCCTCAGCGGC
>CAYUOU010000101.1:0-13370 GCA_964446485.1 uncultured Desulfobacterales bacterium | reverse complement strand
GCGATGGCCGTCTGGGAGGCCATCCAGAGGGAGCCAGAGGCCACGGACCGCTACTACAAGACCAAGGCCAAATGGACCATCATCCAGAAAGCCAGGGGGGTAGGCAAGAGCCTGGACATCCCCAAGGCCTATCCCAGGAAAACCCCCATCACCATCATTCACTATGACGGGATGCTGACCGATGCCGTGCTGGCCGACCGTCGCCGTATCCCGCTGGACGAATACGTCATCCAGAAAATGGACTTCGAGGGCTTTATCAATACTCTGACGAGCAGGGAGGCCGATTACATCCGAATGAAAATGGTGGAAGGTCTAGCCGACCCCGAGGCGTCTGAACGGCTGGATGTTTCGATTACACTGCTTCGACAGATGAAGAAGCGGTTGAGGGACAAGGTTGAAGATTATTTCGCGGGATGAATTTTTTGCCGCCGGGTTGAAAAATGAGTCCAGTAGTGGTTTTTATAGTGAGTGGATTCATAATGAGTGGTGATAAGGAGGCCGAATGCCTGGACTCATTTCTGGACGGGAATTGATGGAACGGTGGGGCATCACCCCATACGAACTGCTACATCGCTTCATCAAGCAGGGGCTCATTGCCTACAACGAAGCCGGTCAGGAAGTGTCCCCGGCAGAAATCATCCACGGCACCGATGAGCATACCAGCGAACACGATAAAATAATGGCTTGGCACGATTATGAGTTGCCAGGGGGTGAGGCCGAGGCCCAGCAGATGATTCAGGCCTTGGGCGGTCTCTATTTCAATGAAGGAAACCTACACGGGTTTGAAGGCATCTTTGATTTGACCGCCGGGAAAAAACCAGGGAAGAATGCGCCGGCCAAGAAAAGTGTCCGACTTCATCACACCAAAGTGGATAAAATGCGTGTCCAATCGCTGGCTTTGGAACTATTGGAAGGCAAGTATAAAGGATACACTGTGCCCGAATTAGCGCAGACCCCTGAAATACGGCACGCATCGCAGAAGAAACCGGGCGGGGTGTGCTACGCCTTACGCAAACGGAAAGAATGGATAAATGAAGTGCTTCCGCCAGAACAACGACTGAAAGGAGCACCCAAGAAGGAGGAATAAGTAGCGTTCTTCATACCTTTTACTCAAAAAAGATACTTTTTACTTCCCCCGCTCGAACAATTTATTGTCTCCGCAAACCCGCACTAATACTGTATCAGAAGTATTCAATCCCCGCAAAGTGCTGTAAAAAGGCACTTTCTCGAAACTGTAATGCGTTCCATTGTGGAACACAATCCTTATCTTATAGACATCGGTGGAAGTAAAACCGAAATCCAAGATAAGGGGGTGATTTACATTGTTCAGACCAATTACTACGAAACTGGCGGGTGTATCCTACGGTAAGTGCCAGGAGAACATCAAGAAGTGGGGGTGTGCTGACATCGGGACCTATGCGGTGGTCCGCGACCGAGACAATCCGCACGACCCGAACGCGGTGCGCGTCAGCTTGTTTGGTTCCTTCGATATGGGGTTTTTGCCCCGAGATGTGGCCAGGGTATTGGCCCCGATGATGGATGCCGGTAGAACGTTTCTGGCGGAGTTTGTGAGCCGAAATGAATACCGTTCCGACCAGTGGGTGGGCCTGACGGTTCGTATCGTCGAGACCACCCGATAAACCACAATGCCCCGTGTCTTCATCAGATGCGGGGCACACCAAAGAAAGGAAATACATACGGAGACAAAAGCAGATTATGAAGATTGTGAAACCAGCAAGCCACCTGCGAATACCATACGACCTGATGCGGTCAGTACATTTTGGAAAGTTTATGCTTACCAAAGAGAGTGCCGTCTGGTTCAACCTGTGTGCCTGGATTGTTCGGGGTCAGATGGGCAGTTGCGGGTTGGGCAAGAAACTCTATGAAGATTATTACCTGGGCAAGAAAAAACTGGTGGCTCATTGGGACCAGGACAAGATTGCCGAGCACATTGGATTATCACCCACGAGCCGTGGCTACATTTCCAGGATGCTGACACGGCTCGAACAGGAATGGAACGCGATTGTCCGCATTCCGATGAAGTCCAACCACGGCAACACGATTTACATTTACGAGATGGGCTGTGTTTGGAAGGACCGCGAGATTATTTATCTGTTCAAGGAACTATGGGCGCGGGAATTGGATGACAGAATTCTACGGCTTAATGGCGGTGATGATGGCCGAAACGATGGGGGTGGTTTCCAATACGGAAACCAGCTGGTTTCCGTATGAGAACGGTAGAATAACAAAGAGTTTAGAATAACAAAGAAAAACTACTTACAGCGATTACATCGCTGTAAGCCAGAAAACCTGAATACTGGAAAGACGGACTGATGGAACTCTTGCGACAGATGCTTTTACAAGAAAATGGGGATACTCGACCTGTATCCCGGCATACAAGAAATCAGTGTTCAGCAGTTCTGATAATGCTTTATCTGGATAATGGATTGGGCCGTTTCAACATTGATAATGACTTCGAGCACCATCTCGTAAAACTGACGGGGTTTATCTCCATTCCCCAAAAGCTGTGTGTCAGCGTGTCTGATACATTCAAAATGGAGATTTTGACAATTGGCAGAAATAAAATTGGAAAGGAACGTTAGAAGGAAGTTCCATTACACCCAGAAAAGGCATCTGGACCACATCATCAGGGACGGCTTCATCAGGAAATCCGATTACGGTTTCAGGAAAAAGAGACAGCAGGCCGTTTGGGTTTCGACCAACCAGGAATGGGAACCGACAGCAAAGTGTATAGTCGCTCATCCTGACAATGAATTAGACGTCGAGAAGCGAAAATGCGACACTCATTTTCTGGGTGGCGGACTTGTAAGAATCGAAGTCGAAGACAAGTCGGCCCCCTTTAACTGGAAGCAGTATGTCAAGAACTGTAAGATGTCCGGAGAATTCAAGCGAATGATGGAGTTCACTGGAAAAGAACTCGGAGGCAACCCGCAGGAATGGTATGTGAGTTTCAAGCCCATCACATCCGAAGATTGGCTGGCAATCGAGTCCTATAACTGGGAATCCCAAACCTGGGTCCCATACGAGCAATAGGGCAGATTGTCGAACATCCCGACCCAAACACCTCGGGTCGGACAGGGGCCTCGGCAGTGTCGGGGCTCCAAAAGGACGCACAACAGAGTGCGCCGGGCTCGCCATAGACGGCACAAGCCGTTTTCTGGAACAGACCAGCACAGGGCCAGCCATACCAATTTTTTGAGGTGAGATTGATGGACACAGACAGAAAGGAGCCAAACCATCACGAAGAACAGGGCGTCAATAATGTAAAACGCATTATGACAGTCGAGGAAACAGCCCAGTTTATGGGGATGAGTGTCAGTTGGGTCTACAAGCATTCCAAAGAACTGGGCGGTAGGAAGCTCGGAGGTTCTCTGTTTTTCCCCTCACAGGAGGACCTCTATGAGCGCGTATTCGGAAAAAGGGAAAGGAGCCAGGTACGATTTTTGGTACAGGAAACAAAGGTACACAAGCGCCTGGTTTCGAACAAAGACCGAAGCCAAACTGGCGGAGGCAAAAAAGCGAGAGGAGTTGAAAAACCCAGCACCGGTTCAGGAGGAGCCAACCGACACGGCCTTCTTGGATTTGGTGAATCTACGGCTTGACCACGTTAGGGAGAACCATTCGGAAGAGCATTACCGGTCATACAAATACCTTGGAAGGCGATGGGCTGGAAAATGGGGAGATTTGTATTGTAGCGAAATCACTGCCCAGATGGTCTACCAGCACCTTCTCGAACGGAAAAGAATCTCTGCCTACACGGCAAACAAGGATTTGCGGTATTTCCGGGCAACCATCAATTATGGGCTCGAAAAGAAACTCATCAGCAACAATCCGGCCGAGGGGCTTGATTTTTTCCCCGTTGACAAAAAGGTAAAGTATGTTCCGCCAGCAGAGGACATTGATAAAGTGATTGCCATCGCAAAGCCCGACGACCAAGATTTCTTGTGGACGATAAGGGAAACTATGGCCAGGGTAAGTGAGGTTAACCGTCTACGGTGGGAGGATGTGGATTTCAATCGCAAATACGTCATCCTGTACACTCGGAAAAAGAAAGGCGGAAACCTGACGCCACGAACGATTCCGATGACCCAGAAACTTTATGATGTTCTATTGCGCCGGCGCGAAAACTGCGACCCAGGGAAACCTTGGGTATTCTGGCACAGGTATTGGAGCCGAAAGGCCGGTAAGTTCTGCGAAGGCCCCTATGGGGACCGCAAGAAATTGATGAAACGTTTATGCGAGAAAGCCGGTGTCAGGTACTTCCGGTTTCATCCGATTCGACATTCGGGTGCTTCGATTATGGACGCCAACAATGTCCCCATTGTAGCCATCCAGAAAATCCTCGGACACGAGAATCGGAAAACAACCGAGATTTACCTTCACAGCAACGATGATTTGGAGCGGAAAGCGATTAGCGCTTTTGAACGAGCCAGCAAAAAGTCCCGCACAAAGTCACACATTGGCCCTAAAAAAACGAAACAGGAACCGCACCGGTAAACGGCGTAAGTTCCTGTTTTCATTACAAATACAATGGTGCCGAGGGACAGAATCGAACTGCCGACACGGGGATTTTCAGTCCCCTGCTCTACCGACTGAGCTACCTCGGCCCATCGTGGTCCTGAGCCCGTGTGCCCGGGCTTAAGACGAGGGCATATATATCGGGCACATCTTTTTTGTCAAGGGGTTTTCAGTCGTCCGGAAGCCATGTCGCCATAGCGATATTGGACCACGGTGCAGGCTGCCAAGGCCGCTGTTTCCGCGCGCAAAATGCGCGGGCCCAAAGATACGAGGGCAAACCCGGCGGCGCGGGCGCACGCGGCCTCATCCTCACTGAAGCCGCCTTCGGGCCCCAACACCATGAACACCGATTTGTCGCGCGTAGCGGCATCATCAGGCCATTCGGGCAGCGCATCCACAGCGCGCTCCCAGAAAAACAACTTCAGGGCGTAGCCTTCAGCAGCGGCGAACAACTGATCGAAACCGATCACTTCACCGACTTGCGGCGCTAAGCTGCGGCCGCATTGCTTCAGGGCCTCCCTAGCGATTTTTTTCCACCGCTCCGCACGAACGCGTCGCTTGTGATCATCCAGCCTGGGAATGGACCGCTCTGCCTGAAACGGCACCCACCGGGTCATTCCCAACTCGGTTAAGTGCCTCACCAGGACATCCATCTTCTTGTCCTTCAGGAGCCCCTGGGCCACCGCCAGCGCCAACGGCGATTCTACAGATATATCCAACTGACGGATGATCTGCAGTGTGACGGCATCGCCGGCGATCGCGGCAATCACTGCCTCGTATTCAACGCCGGATCCGTCGAACAGAATCAAGCGATCCCCTGACCCCATCCTGAGCACGGCGCGGATGTGATGGGCATCGTCACCCGCCGCCGTTACGGTCTCTGGAATTTCTCCCCGGACTGACAGGCATTCAAAATCCATGAAAAACCGTCGCATGACGCCTCCATGCTGTGGTTGGCGATCATTGAAACAGAGGATAAGAACAGCGCTCGCGGGCAGATTCCCATAACCGACGGCCGCCACCTTGGCGGTGCGGCCGGACCATCGTCCACGGACACCGGCTCAGCATCGATGTGTTAACGAAATCTTCCGCCAAAGGCAACCGCAGCAGGGCGCACGTGATTCGCTTAAATATGCCGACGAACCGGCTCCACTGTTGACATCGAAAAGTGAATCATGCTAATTTTCTTGAAATTCTAGCGGGTTGTTAGATTCCATCCATACAAAAAACATCCAACAAGGCAGGCTTCGATATGGCTGACAATGACCGCATCATCGACCTTACTGACGAAGTGGTGGAAACTTCTCCCGAAGATGAGACGATTATCGCGTTAACCGACGTTGTCTCCCCAGATGAAGATATCATCGAATTGACCGACACCGTTGAAGAGGCTGATTCTACTGAGCCGGTTATCGATCTCATGGAAGCGGTAACAGTGGCGGCTGCAGCGGAGGTCGTGCCCGTTTATCCGTCGCCTGAAGTCGAGGAGACGGTGGTTGATCTTGACGAAATTGAAGCCGAGGCACCGGCCCAGGCCGCGGCCACCGATAAAACCACTGCGACGTATGGCGTCTTCGATACCATAGACACCGAGCCGGCCGCTGAAGATGCTGCAAGCCCTTACGCTGAGAGCGGGGCTGAACCGGATGAAACGCTCGAGGCCGCAACCGTGTCGTCTGAATCGGACTTGGGCGACGTCGTTTACTTCGATGACGAGGCGGAAGAAGAATACGAGAGGGCGTCCGAGGACGATTTCGTAGAATCGCTTGGGATGGCTCTGGATGACACCGAGGAGGATGAAGCCGAACCTGAACCCGTTGCAGAAGAGATTATTGAAGCAGCCGTGGAATCTATGCCTGAAGCCGGCCCACCGGCGGCAGTCGCAGCCGCACCGGTTCTGGACATCCCCGAAGACCAATTGGAAGCCGCCATCGAAAAGGCTGTCGAGAATGCCGTATCCGGAAAGATCGAAGCCATTTTGATCCAGGTCGTAGAGAATGCCGTCAGCCGTGAATTAGAAAAAATCAAAAAGGCCATCTTGGACGAAATGGCCGACTGAGCCATATTTTTTTCAATCCTTCCGATCACCCTTTCAAGGAGCCGCCGCGGCTCCTTTTTTTATGCATAAAGCAGCTCCCGGCGGCGCATCTTGACATGGCCTTGCACTGCTTTACGGCACCGCGCAAATGCTATATGGTGGCGATTTACGCAACGCGGCCCACACCCGGCGGCAAATCTGCTGATCAGTAGGACTAAAAGGAGCGATACCGATGTGTGCGGAACTTCTCGATAAAGGCTATGAACCGGCGGCGGTTGAAAAACACTGGTATTCATATTGGGAGCGTGAGGGGCTTTTTCATGCCGGCGACACGAGCGATGCGCCACCCTACGCCATCGTCATTCCTCCCCCCAACGTCACCGGCGTTCTGCACATGGGGCATGCCCTCAACAACACCATTCAGGACATTTTGTGCCGCTACCGGCGGCTCAAAGGCGACAACGTATTGTGGATGCCAGGCACCGATCATGCCGGTATCGCAACACAAAACGTGGTGGAGCGCCAACTTGCCACCGAGGGACTGACCCGCCACGAAGTCGGCCGTGAAAAATTCATCGAACGCGTGTGGGAGTGGAAACATCGGTCGGGCAGCGCCATTATCAACCAGCTCAAACGGCTTGGCGCCTCCTGCGACTGGGAACGCGAGCGTTTCACCATGGATGCCGGGCTCTCCACCGCCGTGCGAAAAGTCTTTGTCGACCTTTACGATGCAGGGCTTATCTACCAAGGGAACTATATCATCAACTGGTGCCACCGGTGCCACACGGCCCTGGCAGATCTGGAGGTGGAACATGAAGAAAAAGACGGCGCCTTGTACCACATCCGGTACCCCTTTGCCGACGGCGAGGGGGGCATCGTCGTGGCCACCACCCGACCGGAAACCCTGCTGGGCGATACGGCCGTGGCCGTCAACCCCGATGACGACCGCTACCGGGACATCCCTTCCACCGAAGTGATGCTCCCGTTGATGAACCGCCGCATCCCGATCATTCGGGACAGCTACGTGGACATGAGCTTCGGCACCGGCGGCCTCAAAGTCACCCCCGCCCACGATCCCAATGACTTCGAAATCGGCCGACGCCATGGACTCCCCGAAGTGAAAGTGATCGACGATGACGGATCCATGAGCGCCGAAGCGGGCCGATTCGCCGGCATGGACCGCATCGACTGCCGCAAGGCCGTAGTGGCGGCGCTTGAAGCCGATGGCTATCTGGTGAAGATAGCGCCCTACAAGCACAGCGTCGGACACTGCTATCGTTGTAAGGAAGTGGTGGAGCCGAATCTATCCAAGCAATGGTTCGTCAAGGCCAAACCCCTGGCGGATCAGGCCATGGCCGCCGTCAGGTCGGGACGCACCCGCATCGTCCCGGAGATGTGGGTTAAAACCTATTTCGACTGGCTGGAAAACATTCGCGACTGGTGCATCTCCCGCCAAATCTGGTGGGGCCACCAGATACCGGCCTGGACCTGCAGCGCTTGTGAAGAAATGGTCGTGGCCATGGAGGCGCCGACCACCTGCCCGAAATGCGCCGGCCGAGAGCTGATCCAGGATACCGACGTGCTGGACACCTGGTTCTCTTCCGCGCTGTGGCCGTTTTCGACCATGGGGTGGCCCGAAAAGACCCCGCTGTTAGAAACTTTTTATCCAACCACCTGCCTGGTCACCGGTTTTGACATCCTCTTTTTCTGGGTGGCCCGTATGATGATGATGGGCATCCAATTCATGGGAGACGCCCCCTTCACAGATGTCTACGTCCACGCCCTGGTCCGCGATGAAGAAGGCAAAAAGATGAGCAAATCCAAGGGCAACGTCATCGATCCCCTGGTGGTCATCGACCAGTACGGCACAGACGCGTTTCGCTTCACCTTGACGGCCTTTGCGGTGATGGGCCGCGATGTAAAAATGTCGGAGCGGCGTGTGGAAGGCTATCGCCATTTTGTCAACAAACTCTGGAACGCCGCCCGTTTCTCGCTCATGCACCTGACCGCTCCCGGTGAAGACATCCCCAGCGCCGACCGACTGTCGCTGCCCGATCGTTGGATTCTTTCCCGGCTCAAACAGGTCATTGAAACCGTCGATGCAGCGCTGGCATCATACAGGTTCAA
Source organism: uncultured Desulfobacterales bacterium (assembly GCA_964446485.1). Classification (GTDB taxonomy): domain Bacteria; phylum Desulfobacterota; class Desulfobacteria; order Desulfobacterales; family JBDRRP01; genus JBDRRP01. The sequence goes on along the minus strand of CAYUOU010000101.1, from coordinate 4,666 downwards.
CGAGGCTGCCGGCACTCTTTACAACTTCATCTGGCACGAGTTCTGCGACTGGTATCTGGAAGCCATCAAGCCGGCCCTTTACAGCGAAGCGGAAGCGGCGCGACGCGCCACGCTGAATGTCCTCTGGCGCGTTCTCAAGGACAGCCTCATCCTGCTGCACCCCATCATGCCCTTCGTGACCGAAGAGATTTGGCACAAACTGCCGGGCACCGAAGGGTCCATTATGCGGGCGTCATTCCCTGAGACCGATGCCAGCGTGGCGACAGACGCCACGGCCGAATCCGACATGCAGCTGGCCATCGGCATCGTCAGCGCGGTGAGAAATATCCGCGGCGAAATGAATCTGGCGCCCAGCCGCGCCCTCAACGTCCGCCTGCAGACCGCCGATGCCAAGCAGGGTGGAACGGTGTCGCAACATCAGGAGATGATCCGCAACCTTGCAAAGATCGACACCCTGACCGTCGAAGCCCCTGGCGACAAACCCAAATCCGCGGCCGCCGCCATCGTGGCCGGGGCGACGCTCCTGGTGGACCTCAAGGGAATCATCGATTTCGATAGGGAAGCCGCGCGCCTGGAAAAGGAAATCGCCAAAATCGAGAAGGAACTGACCGGTCTGGACAAGAAACTGGCCAATCCCGGATTCCTCAGCAAGGCGCCCGATGACGTCGTGGCCGGTGTGCGAGAAAAGCAGACGGCTATCAGCGAAAAGCGCACAAAACTGCAACACAACCTGGACATGGTCCGTGAAATGGCCAACTGATCAGTAATGCCGAACGCGCTGCCACATACGGCGATCAAAAAGATCGTCCGCAGGGTCCACTCACGACCGGCGCTGGCGAACCAAATGAAAAGAGAGCCGCAATGTCTGTAGATCGCCTCATCGAGTTGGCCCTGGCCGAAGACATTGGCGCCGGTGACATCACCACCGACGCGCTCATCCCGGCCCGGCAATCCGGTCGGGGGGACATCCTGGCCAAGGAGGACATCATCGTCTGCGGCCTGGGCACGGCCATGCGCGTATTTCACGCCGTCGACGCCGACATCCGCATCGAGGGTCTCCACAGGGACGGCGACCGGGTGACTGCCGGCGCCACGGTGATGACCGCATCCGGCAGCATGCGCGGGCTGCTGAAAGCCGAGCGCACCGCCCTGAATTTCCTCCAGCGCCTCTCGGGCATCGCCACCCATGTGCGCACTTACGTGGAGGCTTTGGGCGATACCGACGCCCGCCTGGTGGACACCCGAAAGACGACACCGGGGTGGCGCACCCTCGAAAAATATGCCGTCCGGGTGGGCGGCGCCGCCAACCACCGCATGGGCCTCTACGACGGCGTCCTCATCAAGGACAACCATATCGCCGCCTGCGGAGGCATCGCCGAGGCGGTATCCCGTGCCCGTCGACGGGCGCACCATCTGGTCAACATCGAGGTGGAAGTGTCCGATTTTGAAGAACTGGCCGAGGCCTTGGATGCCGGTGCCGACGTGGTCATGCTGGACAACATGCCCACCGCGGAGATACGTGAGGCGGTAAAGCGCATCGCCGGCAGGGCGCTCTCCGAGGTATCCGGCAATGTCTCCCGCGATCGCCTCAGCGAACTGTCCGGCACCGGTGTCGACATTATTTCCGTTGGCGCCCTCACGCACCAGGCGCGCTCGGTGGACTTGAGTATGCGTATCTCCGCCACGGCGTAAAACGGCCGCATCTGCCAGCGTCCTTGCAACCCTAACGCAAGCATCCGACCATGTTCCCCATTCGCGATACCATTCCATCCAAAAACTACCCCGTCGTCAACATGACGCTGATCGGCATCAATATCGCCATCTTCCTTTACCAGCTGACACTGGGACCCAATTTAGACAAATTCATCTACGTTTACGGCCTGGTTCCGGCACGCTACACCGTTGACTACTACTCCCATTTCTTCTCCGTGGGGCAGCAGGTAATAGCATTCATCTCTTTCATGTTTCTGCACGGGGGATTCATGCATCTGCTTGGCAACATGTGGATGCTGTATATCTTTGGCGACAATGTAGAAGACCACCTTGGCCCCCTGCGCTACGTCGTCTTTTATTTTCTCTGCGGCATCAGTTCTGGTGTCAGCCACCTGCTGTTGAATATCGGCTCCAACATCCCCACCATCGGTGCCAGCGGGGCCATCGCCGGGGTCATGGGTGCTTATTTTCTGCTCCACCCCCGATCCAAGATACTGACACTCATCCCGATTATTTTCATCCCCTGGTTCGTAGAGATTCCGGCCTTCTTTTTTCTCGGATTCTGGCTGTTCCTTCAGTTTCTCAATGCCGCCGGCAGCAGCGGTGCCGGAAGCGGCGTGGCGTGGTGGGCCCACATCGGCGGTTTTGTCTTCGGTATGGTGTTTCTCAAGGCTTTCGACAGGGTGCCCAAAACGGCGCTCTCCAACGGCATCCGGAAAACCACGGAAAAGCGCCGCACCAGCCGACTTCAGGTCATGCGGCCGCGGTCGGTGGGCGAAGACTTCAATCTTTACGGCGTGGTGGATGTCACCCCATATGAGACACTCACCGGCACCCGAAAACTGGTCAGCGTGCCCTGGGGTTTTGGCCAGAAGATGATCCGCGTGAGGGTCCCCTCCGGCGTGGTGGACGGCACTAAACTTCGGCTTCAGGGAATGGGCAAATCAGCCCCTGACGGCCGCCGTGGGGATCTCTTTCTCAAAGTGCGCATCCTGGGGCCGCAACCGCGGTAGGGACAACGAACTGTCAGTGGTGGGTCGCGGGTTGTCCGTTGTTGACCACTGCCCACCGACCACAAGCCACACCCCACTGACAATCGGCGACGGACTGCACTATTTCAACGTCAACTTGTAACTCTTCACCATTTCGGCGGGGTGGTAGGATCGTTTGGCTTTAGCAAGGCCGGGGATGCCCATGTCACTTTCTTTGTTGATGAAAGCGACGTCTTTGAAAAGTTCCCGGGCGCAGAGAGTATCCAGATATTGATACAGCCCCTTGATGTCGGCGTATGCCTTCTCGAAGTGGAGTCCCCCCATGTCGGCGGTGAGTGCGGAGCCGATGCCGAAGGCGCAGATGTCGCCATCGATGCGGATGGCGAGGCCCCGGACATCGAAACTGCCGATGTTCGTTAACGTATTGAGCACGGCAATCTTTTCACAGGCCAGATCGTTTTTCGTATCGCTCCCACAAGCCATGATGTCGCACCAGCGCTCCAGGAAAACGGTACAGGCGTCTATGTTGGCGTCATTAATGGGTTCGATATCCGCCCGTCCCGTTTCAACGTAGGCGGCTTTGAACTGGTTGATGAGGTTGCGTTTTTTGGCGTATCGGTTTCCCTTTAGGTCGGCCAGATCGCTGGTTCGATACACATAGTCGTCGTATCCTTTCTGGCGGTTCAAACGGAAAAACCGCCGGATCAGGTCTTTTCCCCAGGCATTCACGTAGCACTCCGGTACAAACCAATACTGCTCAAACCCACTGGTTCGCGCCACGCGGGCCAGGGTCTCGGGATTTTGGCCCCCATCGGCGGGCAGCGGCATAATGAGATGCCGATACTCCGGAGTGGTCGTAAAATCGGCGCCGATCCAGAGGGTATCGCCGTCGACATGGGCCAGGGGTCGGTAGTTATCGTTTTGCCAGGCAATCACCACCGGCAAGGAATAAGCGCACAACCGATAGGCCTGTGAGCGAAAAAACGGTTTGAGTCGCTGATAATCTTTTGCGGTGATGGGCGTGAACGTCATTGGAATAGGGTCTGGACCTGCGGTTGATGGTCGTCGACGATTGTAAGGCGCCTTGGCTGCACTGGCAGCGGTGTCGCCCGGCAAACACGATGGTGGGCGCCGCCGGTTACGTCGCGTTGCGCAGGAGCGGGGATGCGTTGGTCATGGGTGAAAACCCGAGCCGCGCGTAAAACGCTTCGGATCGGCCCTCGGCAATGAGCCCGATCCAACCCAAGCCATCGGTCTCGAGTCTGGCCACCAGCGCGGCAACGACGGCCGTCCCCACGCCACGCCCCCGATACGCCGTATGCACGGCCACATCCTGGATGTAGGCGTCACTGAACCGGTCGCTGATGGCACGCCCCATGGCAATGACCCGCCCGTCCATATCCGCGACGGCAAAGCAGTGGCTGCCGCTGATAATGGCGGATAACCGGAAGGCGTCTTTATCCCGTTCCCCATCGGGATACCACCATCCTTCGGCCCGGTAGAGATCGATGATCTGATCGTTCTCGGCGGTGCTGGGGGAATGGATGAATCGAATCGGAGGCATGGGTCAACCGGGGGCGGCCACTCAGTGGTCGGCCATCAGGGAGGAAACGAGGTTTCGCCCCTTCTCCTTGGAAGCGTACATCGCCTTGTCCGCCCGCTGGATAAAAACCGTTTTGTCTTCGCCGGGTTTGTATTCGGTAACACCAATGCTGATGGTAATGGAGATACGGGTGTCAGGCCGGGGCGCAAAGCGCTCGGCCTCGATGGCCGTTCGGATGCGCTGTGCCACGTTGAGGGCTTCCTCACCGCTGGTTTCCGGCAGGATGATGGTGAACTCCTCACCACCGTAGCGATAGGCGGAATCCATAGAGCGCAAACACAAGCGAATCACCTCGCCGATGCGAACGAGCACTTTATCGCCTTCGAGATGGCCATAGGTGTCGTTGTAGTCCTTGAAG
>CAYUOU010000100.1:0-13759 GCA_964446485.1 uncultured Desulfobacterales bacterium | reverse complement strand
CGTCGCCGACCTTTACGCGTACATCTCCTGGCATCAGTGGAACCAGGCACGCAAACGTTCCTACGGGATCGGCCTTGATCAGCTGATACCCAAAGACATGGAGGCTTTTCGAACGAAAATGGGTGAACTGAAAAAGACCGAATACCCGGACATGAAGCAGAGCATTACGGCCTTTGTGCTGATGAACGTGCAGGCCAAGAAGGAGAGCCGCATCATCGATAAACTCTACGAACTCGACGGGGTCAAGGAGATTCACTCGGTATTCGGCGAGGTGGACCTGCTGGTCAAAGTCGAGATCACGCGGGACCTCCTCAGCTCGGATGCGGAAATGATTTCCCAGTTCATTCACGAGTCCGTGCGACAAATCACCGGCGTTGTTTCCACGCGGACCCTCATCCCCGGCTTTTCGAGGATGAAGTGAGTCAAGATCACATAGAAGCATATCGGCGGGTGTTGGCGGGAAAAGCGGTGGTGATTGCCTGCAGAGAGGGCATTCTGAGGGATCATTTCGAGCACATCGTGTCGGACCTCAAGTTTATCAGCCGGCAGGGGGCCCGCACCGCGCTCATCCACAACATGTCCAACCGGTTCGCCAACCAGCAGCATTTTCAGCGGCTCGCCCAGCGCCTGCCGGAGACCGACATTACCCGGCTCATGCCCGACGCCGATTTCTACGAGCAGGTGCTGGATCGCACCGGGCAGGCCTTCAAACTCGTTTTTCTGGAAAGGAAATTCCTTCAGGACCGGCATGGCCGCAAAATCAACGCCATCAACACTTTGCTCATCGACGATGTGGCTGGATGGGTGGGGAACGTAAATTTCAGGAACGCCCTGGAACGCATCTGCAGCCATATCGACGCCGGTGTGTATGATCGGGTGCACATCGTCCCTGCGGGCAGGCAAACCCTTCGGCGGGAGCTCTTTACCATCGAAGGCGCAGGCACCCTCATTGCCAACAATTTCACCGAGACCTTTCTGTCCATGACGGCAGAGGACCTGCCCATGGTGTCGGCGATGCTGGAGCAGTACAGCAAGGAGGGGCTCATCAAACCGAGAAGCCGGCAGTATTTGCTGGACCACCAATCGCGTTTCTATGTCACCCGCATTGATGACATCGTGGTGGGGTGCGCCGAAGCCAAACCCATCGATGACGGCACCGTGGAACTCGGGGCACTGGCCATCTCCACCCGATTTCGAAACCAGCGGGTGGGGGTGTTCACCGTCAACGCTTTCATTCACGAGATGAAAGCCAAAGGCTACCGGCAGTTCATCTCCCTGACCCGCAACCCCAAGCTGCAGCAGCTATACCGCTCCCTGGGGTTTCGGCAGGAATCCCCAGCGGTTTTCAACGACCGCCAGGCCCAGTCGCCCGGTGTGCCGATGTATCTGCTGGAACTGGTGTGACGCCGGTCGTCACGCCATTCGGTTCAACCGACAGCGCATCGATACATGGGAGGAGTTCGCGACAATGCATCTCAACATATCGGGATCTTCAAGGTTTTCTGATTAACATTCAGATCCATCGCTGCGCTGCTGCGCCCGGGATGACATCTGCGGGGGTTTTACGGGCTTCGCGTCTTTGACAGATGGTTACATCTTCGGTATTTTGTGCCGGCAGTTCACTGAGGTATTTTGTGATCGCGTCGCCCCCTTGCCAGCAAGAAAGAGATGCATGGAAACCCGACATCAGGTGTTCTTCGACAATGCCCAGGCGATGCACCAGCTGCCCGATAACAGCATTCAGCTGGTGGTAACCTCGCCGCCCTATCCGATGATTGCCATGTGGGACGCCCTGTTCTCCAAAATGGACCCCGCCGTCGGCAAGGCGTTACGGCGCGGCAACGGTGTTGCCGCTTTCAATGCGATGCACGACCAGTTGGACCGGGTGTGGACAGAGGTTTGCCGGGTGCTGGCGCCAGGCGGGTTTGCCTGCATCAACATCGGCGACGCCACCCGGACCATCCATGAGTCCTTTGCACTCTACCCCAACCACACACGGATTCAGCATGCCCTCACGGCCAAGGGACTCTCGGCGCTGCCGGCGGTCATCTGGCGCAAGCAGACCAACGCCCCCAACAAGTTTATGGGATCAGGGGTGCTGCCCGCCGGCGCCTATGTCACCCTGGAGCACGAGTACATTCTGATTTTTCGAAAAGGCGCAAAAAGGGAATTCGTCAGTGATGCGGACAAGCGGCGCCGGCGGGAGAGCGCCTTGTTTTGGGAGGAGCGAAATGCGTGGTTTTCGGACGTGTGGTTCGATGTCAAGGGCACTCGGCAGGCCCTGGGGGATGTGGACGCCCGACATCGCAGCGCCGCCTTTCCCATCGGCATCGCCTGTCGACTCATTGCCATGTATTCGGTGAAAGGGGATCGCGTTCTCGATCCATTTCTGGGTACCGGGACCACCACCGCCGCCGCCATGGCGGCCGGCCGTCACAGTGTGGGCTACGAAATCGACCGCACGTTGGCATCCGCTATTGGTGAGAGCGCCAACGGTGCTGTGCCACTGTCGGAGAATCTCCACCGCACGCGCCTATCCAGTCACGTGGCGTTTTTAACGCAGCGCCTCGAGGTAGAAAAGCTTCCCAAGCATCGCAACCGGCCTTACGGGTTCCCTGTGGTCATGAAGCAGGAGACGGACTTGGTTTTCAATAATGCCAATGCCGTGTCTACGACCGAGGCGGGGGAGTGGCGGGTGCTTTACGATGTCTTCCCGCAGGCGGCGTTTTGCAGGGACTGGGATGCATGGCTGACCGATCACCATGCTTTTGAAGAGATATCCGAGCCCGTATCCGCGCCATCCCGCCAGCGGTCTCTTTTTTGATCTCTGGACGGCCGGCAAAGGCGCCCGCTGCGTTTCACGGTGATCACCATGTCATCGAAGGCCGATGAGATCTCCAGCGACCGCCCCTCGCCGACCAATTCCGCATACCTTCGCGTCTCTCTCAGCACACGATCGATCATGTCATCGGAGTAGGCCGGTTCATGGTGGAACATGCATAAGTGCCGCACACTGGCCCGCAGGCAGAGATCGACACCCACAATGTTGCTGGAGTGCCCCCAGTCTTCCTTGACGGTGATCATGTCCGCCATGGAATACATGGCATCGAAAATCACGATGTCCGCCTGATCCAGGAAATCGATGACCCCCCTGGGTCTCCGATTCATCATCCTGCTTGTGTTCAGCGTCGGTGGCGTAGACGATTGCTTTCCCGTCTTTTTCGAAGCGGTATCCAAAAGAGCCGCCGTGGTGAATCTGGCGGTGGGGCAGAACCTTGAAGCCGGCAACCTCGCGCCAAGTGCCGGCGTCCAGATGGGTAAAATCAATGTCTGCGTATGATTCCGCCGGCGGTGGCCACCGGCAGAGATCCACGGGTTCCCCAGAATCGAATTTGCATCATTTCCTGATCATCCCGGGCATGACATCCAATATTGCCAAATGGCGGCCCCGTTATTTACGGGACGCTGGTGATGACGATGGTGATATGGCCGCCATGGCGTCTGCCACCGACGGATAGACCGGAATGATGAGGTCGAAACGGCTGATCCTCACGACCTCGGCGATCATGGGTTGCAGGTTGGTCACGGCGATGGGCCGCTGCTGCGCCTTGCAGGTTTTGGCCGCAATCATCAATACCCTCAGGCCGGCACTGGTGAGAAAACTCACTCCGGCCATATCCAGGAGCAGTGGCGGGTGGCCGTCCGCCTCGGGTCCTTCCAGATGCGGTGACAGCGCCGCTTCCAGGGCGCCCGCTTTCTCGTGATCTATTCGGCCCTTGACCTGAATCACTTCGACACCTTCCGAGAAAACCTTCAGCCGGTGGGCAATGGGGGAAGTGAAAGCACGGACAGGAGAAAAGGACGAGGACGGGTCGGCCGTCGCACCGCCTTGCAATTTGGGACGATGGTTGGTAGCCATGAGTAGCCTGATGGCGGGGGCACGGCAATTGTAGCGGTCCGCCGTTCATCCCGTGCGAGGCCCTGTTATGACCATGATTGTTATTGGCGAAATTCTGATAGACCGGTTTCCGGACGGCGCCCGCCCCGGTGGCGCCTCCTTCAATGTCGCCTGCCACTTGAAGCGATTTGGTGCGCCGGTGCAGCTGGTCACCCGCGTGGGCGACGATGACGACGGGCGGCGGCTGAAGCAGCGGTTTCGGCATTGCGGATTTGACGACACCGACATCCAAACCGATCCGAAGCACCCCACCGGCATTGTGGAGGTTGTCTTGGATGGTGCCGGGGTGCCGACATTTTCGATTGTTGAAAACGTCGCCTACGATTATATCTCCCTTGACCATTTGCACCGGAAAGCGCACTGGGATCGACTCCGATTTCTTTATTTCGGATCACTCGTTCAGCGGACGGCGGCTGGCTATAAACGCCTCGGGGCGCTGTTGCGCCGGCTGCCTGCCGGGGCGATGGTTTTTTGCGATATCAATCTCCGGCGGCCGCACTATACCCGCAGGTCGATACTGCAATGCCTCATCGGGGCCGATGTCCTTAAGCTCAGCGAGGATGAGGTTGAAGAAATTCGACGTGTATTGGGGCGGCCGACTTCAGCCGCCGCATTCGACGACTACCTCATGCATCAGTTCGGCATTTCGGTAATGGCCGTCACGCGTGGTGCTGCCGGCAGCACCATCATCCAGACCGGCGGCCGAATCGAGGTGCCGCCGTCGCCCGTCGGATCGATCGTCGACACCGTTGGTGCCGGGGACGGCTATGCGGCGGTGCTGTCGCTTGGCCTAATGCGTGGACTTCCCCTGGCCGATGTCGCGGCGGCGGCGAGCGGTTTTGCGGCCGATATATGCCGTCTTCCCGGCGCCGTGCCGGAGGACCCACGCTTTTACGATACCTGGAAACCGAAGCTGGAGACAGCCAATGAATGACATGCCATCCTTGTACATTCAGATGTTCAGCATTCACGGATTGATTCGTGGGGATAATATCGAGCTTGGCCGGGATGCCGATACCGGCGGACAGATCAAGTATGTGCTGGAACTGGGGCAAGAACTGAGCCGACATCCCAGCATTGCCCATATCGATTTGTTCACGCGCCTCATTGACGACAATCGCGTTTCAGACGATTACGGTGTGCCTGTCGAAACGGTAAATGACAAATTCCGAATTGTCCGCGTTCAGTGTGGCGGGAAAAAATACATCCGCAAAGAACTGCTGTGGCCTCATTTGGACGAGTTCGTGGACAAGACAATCAAGTTCACCAAGCACAACGAGGTGCTGCCCGACGTTGTCCACGCCCACTACCCCGACGCCGGTTATGTGGTTACCCATCTGTCTCGGATATTCGGTTTGCCGTTTGTCTACACCGGCCACTCACTTGGACGTTCCAAACTGCAGAAACTGCTCGCCGGTGGTATGCCGGAATCCGATATCATCAAGAAGTACAAGATCGACCGGCGTATCGCTGCAGAGGAGGAGGTGTTGGCCAATGCCGACCTGGTGGTCACCAGTACGCGGCAGGAGGTGTCGGATCAATACGACCTCTACGAAAACAAGGACGTGCCGGAGTTCACCGTCATCCCACCGGGGATCGATATCGAGAAATTCTACCCGTTCTATCACGACAACCTCTCCGGCAGCGACGTTGCTGAAAATGTGATGTACGCCCGGGCGTCCCTGCAAAAGGAAATGAACCGGTTTTTCAGCCGGCCCGAGAAGCCGCTCATACTCGCCCTCTGCCGGCCGGACAAACGAAAGAATATCTCCGGGCTCATCGAGGCCTATGGCGAAGATTTGGAGCTTCAGGCCATGGCCAACCTGGCCGTTTTTGCCGGTATCCGAAAAGACATCGACACCATGGAGGAGAACGAGCGGGAAGTATTGACCGGGATGCTGCTGATGATGGACAAGTACGATCTTTACGGAAAGATGGCCATCCCCAAAAAACACGATTTTGAGCTTGAAGTGCCGGTCCTTTATCGGATTGCAGCCGATACGCGAGGGGTGTTCGTCAATCCTGCATTGGTGGAGCCTTTTGGTCTCACTCTGCTCGAGGCCTCCGCTTCTGGGCTCCCCATCGTCGCCACCCGGGACGGTGGACCCGAGGACATCCTGCGAAATTGCGAGAACGGCATTCTCGTGGACCCCACCCGACCGGCCAACATCGGCGCAGCCATCCGGAAGATCATTGCCGATCCCGAACGGTGGGAAACCTACTCCAAAAACGGCGTCCTCAACGTACGAAAACATTACACCTGGAAGCAGCATGCGGCCACCTACGCGGCGCGCGTCTCGGATATCATGAACAAGGACGCCGCCACCGGCATGGAAACCGCAACGCCCACAGACGCCATCGGCCGCCGCCTGCTGTCGCTGCGGTCGTTTTTTATCACCGATATCGACAACACCCTCATCGGGGAGGACAATTCCCGTCTTGACGATTTGGTGGCCTTCGTAAAGGAGCACCATAATTGCCTGGGTTTCGGTATAGCAACGGGGCGCACCCTCGAATCCGCCCTTGAAGTCCTTGAGAAGCACCGCATCCCCACGCCAGACATCATCATCGGTTCAGTGGGGGCCGAGATGTACTATGGCCCTGACAACCAGTTTGGACAGGGTTGGGCCACGCATATCCGGCATAAGTGGGACCGTGAGAAGATCGCTGCCTTGCTTGAAACCTTCCCGTGGCTTGAAATCCAGGATGCCGACACGCAGCGCCCCTTCAAGATCAGCTACAACATGGATCCGGGCAAAGACCGCCTGGCCGCGGTCCACAGCCGGCTATTGGCCAACAAGTGCCGCTACAACCTCATTTATTCCCACAACCGGTACCTCGATATTCTTCCCTACCGTGCTTCCAAAGGCAAAGCCATACGCTATCTCAGCTATAAGTGGGTCATCCCACTGCGGCAATTTCTCGTGAGCGGCGATTCCGGAAACGATGCAGAGATGTTGCGGGGTGAGCCGCTGGGTGTCGTTGTCGGCAACCACAGCGAAGAACTCAAAGCGCTCATAGGCGTGCGTCGGGTGTACTTTGCCAAGTCGGCTTGTGCGGGCGGCATCCTCGAGGGGATCCGCCGCTATCGGTTTGTCGAAAAGATCGGAAAGGAATGCTATGAGCATTCGAAATAAGGTTCAACTCATCACTTACCCGGATTCCCTGGGGATCAATCTCCTTGAACTACATTATGTGCTCCGCCGCTACCTGCACAAGGCCGTGGGCGGCGTGCATCTGCTTCCCTTCTACCCGTCTTCAGCAGATCGCGGTTTTGCGCCCTTGACCTACATGGAGGTGGACCCGGCCTTTGGCACTTGGGACGACGTGGAGCGCATCGGGAAAGAGTTCGATTTGATCATCGATTTCATGGTGAACCATATCAGCCGCCAGTCCGAATACTTTCAGGACTACTTCCTCAACGGCAAGAACTCCAGATACGCGGACATGTTTCTCAGCTTCAACAAGCTGAGCCCCACTGGCGAGGTCGACATTGCGGACCTGGAAAAAGTATATACGCGAAAGCCCCGTCATCCGTACACGGTGATCCAACGCGCCGACGGCTCCAGGGAAAAAGTGTGGTGTACCTTCGACTATGAGCAGATCGATCTGGACCTCGTCTCGGAAACCACTAAGGAGGTTCTTCGCAGTTTTCTCATCCGCCTGGCGAGGACACATGCCAAAATGATTCGCATGGACGCCTTTGCCTACACGACCATTCGACTGGGGACCAACTGCTTTTTTCTCGAACCGGATGTCTGGGAAATCCTGGAGTGGCTCAACGAGTACCTGACGCCGTTCGACACGGTGATGCTTCCGGAGGTTCACGAACACTACCGCTATCATCTCAAGATCGCTGCCAAAGGCTACTGGACGTACGATTTTGCATTGCCCATGCTCGTGCTGCACTCCCTGTACTACCATACCGGCGAGCGGCTGAAACACTGGCTGTCCATCTGTCCGCGGCGCCAGATTACCACCCTCGACACCCACGACGGCATCGGTGTGGTGGATGTCGAAGACCTGCTCACCGAAACCGAGATTCAACGCACACTAAAGGAATTGGACGAAAAGGGGGCGAACACCCGCACCATCTATTCCGGGCCGGAATACCAGAACCTGGATACCTACCAGGTCAATTGCACCTATTACTCGGCCTTGGGCGGCAATGACGACGCCTATTTAGCGGCGCGTACCATCCAGTTCTTTACGCCCGGCATACCCCAAGTCTATTACGTCGGTCTGTTGGCCGGTGAAAATGACATCAGCCTCGTGGAGATGACCAAGAACGGGCGCGATATCAACCGGCATAACTACTCCCTTGACGAAGTTCAGCGGGATATCCATAAGCCGGTGGTCAAACGATTGCTGCGACTTATGACATTTCGAAACGAATACCCGGCATTTGGCGGCACCTTTGTCATCGAAGACGCGCCGGATGATCGCCTCGTCCTCAGTTGGTACGACAATCCACACCGTGTTACCGCCACCATTGATCTCTGTGATTACCGGAGTGTCGTGGAATACTACGATGCGGACCAGATGCGGAAGCGCTCGTTTATCGTGTAGCGGGGTTCAGATCCACCGGCGGCTGATATCTGCTGTGTGCCATTCTGGCGTTTCGACTGAAATCGCCCCGAATCAGGTCGACTGGTGCGGCTACCGGTACAATTCTGACAATCCCTTGGCGCCCTTTCAGGCGTCATCCCGAGCGTAGCGAGGGATCTGGGGGTGAACCAGAAAACCTATATGTGACAAACTATTGAGATTCTTCATCGCAAGCCCTGAGGGGCGCAGCCCAAAGCGCGAAGATCGCTCCTCGGAATGACAACTGTGGAATTTCGACTTTTTACGGAACCGTCAATCCTGGGAATGAAGGGGAGGAAACATGCCTGAAGCAGTGAAAATTTACGGGAAGGCCGGGTGACCTTACACCACGCGGGCCAGGGAGGCTCACAAGGACCACGTCTACATCGACGTCAAAAAGGACGCCAAGTATCTGGCAGAGATGTTGAAGTTCTCCAAGGGAAAGCGGGAAGTGCCGGTCATCGTCAAGGGGGAAACCGTGACGGTCGGCTACGAGGGCAGCTGAGGGGTGTAATTCGCTTTGCCGGTTCGGCGAGCAGCCCAGTTCAGGATATGTTTATCAGCAGCGGCCGTCGGGAGGGCGAGGACCGTCATATCCCCGGCGATTGCCCCCGGGGGGAGGGGGTGTCCCGGATACCGGCGTTTTTGAGCCGGGAGCGTCGGGCAGCGGCAGCGACCACCCACGCCGGTATCTTTCCCGCGAAGTGGTCCAGGGCTTTGAGCCCCGCCACCGCTCCCACCAGTGTCGCCAGACCGGCGGCCGGATACATCAGTGACATTTCGAGCATGAGGCAAATTTCAGTGAAGGGATTTCGTCAAGTGTTGAAAATCACCGCCACGGCGTTTGTGGCACTGGTGTTGATCACGGGGGGGCTGTCCCTTCATGCGGACACCAGTGTGGTGATCGGTCCGGCCGTGCTGCCGGATCTCGCGGCAGCGCTGCGCGATCCTCCGGAGATCAATTACTGCGGTGAACCGGTGCCGCTGGATGATCCACCGGTGCGTGAGCGATGGGAGAAGGAAATGCTCCTCACCCTGGGTGACCGCCCCCAGGTCATTCTTTGGTTTAAGCGGGCCCCGCGGTATTTCCCTCACATCGAAAACATGCTGGCGGATGCTGGGTTGCCCGAAGATCTTAAATACATCGCCATTATCGAAAGCGCCCTGAGACCCCACGTCGGGTCTTCCAAGGGAGCGATCGGGTTCTGGCAGTTTCTCCCGGGAACGGGTCGAAACTGGGGGCTGCGGATCGACAACCGCGTGGACGAGCGCCGCAGCCTGGAAGCCGCCACCGCCGCCGCCATCGATTACCTTAAAGCGCTCCATGCGCAATTTGGGAGCTGGGCACTGGCCGTGGCGGCTTACAACATGGGGGAAGCCGGCCTTCAGGCGGAAATCGACCGTCAGGGCATCGCCGATTACTACGCGCTTTATCTCCCCTTGGAGACCCAACGCTACCTGCTGAGGGCCGTGGCGGCCAAGATGATCTTCATGGATCCGGGGCGCTATGGGTTCATGGTCCAGCCCGGCGACCCGTGGCAACCTGTGAACAGCGAACGCGTTGCCGTGACATGTACCGTAGAGACGCCCCTATTGGTGGTGGCCCGGGCCGCCCAAACCACCTTCAAGACCATCAAGGACCTCAATCCTCACATCCGTGGGTATTTTCTCGCGCCTGGCATGTATTTGCTGGATATGCCGGCGGGCGCCGGGGCCGGCTTTGAAAAACGATTTTCCCTTGCACAGGAGGATTGGCAAGAGAACAATCCTCAGACCGTTTACGTGGTGCGGCCCGGGGACCACCTCACCGCCATCGCGGATCGTCACGGTGTGTCGCTCAGCGACGTCATCTTGTGGAACCGACTCAACCCCCGTCGCCCCATCCACCCCGGCGACAGCCTGATCCTTTACGCCCCGCCGACCGAGGACGATCCCGTGGTCGTCGAGCCCTGAAATCCGGCTGGAACCCGATCAGTGGCTTTACACTCCACGACGATACCCGATTGCAGACGAAGAAAATTGCCGCCGAGCACCGCCATCTCGACATCTGCGGGAAGCCCCAGACGTCTAAACTTGATGAGTCGGTAAAAAGTGGCAAAAATGGCGGCTTCGAAAAAAGTTCGAGATCAAGGCTTGCGAATCCTGAGGAATGAGGCGTACTTGCAGTGCGCCGCAATGACAAAGGACACGCGTAACGCAGATATCGGATTTTTTACGGAGCCGTCAAACTTGTCGAGCTTCACCGAGGGTGCGCCGAAGGGAAAATCCGATCCAAACAACAGCCTCTCGTGGCCGTAACGGGCGATGTAGGCGAGAATGTCCGCCCGCGGGGCCAGGCGCCGTATCTGCCCAGACGGTGTCCATCTCCGACAGACCTGCTTCGGAAAGAGACATGAACCCGCCGCCGAGGAGGCCAAGGTGCGGCACGATGACGGTCACCCCGTCGGCCAACTCTCCAATGAAGCGCTGGGTGTTGTGAAACGCTTCTTCCAGCACCACGGGCAGGTTTTCTTCGACGGACCTCATCGATCTTTTCTTGCCGGTCAGTAGGCGCCGCATTCTACTGCGTCCCGACGTAATGGGGTCGAAAAAGGCGATTCGGCCATTTCATGGCGTCGTTGATCTCTTCGAGCAGCCTGGCCTTGTCTTCCGGCAGGTGCCCCGCCAAGTTCAGGTAGTTGGTGTAGTGGTCGCTGGTCAACCGGGTGTGGCAGCGAAGGATTTCGAGAAGCCGCCGTGTCTCCTCCAGAACTTGCCGGGGCGACAACAGTTGAAACCGGCCCTTGTTAATCTGGTGCAGCAGCAGCGTGTCGACTTTGGGCACCAGCGTCCGCAGTCGGACGAACCCCGGTGCGATGGCGTTGAGGGCGTCCGCCGTTTTCAATGCGTGGCTTGGCGACCCGCTGACGCCACCAAGTCCCAACACCACGTACGCAAGAATCAGTGACCTCGCTCACTGGCAGGCCGTGTCAGCCCGTGTCTCCCGCGTTGAGCAGGCTGGCAAAGGACGCCGGTATGCCGCTCGTTTCGATGGTGATCGCCTCACTTGACCCTGGCGGCGTGAAGGTCAATGCGCTGGCGTGCAGCCCGATCCGGTCGAAGCCGTAAATCGACTTCAGCCGCTCGGCGTGTGCCACGGTGCCGTAGCGCCGGTCGCCGGCCACCGGGTGCCCGGACAGTGCCGCATGACGCCGTATCTGGTGTTTTCGCCCGGTGTGCGGCCGGCACCGGATGAGGGTAAACCAGCGGGTGACCCCGATAATGTCCACCTGTGTCAGGCAGCGCCGCCGCGGCGTTTTGCCGGCGGGGTTTCGGCGCCCAGCGGCCTCTTTTGACAGTGGCCAGACCCATTCCAGGTCGCCGGCGCCCGAGGCCGCGCCCTTCAATCGGCCGTAAAGCAGCACGAGATAAGTTTTGCCGGTTTCCCGCGCGGCATACTGTGCGGAGAGTTCGGCGAAAACGTCGGATCGCCAACTCATCAGGACCAGACCGTCGGCGTCCTTGTCCAGCCGGCCCACCGCGTTGAAATCGTCGCCGGGGGTGATGTTGACGCCGTCGAGCGACCTGCCGCCCTCAGCGAACTGCCTTGCCAGCAGCGATCGCAGATCGCTCCCGGGGTCGTTGTGGATGCTGATGCCGGCGGGCTTTTCCACAGCCATCCACCCATCGCCGATGCGCAATATGTTGATGGGGTGCTGGACGGTCATCGATTTTCATTCCGTGGTTGGGTCAATGGAGACATATTCCGTTGCATTGGCACCATGCCCTCATAAAATGGCCAATCCCTGCGGCCGCCGCCGCCGTATCATCCGTCGGTCCGTCTTGTAGCGCCGGCCTTTGGTAAATTCTTCGTAGGTCAGTCCTTTGCAGTGCATGGGTATCTCGTTTCGATGGAATGTTTATGTGCCTATCTGCAAAGCCAATGCAAGCGGTTGTCGGTGCTGTCGCGGCAATCCAGACAGCTTCTTGGCGATGTACACGGCGTGTCGCGAGCCCCGGCCCGGGCGTTGGCAGGAAACCTTGAATCCGGCCGCGTCGAGGCGCTTTTCAAAGGCCTTGTCCGGCTCTTCGGACCATACCGCCAGAACGCCGTCCGCCGTCAGGGCCGATCGGGTCGAGGCCAGGGCCTTGCCTCCATAGAGGTGTGCACCCTGGTCTCTGGTCCGCTCGTTGGGGCCTTCGTAGAGATCCAGAATGATGGCGTCGAAGCGGCGCCCGCCGCCGACCGATGCCGCGCGTCGTATCACCGAGGCGACGTCGTCGACCACCACCTCGACCCGTGGATCGTCGACGGCCCCACCGGCCACGTGCGCCATGGGCCCCCGGCACCAGTCCACCACGACCGGGTTCAGTTCCGCCACTACCACGGAGGCATTTGCCGGGAGATTGTCCAAGGCAGACTTCAAGGTGAATCCCATGCCAAGGCCGCCAACCAGCACCCTGGGAGCGTTCCTTTTTTTCATGGGGGCGCACGCCCGCTGCGCCAAAACGATTTCCGACACGTTGGACGAAGAATTCATCAGCACCCGGCCGGCGATGGTGATGAGAAAATCCGTTTCCCCCCGCTGGCGAAGATCGAGAAGCCCCTCATCGGTGTCGATGCTGTCAATGGTGCGCCACGGTGTTGCCATTGTATTGGCCTGTGGGTAATGGATCGCGCACCGGCGACCCACAATGCGCGGTGACCCGTGCCTCATTCATGATCCGTTCGCATGATACGCCACCCAGTTCTCACCAGTTCATTCGAAACACAACTTGGGTGTCATTGCGAGGTGTTCTCGCAGCCGATAAATGGAGGATGTGAACACCTTTCATATAGGTCAGATCAACGCCGTGCCTGATGTTCATGCCGCTGGCCAGTTCCCACCCTTGGGTCGCCAACACTTTTCGAAGGTAGATCACCACCGCATCCATATCGTCATCCGTGGTCAAGACCGCACGGGGGTGATCGCTGTCGGTCCCCTCGAATTGGAGCCTGCTGCCTGGGTACAGGGGCACGACTGATTCAAGTGCAATGTCAGTGTGCTGCTGCGCCCACGCCACCGATGCCGCGCAAATAAGAAACAGGGATAACCACACCAAGAACTGCCGTTTTTTCATTGGAACCCTCCTTTCCAGAGCCATGGAAAACGACGCTGTCAAAAACGTAATCCATTTAGCACTACAGCGAATATTTATGTAGACGTACGATGGAAAAGTGTGTATGCTTCCATA
>CAYUOU010000099.1:0-13929 GCA_964446485.1 uncultured Desulfobacterales bacterium | reverse complement strand
TTACGTGGGGCTTGGTCCTCTGAAACTTTTGCTTCGCCATCTTACCGTCCTCCCAAAATGCACAAGCTTGTTGTCACGGCGTGGGCCAATCGCAGCGCCAGCGTTGCCGATACCGGTGGGAGATGTCACCCACACCGGCCCTTGTTACCAACGGAAATGGGCAAATGCCTTGTTGGCCTCAGCCATTTTGTGCGTATCTTCACGCTTTTTGATGGTCGCCCCCCGTTTGCTGGCGGCATCCATGATCTCACCGGCAAGCTTTGCGGCCATGCCATGCTCGGATCGTGACCGGGCAAAGGTGATAATCCAACGAATCCCCAACGCCGTCCGCCGCGAAGGCCGGATTTCGGTGGGCACCTGGTAGGTAGAACCGCCCACCCGCCGGGACTTGACCTCGATTACCGGGCGAACGTTTTCCATGGCCTGCTCAAATACCTTCACCGGATCATCACTGGTGCGTTCACTGATGATGTCAAAAGCGCCGTAGATGATGCTCTCGGCAGTACTTTTCTTTCCATCGCGCATAATGGACTTGATAAACTTGGCGACAAGCTTGTTACCATAGATGGCATCCGGAATGACTGGCCTTACGGGGACTTCTCTTCTTCTCGGCATATCCCACACCATACCTATTTTGAATAATCCGGCAACCGGCGCGACGCAGCTATCAACATCACGCAACAGGTTGCCGCTCTATTGGAAACGAAGCCGGTTGCAGGGTCCGGCCCCGAATCACCGGCTATATGTGTCACAGCGAGACCGCTTGCATTCAGCGGCCAAGGTTCTGGAGATTATTTCGGTCGTTTGGTACCGTACTTGGAGCGGCCCTGTTTGCGACCGTCGACGCCAAGGGTGTCCAAGGTACCGCGCACGATGTGATATCGAACACCAGGCAAGTCTTTCACACGCCCCCCCCGCACCAGGACCACCGAGTGTTCCTGCAGATTGTGCCCTATCCCGGGGATATAAGCGGTCACCTCAATGCCGGTCGTCAACCTGACACGAGCGACCTTGCGAAGCGCTGAATTCGGCTTTTTGGGCGTCGACGTATACACGCGGGTACATACGCCTCGCTTTTGCGGAGCACCTTTCAGTGCCGGCGTGTTGGTCTTTTTGTTGACCCGTTTTCTCCCCATTCTCACCAACTGGTTGATCGTCGGCATGCTACCCTCTTCGTTCCGATAATTTCCTATTTCATGGGCTCGACAAAAGCAGTCTTGTATATATAACGCATCCTGCTGTCAAGCGATTTTTTACCATCTTTGCGGCCCTCGGGCCATGGCATCGCTCCCGCCGTCAGGCTCAAACCACCTCTATGTCAGCTTCGCGATATTCCTGAACCCCGGTCCCCGAGGGGATGATTCGACCCATGATAACATTTTCTTTGAGCCCCCTCAGGTAGTCCTTGCGGGCCTGAATGGCGGCGTCGGTCAGCACCTTGGTGGTTTCTTGGAAAGACGCTGCGGAAATGAAGCTTTCCGTACTCAACGATGCCTTGGTGATGCCAAGAATAAGCGATTCGGCCAACGCCGGGCGCCCTCCCTGCATCTCGATCTCCTGGTTGGTCGCCTCGAACCGCATTTTGTCCACTTGTTCCTCGGTGATGAAATCCGTATCGCCGGGATCGAGGATTTTAACCATGCGCATCATCTGGCGGACAATGACCTCAATGTGTTTGTCGTTAATACGAACGCCCTGGAGCCGGTAGACCTCCTGAACCTCATCGACAAGGTATTTGGCCAAGGCAATCTCACCTTTAATATTAAGGATGTCCTGCGGAATCGCGGAGCCGCCGATCAGCGGTTCGCCGGCACGGATATAATCGCCTTCATAAACGTTGATGTGCTTACCCCGGGGAATGAGGTACTCCCGTTTTTCGCCCACGTCCCCCGGTGTCACCGTGACGCGCTGCTTGCCCTTTTTGGAGGCCTTGGCGATGTTGACATAACCGTCGATCTCGCTGAGGACGGCGACTTCTTTGGGCTTTCTTACTTCAAAGAGTTCTGCGACGCGCGGCAGACCACCGGTGATATCCTTGGTTTTGGTCGTGGCCCGAGGCAGTTTGGCCAAAATATCGCCGGCCTTCACGATGTCCCCCTCTTCCATCATGATGATGGCCTCGATGGGTAAAAAATACCGCGCCAATCCGCCACCACCGGGCAATGTCGCCGTCTTGTTGTCGACGTCTTTGATGGAAATCCGGGGGCGCTCCTCGCCGCTTTTGGACTCGGAAATGGTTCGACTGGATTTGCCGGTAACCGGGTCCACCTTTTCGTTAACCGTTTTACCCGGCAGGATATCGCCGAATTTGATGGTTCCGCCGACCTCCGTGATAATGGGCGTTGAAAAGGGGTCCCACGTCGCCAGCAGATCGCCTACAGCCACTTCCTGGCCATCTTTGACCACCAAGTGGGCGCCGTAGATGACCGGGTGCCGCTCCCGCTCCCGGCCTGCCTCGCTGACGATGGCAAATTCACCGCCACGGCGGTTCATGACCACCAGGTCCCCCTGGGCATTTCTCACGACATTCAGATCGATATACTTGATCCGGCCTTCCACACGGGCTTTGATATCGGCCTGCTCCACCCGCCGGCTGGCCGTGCCGCCGATGTGAAAGGTCCGCATGGTAAGCTGGGTTCCCGGCTCACCGATGGATTGAGCCGCAAGGATGCCGATGGACTGTCCCTGCTCCACACTGGTGCCATGGGCAAGATCCCGACCGTAGCATTTGACACAAATGCCGCTTTTGGCACGGCAGGTCAAGGCAGAGCGGATGACCACGTTGGTGATGCCGGCGTCCTCGATCATGGTCACATCGTTTTCGTCGAGTTCACGCCCAGCCTTGATGAGCACCTCGTCGGTGAACGGGTCAAGGATGTCGTTGAGCGCCACTCGCCCAAGGATGCGCTCGCCCAATCGTTGAATGACTTCACCGCCTTCCAGGAGCGGTTCGACTTCGATACCGACCATGGTGCCGCAATCGATTTCGGTTACCCGGCAATCCTGAGCAACGTCGGCCAGTCGCCGCGTCAAATAACCGGAGTTAGCCGTTTTTAGGGCGGTGTCGGCCAGACCTTTACGCGCACCATGGGTGGAGATGAAGTACTGAAGCACCGAAAGGCCTTCCCGGAAATTGGCGTGAATGGGCGTTTCGATAATCTCGCCGGAGGGTTTCGCCATGAGGCCGCGCATGCCGGCCAACTGCCGCATCTGGTCTTTGCTGCCCCGGGCTCCCGAATCGGCCATCATGTAGATGGGGTTCATGCTCTCTGTGATAATGGGATTTCCATCCTCACCATTGACCGGGCTGCCGTCGGCATAAGTCGCGGTCTCGTATTTCATGACCTCCATCATCTCGTTGGCCACATCATCGGTGGCCTTGGCCCAGATATCGACGACCTTGTTGTACTTCTCACCGGGGGTGATCAGGCCTTCGGTGTATTGGTTTTCGATTTCTTCGACACGGGTCTCGGCCTGTTTGAGAATATCCCACTTGGCACCTGGGATGATCATGGCGTCAATGGAAATGGAGAGCCCGCCTTCGGTGGAATAACGGTAGCCGACATCCTTGAGTCTGTCCGACAAAATGACGGTGGCTTTGGGCCCTAGGTTTCGGTAGGCATAGTCGACGACACTGCGGAGTGCCTTTTTGTCCATGACCTTGTTAATCATTTCGAATGGAATTTCCGGACGACGTTCGACAACCTCGAAAAGGCTGAACCCCGTGCCGTCGGAAATGATGTCGCTGTGCTCTCCGGGTGCCAGGCTGAACACAGCGTCGGCGCTGACATTGCCCTCACCGAAGACCCGGGCGAACTCGTCCTTCCTGAACAGCCCGACACCGCAGGCATTCATTCGGCTGTTCTCGCCACAGAGTTCACCGGCGATGTCGTCAAAAGCTTGTCCTTTTTTCAACGCGTCGAGGGCAGCCAGGGCGTCGACTTCTTCGGCCACCGTGAGGTAGCGCAACTGCATCAGATTGTCCTGTGGGATGACTTCCCAGAGCAGAATTCTTCCCACCGTCGATTCGTGGCGCGCTTTGCCAAGACGCACCGAAATCATTGCATGGAGATCGATGACGCCGGCATCGTAAGCGGCACGCACCTCATCCGGGCCGGAAAAAGACATGCCCGAGCCCCGCGCGCCGATCTTGGCTCGGGTCATATAGTAGATACCCAGAACGATGTCTTGACTGGGGACGATGATGGGGCTGCCGTTGGCCGGGGAGAGAATGTTGTTGCTCGAGAGCATCAGCACCCTCGCCTCGATCTGAGCTTCCACAGACAGCGGCACGTGAACGGCCATCTGGTCGCCGTCGAAGTCGGCATTGAAGGCGGTGCAAACGAGCGGGTGCAACTGGATGGCCTTTCCTTCGATCAGGATCGGCTCAAATGCCTGAACGCCCAACCGGTGGAGCGTCGGCGCGCGGTTGAGCATGACCGGGTATTCTTTAACGACATCATCGAGGGTGTCCCATACCTCAGGCACCTCCCGCTCAACCATCTTCTTGGCGCTCTTGACCGTCGACACCAAGCCTTTTTCTTCAAGGCGATAGTATACGAAGGGTTTGAACAGCTCGAGGGCCATCTTTTTGGGCAGTCCGCACTGGTGCAGCCTCAGATCCGGACCCACGGTGATGACGGTACGCCCGGAGTAGTCGACGCGCTTACCCAGCAGGTTCTGACGGAATCGCCCCTGCTTTCCCTTGAGCGTATCGCTCAGCGACTTCAGGGGTCGTTTGTTGGTGCCGGTGATGACGCGTCCGTGACGACCGTTGTCAAAAAGGACATCCACGGACTCCTGAAGCATCCGCTTTTCGTTTCTCACAATGATATCGGGCGCGTTGAGATCGATGAGGCGCTTCAGGCGGTTGTTTCTGTTAATGACACGCCGATACAGGTCGTTGAGATCGGAGGTGGCAAACCGACCGCCCTCCAACGGAACGAGTGGGCGCAGGTCCGGCGGTAACACCGGGATGACATCCATAATCATCCAGGTCGGATCGACCCCGGATTTTCTGAACGCGTCGACGATTTTGAGCCGTTTGGAGAGTTTTTGCCGCTTGGCCACCGAGTTGGTGGCATAGATATCTTCCCGGAGCTGGGTGTACTCGGCATCCAGATCCATGTTTCCCAGCATGGTTTTCACGGCAGCCGCGCCTATGCCAGCCTCGAACTTACTGCCGTAGGCTTCCACCGCCTCACGGTATTTTTCTTCGGAGAGCAGTTGCCCGCGGGCAAGGGGCGTCTCTTTGGGATCGACGACGATGTAGCTGTCGAAATACAGGACTTTTTCGATATTTTTGAGTGTCAAATCGAGCAGGTTGCCGATCTTGCTCGGAAGGCTTTTCAGAAACCAGATGTGCGCGCACGGTGTTGCCAACTCGATGTGGGCCATGCGCTCCCGGCGGACCTTGGATTGGATCACCTCAACGCCGCATTTCTCACAAATGACCCCGCGGTGTTTCATGCGCTTGTACTTGCCGCAGTTGCACTCGTAATCTTTGGTGGGACCAAAAATTTTCGCACAAAACAACCCGTCGCGTTCGGGCTTGAAAGTCCTGTAGTTGATGGTCTCGGGCTTCTTTATCTCGCCGTGAGACCATTTCAGGATTTGCTCCGGGCTCGCCAGAGCTACCTGCACACCCATATAACGACGCGGATCAACCGGTTTGGCGAAAAAATCGTATAATGTTTCCATGTGACCTTCCTGTGCTCCGGAAAATGGTTAAGCGCTGCCCAAACGCATCGGCACGGCTATCCCTCGATCAAGGCGACATCCAGCCCCAATGCCTGCAATTCTTTTGTCAGAACTTTAAATGATTCGGGCAATCCCGGTTCCAGTGTATTCTGGCCTTTGACTATCTTCTCGTACATTCGCGTACGACCGGCCATGTCGTCGGACTTGACAGTCAAGAACTCCTGCAGCGCATGGGCGGCGCCGTAGGCCTCCATGGCCCATACCTCCATCTCACCAAGCCGCTGCCCACCGAACTGCGCCTTTCCACCCAAGGGCTGCTGGGTGACCAGGGAGTAGGGCCCGATGGAGCGGGCATGGATTTTGTCGTCAACGAGATGATGGAGTTTGAGCATGTACATAGTGCCGACGGTGATTTTTTCCTTGAACGGTTCTCCCGTGCGACCGTCAAACAGGGTCGTCTGGCCTGTCGGTTCCAATTCGGCCATTTCCAGCAGTTCCTTGATTTCGCTTTCCTTGGCACCGTCGAACACCGGCGTCGCCATGTGAACGCCGTTGCGATACTGAGAAACAAATGCATCGAGCCCCGCCGCATCAAGGGACTCAATCATCCGCTGGTCATCGCCGTCGCCGAAAACACTCTTGAGCTGCGCTTTGAGTGCTTTGATTTTTTGCTCACTTAACAGCTTGTTCAGTTGAGCGCCCAATCCCTTGGCCGCCCGACCGAGATGGATTTCAAGCACCTGGCCAACGTTCATGCGGGAGGGGACACCCAATGGATTGAGCACCATGTCCACCGGCGTGCCGTCAGCGAAATACGGCAGGTCCTCCTGGGGCAAAATCCGAGACACGACGCCTTTGTTTCCATGGCGCCCGGCCATCTTGTCGCCGACGGACAGCTTTCGCTTCATGGCGACATACACCTTGACCATCTTGATGACGCCTGGCGGCAAATCATCGCCACGCTCGAATCGACTTGCCTGATGCTCGAAACTTTTGTCGCAATGCGCGCAATGCTGACGATAAACATCGATGACAGCCTGAATCCGCTCGGCCAGTTCAGGATCGTCGGATGCCACGCCTTCCAAAAGGTCCACCGGGATATCGGCCAACGCCGGCATTTCGATGGTAGCACCCTTGGCAAGGAGCACTTTTTTGCCTTTTTTGATATTGCTTGCCGATGTCCGGCCGGCCATCAGCTCGGCAATGCGTTCCCTGGCCACCTCGGCGATGACGGACAACTCATCGTCACGGTTTCGCTCGAGCACGGCAATCTCACCATCTTCGATTTCCCGGGTCCGCTCGTCCTTATCCGTACCGCGCCGAGAGAAGACCTTGGCATCGATGACAATGCCCTGGACGCCCGGCGGTACACGAAGCGAGGTGTCTTTGACATCTCCGGCTTTCTCTCCGAAAATGGCCCGCAGCAGCTTCTCCTCAGGAGAAAGCTGAGTTTCGCCTTTGGGAGTGATCTTACCGACCAGAATATCCCCCGGTCCGACCTCGGCGCCGAGACGGATAATCCCGCTTTCATCGAGGTTCTTCAGGGCCTCTTCACCGACGTTGGGGATATCCCGGGTAATGTCTTCCTTACCCAGTTTCGTATCCCGGGCAACAACCTCGAACTCTTCGATATGCACAGAGGTATAAACGCCATCGCGGTGAAGGCGCTCCCCGACGAGGATGGAGTCTTCGAAATTGTATCCGCCCCATGGCATGAAGGCCACCGTGACGTTTTTACCCAGAGCCAGTTCGCCCTTTTCGGTGGCCGGACCATCGGCAATCACTTCACCGGCCGTGACATGCTGGCCCTTCTCGACGATGGGCCGATGGTTGAAGCAGGTGTTCTGATTCGACCGAACAAACTTGGAAAGGTTGTACACGGTCACCGGCTGACCTTTTCCATCGCCCATGTCGTGGTGCTTGAGCACGATGCGAGAGGCATCCACATCCACGATTATACCGGCCTTTTCCGAAACGATCGTCACCCCGGAGTCTTTGGCAACGACGTTTTCGATGCCTGTACCCACGAGCGGCGCCTCACTGGTAATGAGGGGAACGGCCTGCCGCTGCATGTTGGAGCCCATGAGCGCCCGGTTGGCATCGTCGTTTTCAAGAAAGGGGATCAACGACGCCGATACACTCACCAGCTGGATGGGGGAGACGTCCATGAGTTCGATGTCTTCGGCCCGGGACATCATGAACTCGCCGGCGACTCGAGAGGTCACCAGGGGGTTGACGAAATGTTTTTTGCCGTCCAGCGGTGCATTGGCCTGGGCAATGGGATGCGATTTTTCCTCGAAGCCGCTGAGAAAGCGGATCTCCTCGGTCACTGTGCTGTCTTTGACGACACTGTACGGCGTTTCGATGAATCCGTATTCGTTGACACGGGCATAGGTACTCAATGAGACAATCAAACCGATATTCGGCCCTTCCGGTGTCTCGATGGGGCAGATCCTTCCGTAGTGGGAAGGATGCACATCCCGCACCTCAAAACCGGCGCGCTCCCGGGTCAGGCCGCCGGGGCCCAACGCACTCAGGCGGCGCTTGTGGGTCGTTTCCGACAGCGGGTTGGTCTGATCCATGAACTGGGACAGCTGACTGGTTCCAAAAAATTCCTTGACGACGGCGGATACCGGCTTGGGGTTAACCAGATCATGGGGCATCAACGCGTCGACTTCCTGCAGGCTCATCCGTTCCTTGATGGCCCGCTCCATGCGCACCAGACCGATACGGTACTGGTTCTCGAGCAATTCGCCGACGGCGCGGACACGACGATTTCCCAGATGGTCGATGTCGTCGACCAACCCCTGCATGTCGCGCAGTTCGATCAATGTTTTGGCAGTGAGAAGAATATCCTCCTTTCGGAGAATCTTTAGATCGATGTCCGTGCTGATGCCGAGGCGCATATTGATCTTGAGCCGCCCAACGCCGGATAGATCGTAGTAGGCGCTTTTGAAGAACAGGTGATCGAGAAAGTCCTGAGCGACTTCAGGCGTTGCCGGGTTTCCCGGACGAAGCCGCCGGTATATGTCAATAAGCGCTTCCTCCTTGGATGTCACCTTGTCCAACAGCAGCGTCTTTCTGATGGAGTCGCTCGAAGTGACGCCATCGACAGACAAGATGGCGACCTCTGTGACACCGGCTTTCTGGACCATATCCAGGAGGGCTTCCTCAACGGTATCGTTGGGTTTGAGCAGCACTTCCCCGGTTTTGGGATGAAACACCGGTGTCGCCACCGTCTTGCCGATCAAGTCCTCGATGTTGATGGGTACGCGCTCCATACCGAGCGACGTCATGCGCTTCAAGGCCCTGGCGGTGAACATCCGGCCTTTCTTGACCAGCACATCACCCGTTTCGGGGTCCTTGACGTCACGCGTCGCGCGCTGGCCCTTAATGGATTCGACGGTAAAGCTTCGCTCAGCGTTTTTGCCGTGCAAAAATACCGTATCCGTCAGGTAGAAGTAGGCAAGAAGGTCTTCGATGGTGTAGCCAAACGCTTTGAACAATGAGGTGATGGGGAATTTTCTGCGTCTGTCGATCCGGATGTAGACGACGTCCTTCGGGTCGATTTCCATATCGATCCAGGAACCCCGAACGGGAATGATGCGGGAGCTGTAGATGACCTTTCCGCTGGAGTGCGTTTTACCCCTATCATGATCGAAAAAGACCCCGGAGGAGCGGTGCAGCTGACTGACAACCACACGTTCCGTCCCATTGATGATGAACGTGCCTTTTTCGGTCATCAGGGGGATGGTTCCAAAGTAGATTTCCTGCTCTTTGATGTCCCGGATGTTGGAAGAGCCGCTCTCCTTGTCCACATCATACACCACCAGCCGGACGGTGATCCGCACGGGGATTTCATGAGTCATCCCCCGATGGATGCATTCCTGCACACTGTGCTTCACCTCTGCAAACCGGTATGACACGAATTCGAGGCTGGCGCTCCCAGTGAAATCCTTTATGGGAAAAACCGACTTGAAAACGGCCTGCAAGCCGATATCCCGCCGCTGGTCGGGGGGGATATCCATTTGCAGAAAACGCCTAAACGATTCTTTTTGAACACCGATAAGATCAGGGATGTCGACAATGGTCCGAATCTTACCGAAATTTTTGCGAATGCGCTTGCTCGCCGATATTCTCTCCGCCATGGATTCTCCGCTATTGATTTTAGTGTTCGTTGTGCGTGAAGGGTAAGCGAATACTGTGGTGAAAGACTGATGTCACCCTGCTACGCGCTGGGAAAGATGCTTCCGACCAGGAAGTCACCCGTTCATCATCCGCGGATCTGCAGGACCAGTTTGTGCTGGTGGTTGAACGTGAGATAGGCGCTTTCTAAAAAACCGCGAAAATGGGACGGCGCAAAATGCGCCGGTCCCATTTACCGGACGATTTCACCAGCTAAAATGAGAAGTGGGGCTACTTCACTTCGACTTGTGCTCCGGCTTCTTGGAGTTGTTCTTGGATCTTTTCAGCCTCTTCCTTGGAAACACCTTCCTTGACAGCCTTCGGTGCCTCATCTACCAGCGCCTTGGCTTCCTTTAGGCCGAGGCCGGTGATGGCGCGAACTTCCTTGATGACCTGAATCTTCTTGTCTCCGGCGGCTGTCAAAATAACGTCAAATTCGGTCTTTTCCTCTTCGCCGCCGGCTGCACCGGCATCGCCGCCAGCGCCGGCGGCCATCATGGCGACCGGTGCTGCAGCGGATACGCCAAATTTTTCTTCAAGTTCCTTGACCATTTCCGAAAGTTCAAGAACGGTCATATTTGCAATGAATTCGATAACGTCGGCTTTGGTAATATCAGCCATGGGTGGTTACCTCCAGATATATATGGGATAAATGTATTGTGTTTTCCAAAGAATGCAATTGGCCCTAAGCAGCCTCTTTTTGATCCCGGATCGCTGCCAAGACCCTGACAACGCCGGCCGGAATGGCATCGAGTGTCCTTACGAATGTCGTTGGCACAGCGATCATGGCCGACAGTACCTGCGCCAGGAGCACTTCGCGGGACGGCAGTGAAGACAGTGACCTGATGCTGTCGGCATCAACCACCTTCCCGTCCATGACGCCGATTTTAATGTCGAACTTTTTATTTTCTTTGGCAAAATCGACGAGCACCTTGGCTGGCGCCACGGGATCCGTATAACTGATGGCGATGGCGCTGGGGCCCTTGAAACGATCCTTGATCAGATCGACAGTGGTACCTTCTGCGGCTCTGACCAGCAGCGTATTCTTGACAACCTTGTATTCGACGGCTGCCTCTCTGAGTTTTCGGCGCAAATCGTTGATGGCACTCACGTCAAGGCCTTTATAATCGGTGACGATGAGCACCTTCGACTTCTCGAACCGTTCCTTCAGATCGGCAACGATCTCTTGTTTTTGTCTCAAATCCACGTTGTACACACCTCCTTTCCCAACTGTAAAAACCGGAGGTATTCCCACTTAAGAGGCACCCCCATCTCTGTAGGCCGGCCGAGACCGATTAAACACCAGAGTGAGCCTACGGTCTTTGACAGGATGATCATCGCCGTATTGGCGTGTTGCGGTCGCCAATGGTGTCGGCCGCTGGAAAAATACCGACACCACGGTGTTTCACGTTAAGCCTTGATGAAATCTTTGACAAAAGCGGTATCCACTCTGACACCGGGCCCCATTGTAGAAGACAGTGCAATCCCTCTCAGATATGTGCCTTTGGACGCAGATGGCTTGAGGCGCATGATCGTCTCCAGGAAAGCGGCCAGATTCTGCATGATTTTCTCCGGCCCGAAGGACACTTTACCCATGGGCGCATGGACGATGCCGGCTTTTTCGACTCTGAAATCGATTTTACCGGCCTTGAGTTCGTTGACGGCGCGCTCGACGTCAAAGGTCACGGTTCCCGTTTTGGCGTTCGGCATCAACCCTCTGGGGCCAAGCAGGCGACCGATCTTCCCGACCGTTCCCATCATGTCCGGCGTAGCAACGGCTTTGTCAAAGTCAAACCAGCCTTCTTTGATCTTCTCAACCAAATCGTCGCCGCCGACGTAATCGGCGCCCGCCGACGTCGCTTCCTGCTCTTTTTCGCCCTTGGCAAAGACCAGCACTTTCACTTCCTTTCCAAGGCCGTTGGGGAGCACGACGGTTCCTCGAACCATTTGGTCGGCATGGCGCGGGTCGACGCCCAATCGAACAGCCACATCGATGGTTTCGTCAAATTTGGCAAAGGAGCTGTCGATCACCTTCGATATGGCCGACTCGAAGTCGTACCGTGACTGGCTGTCAAATTTCTCTTTGGATGCTGTGTACTTTTTACCCCGCTTCGGCATCTTCTTTATACACTCCCTTGTCATTGGCACTTAAGCAGCGGCAACGGTTGGCATCGCCGCCGATGTTGGGTTCACGTTAAGCGATCTCTATGCCCATGCTTCTGGCCGTACCGGCAATAATCCGGGTCGCCGCTTCAAGGTCGTTGGCATTCAAGTCGGGCATTTTGATCTGCGCGATTTCTTCAACCTGCTTTCGGGTGACCTTGCCCACGCGATCCCGTTTGGGATCACCTGCACCTTTGGCAATTTTTGCCGCCTTTTTCAACAGCACGGCAGCCGGCGGTGTCTTGGTAATGAAAGTAAAAGACCGATCCTGGAAGACAGTGATGACGACCGGTATGATCATCCCTTCCTCATCGGCGGTTCGGGCGTTGAATGCTTTACAGAAATCCATGATATTCACGCCGTGCTGACCCAAGGCCGGGCCGATGGGCGGAGATGGATTCGCCTTCCCGGCGGCGACTTGCAACTTGATTAGTGCTAACACTTTTTTCGCCATTGTCGTTACGACTCCGTATCTCTATAGCTTGGTGACCTGGACAAAATCCAATTCCACAGGGGTGGCCCGTCCAAAAATACTGACCAGCACCCGAATCTTGCCCTTTTCGGGATTAACCTCTTCAACCGTTCCATTAAAGTTGGCAAACGGGCCATCAATGACGCGAATCTCGTCACCACTTTCAAAGAAAAATTTCGGCTGCGGCTTCAGCTTCCCGGCTTCCATGCGGTTTAAAATCTGGTTCGCCTCTTCATCGGTAAGCGGCGTGGGCTTGAGCCGCCCACCAAGGAAACCGGTCACCTTGGCCGTATCGTTCACAATGTGCCACGTCTCATCGGTCAGTTCGAGGTTGACCAATATATACCCAGGGTAAAACTTCCTTGACGACTCTCTGCGTTTGCCTTTGACCAGTTCAACGACCTGCTCTGTCGGCACCATGACTTCGCCGAATTTCTCCGGCACCGGGGATGTCGCAATGCGCTCTTCAAGCGCCGATTTCACCTTGTTCTCGAATCCTGAATATACGTGAACAATGTACCATTTTTTGGAAGCCACGATGCGCATCCCCCGGAGCTATTGCAAAACCAGTTGAACCAGACTCGACAGGCCGATGTCGATGACCCCTAAGAATAATGAGATAACCGCCACCAGTACGAGCACGACGAGGGTGGATCCCACTGCTTGTTTTCTTGACGGCCACGTCACCTTTTTCAGCTCTACCTTGACCTCACGTAAAAACTGAATGCTCTTGTCGACGACATTGCGTTTGACCGGTCCGGTGGTGACCCTGGCCGGAAGCGCCCCCTTTCGGCTCGCGGCCATCGGTTTCCGCTTGGCCTCCTTGGTGGCGACCAGTTTGAGGCTGGCCGCAGTCTGGCCATCGTCGGGGGTGCCGGCAGAGGCTTCCGGCCCTTCGGCCTGTGTCAATTTCTTCTTTTTCTGCGCTGGTGTCTTTTTTTTCGGTAGGCGTCCCATTGTACTCCTAAAATGCTAAAGCTCGGGGATAGGACCGAAGGCCCCGCCAACCCACGCTTTCAGCGCCGGGGTTGCACCGGGGTTCACCGCAATCTTAATGTGGCAGGCCAGGAGGGATTCGAACCCCCAACCCTCGGATTTGGAGTCCGATGCTCTACCAGTTCGAGCTACTGGCCTGCGAACTCGCATGGCCGGCCCAATCCGCCGGCCGCTTGGGTCACTTCGTTTCTCTGTGCGAGGTGTGTTTGCGGCAAAACCGGCAATACTTGCTGAATTCAAGCTTGTCGGGTGTCGTCCGTTTATTTTTTGTCGTCGTGTAGTTGCGCCTTTTGCACTCCGTACACGTTAAAGTCACAATAACTCTCAACGAGCGGCTCCTTATGATCTATGGCACGGGTTATTCTACGATATCACTGACGACGCCGGCGCCCACGGTACGACCGCCTTCGCGA
>CAYUOU010000098.1:0-13987 GCA_964446485.1 uncultured Desulfobacterales bacterium | reverse complement strand
AAGCCGTATCTCGAACATTTTACGAAATCGTCCTTTTTGCTACTTTTTACCGTTTAATCAGGTTTTGTGTTTTAAAGAACACAAAAGGTTTCCTAACATTTGATAACCCGATTACCTCTTTATGCCTAGTTCTCCAGCTGGCGTTGTGGGTGTTTCGTAGGGGAGGGGTTTATCCCCTCCCGCAATTGGCAAAATGGCACCAATCGCCCGGGTCCACCGCGTACGGGCGGGGATAAGCCCCGCATCCTAAAGTATCTCATGGTTTGGGCCGTTCATTGGGATCCCACGATCGGCGCTTTGTTGCTGCGACGAATATTTTCTTTCCGAACAGCGCATGCAAAGTCACTGGAGAATTGCGCATAACCCGATTTTGTTTTTCGTTTGGCCCCTCGAATCCTTTTATTCATTCTCCTCCCCCGGCAGTTTGCGCCGGGTGAAGATGAAGGCCGTGGTCAGTCCGGCCAAGATGTGCCAGATGCCCCACAGGGCTACCAGGATGGCCATCCCCCCAAGGCCGTCAAAGAAGTTGAATACCAGGACCAGGCCCAGGGCCGAGTTCTGAATGCCCACCTCAATGCAGGTGGCCCGGCAGTCGCGCTCTGGCAGTCTGGCCAGGCGTCCGGTCCAATACCCGATGTTGAGGGCGAGGGCGTTGTGAATCATCACCACCAGAATGAACATGCCCACAAAGGCAAGGAAATTTTTCCAGTTGGCCGCCAGCGCGCCCAGAACGATGACGATGAAAAAGACCAGGGAGAAGATCTTGAAAGGCTTTCTCACCCTGTCGGCCAGCCCTGGAAAGAGCCGCTTCAGCAGCTGGCCCGCTGCCAGCGGGACGCCCAGGATCACGAACACAGTGACGAAGACGTCCATGGGGCTCAGGCGGACCGTTCGCAGGATCTCGGCGGTGGACTCGTTGAGCCCGCCCCAGAAGGCGAGGTTCAGCGGCGTCATGAAGATGGCCGCCACCGTCGATACGGCCGTCATGCTGATGGAGATGGCACAGTTTCCCTTTGCCAGGTAGGTGATGATGTTGGACAGGTTCCCGCCGGGGCACGCTGCCACCAGGATCATCCCCAGGGCGATGGACGGCATGGGCTGGAGAATCAAGGTGAGCAGGTAGGTAAAGGCCGGCAACAGCAGAAACTGCGCCGCCAGGCCGATCACCGGCGCTCTGGGTGACTTGATCGCCCGCCTGAAATCGTCGAGGCTCAGCTCCAGGGACACGCCGAGCATCATCAGGCCGATGGCCCCGTTGATCACCATCAAGCCCTGAGGATTGAAATTCAATCGTACCTGATCGATGGCTGCCGGATCCATGGGGCCCCCTCCTTGTCAACATCGATCGACTCGCCAAACCCGCAGCGATTCCTCATCGATGCAGTGGCTGAAACGCTACATCAGCTTGCCGGTGCGGGCTGCCGCCCAGAGCCAATTGCCGGGAGGGTCCACATTGGCATCGGGGTCCACCACGGCGTGGATGACGGCAGGTTTGCCGGAGGCCACCGCCCGCTCCAGGGCGGGGCGAACAGCTTCTCCGGTTTCTACGAACTCGCCGTGGCATCCCATGGCGATGGCAACCTGGTCGTAGCGAACCGGAGCATGCTCGTGCCCGAACCAGGGCGCCTCCCGCCCCCAGTTGCGCAGCTGGGCGCTTTTCTCCATGCCGTAGGCACCGTCCACTGCCACGAGGATGATGACGGGCAGCTTGTTTCTCACAGCGGTCTCCAGTTCCTGGATGTTGAAGCCGAAGGCGCTGTCGCCGGTGACGCAGTAAACCGGGCGATCCGGGCAGGCCAGTTTGGCACCGATGGCATAGGGCAGACCGGTCCCCAGGTGGCCGTAGTTCATGGAATAGATGACGGACCGGGGTTGGCGTGCCAGGTGGTGGTGGATGCTCCACAGCGTGGTGTTGCCGCCGTCCATGACAAAGATGGCGTTCTCGTCGAAGAAGTCGTTGCATGCTCTCAGGATCTGGCCGGTCAACATTGGCCGCATCGTCATGTCGGTCACGGCATCGTCCAGCTCTTGCTGCCACGGGTCCTGAAGGAGGCGCAATTCGGCAATTTTTGCGTGGTGGGGCCGTGGATCGGTGATCGCGGCCACCGCTTCCATCAGCTGTTTCAAGACCACTTTGGCATCGCCGATGAGCGGGATGTCCGTGGGGCGGTTAAGACCGATGTGGGTGGGCTCGGTATCGATCTGTATCAGTTTCTGGGCTTCCGGTTCGCCGAACATGGGCGGGCGCCCCCACATATTGAGCTCCCCCAGCCGGGACCCCACAGCCAGCACCACCATCGCCTGGTTGTTGGCGACGATGCGGGACATGCACATGGGGTGAAAGCTCAATGGGTGGGTATCGGGGATGACGCCTCGGGCCCGGATGGTGTGGGTGACCGGGCACCCCAGGTGCTCGGCCAGGGCGAGGACCTCCTCACCGGCCCCGGATCGCTCGGACCCGTTGCCGCAGTGGATGTTGACAAGGTCCGCCGCCACCAGCAGTTTGGCGGCCGCTGCCACGGCCGCCGGATCCGCCGGCAGCCGGCTCGTCACCCGTGATTGTGCCGGGGGGTAGAGCTGCACTTCCGCCGCGTCACCCTTTTGGGCGAAAATGTCCTCGGGGATCAGGAGGTGCGTGGGGCCGGGGCGACCGGACAACGCCACGCGAAAGGCGTGTCGCACCATTTCGGGGATGCGCCTCCAGTGTTCCACCTTGCCGTTCCACTTGACGGCGGGCTTGAAGACGTCCAGGTGATGGCTCACCTGCATACCGCCCTGTTGAACGTAGGCGTCGGCGATGTCGCTTCGCCGCGTGGTGGTGATGGCCACCACGGGGCTTCCTTCGGCCTGGGCGCACATCATGCCGGCCACCAAATTGGCGGCCCCGGGGCCGGCGCAGGCCATGACCACGGCCGGCTCACCGCTCACCCGGGTGTAGGCGTCGCAACAGTGCGCGGCAGCGGCCTCGTGGCGAGGGACCACCAGGCGCATGCCCAGTTCCCCGCCCAGCCGCTCCAGCGCCTCCAACACCATCATGTAGGTGCCATCCGTAATGGCATGAATATGGCGCACCCCCTCGGCGTGCAGGCATTTGATCAGCAGCTCCCCTCCGGTGACTTCGGCCATTTGATCCTCCCTCTTTTCTCCCTAATAAAACGTCTCGATTCGGCAGTATATGCGGGTCAAAGTTCCATAAGTTGACCGCCGGTGACGTTGACGGCCTGGCCGGTCATGTACGATGCGGCCCCGGAGGCCAAAAAAACCACTAGGCGCGCCGCCTCATCGGGTTTGCCGATGCGGCCCAGGGGGATGCTTTTACTCATCTCCGCTTCACGTTCCTCCGCAGTGGTATTGAAAAATTGGGCCTCCAGATCAAACCGCCATCGCTCCAGATCGGTCATGATCTGCCCCGGACAAACGGCGTTGACCCGGATCCCCATGCCGGCGAGTTCGGCCGCCATGACCTTCGTCAGCATGATGACGCCGGCCTTGGCCACGGCGTAGGCGCCGTTGAACACGGCGGGCACCTTGCCCGCGCGGGAAGCCGTATTGACGATGGCCCCGCCGCGATGCATCAGGGGAATGATCGCCCGGGAGACACGAAAAACGCCGTGGAGGTTGATGTCGATAGTCTTCATCCAGGCAGACTCGTCATAGGTGTGTACGGCGTTGGGTACGCCAAAGGAGGCGCCGGCATTGTTGCACAGGATGTCGACACGTTGGAAGGCCTTGCCAACGGTCGTCGTCATGTCGGCGATGGAGGTGGCATCGCCCACGTCCATTTCCAGAGCCAGCACCCGCACACCGTGGGTCTGGGACAATTCGTCGGCGATGGCTTGCATTTCATCGCTGGTGCCGGTGCGCACCTGCGAGTGGTCGTCGGCCAGCGTTCCTAGGTCGGTGATGACGACGTGGGCGCCGTTTTCAGCCAGCTGGCGGGCGATGGCGTAGCCGATGCCGGTGCGCTTGCCGGCGCCGGTCACCACCGCCACGCGCCCTTTCAGGTCGGTGTAGGTCATGGGTTCTCCCCCGGTTCAGCAAGTTGTTTGAATGGTGCTCGATAAATAAACGTTAATTTGTTCTCGAGCGCAGGTCAATGGAAATGCGGGGCCCATGCGGGCGCAGGGCCGCCTCTTTTTGGCGGGTACGGCGGCGGTTGGGGCGGTTATTTTACGGCGTCGCCTGCCGGTTCGATGCCCTTTTTCAGAAGCGCTTTAAGACCCTTGAGCGTTCCTTTCCAGACGGCCGATTCACCGGCCATGATGGCCACGATGACATCCTTTTCGACGCTCACCTCCATCACCAGTTCTTCGTCACCGATTTTAAAGACTGCCTCCCCCCATCGCTCGGCAGGCAGCCCGGTGGTTTCGCAGTCGTAATCGGTTCGCACTTCGCAGGTCATCCGAATCTCACTCATCGCCGCCTCCATGACGTTCCATCGTGTTTTTCAAGAGGTGCCATTTATCCGGGTGATCCCGTAGCCGATCCTGAAACAGCGCCCGCGACGCCGGCGTCATCAATGACGCATGGTCGCAGATGTCATCGGCCAGAGCCCTCAACGCGGACCACAGGGTTTCCATGATGAGGGCCTTGGCGTATCCGTCGACTGCCGTGAGCGTATCCCCTCCAAACCGGCTAAGGTGCGCCAGGTCGTAAAGCAGCCCTTTGTCCGAGGGGCTGCGCTCGATGCAGGCGATGATGAGCCGTTCCAGGTTTTGGTTTCCCTGGCGGTGGTAGCGCAGGAAAAGGGAATCGTTGGGTTCGGCGCCCCGGGTTTCGCGCAGGTAGGTCGCCATCAATGTTTCCGTGCACGCACCGCCGACTTCAAAAAAATCCACCAGCGCCTGCTGGCCCTCCGACTCGGGCATGGCCGCGTCCATCTTGAGATGCTCGATGTCCGGGCCGATATCCGACAAATCGAGGGCGGCCATTTGCGCTTTCAGTTTTTCAGGAACCCGGATATCTTTCTTGTTAGGGATGGTTTCAGGTTCCGCTGCCTGAGCGGGCGCATCGACGCCCACCACAAGGGTTCGGTATTCCTCTTTCGGGGGTTTCGGTGCGAATTTCTTCTTTTTTGATGTCATAGGAGATGGTGCAGTTTCTGGATTAGGGGTTCGACGTCGGCGCCATCGAAGCAAAAGCGCATCTCAAGAAAGCGTTTTCTCAATTGTATCACTTCCTCACCCACGCTTCGTCCGTCCACCACCGCATCGCGCACCATCTGGGCCAACGTCTGGAAGTCAGCTTCCTCCATGCCGAAGCGGGTCATTTCGGAGACCCCCATCCGGAGGGCCGCCGAGGCGGTGAACCCTTCTTCTTCGGGCGTGGCCTGGTAGTTGACGATGATGTTGTTTTCTTCCATTCGACGGGCGATCTCGGGCCCTCGCGCGTAGCCGACCTCTAAAATCACCTGGTGAGTTTCGGTGTAGCCGATATCCGGATCCCCGGCCACTGTCATTCCCAGATCGGCAAGGGCCGCGGCAAAGGCTTTGGCGTTTCGTATAACCGCCGGCTGATAGGTGTCCTTGAAAGCGTTCATTTCATAGACGGCCATCAACAGCGCCAGGAGCGTCCCCGGATGGTGGCTGCTGGTGCTGCCGGGGAAGCTGCGGCGGCCCACGGCCTCCCAAAGCTCCCAGGCCGGGTCGGTTTCCGCCACGTCGGCGGCAACGATGCCACGCTGGGGGCCGAAGAAGGTTTTGTGGGTAGATCCGGTGACGATATCGGCCCCTTCGGCGAAGGGCTGCTGGAAATGCGGGCCCACCAGCCCCAGCACGTGGGCCATGTCGTAGAGGATTACTGAGGACAAGCCCAGGTCGTTTACCATGGCGCGAATTTCCGCTACCGGTTCCTGGTGAAGGATCATGCTCTTTCCCAGAATGATCAATTCGGGCGGGTGTTCGGCCATGAGTTCCCGGCAGGCCGGGATGTCGATCTGGTAGGGGTTGTGGGACAACACGGGAAAGTTCACCACGGCCGGTTTTTCCGTGCGCGGATCGCGGGCCACGAAATCTCTCAGCGCCCCCATGGGCTGGGCGCTGAGATGGCCGCCGCGAATGATGTGGTGGTTCATGATGGCGCTCATCCGCGCCTGCTCGCGCTTGCGATCAGACCGGTTGCGGTGATCCACCATAGCGCTGAAAAAGGCCATATTGGCCATCTGCCCGCTGACGGGGCGCGTTTCCACCTGCGAGCACCCCAGAAAAGCGGCCACCTGGGCGCGGATTTCCATCTCCACGGCGGCGATGAAATCGGTGCCCTGGTAGTAGAACACTTCATTGTCGCAGAAGGCTTTTACCGGTTTGTGTTCGGCATAGCGCCCTACCGGGTCGGTGATGGAGAGCAGGGAAACCAGCCGGGAAGGCGTCATTTCAGAAGGGATGAGGTTGATGCAGTCCCGCTGCCGCCACACGTGGTTGTCGATGGTCTTGGTGACCAGCCCTTTGGCGGCGGTGATGCCGCGGGCGACCGCGGATGTCAGGGGCGAGGTTTCTTCCGGTGTATGACACGTGATGGGGCGGGCATGGGGCGGCGCTTCGCTGCGCAGCAGGTAGGGCACCAGTAAGGCCGGCACCCGGCGCCCCCGGATGTCGATTTCCACCCGGTCACCGTCTTCCAGGCGGCTGTCCACCAGGGCCAGGCCCACGGCTCGCATGGCCTTTTGGTCGGTGATGCGGGAGGCGATGCCCTCGCCGGTGAACTGCCAGTAGGGAACCATTGTGCCGCTGGTGACCATGCCCACGGTATCATCGTTTCGAAGCACGGGGCAGCCCGCCCGCGCCACGCCCTTGCCTTCTAAAACGAAAGGAAAGATGCGCTGGGGCAAATCCGCCGCCAGGCGGTAGTCCCGATCCAGGAGCTTTTGGAAGGCCGCAAACTGCCGAGCCAGGGCCGCCTTGCCCACGAAATCGCCTTTGAGGGGCGAAAAGCTCACGGCAAACCGCGCCAGGGGAGAGGCGAAAATGGGGATGGGGCGGCCGTCGGGTCCATCGCCCATCTCGTGACCGTACAGGGGAAGGGCGGCTTCCAGCCGCAGCGTGTCTCTGGCCCCGAGTCCCACAGGCCCCCCCCCGGCTGTCAGGAGTTTTTGCCAGATGACGTCAGCGTGGATGGCATCGAAAAACAGCTCGAAACACAGCGGCTCTCCGGTATACCCGGTTCGGCCGATCCAGATCTCGGCATCTCCCATCCGCGCGATGCCCAGCTCGTTTCGCATGGGCCTGGGCATTGGTGCGCCGGGGTCCAGCACCTGTTGAAGCACCTTCTTGGCCGTCGGCCCCTGGAGGCTGAGCATGGCCATGTCCATGGTGCGGTCGGTCACTGCCGTCTCGGGAAAGCCGTTTTTGAAGGACATGAGATGGTCCCAGTCCTTTTCCCGGTTGGCGGCGTTGACCACCAGCAGATAGGCGGCGGGGGTGAACCGATACAAATAGGCGTCGTCCACGGCGCCGCCGGCCGCGTCCGGGATGAGCGTGTAGTGACTCTCGCCTTCCTCCAGGGCAGCAGCATTGTTGGAAAGGGTGTGCTGGAGCATTGGCAGGGCATCCTTTCCGGTGAAAATAAATCGCCCCATGTGGGAGACATCGAAAATACCGGCCCCTTTTCGGGTGGCCAAGTGCTCCTGGATGATGCCGTCAGGATACTGGACGGGCATGTCCCATCCGCCGAAAGGCACCATGGTGGCGCCGAGAGCAACGTGGTGCTTGTGGAAAACCGTGCGATGGAGATTCGCCATGATTGTGTCCTTGTGGTGGTGGCCGTCGCCGGCCGTTGTTCCGTTGGTGCTCGCGCCGCCTACCGGCGATGGGTTCATGGAAAACGATCATAGGAACAAACCCTCGGGGGTGTCAAACACGGAACGGCACCGAATGGCCGACCGCCCTTGATTCTGGAGGGGTTCGCCTTTAAGGTGGCGGGCGCGGCGTCACCGCGACGCGCCCCACAATAAGAAGGCATGCGACCCGCTCATGATGGAAACCGCCATCGACATTCCCGACATCGGTTCAGGGACGCCTGCGCCGACCATACCGGTTCCCGTCCGGGTGCTGGTGAGCTTCGTTCTGGGCGGCGGCGATCTGCTATTCGAATTCGCCGGATCGCGCCGCGCCCTGGAGGGGATCCGGCTGCACCAGCAACTCCAGCGCCAACGGCCGCCGGAATACCGTGCCGAGGTGACGGTGGCCAAAACCGTCGCCATAGAAGGGATTTTGCTTCAGGTGAATGGTCGCATGGACGGCGTCTTTGCCTTCCCGGAGCGCCCCATCATTGAGGAGATCAAGACAACGACCCGGGATCTCGACGCACTTGACCAGGAAGCCGCGCCGGAACACTGGGGACAGGCCCGCGTCTACGCCTATCTTTATGCGGATGAGCACCGGCTTGCCCAAATCGATGTTCACTTGACTTACATTCACGTCGATACGGGGGAGGTCCGAACGTTCCAGGAAGCATGGGTTTTCAGCGATCTGGAAATCCTGTTCAACGACCTGGTGGCGCGCTATGCCCGATGGGCCAGGCGCATGGACGCGTGGTCGCGGCTTCGCGATGCCACCATTCGGCATCTGGCATTTCCCTTCCCCCAGTTTCGACCCGGTCAGCGATCCATGGCGGTGACAACCTATCGGACCTTGCTTGAGGGACGCCAGGCAATGATTCAAGCGGCGACGGGCATCGGCAAGACCATGGGGGTGCTGTTTGCCGCCGTCAAATGTCTGCCGGCGCTGCCGCCCACAGCGCTGTTCTACCTCACGGCGCGCACCACCGGCCAGCGTGCCGCCAAAGAGGCCCTGGAGCGGCTTGCCGACAAAGGGTTGCGGATTAAGGCCGTGCTGCTGACGGCCAAGGACAAGACCTGTTTTCTTCCCGAAAGCGCCTGCCAGGCGGACACCTGTCCCTATGCCGCCGGCTATTTCGATCGCCTGGCCGGCGGCCGTGAGGTGTTTTTCGAGCATGACATTCTCGATCGCGATGTCATTGAAGCGGCGGCCCGGGCAAACGACCTGTGTCCCTTTGCCCTGTCGCTGGAACTGGCCGCCCTGGCCGACTGCATCGTCTGCGATTACAACTATGCCTTCGATCCCCGGGTGAGCTTAAAAGGGATAATCCAGGAAACGCAGCGCCAGGTGGTGCTCCTGGTGGATGAGGCCCACAACCTGGTGGGCCGGGCCCGCGAGATGTTCTCCGCCGATCTCTCCAAACAGGCATTTCTTGACGTGCGCCGCTCGTTGAAAAAGACTCAGCCTAAACTTTACAGCGACTTGGGACGCATCAACACATGGATGCTGGAGGCGCTGAAACAGGCGGCCCCAGGCCCCGACGGAATCGCGCAATCGGCCGCACCCGAACCGCTCTACCCACTGCTGCGCCGGTTTTGCAAAGACAGCGAACCCGTTTTAATGGCTTCGACCGGGGACCCTGAGGCAGAGGCGCTTCTGGCGCTGTATTTCAACACCCTGGGGTTTCTGCGGGTGGCCGAGGCATATGCGTCGGACTACATGACCTGTTACACCGCCGAGGGTAAAGATCTCAGGGTGAAACTCTTTTGCCTCGACCCTTCCCGGCAACTCGCCGGAGTCATGGCGCGCTGTCGGGCCGTGGTGCTTTTCAGCGCCACGCTGTCCCCGGGTGAATATTTTCACAGGCTGCTGGGGGTTCACCGGGAAACTGGGCTGACCCAGTTGCCGTCTCCCTTTCCCCCGGAGCGGCTGGCCGTTGTGCGCGCCCGGCATGTGTCCACCCTATACCGCGAAAGGGCGGCCACCGAAGGGGCTCTTTGCGACCTGCTCGGGGCGGTACTGGCCGCTCGGCCCGGCAATTACCTCTTTTACTTCCCCTCTTACGCCTACATGGCCCGGGTGCACGAACGGTTCATCCTGAACCCCCCTGAAGGATTCCGCCTGTCTTTGCAGGAACCGGAAATGAGCGAAGCCGCGCGGCACGCTTTTATCGAACAGTTCGATGCCGATTCGGATCTACCGGTCGTGGGGTTTGCCGTCATGGGCGGCATATTTGCCGAGGGCATCGACCTGGTGGGGGAGCGATTGAGCGGTGCCGTGGTGATCGGGGTCGGCCTTCCG
Source organism: uncultured Desulfobacterales bacterium (assembly GCA_964446485.1). Classification (GTDB taxonomy): domain Bacteria; phylum Desulfobacterota; class Desulfobacteria; order Desulfobacterales; family JBDRRP01; genus JBDRRP01. Next base: position 3,911 of record CAYUOU010000098.1, on the reverse strand, counting down.
GGGGTGTCCCTGGAGCAGGAACTCATTCGGGCGTATTTCCAGGAGCGGGAGGGGCGCGGCTTTGCCTTTGCCTATCGGTTTCCCGGCATCAACCGGGTGCTGCAGGCCGCCGGCCGGGTGATCCGGTCCGAATTGGACCGGGGCGTCGTCGTATTGGTGGATACGCGCTACGGCACCGCCGCCTACGCCGATTTGCTGCTGGCTGCGTGGCGATCGCGCACGATCAGCAACACCGGTGCCCTTCAAGAAACGCTGGCCGGATTCTGGTCGGCGGCGGGGATGTCATGTTGAGATGCCACATCGCGGTCGGCATGCGGCAAAGAGAAATCTGGCAGCCTTGGGGCATTGAGCGGTGCGGAGGTCAAAAACACGACTGCCGGGTGATGTGCAAGGCAAAGGCATATTCCGGCAGTGGAAATCGTCAGCTTTTCTTTGAAGCGTACCCGTCGGCGTACCAGCCGCCACCCTTGAGTTCGAATGAGCAGGCAGAAAGGATTTTCTCGGCTTTTTGGCTGCATTGCGGGCATGGGATGGATTGGGTGCCCATGCGCACGAGATCCTCTGTCACCTCGCCGCACTGTTTGCATTCAAATTCGTAGACCGGCATATCGCACCTCTAAAAGTTGATATGATTGATTATAGCGGGCCCATATTAACGACCGGAGTGTCGAAGTCAAGGGGTTTCTGTGTCCCGGAGGCTGCTCCGTGCTGGGTACAACGGGCCGACTGTGGTACACTCGACAGGTCGGGCGCCATCTGAAGTCACGTTTACCCCAAGGTTGCAAAAGGCGGAGGGCTTCATAGCGCGCCGGTCTTGAAATGCGCACGACCCATAGCGTTCGCGCGGACGACCCGATAACACCGACAGTGGAGGTAATGAAAATGCCCCATACCCCGTATCCCCACCTGCTGGCCCCCCTGGATCTGGGTTTCACCCAACTCAACAACCGGGTGCTCATGGGATCCATGCACACCGGCCTCGAGGAGGCCCCGGACGGTTTCGAGAAGCTGGCCGTCTACTTTGCCGAACGGGCCGCCGGCGGCGCGGGTCTCATTGTCACCGGCGGCATCGCTCCCAACCCCGAGGGCCGTGTGGCCGACGGGGGGGCCATGCTCACCACCGAGGCCGAAGCCGATCAACACCGCATCATCACCACGGCCGTTCACAATGCCGGGGGTAAAATCGCCCTGCAGATCCTTCATACCGGTCGATATGCCTTTCACGAAGCACTGGTGAGCGCGTCGGCCATAAGGGCGCCCATCAACTTCTTTACACCCCGGGAGATGACTGAGGACGATATCCAGGGTCATATCGCCGCGTTTGCGCAATGCGCGCGCCTGGCGCGCCTTGCGGGGTATGACGGTGTCGAGATCATGGGTTCCGAAGGGTATCTGATCAATCAATTCATTGCCGCCCGCACGAACCAGCGTGAAGATGACTGGGGCGGTCCCTATGAAAACCGCATCCGATTCCCACGGGCCGTGGTGACCGCGGTGCGAGAGGCAGTGGGCACCGATTTTATCATCATCTACCGATTGTCCATGTTGGATCTGGTGGAAGGCGGCAGTTCCTGGGAAGAAGTGGTCCTTCTGGCACGTGAAATTGCTGCCGCCGGCGCCACGCTCATCAACACCGGCATCGGCTGGCACGAGGCCAGAATCCCCACCATCGCCACCATGGTCCCTCGTGCGGCGTTCACCTGGGTCACGGCCAGGCTGAAGGCCGCCATCGACATTCCCCTCATCACCAGCAACCGCATCAACACGCCCGAAGTGGCCGAAGAAGTTTTGTCCCGGGGTGATGCCGACATGGTCTCCATGGCGCGACCCTTTCTGGCCGACGCCGAATTCGTCAACAAGGCTGCCGAAGGCCGTTCGGCAGACATCAACACCTGCATCGCCTGCAACCAGGCCTGTCTGGATCACATCTTCCAGGGCCGCATCGCCAATTGCCTGGTGAATCCCCGTGCCGGGCGTGAAACCGAACTCAATTACTTCCCTGCGAAGACGCCCAAGCGGATTGCCGTGGTGGGTGCCGGCCCCGCGGGCTTGAGCTGCGCTACGGTGGCCGCCGAATGCGGTCACCAGGTCACCCTGTTTGAAAAGGCCGGTGAGATCGGCGGCCAATTGACGATGGCCTTGCGGATACCGGGAAAGGAAGAGTTCAACGAAACCTTGCGCTACTTCGGGCGTCGTCTGGATCAGACCGGTGTGGATACCCGGCTGAGGACTTCGGTTTCCATCGACATGATTGTAGACGCCGGCTTCGATGTCGTGGTGCTGGCTACCGGCGTGGTGCCCCGCCGCGTGTCGCTTCCCGGCGCCGATCTCCCTCATGTGCTCAGCTACGTGGACGTGCTTCGCCACGGGGCCCCCGTGGGGCGCCGGGTGGCCATCATGGGAGCTGGCGGCATCGGCATCGACACGGCCGTCTATCTTGCCCACGCGGGGCCATCCACCGCTGTTGAAGCCGATCTTTTCTTCAAGGAATGGGGTATCGACGCTTCATACACCGACCCCGGCGGGTTGATGCCGGCCTCGATGCCGGCACCGTCGCGCGAAGTGACGCTGCTCCAGCGCAAGGGGGAAAAAATCGGTGCCCGGCTCGGGAAGACCACGGGGTGGATACATCGGGCCGCCCTGAAGCAGCGCCATGTGCAGGGCGTTACGGGAATCACCTATCGCCGCATCGACACGGACGGCCTTCATGTCGAAAAAAGCGGCGAGGCGCGCTGCATCCTGGCCGATACGGTCGTCATCTGTGCCGGGCAAGAACCCCTCGACGATCTCTACGACCCGTTGAAGGCAGCGGGCATTCCGATACACGTCATCGGCGGCGCCAAACTGGCCGCTGAGCTGGACGCCGAGCGGGCCATCTACGAAGGTGCCTGCCTGGCGGCGGCGCTGTAACTTTGAAGAAATGGAAACGGTTTTGTCAGAATCAATAGTGGACTTTCTGTCCATGCGCCGTCCCTTTATCCGGTTTGCTACTTTTTACCGTTTCATCAGTGTTGGGGCCTCAAATCTCCCTGGCGATTTCGTCCGCCTCGGCCAGGCCCAGCATGAGGTTGCGGGGGGTCTTGGCGTCACCGATGATATGGACGGGCACACCGCGTTTTTTCAAGAGGCGGCTTGCCTCCCGCACCGATGCCATGGATTCCGCCACCACGATCGTGTCGATGTCACCCAGTGTTACCGTGTCGCCGGAGACGCTGAACGATAGGCTGCCCTTATATACTTCGCGGATGGCGACCCCCTTGAACAGGGTGACCGTGTCGCGCTTGAGGCGCTCGCGCAGGTAGAAGCGGTCGTTGGCCGACATTTCTTCGGCAAAATGGCGTCTTCGGTTCAGCACAACCACCGATTTCCCTTTCTCCGCCAGAAAATCCGCCGCCAGCAGTCCCGCCTGCCCCCCGCCGATGATCGCCACCGTGTCGCCGGTGATCTTTCCGTCGAGGATTTCCGTCACCGTGCAAAGATCCATGTCGGTGGTGAACAGCCCTTTGATGATGGGCATTTCGGGCATGCTTCCCGTGGCCAGAATGACGATGTCCGGGTTGATGCCGTCCAGCACGGCCTCGTTGACCGGCGTGTTGAGACGCACTTCCACGCCGTGCCAACCCATCTCACGGTTGAGCCAGGCGATGATGTCGCCCACTTCGCCGCGGCCCGGGGGGACGGCCGCCAGCCGCAGGAGGCCCCCGATATGAGCGGTTTCTTCACAAAGCACGACGCGGTGGCCGCGGATGGCAGCCCTGCGCGCCGCCCCCATGCCGGCCGGCCCCGCACCGATCACCAGGACCGTTTTGGGCCGGGCCGCCCTGTCGTCGGCTGCCAGCAAGTACTCCCGCCCGACTTCCGGGTTTACCACGCATCCGCCGGGTTCCAGTTGAAACACCGCGTGGATGCAC
>CAYUOU010000097.1:0-14335 GCA_964446485.1 uncultured Desulfobacterales bacterium | reverse complement strand
TCTCGAACATTTTACGAAATCGTCCTTTTTGCTACTTTTTACCGTTTCATCAACCCTCAGAGCGACCCAAAAAGGTTTTGGGTCGCTTTTCGAGGTCTTCCTGGGCCAGATCCAACAGGCGGTTGCAGTCTCCTGGGCTGCCCGGCCCCATCCCGGCAATGCCGTACCGTATTCGCAGACCGTTCCCGGCGGACATCCATTGGTGCGGGATGACGCCCATCATCCGCTGGCAGAGAATTTCGACATCGGCCACGTCCGTGTGGGGCATGATCAGCGCGAACGTGTTGTGATCCAGACGCCCGAGAAAATCGCACCGACGGCGCTGCCGGTCGAGGATTTTGGTAAAGCTCGCCAGCGTCTGATCTCCAATGCCGGTGGGAAGATGCGTTGTGCAATCGGCGCTCTCCTCGACAACCAGTCTCATCAGACACAGGCTCATGCCCGATTGATACCGGGTGCATCGATACGTCTCGGTTTCCAGATTGGAAAAGAATCCCTTGCGATTGAAGATGCCGGTGACGTCATCGACAAGGTTGGTCTCCATGAGGCAGTGCGACGTTTGCTCCACCCGGTCGCAAAGAATGGTCATGAGGTTGAGAAAAAAGCGCCGCGCGGCCGGTGGATACAGCCACTGAAGCCGGTCTATCATCTTGAGGTTAATCTGGAGCAGTTCGCCGTTGGTGGTGGCCGCAATGGTCGCCGAGCGCGGCGCCCCCCGCAGCAGCCCCATTTCACCCAGGGTGTCCCCTTTGTAGATGCATTTAAGGATTTTCTGTACACCCCCCCCGCGGCCGGGCTCCCAGTCCTTATCGTGGTCGATCACCGCCATCTCACCGGATATCAGGGTGTACATGGAATCGCTGGCATCCCCTTTGCGGAACAGCACCTCTCCGGCGTTGATGGTGCGGATAGTACCGGCCATGAGAATGTAGTGCACCTGCGTCCTGGACAACCCGTTGAAAAGGGGAATTCCGAACCGTGGCTCACTGCCCATTTTCAACCGCACCAGATCCCAGATGGTCACCAACTCCACATGCAGCATCAATGACGGCAGCAAAACGAGGTCTCCGATCAGCGCCGACACCATGGTCACCACCATCATGAGGCCGAAGATGGCTGTGGCCTTGAAGCTGGAAAAGGCCAGGACCGCAAAACCGATGCTGATGGTCAGCGTAGTGAAAATAATGGGTCTGCCGATCTGCCGGATGGTCTCTTCAAGGGCGCGCCGGTCATCGAGATCTTTCTTAAACTCGCGGTTGTAGCGCACCATATAGTGGATGGTGTCATCCACCGCCAGACCGATGGCGATGCTGGCGATGAGACTGGTGAACATGGACAGTTCGATGCCCAGCCAACCCATGATCCCGAAATTGACAAGGATGGGGAATAAATTGGGCACCAGGGCGACGGCGCCAACAATGCGCGATAAAAAGAGCAAAAACATGATGCCGAAAACCAGCACCATGGTGAGGGACAGACTCTTGACCTGACCGCTGGTAAGCAATTGGCTGCTCTGGGAGATCACCATGCCAAAACCGGTGACGTCCCAGGTGATGTCTTTGGAAAAATCGGTTCGCACATGCGCCAGGATTTGTTTTCGCGTATCGATAAATTCCGTCGAGCCGGTCAAGTGCGTCAACATCGTGATATTGGTGCGGTTCAACGTTTCCGTCATGAACCGCTGGTACATGTCTTCCCCCAGCATCATGCGAAACTTGTTAAGCAGCATCCGCACTTCCCACTGCGCGGTGGGCAGGGCGTAGTACGCTGGATCGTAGCCGTTGGATGCGTATCTGACCAGCATGAGGTAGTCGACAAAGCTGATCGTCTTGTCCACCCCAGGCAACTTGTCCAGATATTCCTGCAACCGGGCAATCTCTTTCAGATGATCGAGGGTGCCGAAATACTCCTCCTCGCTGCTTCCCATGGCGATGTTGATGGGAAAGCTGCCGGAGAGTTTTTGATAAATGTCGTGAAAATTGCGGCTCACATCGGCATCGGCGCGAAAATAGCCGACAGGATTTGTCTCCGCGCGAATCAGGAAGACCCCCACCAGGCAGAACAGCGAAAATGCACCGATTACGCCGAATGCCAGTCGCTGACGGTTCAGGTTGATGTGGATGATCAACTCGATGGCGCGATCGACCAGGGATGTGGTGAATCGCCGGGGGGCATCCGGTTTCTGCCGGAACGGCACTTTCGCCAGGATTGCCGGCATCAACGTCAGCACGACAGCCAGTAGTGAGACCATGCCGAAACAGGAGAATACGGCGAACTCGCGAATGGTCGGGATATGGTTCAGCAGCAGTGAACCCAGACCGATGATGGTGGTTGATATGGCGAGTATGGTGGGAAATGAAATGGCGGAGAACGTTTCCCGAACCGCATCGACAGCGGATTCGGACCGGCCCCGCACATGCTCGTATTCTGACATGATATGCAGGCAGTAAGCGGTGCCCACGGCGATGAGGAACACGGGAACGATCATGGTGAGCATGGACAGGGGGATCCCCGTCATCGCCATGAAACCAAAGGTCCAAACCAGACAGAGGCTCACGCTCAGCAATGGAAGGATGAGACCCCGCCAGGAGCGATAGAGCACCATCAAGATGACGGCGATGACGAAAAACGTGACCGGGGGAAGACTGAAAAAGTCCCTTCGGGTGAACTGTTCAAGCGCCTGCGAAACCAGCGGCATCCCGATTTGGTAAAGAGACAGCGCCGGCGGGTGCGCCGCCATCAATGCGTCGACCTCTCCAATGACGGCAGCGGGGTCGGCGTCGACATCCAAAACAAGGGTGAGCACCGTTTCGGTGGCGTCCGCGGAGATCATGTTTCGGTCGAAGAGCCGCACCGGCGCTATGACCTCCCGAAATCGGGAAAGCGTCCAATCACCGGTCATATCAACGGCTTTTCGAACAGTGGGGAGACTGATGACCCGGCGAACGCCCTTGATACCCGCCGCGTTGTCAGAGAGCAGCGTCAGGAATTGGAACGTCTCGTCGGTGAAGACATCTTCGGCCTTGACGACGATGCGGATGATTTCATCGGAGCCAAAGATCGATTTGAATGCCTCGTAGTTGCGGGTCTCCGGCAAGTCTTCAATGATGAGGTCGTAAACGGACGTACTGAAAGTCAACCGGGGGATTTGGACAGCAAAAAGGATCGTAGCGCACAACACCATGCCGATCACTGTCACCGGCCGTGCCAGCATCCAATCCAGCGCCTTGCTGTAGGAAAAGCGACGGCCCGAAGGCATCTCGTTCATGTGATGCTCCTCATCTCGCCATGAGTGATTTCGATGATGACGGCAATGCTCCAGGATGGGCGAAAGATATTCTAAGTGGCCACCCAATCGAAGTCAATCGGTTTTACCGAGTGCGCGTCTCTCCAGGAAAGCCCGGGGTAGCGGAGGCGATAAAACCGCCGTCTGCAGCGGCCTCAATGATAAAACCTTCCACGGAAGGCAGTGTTTCCAGCAGCGCCAGACCGGCCTCGGCCCCCATGACCATGATTCCGGTGGCCAGTCCGTCGGCCAGCGTGCAGTTCGGTGCGTAGATGGAAACACTGACCACGCCATGGGTCACCGGCCGCCCGGTGCGCGGGTCGATAATATGAGAGTACCGCTGACCCTGCTGGATGAAATAATTGCGATAGTCACCGGACGTTGCCAAGGCGTGATTGCTGATAGGCACCGCACGAAAAACCTGGTCAGCCGGGGCGTCCGGCGCAGGGAAATTGACGCCGACCCGCCAAGGCTGTCCGTCCTTTCTGAAACCGGCGGCAAACACCTCTCCCCCGATCTCCACCAGAAAATCGCTGAATCCTTCACGCCGCAAAGTGTCGGTGACGGCATCCACCCCATACCCTTTGGCGATGGATGCCAGATCCAGGGTAAGTCCGGGCAAGGTCTTGGCGATGGCAGCGCCGTCATGGACCCGGATATGCTCAAACCCTGTCTTGACAAGGGCCGCCGCGATGGCTTCGGGAGACGGCACCGCCTTTGGGCGGTTGGTGTTGCCGAATCCCCAAAGATGAATGACGGGTTTGATGGTGCCGTCCCAGGCCCCGCCCGTGATGTCGTGCAACTCGCGGGCGACCTTTAGAACAGCGATAAAATCCGGGGAGACGGCAACCGGCACGCCCGCCGACGCGACGGTGTTAAACCGACTGATATCGCTGTCGGCCCGGTAGGTGGACATACTGTGGTTGATGGATTCGAGGCGTTCATCGATGCGCTGCTTCAGCCCGGCGAGATCGATACGGCCGCGGGCAACGATCTTAACGAGATAGGTGGTTCCCATGGTGCGCCCGGCAATCTGAATTTCTTCCGGCCCGCCGCAGGCGATCAGCAGCGCGGCGAAAAGCATTGCAGTCAATGCATAATGACGACAGCGGACAGCAACCATTGGCCCCCTATTTTCCTGAAGTTTTGCTTGAAGTACTAAATTTGATAAAGCCGTAAAAACCCTCAGATGTCATCCCGAGCGTAGCGAGGGATCTGGGTGTCAATCAGAAAACCTTAAAATTACGGCATATTGAGATTCCTCGTCGCAAGCTCCTCGGAATGACAATTTGGAGAATTCAGACTTTCTACGGATCCATCAAATTTGGGAATTTCATTCTACGCTAGCAGATCCGAGGGAGCTGCTCCCCAGACAGCATGTCCACAATGCGGAGGCCGCCAATCCGCGTGGTCATGAACACCTTGCCCGGGTGGGTGTCCACGACCTCGCCAATAACGACCGCGTCCCGCCCCAGCGGGTCCGCCGTCATTGCCGCCATCACGGCATCGCTGGCCTCCGCCGGCACCACGGCCAACAGTTTTCCCTCATTGGCCACATAGAGGGGATCGAATCCCAACAGCTCGCAGACGCCGGCCACCTGGGGTCTCACCGGGATGTCCACTTCCCTGATACGAATCCCGACACCCGCTTGCTGGGCGATCTCGTTGAGGGCCGTTCCTACGCCGCCCCGGGTGGGGTCGCGCAGCACCCGAATATCAGGGCAGGCCTCCAGCATCCGTGCCACCATATGGTTCAGTGGCGCGCTGTCGCTGGTAAAGTCAGCGTCAAAGGCCAATCCCTCCCGCAGGGTCATGATGGTCATGCCGTGATCGGCGATAGTACCGCTGAGGATCACCCGATCGCCCGGTCGCGCGTTTCCGGCCGTCACCGAGATGCCCTCAAAGACAATTCCCACGCCGGCAGTGTTGATGAAGATCTTGTCCGCGGTGCCTCGCGGAACGACCTTGGTGTCACCGGTAACCACTTGAACACCGGCGGCGCGGGCGGCCGCGGCCATGGTATTCACGATCTTTCGGAGGTCTTCCATGGGAAGCCCTTCCTCCAGGATCATGCCGGCACTAATGAATAGCGGTCGGGCACCGCACATGCTGATGTCGTTGACGGTGCCGTTGACGGCGAGATCACCGATGTTGCCTCCAGGGAAGAAAATGGGGTCCACCACGTAGGTGTCGGTGGAAAAGGCCAACCGAAGACCGCTGACTTCCACCACCGCGCCATCGTGAAGCTGATCCAGCGCGGCATTGGCAAAGGCCGGCAGCATCAGTTCGGTGGTGAGGGCGTGGGACATCTTGCCGCCGCTGCCATGGTCCAGAAGAATCTGATCAGGTTTCATAAGGCTTCATCTCAATTCAATCGGTTGATGAAACTGCAAAATCGCTTGGAACCACGGAGAAAAACCGGTATTTGGCAGCTATTACGCTGCAGTCGCAGCGCAATCTCCGTGACCTCCGTGTACGCGTGGTTCCCCTTTTTTGCTCACGACTGATGATAGCGGTAGTAGGCGGCACAGGTCCCCTCGCTGGAAACCATGCACGGCCCCACTGGATTGACGGGCGTGCAGCGTTTTTTATACAGCGCGCACGCCGGCGGAATCTTCAATCCCATAAGAATGTCGCCGCAGGCGCACCCCGGCGGTTCGGGGACATCGTCCACGTCGACCGAAAACTTTCGTGCCGCATCAAAGGCGGCATAGGACTCCCGAAAAGCGAGACCGCTGCCGGGAATGACGCCGATACCACGCCATACCGCATCGGAATGTGTAAAGACAGTATCCATCACCTCGCGTGCCCTGACATTGCCAGCCGAGGTGACGGCACGAGGATAGGCGTTTTCCAGCGCCGGCGACCCGCCCTCGATCTGCTGCACCAACAGGTGAATGGCCTGAAGCAGGTCTGTGGGCTCGAAACCGCCCACCACCATCGGGATCCTGCTGGTTGTGAAAACAGAGCGATAGGCATCGGCGCCGATGATCACCGATACGTGACCGGGCAATAAAAGACCGTCAACGGCCATGCCCTCCGTTGCCATCAGCACCTCGAGCGCCGGCGGCACCAGCTTGTGGGCCGCATAAACGCTGAAGTTCGACAGACCTCCAGCCTGGGCGGCAAGCACCGAAGCGGCTATCGTGGGGGCCGTCGTTTCGAATCCAACACCGAGAAATACCACCTGACGCTCCGGATGCTCCCGTGCCAGTGTGATGGCGTCCATGGTGGAGTACACCATGCGAATATCCCTGCCGGCAGCGCGTTCCCGCTGAAGAGAGCTGTCGGACCCGGGCACCCGCATGAGGTCGCCAAAGGTGGCGATGGTCATCCCTGGTATCCGAGCCAGCGTGATAAACGCATCGATTTCACCCTGTGCGGTCACGCAAACCGGGCACCCCGGACCCGAGAGCAGGGTGATGGTGTCGGGCAGCAAATCCCGCACCCCACTGCGGAAGAGTGCCACGGTGTGTGTGCCGCACACCTCCATGATGCGTATCGGGGTGCGGCTCGCTGCACGGATCTTCCGAAGCAGCGCCTGGGCCGCTTCGGGGTCCCGGTATTCGTCGGCATGTTTGATGGCCATATGTCACCTAAATGCTTCTGGTGTTCTCTGCGTCTGTGCGCACTGTGGTGAATCCGCCCGATGCTTGTATTTACCCTGGATCCCGAGTCTTGCTCCGCGCGCCCGGGATACCGATGGGGTTCATGCCGGCGTTGCGCCGGCACCCGGTTGCGGGTCTGCCGTTGTTTTTCTCCACGGCGTTGGTGCACCGTCGTTCAGCCCCTCCGTCACCATGGCGGCCGCCGCCACGGCCTGGCCCAGCGCAATGCCGCCATCGTTGGCCGGCACCAGCTGCGGGCTGTAGACCTTGAAGCCGCCCGCCTCGAGGCTGCGGGTCAGGCCTTCGAGCAAGATGGCGTTTTGAAAGACGCCGCCGCCCATCGCCACACGATCCATCCCGGTATCGGTGCGCAATTGCCGGCAAAGACCCGTGAACAAGCCGATCAGTGTGTTGTGAAACGCCATGCTTATTACGGCAATGGGTTTGCCGGACAGCACGTCCTCTGTCACCCCGCGAATGATGGGTTCGGGGAAAAGCCGGTAGCACCCGTCTTCACTGATCCAGTCGTAATCGTAAGCGGCGGTAACCGACCGGTCTGCAGCCATCTCCAACGCCATGGCTGCCTGGCCCTCGTAACGAACCGTGTTTCGAATGCCGGCAATGGCCGCCGCCGCATCGAACAGGCGCCCCATGCTGGATGTCTCCGGCGAATTGAATCCCTTGACGGCCATGGCCGCCACGGTCTCAACGGACGGGGGATCCAACGTTGAAAACATGGGCAGCTGCCGGGAGAGGATCTCGCACCCATAGGTTTTCAGGAGGTAACTGACCGCCATTCTCCACGGTTCACGGATGGCCGCGTTGCTGCCCGGCATGGGAACATAGTCCATGTGCGCCAGCCGGGCGAACCGCGCCGGGGTGACTGCCAGGACTTCTCCGCCCCAGCTTTTCCCGTCCACGCCGTAGCCGGTGCCGTCAAAGCTCAGCCCGATCACCGGACCATCCAAATGGTGCTCGGCCATGGTGGCGACGATGTGGGCGTGGTGGTGCTGGACACCTGCTTTGGCGACGCCCTCCAGCGCCATGGCATACTGGGTGCTCAGATAGTCCGGGTGCAGGTCGTGGGCCACCAGTTCCGGGGTGACATCCAGAATCCGCTGCAGGTGCTTCACGGTGAGTTCAAAAAAAGAAAGCGTCTCCGCGTTTTCCAAATCCCCGATGTGCTGGCTGAGGAAGGCGTGATCGCTGCGCGTCAGACAGACGGTGTTCTTGAGCAAGGCTCCGCAGGCCAGCACCGGCGGTTGTGTCTGCTTCAGAAACACCGGCACCGGCACATATCCACGCGAGCGCCTCAGGAACCGATGCCGGCCGGCAGCGCTACGCACGATGGCGTCGTCGCTGCGCAGATAAATGTCACGGTTGTGGTTCAGGTGGGCATCGGCGATGCCTTCGAGCCTGGAAAACGCTTCATCGTTGTCGATGCAGATGGGCTCATCGCTGAGGTTGGCACTCGTCATCACCAGGGCCTGGAAACCTTCCGCCATGATCAGGTGATGAAGGGGGGTATAGGGCAGCATGATGCCGAAATACCGATTTTCGGGCGCCACCGACGCTGCAATGGTATTGCCGTTCCTTTTCTTCACCAGGACAATGGGGCGCTGCGGCGAGGTCATGAGCGCGGCGTCTTCCTCTCTCATCTCGGCAATGGCGTCAGCCCGATCCATGGATGCCACCATCATGGCAAACGGTTTTTCCTCCCGCCGTTTTAGCCGCCGCAGCCGCTTCACCGCGGTGTCGTTGAATGCGTCGACAGCCAGATGAAATCCACCCAGCCCCTTGACAGCGAGGATCTTTCCTTCCCTCAGCAGTTTGGCGGCGGTGCGAACCGGATCGCCATGCGCTGCCCCTTGCCGACGAACATCGAAGATCGCCGCCTGCGGGCCGCAGACCGGGCAGGCATTGGGCTGGGCGTGAAACCGGCGGTCCATGGGATCGTCATACTCGCTCTGGCAGTCGGGACACATGACAAAATGCCGCATGCTGGTATGGGGGCGGTCGTAGGGGACATCATCGATGATGGTGTATCTGGGGCCACAGTTGGTGCAGTTGATGAAGGGGTATCGGTAGCGGCGGTCCCGCGGATCGAAAAGCTCGCGAAGGCAATCGTCACACACGGCCACGTCCGGGGAGATCAGCGTGTTGCGTGACGTTTCCCGCTGGCTGGTGACGATTCGAAAAATTTTACTGCCGGTGGGATCGATGGGCGTTTCAGAGATTTCCGTGATGCGAGCCAAGGGGGGCGCATCGTCGGCGATGGCGCCCGTGAAGGCATTCACCGCGGCGGGGAAGCCTTCAACGAATATGGTGACGCCGGAACTGGTGTTGGCCACATGCCCGGTGAGGCCCAGTCGATGAGCGCGTTGGTAAATAAACGGCCGAAATCCGACACCCTGCACAATGCCGTAAACACTTAATTGGCGGGCAATTACGTTTTCAGGGGGCATCCAGAAATAACTCCATTCTGGGGCTATTCATCCGTTTCGCGCGGTGAGTTCAGACCATCCACCGCCGCCGCCGCCGCCGCCTCCTTGAGGTAGCGCAACGACTCCATGGCAGCCGCCTCGTCGACCTTGGAGATGGCGAATCCTGCATGAACGATGACATAGTCGCCCACAATGGCATCCTCCAGCAGCAACAGGCTGGCAGTGCGCTGAACCCCATCCACATCGATGGTGGCAATGCCGTGTTCGTTGATATCAACAATTTTGGAAGGGATGGCGAGGCACATAGGGGTGGCTTCCTTTCGTATACGTCACACCAAGGCGGTCGAGTTCCTTGAGCACGTGATCGATAATGGGGTCTACTTGAGCGGCGATCGCCGGCGTCATATCCACGTCAAGGGTTTCCATGTCCTTGGGTTCGACGCCGAGAATGACCGTCTGAGGCACCTTGTCAAGGGCCTGACACAGCGTGAGCGCTTCGAGAAAATCGATCTGGTGAATGGAGTTTTTAGCGCGTATGCGATTGGGTACATCCTCGGCGTCAATGCGGTATAAGCTGCCCGGCACCCCGTTGTTGCGAATAATGTCGACGACAATGAGATGGTCGGCTTCCGACATGACACCCAGCAGATGAACCCCCAGTACACCGCCGTCCACCACGCGGACGTTTTCCGGGAAGGTATACTGGTCTTCGATTTTTTTAATGACGTGCACGCCGAAGCCCTCGTCGGTAAAGAGGACGTTTCCGATGCCCAGGATCATGATCAGGGGGGTGTTGGTTTCCGTCATGTCATACATTTCCAATGCTGGGCGGTTTGTGGGTGAAGCACCATCGCTCGGCCGTTGGGTTCGGGTTTATGCATGCGGGCTCGGCCCGCTGCCATGAGGGCTGAACGCCATCGGCTTCCCCGACTGTTCCGCACCGCCGAAAGCAGCGCAGTCGGCTTCTGTAACACCGAATCACCGGGCTTTCAAGCCGTGGTATCAAGGACAGACGCCGGGAAAAACGGGCTCTCTGCGTGGGGGGTGGTGGAAGGCCGAAAAAACATTCCGCCGCCCCGAAGGGCGGCGGAATGCCTCGATGGTGTTAGAGAGCCTTGATCTTGTAGACTTCGTTGGAGTCCGGATCGATCACATGCACCGCGCAGGCGATGCAGGGGTCGAAGGAGTGGACGGTCCGCAAGACTTCCAGCGGCCGCTTGGGATCAGCAATGGGAGTGCCGATGAGAGCCTCCTCGACCGGTCCCAACTGGCCCTTTTCGTCCCTGGGGCCAAGGTTCCAGGTAGACGGTACCACGTACTGGTAGTTTTTGATCTTGTTGCCCTCGACGACGCACCAGTGACCCAGCGAGCCGCGGGGTACGTCGTTGAGGCCGACGCCCTCCCCGTATTCCGGGAATTCCCAGGAAGCAACGGTTGCAGTGTTGCCGTTCTTGAGGTTGCCGATGAGCTCACCCATCCATGCTTCGATGCGATCGCCGACGGCGACGGTCTCGATACCGCGGGCAGCCGTGCGGCCCAGGGTGGAGAACAACGCCGTGGCGGGTACGTCGAGGGTTTTAAGCACGGAGTTGACGATGGGGGCGACCTCTTTGTGCCCCTTAGCGTAAGCCACCAGAACGCGCGCCAGCGGGCCGACCTCACAGGCCTTGCCGTTGGCACGGGGCGCCTTCATCCAGGTGTAGTCGCCGGCGCTCGGGTTGTACTTCGGGTCCTCCTTCAACGGCTCGGTCTTCCCCTTGTAGGGATGCAGCGGGGAGCTCTTGTCGTACCACGCACGGGCCACACTTTCGGTGACGTCTTCCTGCTTGGCCATCTGGGGATTGCCGATGTCGCGGTTGTAGACCACGCCGCGCGGCATGTAGAGGCTATCAGGCTCGTTGGCCGTTTCGGGGAAATCGCCCCAGGCGTGAAAGTTGGTGGTCCCGCCGATGCCGCCCCAGTCCTTGTAAAAAGAGGCCACGGCCAGCAGATCCGGGATATACACCTTCTTGACGAAGTCCTGGGTCTCCTTGGTGATGTAAAGAAACTCCGCCAGACGGTCGGGGGTGAGATCCCGCACACAGGAGACACCGCCAATCACCAGGAACTGCGGGTGGGGGTTCTTGCCGCCGAAGATGGCGTGCATGCGGGCGGCCTTGGCCTGCAGGCGCAAGGCTTCGATGTAGTGTGCCGCGGCCATCAGGTTGGCCTCTGGCGGCAGCTTGTAAGCCGAATGACCCCAGTAGGCATTTTCAAAGGGGCCCAGCTGACCGCTGTCCACAAAGGTCTTGATGCGCTGCTGCACCTGTTTGAAGTAGCTGGCACCACCCCACGGGGCTTCGCTGACGTTGTCAGAAAGCGTGGCGGTTTTCTTGGGGTCTGCACTTAACGCGCTGACGATGTCCACCCAGTCCAGCGCGTGGAGATGATAGAAATGAACGATATGATCATGCTGGTACTGCGCGCCATGCATGAGGTTTCTTATCAACCGTGCGTTATCGGGGATTTGAACGCCAACGGCATCTTCGACTGCCCTCACCGAGGACAGAGAATGGATGTACGTTCAGACCCCGCAGGAACGACCGACAAAATGCTGGGCATCCCGCGGGTCCCTGCCCTGAAGGATCATTTCGATACCCCGGAACATTTGCCCGGAGCTCCAGGCATTGACAACCTTACCGCCGGCCACCTCGATTTCGATACGAAGGTGGCCTTCAATCCGTGTGATCGGATCAATTACAATTCTCTGGCCCATACTATCTCCTCTCTTCTTCATGAAAAGATTGGCTCAAAAGGTTCCGCCTACATTTCTTCGTAAAACGGCGTCATCGTATCCCAGAACTTCGGTTCGCTGCACCCGATGCAGGGGTGTCCGGCCTGTACCGGCCAACTGGTGCCGTCGTTGAATTTGGCGACGGGGCAGTTGTTGTAAGTTTCGGGGCCGCGGCAGCCAACCTTGTAGAGACAGTAGCCCATGGCAGCTTCTTCGGACCCGAATTCCTCCACAAACTCGTCGTTTTCAAAGTGCGAGCGACGCGGGCACTGGTCATGAATCGTTTTGCCGAAAGCAAAGAGCGGACGGCCGAGATCATCCAGGGCCGGCAGTTTGCCCAGCAGCAGGTAGTTGACCACCGTGCCGACGAGATTGATCGGGTTGGGCGGGCAGCCGGGGATGTTCAGGGTCTTCACCCCGATGGCATCGGTGACACCCATGTAGCCGCCCGGATTGGGCGCGGCAGCGGGAACACCGCCGAAAGCGGAGCAGCTTCCGATGCAGATGGTGGCGGCCGCCTTCGGAATCACCTCCTTGGCAATCTCCAGAAAACTCTTGCCGGCGACCTTGCCGTAGCCGCCGTTGTACTTGGTGGCGATGGCGCCTTCCACCACACAGATGAACTTGCCGGCGTACTTCTCGACGGCATGATGCAGGTTTTCTTCGGCCTGGTAGCCGGCCGCGGCCATGATGGTCTCGTGGTATTCCACGGAGAGGATCTCCATCACCAGCTCGTCGATCCACGGGTACATGGACCGCAGGAGCCCCTCGGAGCAGCCGGTGCACTCACCGAAATGAAGCCAGACGACCGGGGGACGCTGTTTCGGAGCAGCAAATACTTCCGCCACCTTGGGCACGTAGGCAGCGGAGAGTCCCATGGTCGCGGTGAGGGCGGTACAAAACTTCATGAAGTCCCGCCGCGAGACTCCTTTGCTCTCCAACCTCTCGTAAAACGCTTTTTCCCTTTCCATCAGCACCTCCTTGATGCGATTAAAAGAACCTGATGATTGGGTGGATCAATGGATCTGTGGATAATGCATCATCGACCCCCACGGGTGATGATGATTTGCGCTGTTACGTCTGGCGGCCCTCCGATTTAGACATCATCATGGAGAAGGGTCCGACCCGCTAAATCACGTCTGCCTTCCTACGGTCAATTGTCCCCCTAAGTCAATAAAAAACTTATGTTTTTTAGTGTTTATGAAGTCTTGAAACCGGAAAATCCTGATTTTCGGGAGGTAGTCTTGAGAGTGGCGGCGTTTTCGCGCCACCCCCCGATTTCACTGGACCGCAAGCGGCTTCTGAGCGCCGTTACCCATCTTGCCGTCACCGGCGGGGGAAGGACGCTTAGGTGGGACGCTGGGGTCAACGATTTTCCGGCGGCATCTCGCAGCGTCCCGGGCACCTTGCCGATCGGTGTCGATTAGGGAGTTTCATCGACACTGTCCTCATCGGCAATCTTAACGGATGGATTGATGTCGTCCAGGGCAAATTCGTCATCGAAATCTTCGCTGTCCTCTTCGAGAAGATCTTCGAGATCGCCGGCATCCTCATCGACTTCTTCCACTTCGACGGGGACCGCTTTGGCGCGCTTGGAGATGAAATCGGTGTCGTTGATGTCAACCTCGACAGGCTGTGTGCCATCATCCAGAAAATGGCGGATTGCCTCGACGAGTTTCTCGGCCACCGGCAGCGACGGATACAAATCTTTGCTGCGGATCAATTGGATGACGGGAAAGACCCCCCGGCCCAACGCTTGCTGCAGGGCGTCTTGAGCGAAACTGACGGTGCATTGTGTTGAAAACAGATCCTTATCCAATTCGCCTTCTTCACGGATAAGGATGCGATCCTCCTCCTGGGCCTTCAATACCGTGTATCGCTGTCTCATGGATGGACTCCCTTAACCGTGGTTATCACAAAAGCGCTGAGCAATGCGGGTTTTCCGAAATCACAATTCGCTGGGGCTGTCAACTGACAAAATCGTTGCTGTAAAAGTCCTTTACTGTCATCGTCCGGTGCCGACACCGACGCGCACGGATACCCTGAGGATTGGCGTCATCAGTCGGCGCGGCGCACCGTCGCCGGGGAGATAAATCGTTGACCCTGCAACCGGTTAATGGTAGTAGGCCAGATTCAGCAATGGAGGGATGGCCGAGTGGTTTAAGGCGGCGGTCTTGAAAACCGTTGAGCGAAAGCTCCGTGGGTTCGAATCCTACTCCCTCCG
>CAYUOU010000096.1:9888-14412 GCA_964446485.1 uncultured Desulfobacterales bacterium | reverse complement strand
TACGCCTCATTCCTCAGGATTCGCAAGCCTTGATCTCGAACATTTTACGAAATCGCTCTTTTTGCTACTTTTTACCGTTTCATCAAATTTGGACTCCGGGGTCGGGATAGGCCTGAATCAGGTAGCAATTTTGGCCACTTCTCCTGAAAACCCGGGCAACATTTGCCCAGATCGTGGGCGGCGATCAAAGTCAAGATCCACGGCCTTGCATCGATCCATGGCAGTCCCAGGGCGGCCCCTATTCTGTCTCTTGTTGGGTCTGGTTCTCTCAGTAAAATGGCATCCGCGCAGGCCGCCACATCAAGCATATGCAATATGAGCGGATGCCATTTTTCACCAGTTTCCAGGTCTGTCTTCGCCCACAGGTATGCCAATCGTTTTTCCACCATCTGCTCCTTTACGGGCTTTAGCGTTTGCCCCCCAATAAGCGCCCTCGCAAGCCACTTTTGTCCACCTATAGCAGCTGCCTGTGACAGATGAGGTCACAACTCCGACATTTTTTCAGATTTCTGGCGCGTGGGTTGCCGCCATGCCCGCGACCCCACCGCTGCAAAAAAGACTGAATCCGTTCAGCGAAAATCGTAGATTTTACCGCCCCACACCAGTCAAAAGATGGCCTTGGTTGAAAAAACCAGGATCGTTATGATGGGTGGCGCTTCGATTGACCCATCCCACAGAGTTGTCCAAACGTTTGGATAACTTGGCGCTATCTGCAATCGTATACCGCTTCCATTTAGGGCGGCGCGCATTGTCACGAGCTGGAGATACGTTCAGGGCGAGGGCAGGAATGGCATCTATTGTGACAGAATATGAGTATAAGCTCAAACAGTTTTAGCACCGCCGGTCTGCTGCCGGCACTTGCACTATTATGTTTTGTACATTATATTTGTACAAAAAGACCAACAGGAGTGCTTCAATGGAATCTATCGCTATCAGCCAATTCCGACAAAACATGCCGTTTTTCTTAAAAAAGGTTAAAAATGGCCAAACCATCACACTGACTTCTCGGGGACACGAAGTGGCGATGCTGATTCCGGTAACAGATGGGCGCGCCGCAGCCCGGCAGGCCCTTGATCAACTGGCGCTCACCGCCAAGGTGGGGGATGTGCTGTCGCCCGTCGACGCCGAATGGGATGCGCTCTCATGATCGTGGTAGATACCCACGTTGTCATTTGGAATGCCCTGCAGCCCAATCGCCTGTCCGCCAATGCTGTAACAGCGCTGGCAGCGGCCAATGAAGAAGACGGCATCATCATCTGCGATATTTCGCTGTGGGAGATCGCCATGCTGATGGCCGCGGGGCGTCTTCGAATCGCGTCGCCCTGCGCCACATTCCTCGATCATGTCCTAAAGAGCAACGCCTACCACCTACTGCCCATCTCCCCCAAAGTGGCCGAACTGTCGGCGCGTCTGTTCGGGGAGACCCATAAAGACCCTGCCGACCGCATCATTGCCGCAACCGCCATCGTTTCCAAGGTTCCCCTGGTGACCGCCGATGCATTCCTGCGAAAAGCCAAACAGGTTCGCACCATTTGGTAAGCTGCCTTGTAAGGGCTGCGCCTAACCGCCAGAAACGTGCCCATCACGGCATTCCATATGGGTCCCGTTGGCTCTGAGTCGTGTCGGGTGCGGGGTTTATCCCCGCCCGTGACCGGTGAACACCAACGGGTGGGGTCACCTTCGCCGATTACTGGAGGGGATGAACCCCTCCCCTACAAAACAGCCAGAACCCAATTTGAGAATTGCGAATAACCACATGCGGCAAAACCACCATCGCCCGGATGATCGCCGGGAGCGCCTTTAAACTGATAGAGGGACCGCCCGGCGATGGGCGCTCCCCCTATTGGGGTGCGGGTAGAAATGACGGTGGCGTCTTAAGCGGTGAGACTCCGTTCGCCCAGGTTGCCGTAGCGGTGGTAATTGTTGCAGATGCTTTGCTGACGGTAGTACTGCAAGAGTTCGATGCGTCCTTCCATGACGACCGGCGCCCGGGCAATGTAGAATCCGGTCTTGGCGGCGGCCTTGAATACGGCATTCGGTACCCGGTCCGGCGCGGCGTATCGAATCCGGTCGACCGAGGGCATCGCATCGATGAGCGCCCGATCCGCCTCGAAGGAAGTCTTCACCCCATCAAGGAGCTTTTTCCCTTCCCGGGAAAATAAAAACGTCGTGACCCCGTTGCTGAGACCGGTGGGAATGCTCACCGTTGCCTGGCAGCCACTCACTTTGGCCGCAGCAATGCGGGCCAGGGCATCAAACAGGCTGTCATCGGGATGGATGCGGATCACCACTTTACCCACGGGCAGGTAACGCAGGATGTTGTCCTGGCCCCTGAGGTTGAAGTAGTCTTCCCCCCTTGCGAACTTTTTCTCGGCGTGGACGAGATAGCTCTTCACCGCACGGGCGGTTTTGTAAATATCCTCGCGATATTCGGCCATCTGGCCCCACTTGATCATCTGGTGCCACTCCTGAACCAACCTCAAAAGGGCGGTCTCCTTTTGGATGACGGCCGTCTCGGGATAGCCGATTTCGTCAAAATCCATGAACTGGGAGACATAATCCGGGCTGCCCGCCTTGAGCCCCGGACCCAGTGCCGATTTCCCCATGCCGCCGAACGGCTGACGCAGGGTAATGGCGCCGGTGGTCCCCCGATTGATGTAGAGGTTGCCGGCAAAAACACGATCCTTCCAATGGTCCTGCTCTCGCTGATCCAAGCTCTCGATACCCGAGGTGAGGCCGTAGCCGGTCTGGTTCACCAAGGAGATCGCGTGCTCCAAATTGTCGGCCCGCAATACACCCAGCAGGGGGCCGAAGAATTCGGTCATATGGGTATAGCTTCCCGGCTGAACGCCGTATTTGATGCCTGGGGCCCACAGGTACGGATTGTCCGCCACCATTTCAGGCTTGAGCGCCCAGGTCTCGCCGGTCTCCAGCGTGGTGAGGGCGCGCTCCAGGTCCCCCGACGGCGGCCGGATGAGGGCGGCCATCTTGTTTTCAAAGTCCCAGGCGCTGCCCACTTTAACGCTGCGGGCGGCATCCACCAGTTGTTTTCTAAAATGAGGGTCGTCGTAGATGGTTTTTTCCAGGATCAACAGCGACGTGGCACTGCACTTCTGGCCGCTGTTGCCGAACGCGGAGTAGATGACGTTCTTCGTGGCCTGATCCCGGTCGGCCATGTCGGTGACGATGGTGGCATTTTTTCCCCCGGTCTCCGCGGCCAGATAAATCCCCGGCGAGCGCTCCAGCATCTTGAGGCCGGTGTCCGTGCCGCCGGTGAGAATCACGAAATCGACATCCGGGTGGCCGGTGAGCACCGGTCCGACGCTGCCCCCCGAACACGGCACAAATTGAAGGGTGTTCTTCGACACCCCGGCGCGCCAGAAGCACTGGCAGAGTTCCCAGGCAACGACAATGGCGTCCGAGGCCGGCTTGAAAATCACCGTATTACCGGCGGCCAGCGCCGCCACCACGCCGCCGCAGGGGATGGCCACCGGAAAATTCCACGGCGACACCACCAGCCCGACCCCTTTGCCCGCACTTGCCACGGACGCAATGGCCGCGTACCGACGAACACTGAACGGGTAGAACTCGGCAAAATCGATGGCCTCGGAAACCTCCACGTCCGCCTCGGTGAAGACTTTCCCGGTATTGGCCGCGGCCGCACCGATGAGATCCCCCCGCGCCCTTCTGAGTTCGTTGGCGACGCGGGAAAGCACTTCGTGACGCTGGGCGGCGGACAGGAGGCGCCAGCCGTCAGGATCGGCTTTGGCCACCGTGACGGCTTCGGCAGCTTCCTCCCGGGTGGCCATAGCGCAATGCGCCACGCACACCCGATCATGATGCTGGCTGGGGTCCATGCAGGTGATGGTTGTGCTCCCCTCGAACCGCTCGCTGCCGCCGATTACTACCGGAATCTCCATGTGTGCGTCGGCGGCGGACTTCTTCCAGCGGGCGCGAATCGCTTCGGCCCATCGCCGATTGGCAGCCAGCGACCAGTCCGTGTCCGGTTCATTGATGAATTCGCCGGTGAAGAAGGTGCCTTTTTCTTCGATGTGGGATTCGGTATTGCGATCCTGCACGCGGTTCGGGCCCATGGGCGCGGCATCCCGGTGTTTGCAGGCGTCCACGAAACCCCGCTTCAGGAATTCCCATTCCTTCGATCCCGCTTTGAGGCTGGGCGAATAGCGCAGGAAGTTCTCCGGCGAGGTGTTTTCGTCAAGGCGTCGGATGAGGTAAGCGATGGCGTTGATGAACTCTTCGTCGGTGGCCACCGGCGCATAGAGCAGCACGTCCCCGGACATCTCCTTCAGGGCCCGGCGCACATGATCGGCCATCCCCTCGAGCATCTCGAAGTAGAAATGGGCGGTCACCTGGTAAGCCTGGGCCACCTTGTAAGCGTAGGCCAGTTCGAAGAGGTTGTGAGAGGCGATGCCAAGATTGACGGCCTGGATGTTTTCCGGCTGCATGCCGTAAACCACCGCCCACCGGGATCCATTCGATCCGCAGGCCGTAGCCGGGGGGGGC
>CAYUOU010000096.1:0-9878 GCA_964446485.1 uncultured Desulfobacterales bacterium | reverse complement strand
GCTTGTAGTTGGCGTCCACATCCAGCTTGTTGTCGTAGGGGGCGAGCGGCCAGTTGAACAGCGCGGACTCCAGCTGCTCCATTTCCATATTGGCCCCTTTGACAATCCGCAGCTTTACCGGTGCCCCGCCCGCCGCCACACGCTGTTTCGCCCATTCGGTGAGCTGCTGCTGGATGCCGTGTGAATCCGGCAGGTAGGCCTGGAGCACGATGCCGGCGGAGTAGTCTTTGAGATCTTCCTGATCCAGGGTCCGGATGAACGCCTGGTAGGTGATCTCCAGATCACGGTATTCTTCCATATCCAGGTTGACGAACTTCGGCACCTGGGTGCCGTCCCGGCGGGTGTAGGTATTGGCTTTCGCTTCCCGATAGAGGATGGAAAGGCGGTCTTTCAGGACGGCGACAGAGTGCGCTAATGCCAGGGAGCTGATCTGGGAGTAAATGGTCGAGATCTTCACCGAAATGTATTCAATGTTCGGATCCTTCATGTCCTGGATATAGGTCTTCAGCCGGTGAGCGGCCTCCTCCTCACCCAGTACCGCCTCGCCCAGATGGTTGATGTTCATGCGGACACCCTGCTCCCGGCGCTTTTCCAAGTGCCGGTGCAGGGCCTCTTTCTCACCTGGGACGATGGCACGGCTACTGTTCTGGCGCATTTTATCGATCATCTTGGGTACGGCAAAATCGGGAAAATGCCGACCGACGCCCATGAACATCTGCACCAGGAGTTTTTCCACCCGGCTGAAAAAATCCGGCACACCGGTTTCGCCAAGAATGGCGTTGACCTGATCCGCGATCCGCGCGGGGTCATGGGAACGAAAACTCTGGTCGATCATCTTGGTAAGGATGACCTTGTCCATGGGGTGGGTGAGCAGCCGCTTCATCTGCTCTTGAATCCCCTTTTCTTCCCGGGTCAGCAGTTCGTTGGCCCGGTTCTGCCAGGCTTCGGCCTGGGCGATGGCTTCCTCTATGATGATCTCTTCCTGCTGCTTGTCCATAGCGCGCCTCCTGTGTGAGCGCCGTGCCGTTGCCGGCGGGTGTGACGTTGGCCGCGGAAAAATCGCCGCGGGACGAACTGCAAACTGTAAATGGTTAGACCATTAGGCCTCAGCGCGCTAACGGTGCGCCGGGCTGCCATCAATTCCGCTTCGTTGTGGAGGTTACTCGACTTCGCCGAGGTAGGCTTTACGAATATCCGGATTGTGGAGAAGCGCCTTGGCGTCGTCTTCCAGCATGATGGCCCCGGTTTCCAGCACATAGCCGCGGGTTGCCGTCTGCAACGCGATGTTGGCGTTCTGTTCAACGAGCAGGATGGTGACCCCCTCCCGCTCGTTGATCTCCTGAATGATTTCGAATATTTTCTGCACGATGAGGGGCGCAAGCCCCAGGGAGGGCTCATCCAGCAGCAGCAGTTTGGGCCGACTCATGAGCGCCCGGCCGATGGCCAGCATCTGCTGCTCCCCGCCGGAAAGCGTCCCCCCCTGCTGGCGACGCCGCTCCTTGAGCACCGGAAAAAAGTCAAAGACCCGTGCCATGTCACTGGCCATTTCGCCCTTGTCGCGTCGAAAAAAGGCCCCCATCTCCAAATTGTCTTCCACGGTGAGCCGGGGAAAGATCCGCCGTCCCTCGGGGACCTGGCACAACCCCAGCGGTGGCAGTTTTTCGGCAGGCTTTCCCTGAATGGGATTGCCGTTGTAGTGAATTTCTCCCGAAGTCAACGGCATGATGCCGCAAATGGCCATCAGCGTGGTGGACTTGCCGGCACCGTTGGCACCGATGATGGTGACGATTTCACCCGGATGCACCTTGAGCGATATCCCCTTGAGAGCATGGATCTTGCCGTAGCTGGCGTGAATATCCCGCAGTTCCAGGATCGGCGCGTCGGCCATTTATCCCTCCTTATCTTCGGACCGTTCACCCATCCGTTTCGCCGGAATCAGACCGGCGGGACGAAACAGCATCATCAGCACCATCGCCCCGCCCAGCATCGCCATCCGGTAAAGCTCGAATTCTCGAAATACTTCCGGCAGTACGATGAGGGCCAGCGCCCCCAGGATAATCCCGGGGATGGATCCCATGCCGCCCATCACCACCATGGCCAGAACGGTGGCCGACTCCAGGAAGGTAAAACTCTCGGGGCTGACGAAACGCATCCGCGCGGCAAAAAACGCGCCGGCCAATCCGGCAAAGAGGGCGCCCATGGCATAGGCCAGAAGCTTGAGCATGTAAGTGTTCACACCCATTAGCTCCGCGGCGGTCTCATCCTCCCGGATGGCCTCCCAGGATCTGCCGATGCGCGAAATATTCAGCCGGCGCACGGCGATAATGGTGAATATGGCCAGCGCCAGCACGACGTAGTAGATGTACTGAAGTTTTTTCAGGTACAGGTGCTCGAAGGTGAGGCCGTTGGCGAAACTCGGCAGGTAAATGCCCGGCGCCTGTATGCCGAGGATCCCATTGGGACCGTTGGTCAACTGCATCCAGTTGTTGAGAAGGATGCGGACGATTTCCCCAAAGCCCAGCGTGACGATGGCCAGGTAGTCCCCGCGCATCCGAAGCGTCGGATAGCCGATGATGCAGCCGGCGATGCAGGCGGTGCCGGCGGCAATGGGCAGGCACAGCCAGAAGGAGAGCTGGTAGTGGACGCTCAGCAACGCGTAGGTGTAGGCCCCCACGCCGTAGAAGGCGATGTAGCCGAGATCCAGCATCCCCGCCAGGCCCACAACAATGTTGAGCCCCAACCCCAGGCAGATATATACGAGCACGTTGATGGCCACATCCTGCCCGTAGCGGCCGGTGAATGCGGGAAAGAGCAGTGCAAACGCACCGAACGCAGCCAGCCACACCCACAGGGGCACGCGGGCGATGGCGGCACCCACCTGCCCTCCGACCCGGCCGGCCGGCCGGCCGATCCACGACAGCAGCCCCTGCTTGTGGAGAATGATCAGGGTAACGACCATGGCCGTGAAGATCGCGATGCGGCTCCACACATAAAGGGTTTTGTCAAACGCGAGGGTGCCGTCGGCCCGGATGCCCAGCAAGAACCATAGCAGGCCCAGAAGCCAGACCAGACCGATACAACTGTTTTTTAGTATCGTTTTAGACTCGGGTATCATCGACGTTTTCACCCATGATGCCTGTGGGCCTGAAGTACAGGACCGAAATGAGGATGATGAATGCGAACACATCCTTGTACTGGCCGGAAATATAGCCCGCACCAAAAATCTCCACCATGCCGATGATCAAGCCGCCCAGCATGGCGCCGGTGATGTTGCCGATGCCGCCGAGCACGGCCGCGGCAAAGGCTTTGATCCCCGGGACGAACCCCATCGTGTAGTTCACCGAACCGTAGTAAAGCCCCACCATGATGCCTGCGGCGGCGGCCAAACCGGCACCGATGGCAAAGGTAAGGCTGATGATCCGGTTGCTGTTGATCCCCACCAGGGCGCTCATGGTCTTGTCCTGGGCCGTGGCGCGCATGGCTTTGCCGATGCGGGTCTTGAAAACCAGGATATTGAGAAACACCAGCAGCCCCACCGTCACCACCATGATGGTGATCTGAAGATAACTTAAAACGATCTGCCCGAATTCGAAACTGCCCTGGCTGAAAATGGAAGGATAGGGCTTGTCGTAGACCCCCTGGGTCAGCATCAGCCCGTTGGAGAGGAATATCGACATGCCGAGGGCGCTCACCAGGGCGGCGAGACGGGTCGATCGGCGCAGCGGCTTGTAGGCGACCTTCTCCACGGCCATGGCGAGAAAGGCGCAGTAAATCATGGCCAGCGCCATGGAACCGCCAAGACAAAGCCACGGGTGGGTCTCCAGATAGCCATTGGCCGCCAGGAAGCTCAGTAGAATGACCCCCATGTAACCGCCGGCGGCGAAGAACTCCCCATGGGCGAAATTGATGAGCTGGATGATCCCGTAGACCATCGTGTATCCCAGGGCGATCAGGGCATAGATGCCCCCTAGGGTCAACCCGTTGATCAATTGCTGAATGAAAAACTCCATGAATGATCCTGACCCGTCTGAACGGTAAAAGGATGCCGCTTCCCGGCAATCATGCCGGGAAGCGTTGATGCCTTGGATATTAGTATTTCATTCCGGTGCCGGGGTTCCAGTAAGGCTTGAACTCGCCGCCGGTGACCTTGTAGATCACGTAGTCTGAACCGGAGTCGCCGTTCTCCATGAACTTGATACGTTTGGTGGCGCCGGTGAAATCCATCTTCATGATTTCGGTTTTGATCTTGGCAGGATCCGTAGACCGGGCCTGCTTGATGGCGCTCATGAGCACGTAGGCGGCGTCATAGGCATAACCGGAGTAAGCGCCCGGCTTGCCGAACATCTTGCTGTACTGGGCGATGTACTTCTTGTAGGACGGCGTCCCCTTGTCGGAAAACCCGAAGGTAAGAAAGACGCCCTCTGCCGCCTCTTTGGCGATGCTGATGAATTGCGGATGATAGACGGCATCCTGAGAAAGGATGGCGCATTTCAATCCGAACCGCTTGGCCTGAATGGCCATGAGGCTGCCGGTGGCGGAGTTCTGAAGGCTCATGTAGAAAACGTCCGGATTGGCGGCCTTGATCTTGGTCAGAACGGCTGAAAAGTCCTTGTCTCCCTGGTTGACATGGTCATGGTACAGCACCTTGATGCCGCCGGCGGCTGCCACCTTGGACACGTTTTCGGCCAGCCCCTGGGAATAGGTGGTCTTGTCGTCGACGATGTAAACGGTCTTGGCCTTGAGGTAGTCGGTCATGAACTTGCCGGCGATCTTTGACTGGTCGTCGTCCCGGCCGCAAACCCGAAACATATAGGGCAGCCCGCGTTCGGTGACTTTTTCGTTGGTGGACGCCGGGGTAAGCATGGGAATGTCTTCTTCACTGAGCGCTTCGGACGCCGGAATGGTGGATGACGAGCAATAGGCGCCCACGACACCCGCAACGCCTTCATTGATGAGTTTGTTGGCTGCCGCCACCGCCTGGCGTGGATCGCAGGCGGTGTCCTGGGGGTACACCTCGATCTTGTCGAAGCCGGGGATGCCGCCTTCGGATTCAATAACCGCCACGGCGGCCTTAGCCCCGTTGGCGATGTCGTTACCGTCGGCCGCATAGGGCCCCGTCAGCGGGCTCATGGTACCGATCTTCAGCGTCTTGGCTACGGCTGAACCGCTCAAAAACGGCACCAGCAGCAAACCGGCAACCAGCATGATAAAAGCTTTTTTCCTCATCGTGAACCTCCTTGTAAAATAACGGTTGTTATTGGGCGGGTTTTCCCAGATAGGCCTCGATCACTTTCGGGTCCCGTTGGATTTCCTGGGGCGTGCCCTCCGCGATCTTCACACCGTGATCGATACACACAATCCGGTGGCAGACACCCATGACCACTTTCATATCATGCTCCACCAAGAGCACGCTGATACCCAGAGCCGATATCCGTCCGATATCCTTCATCAGCGCCATGCTCTCGGCCGGATTCATCCCGGCGGCGGGCTCGTCAAGCAGCAGCAGCTTCGGCTGAGACGCCAAGGCACGGGCGATTTCCAGCCGGCGCTGATGGCCGTAAGGCAGGTTGGCGGCCACCACATCGGCAAATTGCGACACACCCATGAAATCGAGCGCTTCACGGGCTTTTTTGTGAATCGACTGCTCTTCGCGACGCTGGGACGGTGTTCTCAGCACGGCCCCGACGACGCCCTTTTTGGATCGGCAATGCTGTGCCACCATGGCGTTCTCCACGGCGGTCATGGCAGTAAACAGCCGGATGTTTTGAAAGGTGCGGGCGATGCCCCGGGTAAGAATCTGGTACGGACGCAGGCCACGCAGGGATTTCCCATCCAGGTGCACATCCCCTTCCGTGGGGGTGTACACACCGGTGACGACATTGAAGATCGTGGTCTTACCGGCGCCGTTGGGGCCGATGAGTCCCACGATCTGGCCGGCCTCGACATTGAAAGAAATATCTTTTAGGGCCTGAAGCCCTCCGAAACGCACGTTGATGCTGTTCAATCGCAATTGGGTCATACGCTGTCAGCCGCCGTTATCCGGGTGGTTTACATCACGGTGCGCGGTGCCGGCTCAACCGCTGCGCTGTTGTGCGGCGCCTGCCGCGAGTCCCTGCTCGTTGGACTCCATGACTTTGTTGAATCGCTGAACATGCCGGACGGCCGCCTGTCGGGCCGCGCGGCCGTCGCCGCGGTTAACGATATCCAGGATTTGACACAAATCCGTGTAATTCTCGGTCAGCACCCCATCGTCGGCCGGTAGAAATTGGTCATAGTAGCGCTGAATGTTATCGTGAACCATCTGATTGATGAGAATGTAAACGGGGTTTCGGGAAATCTGCGCCAGGGCCTGATGGAACCGCTTGTCCACGTTGACAAAGGCGTCCCATGCTTCTGGACCCACTATCACGTACTTCTTGGCTTCGGCCAGCAGACGCTCCAGCATGCGGATGTCCTTTTTTGTGGCCCGCTCAGCGGCCAGTGCGGCCACGGTCCCCTCCACGCCGGCACGAAACTCCGCCAGATGACGCAGCGACACCTTCTGAGAGCGGATCAGCAGATCCAGGCTCTCGGAAAATGAGTCGGCCATAACGGTCTTGACGACGGCACCGCCCCGGACCCCCAGGCGGATTTCGATGAGGCCCTTTTGCTCCAGCACCCGCAGCGCCTCCCGGAGGGTGCCCCGGCTGGTCTGAAACGTGTCTTTGAGGTCGCGTTCCGGCGGGAGGGTATCCCCCGGGCGCAGGTCGCCGCGAAGGATGGCCTCCTGGATCTGCTCCACCACATCCTGGAAGATGCGATTTTGTTTGGCGACTCGGAACATATCGAACGCACCGGAAGGAATTTATGCTTTTATTCCGAATAGTTGTATTCAGATTCGGCTGTGATAACCCCCGCCCTTAAATGGTTCGACCATTCCTATGCCGCCGCCATCATCCTGTCAAGAAGAAAATATAGGAGTGCGTCAAACTCTGAACACTGTTCAGGGGCGGGGATTGGCGGGGCGATCCGCAGCACCCCCAAAGGATACCGAGGGATGTCGGCATGCCGGTATCAACGCTGGTCGCCGATGACGCGGGTGGACATCTGTGCCCATTCCAGAATGCGCTTGATCTGCTCGCTGTGCCGTGGAGAGGGGTCCAGTGCATTGAGCCGATCGCCGTTTCGGTGGACCAGATCCAGCACCGTAAGGTCCTCGGGTTTGCCGACCCGGGCAAGGCCACGCACCGCTACCCGGAGATTCTTGGTGAGCAAGGTCAGTGGCGCCCTGCGCGGCCCGCCCTGATAGATAACCGACTCCGGGTCGCCGTATTCCTTGATGGCGCTGAGGATCACGGACCGGGCCGTAAGACCGCCCACCAGCGCCAGGAAGATATAGGATTCCCGTTCGAGTTCCAGAAGGGCTTCCGGCGAGATGTCGCCGTCCGCTTCGCCGTCCGTGTTCAAAACGGCAATGAGGAGCTGGTGGATGGTCTGTATCTTCTCAAAAAAGCGCTTCTGGTCCCGATCGATTTTCCATGCCACGTATCCGGCGATGGCGGTGTCGACGCTGTCGTCGATCTGCAATACTTCTTCCGGCGTCATTTCCACATCGATGAGGGCCTTGGTATAGCGCCGCACCAGGAGGGAACACAGCATGAGGGCCTTGGCGTCGGAATACCTCACCTGCTGGCTGCCCTTGTAAAAATCGGACAGCAGTATTCCGATGGATCGCTTGGGCTGGGCCATCTGGGAAATCAGCATCTGGAGCGCATTGAGAAAGGCGATGCGGTCTTCTTCATGGATGCCGTCCATGAGGTACTTCCAGAGAAATTCCAGGATCTTTTCTTCGTAGCGCTTGAGAACGGCGGTGATCTGATGAAACGCCTGCTTGTGGAACCGGCCGTCTCCGGAGAAGCACGTGCCCAGCAGCCGGATCATCTCCCGGCTGTCTTCGGCGGAAATCCGGTAGTCCCTGGCCAGTGCGGCATATTCTTCATCCGTCAGGGTCACATCACCGTGGACGATTTGCTGGAGTTTTCTACGGACATCGCCGCGCTGCTTGTAAAAATGCACCATGGACCTCAGTTTTTCGTTGAGGCCTTCCACAAAATCACCACCACCGCCGCTGTATGCGGCGAGCCGCTCCTTGGAAAACAGATCGTCGAACACCTTGTCGGCCACAACGTCCAGCCGGTGCTCGAGATTGTTGAGAATTTCGCTTTCGATGGAGGCCCCCTCGGGCGCCGCGTCCACCGCGTCGAGCAACCCCGTGGACATGTTCAGACGGTGCCCCAGTCGGGTGGCATCGATGTATTCGTAGTCATCGCCGTAAACGGCCTGAAGCATGGATGCGGCCTGAAGCGGCGCTTGGCGTGCCGCTTTCATGGCCAGTCGAGCCACCTGCGCCTGCTCCGGTGAAGCCGCACCGATTTTTGTATCGGCCATAAGCCACAAAAAGTTGTTGGCCTCCAGGGGCGGTTTGATGAGTTGTGGCGTTTTTTTGTGGAGCGATACCAGGGCATCGTAGCCGCCCAGGTACCGGTCGATGACCCCCGACGCCCTGAGCTTGGCCAGCGCGGTAGAGATGGACTGGGGAGAAATGCCGTTGACGGCCGCCAGCAGGGTCAGATTTTCGCTGGGTATGTCGTAGGTATCCACAAGTGGCGTGAGTTTGAGGGTTTTCTGGCCGCGGGTGAAGACAATGGGCCCATCCACGCTCACAGCGGCACGGAACCGGGCCAGCACCTGCAGGGCAATGTTCAGTGGCATCCGTCGAAGCGCCCCCTCCTCCTGGGACAGTTCGACGGACAGGCTCATGATGCCGTGATGCGCCAGGGTTTCGAATACGCGCCGTACGGTGTCGGAATACGACGCACGCGCCTCCCCATAGCGATCGACCATGGCGCCGATGGCGGCGCCGTTGACGCGGATATTCTGATGCACCAGCTCATAATCGATGACTTCTTCAGCTTTACCCGGTTCGCTGTAGCCGCAGTAGCGGACCACCAGATGCTGCTCCCCGTCGGTGTTGGCGGCAAGGGTGCGAATGCATTTCAGGATGGCGTCCAGTTCGTCTGCGTCAACCGGCACCGTGCCGCCGTTATCGCTTAGCCGCATATAGGTGGTCACCTGGTCCAGCAGGTCGATGATGACAAAGCACTGGGCGTCTTGTTGCTGGAGCACCGAATTGAGGCTCTCCGAAAGGCCGTCCTTACCGTAGGAAGTGTCGATACCGAGAAGCTGCTGGAAAAGTTCTTCGGCTTCGTCGTCAAGGAGTTTGCCGTTGCCTGCCATGGTTTGTCCATCTCCTGTTCACTGTGAGTGCCGCCATCGACGACCGGTGAACCATCGGCCGCATCGATACGCGTTTACCAGCGGTTCGGTGGCGCGCTATTGCAATTCGGCCACGCACTTTATTTCCACGCAGGCCCCCTTGGGCAGCGCGGCCACTGCCACCACGGCCCTTGCCGGTTTGTGATCACCGAACGCTTCGGCGTAGATACTGTTGAATGCGACGAAATCATCCATATTCGTGAGAAATACATCCGCAGCGATCACCCGATTCATGGCACTGCCCGCGGCGGTTAGAATCTGCTTCAGGTTGGCCAGCGCCTGGCGGGCCTGGTCGGCCATCGCCGAACTCACGAGGTCACCGGTTGCCGGGTCCATTCCCAATTGCCCGCTGACAAAAACAAGGGTGTCATGCACGATGGCCTGGGAGTAGGGCCCGATGGCGACCGGTGCCTGGGGTGTTTGTATGACGCTTATCGTCATGATCGTCTCCTCGTTAGCAGTGTTCACGGCTTCCGGCAGATAGACATCAGCTAATCATGATGAAACAGTAAAAAGTAGCAAAAAGGACGATTTCGTAACATGTTCGAGATACGGCTTGCGAA
>CAYUOU010000095.1:12532-14467 GCA_964446485.1 uncultured Desulfobacterales bacterium | reverse complement strand
GACTCTTAGCTTAACGCCCCCATCAGGCTGTCCAAGCTTTGGGGTCCACCTCCTATTGCGGGTGACAGGAAGGAAATTTTTGAGATTTGGATTTTATTTTGACCAGCAATGCTACTCATCAAAGATACCCATCACGAATAAGGTAATAGCACCCGATAAAGCCCCTCGGCATGACGAAAAACACCTATTTTAAGGCTTCATAAAAAGGGTTTTACATCAACTCTCTTTATAATCGCCTGAAATTTCGAGATATTTGTTGATCGGGCGTCTCTAACCAACGGATATAGCTTTGCAATATTTATACCGAAACCAAAGCCCCTATTTTTCGGTATAAATTATAATTTCAAATAGTTAGATATTTATAAAGTGATTGCAGAGATAGAGTTATTACAAAAATTACACAAAATTGAAAGTGGAATTGATTTTTTCTATACTTTATTTCACTACGTACGTAGTCGGCCGCTGCGCGGGGGTTACCCGCAACGCGGGGGTTCAAAGTTCCAAGTTCCAGGTTAAAACCATACACCAAAGATGGTTCTCGCGCGAAGGCGCCAAGCCGCCAAGAACGTTTAATGAACGGCTGAACGGCGAACGTCGAACTTCGAATGAAAACCTTATCAACAGCCATCGAATAGCTATTCCGCAGTTGTTTTTCATTCATAATTCGACGTTCGACGTTCGACGTTCACCTCTCTCATCCATCCCTTGACGTTCGTTTTCTTTTGACATCGCCCCTTTCATAGATTATTTTATTCTTACAAATGACCTTATAGTAAGGAGAAGCATCCGATGTCTGCATCAACCATCACAAGTAAGGGACAAATAACCATTCCCGCCGATATCCGAAAGCGACTCGATCTGAAACCCGGCGATAAAATCGACTTTCAGGTGGAACCCAATGGGACTGTCCGGATTTTCGCCTGTTCCCGCAAGGCATCCGATGTTTTCGGTCTGCTCGCCCAAAAAGGCAGGCCCGCTCGCACCGTTGAGGAACTCGACGACCAACTTTGCAAGAAATTCCGGGAGGGGTCGATATGAAGGCCCTGGACACGAATCTGCTGGTTCGCTTCCTCGTCAATGACGACATAGAGCAGGCTGAAAAAGTCAAAGCACTCTTTGAACGCGCAGAAACCGAAAAAGATGTTTTTATCATCACAACCGCTGTCGTGTTGGAACTCATCTGGGTGCTCTCAGCTGTATACGACTGTTCACGAACCGATATTCTCAACGCTATCGAACAGCTTTGCATGCTGCCCATACTGCGCTTTGAGCGCCCCGAACTGATCCACCAATTCATCAGCCATGGAAGAATCACTGCTGCCGATCTGCCTGATATCCTCATCGGTTTGTGCGGCCAGGCGATGGGCGGCGAAACCACCCTCACCTTCGATCGCAAAGCCGCGACATCCGAATTGTTTGAGCTGGTTTGAAGATCATGCGGCTTCGCCGCGATTCCTGGCTTCGCCTGGGTTCGAAGTTCCGGGTTCAAAGGGTTAAACTGATAAACTTCGAACATTGAATATCGAACATCAATGGCCCTGTAGATAGCCCAAAAATTCCGTTTCCGGCACCCCATCCCGTCGCCCCGGCGCCCTCTCCCGTCACCCCGGCACCCTCCTCCGTCACCCCGGCACCCTCCTCCGTCACCCCGGCGAAAGCCGGGGTCCAGTCTTTTTGCCCTTTCATATGCCAAATATGGCCCTTCCCTGGATGCCGGCTTTCGCCGGCATGACGAAGAGAACGTGGGCGGCATGACGAAAAGAGCGCGGGCGGCATGACAAAATAGGATAAAGGCACCCTCTCCCGTCACCCCGGCGCCCTCTCCCGTCACCCCGGCACCATCTTCCGTCGCCCCGGCACCCTACTCCGTCGCCCCGGCGCCCTCTCCCGTCACCCCGGCGAAAGCCGGGGTCCAGTCTTTTTGCCCTTTCATAT
>CAYUOU010000095.1:0-12432 GCA_964446485.1 uncultured Desulfobacterales bacterium | reverse complement strand
CCTGGATGCCGGCTTTCGCCGGCATGACGAAGAGAACGTGGGCGGCATGACGAAAGAAAGCGAGCGGTAGAGCGGTAATGCCAACTTTCCGCGGAAGCATCAAAGATGATGGTGCCGCAAAAAGTCAAATTTACCCTATTTTCGTCATTCTGGCCGAGCGAAGCGAGATCCAGCGTTTTTTGTTTGGAACCCAATTCGGTTTATTGGGTTTCCAAGACAATCCAGTAATTTCCAAAACACTGGCGAGTCCGTCTATTTGGGTCTCGAGCGGCCATCGGATATCCGGAAACTGTCTGAACCTGAACTTTTCCTGGGACAGCATCACGGCCGGCTGGTTTGCCCGGATGAAATCCAGCGCATTCCCGACACTTTCCCTCTGCTGCGTAGCAGTGCCTGACTACAAGCAGGTTCCGGGTTCATAGGTTAGAACCATTGAGCCTGCCATTATTCCGTTGCCCCTGCCTTCCTTTTATTGACATTTTTCTCTATCTATGAATATTGAATATTGTAAATTCAATTTTCATAGAACAGGTGCTCATGATTTCCCGGCACATCGAACCAACGCTCAGAAAAGCAGCTGAATTCTATCCCGTGGTAACGGTTACCGGCCCTCGGCAGTCCGGCAAAACCGTTCTGGTTCGGCATGTATTCAGCGATCACAACTACGTCTCTCTTGAAGACCCTGAGCAGCGCCTGTTCGCCACTAGCGACCCTCGTGGATTTCTGAGCCAATTCAAGGGAAGCGTGGTTATCGACGAAGCCCAGCGCACTCCTGACTTGTTTTCCTATATCCAAGGCATTGTGGATGAGGAAAACCGTCCCGGTCGCTTCATTCTCACCGGCTCCCAGCACTTTCTTTTGTTAGACAAGATTTCCCAGACGCTTGCCGGTCGGTGCGCTGTGCTGCACCTGCTGCCTTTCAGTCTTGACGAATTGTCCGGGCGATCGCCGCTCCCTTTGGATAGATTGGGTGCCGAGCTGCCCACCGACCGGCCCAAGCCCGATATGGATTTGTGGGAAATGCTTCACACCGGTTTCTACCCCCGCATCCACGACCAGGGAATCCCGGCCCAAGACTGGCTCAAGAACTACTGCATAACTTACATCGATAGAGATGTCCGCGATATCCTCAAAGTAGGAGATTTGGAAACCTTTGAGCGGTTTTTGTCCCTTTGCGCCGGGCGAAGCGGCTCACTGCTCAACCTGAGTGCCCTGGCCGCTGATTGCGGCATCACCCACACTACGGCAAGGCGCTGGATGTCCGTTCTCGAAACCAGCTTTATCGTCACGCTGCTGCGCCCCCATCACCAGAACTTCAACAAGCGACTGGTCAAATCTCCAAAACTCTACTTTCTTGATACTGGCCTGCTCTGTTATCTGCTACGGATCCGACGGCCCGAAGAACTGCTACTCCACGCCAGTCGCGGCGCGGTCTTCGAAAGCTTTGTCGTCGCAGAACTCCACAAGCGTCTTTTCAATCAAGGGGCTGCAACCGATCTGTATTTCTGGCGCGATTTTACCGGTCATGAAATCGATGTCCTCTACGATCACGGTCCCCTCCCCATTGCGATCGAAATCAAATCCGGCCAGACCATCGCGCGTGATTTCTTCTCCGGGCTGAACTACTGGCGCAACCTGAACAGCACGACGCCCCCCGCCGCACTCATCTACGGCGGTGATCGCACCTTCCGCCAGCACGATACAGCCGTTTATCCCTGGTGGTGTTTTTAGCGGGGACGGCTACCGGTATCGGTTTCCCCAACGTTGTTTACTAACATATGCTTACTAGTGAACGTCGAATGGACAGCCAAACGTCGAACATCGAACGCTGAACGCTGAACGTCGAATGAAAACCCCATCACCAGCAATCGAATAGATAGTCCGCAGTTGTTTTTCACTCATCATTCGACGTTGGGCGTTCGATATTCAACGTTCGCTTTTTCCTATGGCCTCAGGCCAATTAACTTCTGCAGCATATACATCACTTCCGCCATGCCGACCTTGCCGTCACCGTTCACATCAGCCCCGGAATCGACATAATCGGGCCTGATCAAGCCGTCAATATCTAAACCTGCCAGTGCCTTGAGGGCAGTCAGGGCATCGGCATCGGCAACGCCCCGCCCATGCCCAAAGCCCTGGCCCCGGAGCCCACAGGGTTCGGAGAACCTGAAAAACCGATCTCCTGGGCTACCTGACCAATGGCACTCAGTGGCAAAAAAAGGCACACCACCAAAAAAATTATGAGAATTTTTCCTAACCTGAGTTGCTCCATCTGCATGCCTGTGAACGGAATCATAGTCGCCTTCTCCGTTGTGCGCGAGTAACCCTATCGGTGCCGATACACAAATACCCCTCCCCTGGGAGGGGATAGGAAAGGGGGTCGCCCGGCATAAAATTAACAAAATTATCAGTACTCATCGGTGGATTATCACCCTCACCCCAGCCCTCTCCCATCAAGGGAGAGGGAGCGTGAGGCGTCCCAGGGATGTCTTACTATACAGCCTGCACACGTGCACCGTTGTCAACCTCCTGGGCGCCTTCCAGTACCTTGGTTAAACAAGACTGCGGTTCTGCAGCAACCACTTCGAGTATGGTTTCTGCCCCGATCACCTTGAACTTCTGGCCCTCCTTCACGCCGACGTTATCGCCGATGTTCAAGAGAATGCCCTCAGCGCCGGTCCCGGCCACACGTCCGCGGATCGGGTATTTCTTGTCGATTTTCTCCGTGATTTCAGCGGCGATGGCGGCCGTGATGTCTACCGGCGATTTCTTTTCTTCAAACGCGATGTTGGCGGCCGCCGCCACCCGGCTGGTTTCGGTCTCAAACACCCGCAGGGACACCTGGGTTTCGGCCGGGCCGAATGCCGCCTTGGGGCTCACGATGAGCCGGGCCGCGGCGATGCGCCCCAGTGCCAGTGCGGTGCGCTGGTCGGCCAACTGGGAGCTGCCCAGCTTGAGTTCTTCCATGAGTTTGTCCAGAAGCGCACGCTCGACAATCTGGATGCGGCCGCTTTCCAACAGTACTTCTGTGAGGCCGGTGGTCATGATGCGGGACATGCCCTCCTGAAGCGTATACCCGGCACAGTCAAAATCCATGATCCACAGGGTGAGCGGTTTGGATGTCCAGGTATCGGTTTCCGCTGGTTTCTCCGATGCGTTCATGCCGGCGAGCAGGTCTTTCACCAGGGCGTCGATGCGCGCCTGCCTATCTTTGTCGTTGGCAAGAGCGACCTTCTTTTTGAGGTCCGCTGCCATGGCGGCTACCGTGGCGTCATTGGGCGCCAACTGGGCGGCCCGTTCCAAAAGACCCAGCGCGCCGACGTTGTCGCCGCTGCGTTCGGCCACCATGGCCTGGGCCACGTATCCGCCGGAATAGTTGGGCGCTGCCGTAGTCGCCTGGTTGTAGTAATTGAGGGATGCCTGGCCGTCGTTGTTCATGGAAGCGATGCGCCCCAGCCCCATATACGCCTGGGCCCTCTGCTGTTCGGAGCCGGTCTCTGCGGCGATGGCCTGCTCGAAGGCACTGCGGGCGCCGTCGAGTTCACCCCGTTTCAACTGAATGTTTCCCAAGGCCAGGTAGGCCCCCCGCACAGAGGGGTCCTTGCCGATGATGGCTCGGGCGGTGGCGGCCGCTTCGTCGTAGCGGCCGCCGGCATACTGCAGTTCCAGTTCGGCCTGTTCCTTTTGGGTGTCAGGTTTTGCCCCGAACATGAAATACCCAGCGGCCCCGATGACCAAGGCCAGGACAGCGGCCATCGCCATCCAGGCCTTTGATTTGGACGTCGTCTTGCCGGCGGCCTCTGTCTTTCCGAAAACGATCTCTTCGTTGTCGGTGCGCACCGGTTGCCCCTCGATAACCGCGGCATGAGAACCCGCATCGACAGCTGGCGCCAACGCCACGGACCGGATTTGGTCGAGATAGTTGTAGGTGGGGTCCCCATAAAGAAGATAGCTACCCCAGACAATGGTTTCCTCACCGTATTTTCGGATCAGTGCCTGCCGGGCATTTCGCATGGCGATGCCGACCGAATGGCCGGAAAGGAGCTGGCCGTAAAATTCCTCGGCAAACAGGCTGCTTGGCTCGTCGAGGATTTCCCAGAAGGTGCCGATGTAGTGCTTCACGCCGGCAAGAACAAACGCGTTTGCCAAACCGAAAATGTCGTCCTGGATCGTATCGTGGATGCCCCACTCTTCGGTGCGCGCCGACTGACAGGCATTGGCGAAGATGAGCGCCGGCATGGCCGCCGTGCCGGCCATTTTTCGGATATCATCCGCTTTGAACTGGCCGTCACTGAGCCGCCACCCGCTCTGACCAGGGCTTTCTGCGTCGTAGTCCGAATGTCCGGCAAAATGGACAACGTCAAAATTCCGAATCTTTTCTTTAATGTAATCGGGCGTGATCCCCTCGGAACGCAGCGACGCATTGACAAGCGAAGACGCCTTGTCGGCGATGCCCACCACGCGCTGCCCTTCTTCGTAGGCGCCTTTCAGATCGCCTTTCGGGTCGGCCAGCACCAGCATTTTTAGGGGTCTCGCCAAATGCCGAGGCTTGGAGGCGAAAGACACGCTTTGGCGTGTTTTTACCAGGCGTCCCATGGCAAACCGCTGACATAGAAACTGCTGGCCGTCGTGCAGCAGCTCCCAGGGGATTTGGACGAGCTGGTCGTCCATGGCGATGACGAGGTGGTCGGCCGGCGTCTGCTGGAGCTTTTGCTTGACTTCGGCGGTGAACAGTTCGTCGGAAAACAACTGCCCGATGGAACGCAGTTTGGAGAGCGTTTCTCGAGTGATGCGCCCGCGACGGTTGGCGGTGTTCAGAATTTCCACAATTTCACGGCACCTGTCGTTGATGCCGTCCATGGATACGGCGATTTCCTCGTAGTGTCTCACCGTACTGGTTTCGCCGCGGCTTTGCTCGTAGGCGCTCAGCTTGAGGCTCTGCCCCTCTCGCGTGGCCTCAATGTGGAATGTAGGAAGGTCAGCCCTTTGACTCGATCTCGCTAACGCCGGCTCGGCCCGCACCTGATGCGCTTCGAACTGGTAGTCCTCGTCTTTCCATACAATCCGGTAGAGGGGCATGGGCTCTGCCTTGCCTTTAAGCTCGGCATTGGTATGAAACCGGCAAAGGATATCGTCGGAGCCGCAGACGGATTCGTACAAATCTTTCGAAACCAGAATCTCGTCAGGGCCGGCTTTCGCCTGAACCCTGGCGGCGACGTTGACGGCATCCCCGAAAAGGTCTTTGTCGTCCACCAGGGCCGAGCCGTGGTTGAGGCCGATCTTAACCTTGATCTTGTCTGAGGGTTCGGCTGTTCGGTTATAATTGCTCAAGGCCTCCTGAATCTCGACAGCGGCACGAACACCGGGAAGGGGCGCTACAAACGTTGCCATGACGGCGTCCCCGATGGTCTTGATAACCTTGCCGCCGTGCTGCTCGATGGCGGCGAAGACGATGTCGTTGTGCTTCTGGAGCATGGCGCGCCCCTTCAGGTCCCCCATGGTCTCCATGTAATGCGTGTATCCGCAGATATCGGTGAAAAGAATCGTCAAATCCTTTTTGAAACGGTCCTGGAGCACCTTGTTGAGGGCATCCTGCTGCCGAAGAATCTCCTCGATGCTTGTATCCAACTCAGAAGCAGGGTCGTCTTTGTGATCAGTCATTCATTGTCTCCTTGATTTCGAACGAAAAGGCGCCGAGGCTGCTACCGTTCCGGGTAAATACCAGGGAGTAGCGACTGTGGGGCATATCTTCAAATAACACGTAGTCACTTCCCAAGAGCAGGGACGACACCTCCCGCCCCGCTTTCTGAAGCGAGACGCGTATACCCCTCTCCGAGGAAGATGCGCCGACCAGACGAACCCGTATGTGAGTGCCTCCGCTGACGCTTTTTTCCATCTCGATTTCAGTGTCGATTTCAGTAAAAGTCTTCTTCAGCAGCACGCGGTCATCACTGAGCTTTTCCATGGATCCGCGAATGGGTTCCGGGTGGAGCGACCCGCCTGGCAACAACAAAACGGCATCGCTGATGCGTTCGATCATGGACCGGGCATAATGCTTGATTTTTTGGGCAACGGCGCTGGCACCGTTATATTCTTTTCTTCGGATAGCATCAATTGCGCTCTGCGTGACATAGGCAGGAACCGGTTCAGTATCGACCCCATTACTGCCTCGGAGCAACCGGTTGCCCTCGGTGATGGTATCGAGGCAGATATCGCAGTCGGCAATGTGGGCATCAAGCATCGCCTGTTCATGGGGTGCAAGAACACCATCCAAATAGCCAGCCATGATGTCATCTGATGGGCATTTCGTGCTCATGCGCTTTCTCCAAAAAATAAGCGGGTTGCGTCTTATGAAGCCATCTCGATAGCCACGCCATCGCCGGCCTCTTACAATGATTGACACCTCCCTCGGCGAATTATTGCATTTGGGGCCTGAAAGTCCGTCCATTTGTGGTCTATCGACTCCGTCGGTGGTAGGTCGTCCGTTGTCCGAGGTTAACCAACAACTACTACTGACCACCCGCTACCCACGCCAGTCTCCACCCGGCATCAGTAAGCCCCCCCGGAGGCATCTCTAACATGTTCCTTCAGCCGTCTGATCACACGGTGCTTCACCGTGTGGGCGTTGTTGATGGAGAGCTGCATGGCGGCCGCCACCTCCGGCACACTGAGACCTTTTTCGAAGTGAAGCCGCATGAACATCCGGTCCCGAGGGGCAAGCACTTGCATAGCCGATTCGAGGAGTCGCCACTGCTCGACCTGCTCCAAGTGCTGCAGTGGGGTCCTGCCGTGGTCGTGAAGATCGTAGAGAACGTCTATGTCCACCGCCTTACGCTGGTCGGCCAGCCCGTCGTATCCCCGCTTTCGGATAAAATTGAGGGTGGCCCGCACCGTGATCACCCGTACCCAGGTCTTGAGACTGCAACCGTTTTTACCCGTGAACTGACGAAGCTTGCGGCATTTCTTGTCAAATATCTGCAGGAAAACGGCATTGTGGATGTCTTTCAAATCGTCATGGGCAAAAGGCACCCCACGCCCCCTGAGCGTGCTCTGCACCCCCCGGTAGACCACGTCCGAGTATGTGGAGACAAAACGCTCACCAGCGTCCATATCACCGTCGATGCAGCCGTCGCGTACGATTTGGTCGTCAGGATTCACACTTATCGCCGAGTTCTACACCCCTCGCGTCTTTGCGCGGAGAACCTGCTGTTGATGTTCAGCCAGGAGCTGATGATTACTGAGTGATGACTTTGGTCATCACCGCGACTTCCTTCGGCGCATCGTCCCCGTAGAGCTCCGCCACCGCAGTGTTATCTTTGACTTTGGTCACTCTGGCTTTGGCCAGGATGCGCGTGTCGTCCAGTTCGTCCTCCGGCGGCTCGAAAAGCACTAAGCGCATCCCCTCTCGGATGCCTCTGGCAGACCCCATGTCCACGAGAATGCGCTGGCCTTTGGATTTCACCACAAGCCCCTCTTCCCGGGGGATCGCATCCGCCAACTTCAAGCTCAGTCCTGCGCACAGAATACGAAGTTTCTGGGCGTCCAACGGCTCACCGTAAACGTCTACACTGGCCAGCACCAGCGATGTTTCTGTATCGATGAAGCGCGCGTAGATCTCCATGGACCGTTCGCTTTCAAGAATGGAACCGGCCACAAGACCAGTCGCGGCGACTAGCTTACCCACCTCAAGAGCCGTCCCTTGATCTACCAATTCCGTCTCGCTGAGTTTTTGCTCCTGGAGAACCGCATCCAATTTTTCTCGTTCCACAAGGTCAAACCGTTGACTGTCGAATACTGCGTCGAACACGCGGTCGTCCACCCCCGCCGCCAGGGGACTAGAAGACCCTTTTCGCTCAAACGGGAGTACCGCCACCGTCAATCTGGCCTGATTGGTATCGATGGAATAGGTGTTGCGGTGGACATTGACGATTTTTTCGGTGATCTGACCCTTTAAGTCTTCAACCGTGATCACGATCGTGTTGTCGCCCTTTTCCAAAGCGACGAGATGGCCAAAGAATACATTCTTTCCTTCCGGGCCAATGACCGGCCGCTTGTTGACCCGGATGCGCTTGACCCCTGCCTCCGAGATAATGCGAATTTCCAGGTAGAGTTGGTCGGAAAAGAGGCGCGCACTTTCAGCCATGTTCTCCAAGTCGATGAATGGGGCGCCGTTTGTCGATGCCGCGGCCAGGAGACCGGGGCTTGCATCGTCACGGTAAACATCGTTTGCAGCCAGCAACACCGGCCGAGCGGCGCGAAGTGATGCGGCAAAGGACACCTCGGCACGGGTTTGGTTACCGGCAAGATCCCGTATCGCAAGGACGATGCGATTCTGCCCCGGCTTGATGCGCACGGCACGATTCAATCGGACGATGCTTTTCGCGAACCACTTGAAAAGTTTTCCGCCCATTCCGGCTCGACGAAGACCGGGTCTGCCGTTGAACGCACCGTCGTCAGGCAGTTCAACCGGCTGCCCGTCGATGAGCAGTTCCTGAATGCCCGACTCGTCGGTAATGACCCCTTTGAGACGCACCGTGTCGGTAACGGGGTCAAGAACCAGTTTCATTGACTCGAGGCTCAGCATCGGCCCCGTTCGGTCGGCACGGACCTGCTTCTTGGCCAGGGACACATTACCCATCAGGTCGGTTGCCGTCACCAGAATAGTGTTGACACCATAATTTAGGGGAACATCCACCATGTAGGGTATTTCAGGTGCTGAAAGATCTATGGGGAAGGGGATGCCGTTAACGGCAATCTCCTTGACGAATGTGTCGTCCTTGACCACACCGGTGACCCGGGCGCTGAAGCCTGTCACCAAGGCGTTTCTCTCGGGAGAGGCAATAGTAATGACAGGATCCCGCGCATCGCCGCCGGACGCTTCGAGCTGCCGCTTCCTCGCCTGGTCGAGGTAAAATTCAGCCTTGGCGGATCGGTGTTGGCTGATGGAGGTCTCCAACTCGGCAATGGCGTCGTCAATCCTGCCTTGTCCCAGATAGGCGATGCCCAATTCCCGCCGCGGGAAATAGTCCATAAAATGCATGCCGTAGGTGCGGGCCATGCGCTGATCGCCGTCCCGCTGCCGGATCGCTTCCTTGAGGTCCGTTTCGGCCTCGGTGAAAAATCGGCCCTCGGTAAACGAGACCCCCCTTTCATAGTAATTCCACCATCGGTGCCGGAAGGCGCCTTTCACCACGCCATAGGTTTTGCCGCCCCGGGTAAACGCCGAAGCGGCCCCGGCAGAAGTGGGGCGCTTTTCAGCAGGCACGCATGATTGAATTAGACTGAAAAGCAGCATCAGCAGGCCGCAGCATATCACGGCCGAAAAGGCAGAACGATTAACGTATTGGAAAGGATCAGTTTTACCCATGGTCACATCCTTTGCGAACGGCTGGGTCATTATTTTCTGCAAGATCGCGCCATATCGCGTGTCAATATCTTCAAAGGGCGAGCACACGTTCCTCAGCTAACACAGGAGACGGCCATGCGATTACCAACAGATGCCCATTCAGAAGCCTTTTCAAAATGCGTGCGCTGCAATCGACTGACTATCGGTGACGGCAATT
The DNA here is from genome assembly GCA_964446485.1 of uncultured Desulfobacterales bacterium. Lineage (GTDB taxonomy): Bacteria > Desulfobacterota > Desulfobacteria > Desulfobacterales > JBDRRP01 > JBDRRP01. The sequence goes on along the minus strand of CAYUOU010000095.1, from coordinate 2,869 downwards.
GGATCGATGAACCTTGTGAATTTATGTATACTGCGCGTATTCATTACAAAAACACGATATGCACGGAATGCTCCAGAGCGCGCTTCCCACAATTCTACGCCGATGTGCAAACTAAGACAGCCCAATTCAATCTCAGATAGGCCGAGATAAAATCCTCCCCTAAAACACCAGATTTTAAACAACCAAGGCGCATCTTTATGTGGGCTCACCTCCTCCCGGGCACGGTTAGCGCTAGAAGTGAATGATCATCGATGCATAAATGGTATGCTCCTGAACATCTTGGGAAAACTTAAGCGATTCCAGGATATACTCGCTGACATTGTTGGCGAACCGATACTGATAGGCAATGTCGAATATGTAGCGCCCATAGACGATGCCGGAGCCGACGCTTAGACCATAAAATTCATCCGGGCTGCTTTTGGCCGGCGCCGGGTCCATGAACACGCCACCACGCAGCGGGATCACGTAACGATCCTTGATAAACAGATATTCTGCACCGGCGCGCACTTGGGTAGTGGCCTGGAGGTCAGCGGTGGATATGGGTTCCCCGTTTATCGGTGACAGCTCCTGCCCAGTCGGAGTCCGCATAACAAAATCGTCCCATCGAGTCTGGTATATATCCAGGGACATGGAAAAATTATCCGAAAACCGGTAGGCAGCACCCAGCCCGTAGGACATGGGCATGTCGATTTTCAACTCTTCAACCGCGCTGGTATTGCTGATGACAGGCGGCAGCGCCCCCACCTGGAGATAGGTGCTTGATTGGTATTCATGATTCACATCTGCGCGAAACGGTGACTTGAAAACACCGCCGATGGTCAATTGCCCCGTGACCTGCCAGAGAAATCCAAAATTACCGTTGAAGCCGTCGAAGGAATACTTGTCCAGACGGTTGGAATTGGAAGTGACCGGTCCCCCGGCAGAGGATCCTGACCCTGCAGTCGTGGTCCGGTTCTCCCAGGTGTTGTTGATCAAACCGTCGTTCCAGAAGTTCAGGGTCAGGCCAAAGGAAAGCCGGGGGGACACCTGTACGCTGTAAGCCAAACCGACGGCGCCCACATCGCCTTCCGACACGTAGTTCACCGTCTGGTTTATATTCAATGTACCGGACGTGATATTCTCCCGGAAATGCCACTCGCGGGTAAAATCATAGAGATTTTGATAGTTCAGCGAAACAACCATGTTGCGGCCCCAGGCCTGGAAAGGGTAGGCCGCGCTGAGGTAATTGAGCCCCGTGAAATCAAAATCCTGCTTCCCGGACGATTCCGGCTGCGTGCCAAACGAATTGTCCTCGATCCGGTAAAAATAGTTGCCGACAATGGAAATTTCAGGCAGTTCCAGTTGAATCAGGCCGCCGGGATTCCAGGAAGCGGCAGTGGCGTCATCGGCAATCGCGATGAAAGCCCCGCCCATTCCCAAGGCACGGGCACCCGAGCCCACCGGGTTCCAGGAAGAAATTTCGATGCGCTGAAGCCCCCACGCAGCGCTGCAGAACGAAACAGTGCTTATCAAAACAATACAGAAAAGTCCGACCCGTCCACCAAAAACCCGCCCGAGTATCTGCTTCATATTGTCGCCCTGGTCCCTTCAGAAAATGATTGTGGCTGGTGTCACGCAAGTCCGGGACTTCTCAAGTTCAACGGTGTGTTGGAGTCAGCGGCGCGGCCGGCCGGTGGTCGGCCTTTACTCTGGCGCCGCTGTTGGTGGTGTCTGAGCCAACGCTGCTTGAATACGAGACACCGCCTGCTCATCAACCGTAATCGCTGTTTGGGCCATGAGGCCATCGATGTAAGCCTTCCGCGCACTTTCAACGCTCTCGTGCTGAACGAATCGTCGGATCTGGCCCGACACCGCTCCCAGGTGACGGTGCACCGCAGGCCGCTTGCCAATGAGCATGATGACATGAAACCCTTCGGGAGTTTCAATGATTTGGTCGGCCACATCCCCCACCGCCACCAGATTAAAGGCGGCTTCGGCCAGTTTACCGTCTATCCGAAACGGCTTTCCCTCCTTGTCGAAAAAACCGGTTGCGGTTTTGCCGTAAACCGGGTGCGGCGATGAATACTGGCGAACTAGTCGTCCGAACTCCGACCGCTGACCTTTTTGAGCGATCGCCTCCGCCAAAATAACTGAGGCTTTCTCTCTCAATGCTTCCCGTTCATCGATTTTCGCATCATTCGGCACACTGACAAAGATGTCCGCTATTCTGACTCTCGCTGGTTGGCTGAACCGCTCGGCGTGACGGTCATAATAGTCCTTGATTTCGTCCTCAGTCACATCCCGGTTCCACTGTGCGCGGTTCACCTGCTCGTCCATCAGTTTCTGGACAAGCATTTTCCGGTACCGTTGGCGAATATCGGGGGACGCGTCGACTTTTAAGCGAAGCGCCTCTTGGAGCAGCACTTCTTCCTGTATCATTTCATCGAGTGTTTTTTTAATTTCATTGTCTGCCATAGGTCTCCGGTCAGCCCCGGGCAGGTTTGATAAGACGGCCTTAAAGTCTTCTGCACTGATGGCGCCACCACCGATTCGGGCCACAACAGGCGGCATCTCGGCAGCCCTCTTTGGGGGGGGTGTAGCAGTCTCTTCTTTTTTAGAGCAGCCCAAGCAGGCGGCGAAGATCAACACCAGTAGAGCGCTCCATGCATAATGCCTTCTGATGCGGTAGAAATATTTGTTCATGGTAGTATGAGTGTCTCTCTGATTCTTAGCGTTAGCACCTGTTGCATCAACCTTTCCCGTTCATTGAGAGAGCGTCAATTCATTGAATGCCGCTATCGTGACCCAGCAACCTTCTGCAGGATAAACAGCAGTTCCTGGAACCCGATGTTCCCGTCTCCGTTGACATCGTTATCCAGATAAACGTCGT
>CAYUOU010000094.1:0-14945 GCA_964446485.1 uncultured Desulfobacterales bacterium | reverse complement strand
CCGCGACTTCAACCTTGGCAAGGTTGCACTCTACCACTGAGTTATTCCCGCTCGTGAACTGTTCTAACTAAATTCGATCGTTATCCTTGTCAATAAAAAACATCAGAATTTCAACAGCTCGCGATACCGGTAAAAATAATCCGCCCCGGACCAGACGGTGAGCGCCAGGGCCCCCCACAGGAATACGTTCCCGATGGCATGAAAGTCGATCCCCAAGTGGGGGTAATGAATGAGCAAGGGGATGATGGCAGCGATCTGAAAACCGGTCTTGTACTTTCCCAAGCTCGACGAAGAAACGTCCTGTCCGTCTTCAGCCACGATATTGCGCAAACCGGTCACGGACAACTCCCTGCCGATGATGACGCACACGACCCAGGCCGGAACCCAGTTCAAAGCGGCGAGCATGATGAACGCCGAAGACACCAGCACCTTGTCCGCCAGCGGATCCATGACCTTGCCGAAATTGGACACCAGCCCGCGGCTTCGGGCAATGAACCCGTCAAAGAAATCGGTAATGGCCGCAGCGGCGAAAACGATGCCGGCCGCGAAAGCGCTGATTGGGTTGGGAAACATCATCAGCACAACGATGACCGGTGTCGCAACCAAACGCCCCAGCGTCAGGGTGTTGGGATGGCGCAGCCAATCCTTGAATTTCTCTTGCCACATGCCGTTTCGGGTTGCTGTTTTTGAGTTGCTGTTTTGTTGCTCGCCTCGAATCGGAAAGCCCTCGATTCGAGATCCCGGATCCCTCATTTCGCAATTGCAGTCATTTGTTCGCCTTGGCATGATCCGACAAAAAGTCCGCCAGCCCCTTGTCGGTGAGGGGATGGGCGGCAAACTTGGCCAGCACGCTGAACGGAATGGTGGCAATGTCCGCTCCGAGGAGTGCCGCATCGAGAACGTGAAGCGGGTTGCGGACGCTGGCGACGATGATTTCGGTATCGTAGGCGTAGTTGCCGTAAATGTCCACAATCTGCTCGATGACCTGCATGCCTTCATGGGCCAAATCGTCCAGGCGCCCGACAAAGGGGCTCACGAACGTGGCGCCGGCTTTGGCGGCCATGAGGGCCTGCAGGGGTGAAAAGACCAGGGTGACGTTTGTCTTGATGTTTTCCTCGGTGAGCGTGCAGGTGGCCTTGATGCCATCCACCGTCATGGGAACCTTGATCACGATGTTTTCATGAATCTTGGCCAGTACACGCGCCTCCCCGATCATCCCTTCATAATCGGTGCTGATGACTTCGGCGCTGATGGGGCCGTCAACGATTCCGCAGATCTCCTTGATGACCGTGGCTTGATCCCGCCCCTCTTTGGCAATGAGGGACGGGTTGGTGGTGACACCGTCCACCATACCCATGGCGACAGCCTCTTTGATCTCGGCGATATTTGCCGTATCCAGGAAAAACTTCATGGGATTCCTCCGTTATGCATTACGTTTGAGGTTATCATTTAAATATTTGTTTTTACATTTATTACTGCAAAACCAGATATCTCCAGATCCACTGTTGAGCGAGACACCCTCACGCTTTGGGAAATATACCCCGCACACGGGGTCTTGAACCATGACGTCGACACCGCCATCCCCTGGGCGTTGAATGGGCCGGCGGGTGCCGCCGCTGCCGGGCAGAAAGGCCTTGAACAGCCGCCAGGCGACATAGATCAGACCGGTGAGGATGAGCAGTCTTATCACAGGAGGACTATTGCCTGTTCAGGATCATCTATATTATCAAGAAGATATCGTACTTCTTGGTGGAAGACAGGATGAATGAATGCCGGGTCTATATCACAGATCGGTTGCAACACAAAGCGCCTTTTGTGCATCCGCGGGTGGGGTATTTCCAGGCGCCGCGACACCATGGTCAGGTTTCCATAAAAGATGATGTCAAGATCGATGTGGCGTGGTCCGAACCGGATGCCTCCATGTTGGCGGCCCAGACCTGCCTCGATGGCTTTAAGGGTGTCAAGCAGTGCCAGCGGCTCGAGGCGGGTGTTGATGCAGATGGCGGCATTGACGAACCAATCCTGGTCGGCGTAGCCCACCGGTGCCGTTCGGTAAAACCTTGAGGCGGCCGTCAGTGAAATATCCGGGTGATCCGTCATCTGCCGGATGGCCTGCCGGCAGTTGTCCAGTTTGTCACCGAGGTTGGCGCCGATGGCAACGAAAACGCCGATCCCCGCACTATTCTTGTCGGTTCTCCCGGCTGAGCCGTTGTGCGCGTCCAGGGTCATCAGTAGTTCCAGGCTTCGGGCGAAAGCAGGCCCGTGTAAACGATGCGGGCATCGCCCTCCATGAACACGGGATTGAACCCATCGGCGCTGCTGCCGAAATGAATCACGAGCCATGCCCCGCTTCGGGTCTTCATTCGAATGGGCGCGGTGAAACCCAGGCACCGTGATGCCGCCAGGGCACCGGCCACCGCACCGGTACCGCAGGCCAAGGTCTCACCCTCGACCCCGCGCTCGTAGGTCCGAATGGCAATATCACCCAACCCCAAGGGCGCGATGAAATTGGCGTTGGTGCCATTTGGCGCGAACTGGGCGTGATATCTTATCTGACGGCCGAGCCCCTCGACATCCACGGCCTCGATGTCATCAACCGGGACGACGACATGGGGCACCCCGGTGTTGATGAAACGATAATTCACGGTTTGGCCGCCGGTCAGTGTCAGCGTCCGATCACCGGTGAGGGGCGATGGATCGGTCATTCTGATCTTGGCACCGCTGCCGATAATCTGGGCGGCGATGGTTCCCGCGTCGGTACGAAAGGCCATGTGCTCCCCGGCGATGTTCTTGAGATGCGCAAAACGGGCCGCGCACCGGGCTCCGTTGCCACACATCTCGGCCGCCCCCCCATCACTGTTGTAGAATCTCCACCGGAAATCCAACTCCGGATCCACCTCGATAAGGATGAGTCCGTCCGCTCCGGCAGACAGCCGGCGGCGGCAGACCTTTCGAGTGAAGACGGCCATATCGTGGTCGTCCATGATCCCGTTGCGGTTGTCGATAACGATGAAATCGTTTCCCGCACCGCTCATTTTCCAAAATGGGACCTTTTCGGATTGCCCTGTCATGGCGGCTGCCTTTGCATCTATCGGTAATTTTCCGGTTCTCTTATAATATCGGCTGCTTGGACAAAGCGACGGCTCGATTCTGATGGTCACATAGGGAGCCTTCACAACACCATTTGTCATTCCGAGGAGCCTGCGACGAGGAATCTCACTTCACTGCGATTTTGGGTCATCCTGTCTTCAGGAGAGATCCCTCGCTACGCTCGGAATGACAGTTGAGCGCTTATAGCGGGAACATCGTTTCCCATTGTGGAACTGGAATGACGGCAAAACGCATTATTCAGGGAATCGAGCGTTGCGTATCGAGCATCTATTTTCCACATGCCACCCGGGTGCACCTTCCCAACGACCCCATGTTGATGCACGGCGGCGCGTTTGGGCGGCTGCGGCGGTCCTTTGCGCCCGCACCCGACAACCGCCATGACAACCACCATCCCGATAAGGAAGGGCAACCGAAAGCGGGGCCGTGACGCCGGTTCAATCATAATCGAAACTCAGGGATCCGTGCCAGGTCGGCGGACAATCGCGCATCGGCCCGCGAGATGGATTCCCAGACGTTGGCGGCCGATGTTCCTCCGAAAGATGACCGTCGGTTCACCATGCTTTCCGGGGTCAGCAGCGAGAAGACATCCTTTTTGATGAGCTTGGAGAAGGTCTTGAGATCTTTGAGGGGGATCTCGTGGATCTCCAGGCCACTGGCAATCCCATGGGCGACCACCTGCCCCGCCACGCTGTGGGCCTTGCGAAACGGCATCCCCTCGCTGACCAGGTAGTCGGCCAAATCGGTGGCATTCAGATAACCGCAAGACGCGGCGGTCATCATGACCTCACGGTTGAAGGCGATGGTGGGCAGCATGCGGCAGTGGATATCGATGCAGGCTTTCAGGGTGTCCACGGTGTCGAACAACGGCTCCTTGTCTTCCTGCATGTCACGGTTGTAGGCCATGGGCAGCGATTTCATGAGCATGAGCAGCGATACCAGGTTGCCGGTCACCCGGCCGACTTTACCACGGGTCAGCTCCGAAATGTCGGGGTTCTTCTTCTGGGGCATGATGCTGCTCCCCGTGGAAAAGGCATCGGCCAGGTCGATGTACCGGAATTCCGCCGATGCCCATAAAATCAGTTCCTCGGAGAGCCTGCTGAAATGAATCATACAGATGGCCGCCGCCGATAGAAACTCCAGCACAAAATCCCGGTCGGCCACCGCGTCCATGCTGTTTTCGGAAATTGAAGGAAAATCGAGCAACTCAGCCACATAATGACGGTCGACGGGATAGGTGGTACCGGCCAGGGCGGCCGCGCCCAGGGGCATGACGTTGATGCGGGGCATGACATCGAGCATTCTGGCGGCATCCCGGCTGAACATCTCAAAATAGGCCATGAGGTGATGGGACAGCAGCACGGGTTGCGCCCGCTGCAAATGGGTGTACCCGGGCAGGATCACATCCATATGCTTTTTGGCCGCCTCCAGGATAGCGCCCCTGAGGGCCGTCAGCCCGCGAATGATATCCGCGGTTTCCTGCCGCAGATACATGCGCATGTCCAACGCCACCTGGTCGTTTCGGCTTCTGGCGGTGTGAAGCTCCTGGGCGGCCTTTCCCACCAATTGCAGCAACCGCGCCTCGATGTGCATGTGGATGTCTTCAAGGCTGTCGTCGAAGGCGAATTCCCCCCGGTCGATTTCCCGCCGAATGGCGCCCAGTCCCTCCACCAGGGTCAGGGCGGTCTCCTCGCTGATGATACCGGTTTTGGCCAGCATTCGGCAGTGGGCTACGCTGCCGGCGATGTCATGGGCGTAAAGCCGGCTGTCAACGGCAATGGATGACGTGAACGCCTCCACGCTGTGATGGGTTTTTTCGGCAAACCGCCCGTCCCAGAGTTTCTCTGTCATCGCATCCTCTTTTAACCGTTCAACAAACTGTTGATCCTCAGCCGCAACGCGTTGAGACGAATGAACCCTTCAGCGTCCCGCTGCTGGTACACGCTGTCCGCTTCGAACGTGGCGTGATCTTCGCTGTAGAGGGATTTCTCGGACCGCCGCCCCTCCACCATGCAGGTGCCTTTGTACAATTTCAGGCGGACCTCACCGGAGACGTTTTTCTGGGTCTGGTCGATGAGCGTCTGCAGGGTTTCCCGCTCAGGTGAGAACCAGAAGCCATTGTAGATGGCGGCCGCATAGCGGGGTATCAAAGCATCCCGGATCTGCACGACCTCTCGATCCAGCGTAATGGATTCCATGTTGAGGTGGGCATGGCGCAATATCGTGCCGCCGGGGGTTTCATAGACCCCGCGGGATTTCATCCCCACATAACGGTTTTCCACCAGGTCCACCCGGCCGATACCGTGCTTGCCGCCCAACCGGTTCAACTCGGCCAGCAACGCAGCCGGCGTCAGCGCCACACCGTTCACGGCCACGGCGTCGCCTTTTTCAAAACGAACAATCACCGTTTCGGGAACATCCGGCGCTTCTTCCGGCGAGACGGTGAGAGTGAAAAGATCCTCGGGCGGCGCGGCCCAGGGATCTTCCAGAATGCCCCCCTCGTAACTGATGTGCAACAGGTTGCAGTCCGTGCTGTAAGGCTTGGCGTGGGTGGTGGGAACGGGAATGCCGTGTTTTTCGGCGAAATCCATGAGGGCGGTTCGAGAGTTGAGGTCCCACTCCCGCCACGGGGCCACGATCTTGATGTGGGGGTTGATGGCCAGATATCCCAATTCGAAGCGGACCTGGTCGTTGCCTTTGCCGGTGGCCCCATGGCTTACCGCATCGGCCCCTTCGGCCATGGCAATTTCCATCTGACGCTTGGCGATGAGCGGCCGCGCCAGGGAGGTCCCCAACAGATACTGCCCTTCATAGATGGCGTTGCCCCGAAAGGCCGGGAAAACATAGTCACGTACAAAATCTTCGGTGAGGTCTTCGATATAAATCTTCGACGCACCGGTGCGTTCGGCATTTTTCTGAATTTGTGCCACTTCATCGCCCTGCCCGATGTTCGCCGAAAAGGTGATCACCTCACAGTCATAGGTTTCTATGAGCCATTTCAGGATCACCGACGTGTCCAGCCCGCCGGAGTACGCCAGGACCACTTTATTTACGGATTTACTCAATGCTAATCTCCTCATAATTTGGTAGTAATTTTAAACGGTTATGCATTTTTCTCCAATGACTGGGCATGCGCTGTTCGGAAAGTTGATATTCGTCGTTGCAACGAAACGCCTATCGTGGGATCGCCAGTGGGGACCCGAGCCATGGGGCACTGTAGGGTGCGGGGTTTATCCCCGCCCGCTATCGGGGACCCGGACGATTGTTGCCATTTTTACCAATTGCTGGAGGGGATGAACCCCTCCCCTACGAAACAGCCAGAACGCCAACTGGAAGATAACCTCGTAATAATTTCAACAACAACGCTTAGATATTAATGTAATAATACAGATAAACAAATCTATACCTTTGTTTATACTTATATATTATACATTACTCTTCATCACCCTTCTACGTCTTCGTCCAGCACCGCATCCAGGCAGGCGATGAGGGCGTCGATATCCGCCGTTTCGACGATTAACGGCGGGGCCAACCGCAACACGCGATCCTGGACGCAGTTGACGAGAAAGCCCCGATCCATGCAGGCGCGCACAACCGGCGCCCCGTCGCAGGTCAGCACGACCCCGCACAGAAGCCCCCTTCCCCGGACCGCATCAATCACTGCGTGCCGATCTTTCAATCCCACGAGGGCTTCCATGAGCACCGCACCCATCTTGCGGCAGTGATCCAAAATGCCGTCTTCCTCGATGATGCGGGCCACCTCCAGTGCGGCGGCGGTGATCACCGGCGTCCCCCCGAAGGTAGTGGCGTGGGCGCCGGGTCCAAACGCCGCGGCCGCGGTTTCCGTGGCCAGCATGGCGCCGATGGGAAGACCATTGGCCAAGGCTTTTGCCAGGGTCATCACATCCGGGGCGACGCCGTCGTGTTCGTGGGCAAACAGCCTGCCGGTGCGCCCCATGCCGGTCTGCACCTCGTCCAGGACCATGAGGCACCCGGCAGCGTCACAAATATCACGCACGGCCTGGAGATACCCCGGTGCGGGCACCACCACCCCACCCTCACCCTGGATCGGCTCCAGCATGACGGCGCACACCGTGTCGTCCACAGCCGCCTTCAGGGCGAGGATATCGTTAAAGGGCACAAAATCAAAGCCTTCCAAGACCGGATGAATCCCCTTTTTGATCTTGTCCTGCCCGGTGGCAGACAGGGCGCCCATGGTTCGGCCGTGAAAAGACTGCGTCATGGCGATAATACGATGGCGATCCGGTCGGCCCTGATTATAAAAATATTTTCGGACCAGTTTAATGGCGGCTTCATTGGCCTCGGCACCGCTGTTGCAGAAAAAGACCCGGTCCGCAAATGAGCGACGGGTAAGCCACTCGGCCAGCAGCGACTGGGGTTCCGTATAAAAGAGGTTCGATACGTGGCACAGCGTTTCCGCCTGACGCGACAACGCCCTGGCGACGCGGGGATTGGCATGCCCCAGGCTACACACGGCGATGCCGGCGATAAAATCGAGATACTCCTTGCCGTCACTGTCCCAAAGGCGGCAGCCGCTGCCGCGGGTCATCACCATGGGATGCCGGGCATAGGTGGCGGCGATGGTGGCGTCCGCAGTTTTGATGATGGCATTTTTCATGTGGTGATTTCCGTTCCCACCCCTTTGTCGGTAAACAGTTCCAAGAGCAGGGCGTGCCGATGGGTGCCATTGATGATCTGTACCTTCTCGACACCGTTGGAAATGGCATCCAGCCCGTATTCGATTTTAGGGATCATGCCGCCGGTAATGGTGCCGTCATCGATCATTCGGCGGATCGCCGCGGCATCCACCGAAGAAATGAGGTTTCCGTTCGCACCGAGCACGCCATCCACATCGGTCATGAGCAGCAGGCGGCCTGCAGACAGCGCCGCCGCCAGCTTGCCGGCCACGAGATCGGCGTTGATGTTGAAAGTCTCCCCCTTCTCGTTGGTGCCGATGGGGGCGATGATGGGAATGAACTTGTCCCGTGTGAGGCCGTCGATGATGGCCGGGTGAATGCCGGTGACCTCCCCAACCAGACCCGGGTCGAGAATTTCGGGCGGCTTGTCGGCTTCGGCCTGGTGCATGATGGTCATTTTCTTGGCCTGGATGAGCCCCCCGTCCTTACCCGAAAGCCCCACTGCCCTGCCCCCCTGGGCGTTGATCAGGGCAACGATCCCTTTGTTGACCTTGCCGCCGAGCACCATTTCCACGACATCCATGGTTTCCTGGTCGGTAAGGCGCATGCCCCTCACAAAGCGCGGTTCGATGCCCATACGGTCAAGGACCCGGTTGATCTGGGGGCCACCGCCGTGAACGACCACTGGGTTCATGCCGATGAATTTCAACAGCACGATGTCACGGGCGAAGTCCGCTTTGAGTTGCTCGTCCACCATGGCATGACCGCCGTACTTGACCACGAGGGTCATGCCGTAAAATTGCCGGATGTAGGGCAGCGCCTCGATGAGAATGTCGGCGACATTGGAAGTCATGGGCGTTTCCTGTAAAATGACAGGTTGCGGGTTGCTTTGATGGGTTTCGCTTCGCTCCACCCATCCTACACGATCGGCTGGAATTTTGATGGGTTTCGCTTCGCTGCACCCATCCTACGCGCTCAATTCTGACCCGCCCGTAAAAACCCTTCAGATGTCATCCCGAGCGCAGCGAGGGATCTGTGTGTGAATCAGCAAATCAAAAGGTTGATGCCGTCAATCCTATATTTCTCAATTCCAGAATTCGGGATCCCGCATCACAATATGTACCGGCTCAAATCGTCGTCCTTGACAATGCTGGCCAGTTTCTCCCGCACAAAGGGGACGTCCACGGTGGCCGTTTTCTCCTCCAGGTCCGGTGCGTCGAAGAGCACGTCTTCCAGGAGCCGTTCCATGAGGGTGTGCAGCCGCCGGGCCCCGATGTTCTCGGTACGCAGATTGACGTCTTCGGCGATACGCGCCACCTCCATGACCGCATCGTCTGCGAACGACAATGCAATCCCTTCTGTTTTCAAAAGAGCGATGTACTGAAGCAGCAAGGCGTTTTTGGGCTCGGTGAGGATTCGATAAAACTCCCTGCGGTTCAAAGCGCTGAGCTCCACCCGAATGGGAAAGCGCCCCTGAAGTTCCGGGATCAGATCCGAGGGCTTGGACATGTGAAACGCCCCCGCGGCAATGAACAGAATGTGATCGGTTTTGACGGGCCCGTATTTGGTAGTGACGGTGCTCCCCTCCACGAGCGGCAGCAGATCCCGTTGAACACCTTCCCTGGAAACGTCAGGCCCGCTGGTGGTGCTGCGGCCGGCGATTTTGTCGATCTCATCCAGGAAAATAATGCCGTTCTGTTGCACTTTTTCGAGCGCGCCGGCCACCACCGCATCCATGTCCACCAGGTGCTGGGCTTCCTGGGCAGTCAGGATATTCAGGGCTTCAGGGACTTTGACTTTCCGCTTCTTGGTGGACTTGGGCATCAGACCACTAAGCATATCCTTGAAATTAATGCCCATCTCCTCCATCCCGGCGTTGGAAAAAATCTCCACCATGGGCATGGTGCGATCGCTCACCGACAGCTCGACGGAACGATCATCCAGACGCCCCTTCCTGAGCATCTGGCGGAGCTTCTCGCGCGTGCCGCCGGAGGCGTTTTCAACGGCATCGGTGCCGGTGGCAAACGGTGTATCGATGTTGGCCGTCGATACCGGCAAGGTGGTCGCAGGTTTCCCACTGGGCGGCAGGAGCAGATCCAGGAGCTGTTCCTCGGCCATCTGACGGGCCTTGTCCTGAACCGATTCCTGGGCCCGTGCTTTCATGTCGTTGAGGGTGAGTTCCACCAAATCCCGAACCATGGATTCCACGTCCCTTCCCACATACCCCACTTCGGTGAATTTGCTGGCCTCGACCTTGATGAGGGGGGAGTCTGTGAGCCGGGAAAGGCGCCGGGCGATCTCGGTCTTTCCCACGCCGGTGGGGCCGATGAGAATGATGTTTTTGGGCGCGATCTCATCCTGGAGGTCCGGCTCAACCTGTTGGCGACGCCATCGGTTTCGCAGGGCGATGGCCACGGAACGCTTGGCGTCCTTCTGACCAATAATGTACTTGTCGAGTTCGTTGACGATTTGAGACGGCTTTAAATGTTCCATGGGTCAGTCGGCATCCGTTTCTGAAATTTCCTCGAAAGTGAGGCGATCATTGGTGTAGACGCAGAGGGCGCCGGCAATGCCCATTGCTGTTTTCACGATAGTTCGGGCATCCAACAGCGTCTGCTCCACCAGCGCCATGGCGGCGGCCTGGGCGGCAACGCCCCCCGAGCCGATGCCGATGATGCCTTCATCGGGCTCAATGACATCACCGTTGCCGGACATGAGAAACATCTGATCACGATCGGCGGCGATCATGAGGGCCTCGAGCCGCCGCAGATATCGATCGGTACGCCAGTCGCGGGCCAGCTCCACGGCGGCACGGGTGAGGTTGCCGTTGTATTGTTCGAGTTTCTGCTCCAGTTTCTCGGACAGTGTCAGGGCATCGGCCGTGGCCCCGGCAAACCCGACGATGATCTTGTCGTTGTAGATACGACGCACCTTGCGCGCGGTGTGCTTGATCACCGTCTGATTCATGGTCACCTGGCCGTCACCGGCCACCACCAGTCGCCCGTCCCGGCGGACCGCCAGAATCGTCGTACCGTGAAATTGTGGGTTGCTTGAAGGCATGGGTCTAAACCTGTTGTGGGTTGCCGGTTGGCGGCTTCGCCGCAGTTTTCGGGTGTCTTGAGCCCGACCGATGGGTTCCGCTTCGCTCCACCTATTCTGCCAGCTTGACCGATGGGTTCCGCTCCGCTCCACCCATCCTACCAGCTTGACCGATGGGTTCCGCTTCGCTCCACCCATCCTACCGAGGACAACCCATCGGGGGCAGTTTCTTTCTCGATGAAACCGGCCTGACGGCCGGCGGGGGCGCTGTCCTCTTGCCCTTCAACAGCGCTATTTCCTCGGGTGCGCCTTATCGTAGGTCGCCATGAGCCTGTCGATGCTCACGTGAGTGTATTTCTGGGTGGTGGAAAGGCTTTTATGCCCCAGCAGTTCCTGAACCACGCGCAGGTCAGCACCGGCATCCAGCAAATGGGTGGCAAAACTGTGCCGCAATCCGTGGGGAGAGACTGGGATCTCCACACCGATACGCCGAGCGATCTGCTCCAGAATGCGCGCGATGGAACGGGTGGTCAACCGCCCGCCACGGTGATTCAAAAACATCGCACCCCCGTCGTTGCCAGGAATCTTGCGCTCCTGTTGAAGCCGCTCGCGGTAACGGGCCACAGACCCAAGGGCTTTCGCACCGGCCGGCACGATCCGCTCCCGGTTGCCTTTCCCCGTCACCCGCACCATGGATCCGGTCATGTCGACATCCCCCGTATCGAGCCCCGCCAGTTCGGATACGCGAATGCCCGTAGAATACAACAGTTCGAACATGGCACGGTTCCGAAGCCCTAAAAGATCGTCCACCGGAATGGCGTCGAGAAGGCGGAACATGTCGTCCACCGGCAAATACCGCGGAATGGGACGATCCTGCTTGGGTGTCAGCACCGAAGCCATGGGATTCTCCGTCACCAGCCGCTGCCGGATGAGAAACGCGTAAAAGGCCCGCAGCGCCGAAAGCTTTCGTGCAATGGTGGACTTTCGGTTTCTCCGGTGAAGCTGCCCAAGATAGATCCTCACCTGCAGCGCATCCACACGATCGATCCGCAGGGGTAGGCCGGCGGCGCCGGGGTCGACGCCCTGAAGCGATTCCGTCGCCATCCGCAGGTATTCCACCAGATCCGTCCGGTAGGCTCTGACCGTCGCGGCGGAATAGGCTTTCTCGGTCTCAAGATGGTCGATGAACGCTCGGATCAGATCTGCAAACAGGGCAGGTTTCATGGGAACGCCCGATCATCTGTCCACCCGGGCTCGGCCGGCGGCACCGTTCTGCCGCAACGCCCGGGACAATATGAATGCCAGATGGGGATGGGCTCCGTGCGGGGTCACATCCCGACGGCGAGCCGTAAGCCACGGCCCGCCGGTCGTACCAAAAACTCGGCGGTGTCGATCATGCAGCGCGGCGGGTCTGTTTCTTCAGGCGGGAGATGCGACGACGGTGAATGACAGCCATTCTGGTGTCGTCTGCGGACAGGGCTTTTTCCCGTTCGATTTTCAGGGCCCGAATTTTTTTCTTGATATCACGCACATCGGTCTTCTTGGCCTTCGACGTGTCCTCGATGCCGCGTGCCTTTTTGATCTCACTGATCAGCTCGTCCTTGTTCATGCCATGAACGCCGACGATGCCATCGATCTCTTTGGCGACTTCACGAAGCTCCTTGGCCGTCATTTTCTCAAGGGGTTTTTGTTTTTCAGCCTTCTTTTTGCCACCCATGTTTAACGCTCTCCTTTCTCACAGCGTGCTGCCAAATCATTCCGATTCTTTTCAGCCACTCACTCTGCCGGCAAAAGCCGGATTATTAGAACGCCAAGTCGGTTGTTGTCAACTGGTTTGAGTGCCATGCGGCCCCCATCAGTCCGCCGCTTGGCCCTTTTTGGCGGCCAATTCCAAAAATGGACGGAACAGGTCCATGGGAAATGGGAAGATCGTGGTTGTGTTCTGCTCGGCGGCCATTTCTCTCATGGTCTGCAGGTAACGCAATTGAAGGGCCATGGGATGCTCCTGGATAATCTGAGAAGCCTCTGCCAGTTTGGTGGCCGCCTGGAATTCCCCGTCGGCATTGATGACTTTGGCCCGCCGCTCGCGCTCTGCCTCTGCCTGTTTCGCCATTGAGCGCTGCATTTCTGTTGGCAGATCGATGTGTTTGAGTTCGACATTGGCCACTTTGATCCCCCATGGATCGGTGTGGGTGTCGAGGATCTCTTGAAGCTTGGAGTTAATGGATTCACGGCCTGACAGCAGTTCGTCCAGCTCTGCCTGCCCGCAGACGCTTCGAAGGGTGGTCTGCGCCAGCTGGCTCATGGCGTAGTGGTAGTCTTCCACCACAATGATGGCCTTGATGGGATCGATCACACGAAAATAGATGACCGCGTTGACCTTTACCGACACGTTATCCCGGGAGATGACATCCTGGGGATCCACGTCCATGGCCACCAATCGCAGACTCACCGGCACCATCTTGTCGATGACGGGTATCAGAATGATGAGCCCCGGCCCTTTGGCCTTGATGACCCGTCCCAGTCGAAAAATCACGCCACGCTCGTACTCGTTGAGAATCTTGAGCGCAGCAAAAAGAAACATGGCCGTCAGAATGACGATGACGATTATTGCGTACATGGTCGGTTCTCCGAAAATGATGTCCACCGTTTGAGTTTGGTTAAATCTGAAAACTTGCCAGATATCAGGACAGACTTAAGACCCGCTTGATACCCTGGTTCACTTCATCCAACTTTTGACTGCATCCGGATGGGTCCTGATCCCATGACCTGGATGACGCGTTAAATCGGTGTGACGGACAGCGTAAGCCGATCCACTGCCGTCACCCGGACCTTCACCCCGACTGCCAACGGCGCTTCGGAAACGGCCCACCACAACTCGCCATGGACCATGACCTTGCCTTTCGGGTCCAGCGCCTCGGTCACGACGCCGATCTCACCCACCAGCCCCTCGGCACCGCTGGTAGGCTGCCGGAGGTGGGCGCGAAACACCAGCGACGCCACCGCCACAAAAAACAGCGACACCACCGAAACGGTGGGGATGAGTACGGACATCGAGAGACGAATACCGGGCTCGCCGCCTTCGAATAGCATGATGGAACCCAAAAGCAGCGAGACAACCCCGGCAACGCTGAGCAGCCCATAGGAGGCGATCTTCATCTCCATGATGAAAAAAATCAGGGACAGCAAAATAAGAAGGATGCCGGCAGTGCTGACGGGAAGGGTTTGAAAGGAAAAAAAGGCCAATATCAGGGAAATGCCGCCCACCACGCCAGGGAAAATGGCGCCGGGATGGGAAAGCTCGAAATATAAACCTGCCAATCCGATCATCATCAGGATGTACGCGATATTGGGGTCGCTGATGGTGCGTAGGATTTTGCTCCGCATCCCCTCTTCGACCCGTCGGATGCCGGCCGTTTTCACAGCGAGGGCGCCTTTCCCCTCGATCTCCATGCCGTCGATCTGGTCAATGAGATCGGCGAGATCGGCAGCGACCACATTGATGACGTTTTTGGAGAGGGCTTCGGTTTCGGTGATGCTGGCGCTTTCCCGGATGGACGCCTCAACCCAATCGGCGTTTCGGCCCCGCTTCTCGGCGATACTGCGGGCGTGCGCCACCATGTCGTTGGTGACCTTCTCCCCCATGGTGTCGTCGATCTTTTTACCGCCGGCGCCGATCGGATGGGCTGCACCGATGTTGGTTCCGGGGGCCATGGCGGCGATATCGGCCGCGATGGTGATCATGACGCCGGCGGAGGCGGCCCGGGCGCCGCTGGGCGAGACATACACCACCACCGGCACGCGGCTGGCCATGATTCGCATGACGATGTCCCGCATGGAATCCGCCAGGCCGCCCGGTGTATCCAGGGAAATGATGAGACAGGCGGCAGCTTCCGATTCGGCGCCGTCGATGGCCTTTTTGATATAATCCGCCGTTCCCGGGCTGATGGCCCCGGACACCGTCACGGTGAGTATCTCACCAGGCGCGGCTGCAGCGTTGCCCCAACAAACAACGAGGAGAAGCCAGCCGACAAGCGTCATCGATGTGAAAAACCGCAGCATCGTTTTGATCAACCCCAAAATGGTGAAACGGTAAAAAGTAGCAAAAAGGACGATTTCGTAAAATGTTCGAGATACGGC
>CAYUOU010000093.1:0-15193 GCA_964446485.1 uncultured Desulfobacterales bacterium | reverse complement strand
TGGTGGGACATAACAATTTTTCCTAAAACGGTAAATATGTAATTTCTACTTCCCTCATGTCTTCGGATGCGGCATTGGCGCAGTCCAGCGTCGATCAGGTGGAAACCGGTAGGCCGGTGGCCTCGAAGATAGGGCCAAGATGCGCCAGGCTCTCGCGTCCGGCGGCCTCCGGCGTGTCCACGTAAGGGTAGAGTTCGAGACTGATGTCGCCGCTGTAGCCCAACCGAACCATGGCATCGAACACCCCTTTGAAGTCGATGGCCCCCTTGCCGGGGATCAGATGGTGGTGTTTTCGGGAGGGGGCAATGTCCTCGATGTGGACATGCCCCACCCACTCGAAGAGCGTTTCGAAGGCGGCGCAGGGGTCTTCGCCGGCGCAGTAGAAATGGCCGATATCGAAGTTGATGCCCACCCATGGCGAGCGAACGGCCGAAATGAATTCCTTGAATTCCGCCGTGTTTTCCAAAAGCAGGTCGGGTTCCGGCTCCACCAGCAGGTGAATGCCCAACCGCTCGGCCTCGGGTGCCACACGTTCGATACCCTCGTGAAACAGCGCCATGGCGGTCTTTCGGGCCATGCCATCCAAAGGACCGCCGGGCGGTATGGAAATATTGGCACATCCGAGGGCCTTGGCCACGTGAAGCGAATTCAGGGTGTGCTGGACGCGGATCTCACGACGCTGCGCTTCGGGCTCGATCCAACTGGGCAAGTAGGTGTCCCCCACGGCAAACAGCGTAAAACTGTTGAGGTTGGTGATTTTCAGGTTGCGCGCCGAGAGTTGATCGGCCAGTGCGAGCAGGTCGTCACCGGAGTACTCCGGTGGGTATAGGTGTGGGCGGTCGCACATGATTTCCACGCCGCCGAACCCCAGCGCGGCGATTTTATCCAGCGCTTCCGGCAGAGAAAATTTGGTAAACGCGTTGGTGCTGTATCCGAAAATCATCGGGGGGATCCTTTCAAAAAAGCAGGCCCAAAAAATTGGCAATCCCGTAAAAAGTCATCAAATGTCATCCCGAGCGTGGCGAGGGATCTGTGTTTTAATCATAATATTCAAAGATAACGGCATGTTGAGATTTCTCGTCGCAAGCTCCTCGGAATGGCAATTGGGGAATTTTGACCTTTTACGGAGCTATCAAAATTGACGGCATCGAAAAAACCCTTCGGCCGTCATGCCGGATCGGGCCTGCCCCGGATCTGATCCCGGGTCCGGCATGACGGCCTGAGGACTTTATACGGCGATATCAATAAAAGCCGCATCGGGCGCCCAGCGCCGCCAGTCGGGCCGTCTGCTCCTGGAAGGTCACCGGTGGATCCTGACCGACGGGTCTTTTGAAAAAAAAGCCGAGATCCGGGACGGCGCCGCCGATGCCGGCGTTCTTAAGAGCCATGGCCCAACGGGCCAGATCGATGACCATAGGCGCGGCCAGGATGGAATCTCTTCCCTGCAAATTGAGCCGAATGCTCATCGGCAGATCAAAGAGGCCTCGCAAATCGATGACATCCCACGCTTCCTTGGCATCGCCGCGGGGCGGGTAGTAATCGATGCGCACTAAGTGCGTGGGCTCGCCAGCCTCATTTTCGACCGGGTACCCGAGGACATCGTTGAGCAGGTGCGTCTTGTTGGCCAGTTTTCCGCTGCGGCGGCCGGGATCCATGAGATTGCGGCCGTCGGCGTTGCCCAGAATATTGGTGCTGTACCAGCCGTCCACCACCAAGTTTCGGGCACGAAACGCGGATGCGAGCACTACCTTCAGGTAGGTCTGACCTGACTTGCCGTCGCGGCCGGCGACCGGAACACCGCGTGACGCGGCTTCAGCAAGGACCCACGGCAGCTCCACCGTGTTGGGGGTGAAGTTGATCACCGGCACCCCCTCACGAATGGCGGCTATAACGTATGCCAGATCGGGAAGTTGCCCGCTCATATCGGCGTCCACGTCTTCCAGGCACCGGCTTTGGGTCAAATCAGGATCACAGGTGGCCGGCAGGAGGTTTACCAGGACTGCCTGTGATGTGCCGGTGGTCTCAGTGAAACGCTTGATATCGGTCCTGAGTCGGGCCACCTGTGCGGCCAAACCAACGCCGGCTTCCGGGGCCGGATTGACCGGGATTCGATCCAGGCCCTGGCCAAGGGCGGCGATAGCCGCCGGCGGAACGACGCCCCGGCCGGCCAGGCAGTCGGTAAACGGGGTCGGTCGTATATCCCATCCAGCCAACCGCATGGCCGCCGGCGGGCCCAGGTCGGGGAAGGCATCGGCTGTCGTCAGGTACGGTGCGACCGTCTGCGGGCAGCTTTGAAGGGCGCTGACACCGGCGGCCACGGTACTGCCCACGGCGCCGTGGATGCCGGCGATCAGCAGCAGCGGCAATGGGTCAATCTTGTCTGAGCTCATCGGCGATCCTCTCCGGCGTATCTGCAAAAAAACCGGCTGAATTTAATGAAATAGGCCATTTTTGTCAAGGCATCATGGCCGCTGCGGCAGGGTTCCGTCAAAGTCAAAGATGATGGATGACCTTACCGCATTTGGCGGTTCGCGGCACATGGCGGACGCGATGAAATGCATCCCTTCGGTTGATCGTGCTTCGTCGGGGGAGTTGCGGGTTTTGGAGGGCCACGCTCCGTCGTGGCCGCAGGGCGAAGGCGACGCGACGCGTCTTTGCCTCTTCTGATGGCCGGCGGCAACGGCGCTCCGCAATTCCTCCGCTCTGCCAAACTTGATGAAACCGTCAAACTTGACACCGGGAAACCGGACCATTACCGTGCGACTATTAGAAAGGAGGGACAGCATGGACGAGCAGGATAAATGTATTTTTAATTGCGCAACTTGTGGCGGCACGGTCATAATCAATTCCGCCGAACCGAACGAAATCCCCGAGTGCTGCGGCGCACCCATGGGAAAGCAGGCCGGCAGCGGTATGGATCAATGCACCGCCCCCAGCAGCGCCCAGTACAGCCGGCATGATAACTATGATGATGCGTGTGATGACGGCCGCGCCGGCCGGTGACCCGCCACAGACAGCATCTTTTGGCCCCAGGCGGCGTTCTCGCACGTTTTGCCATCCTCAATCACGCGATGTCGTGACCACACCTGCGGTATGCCCCGCCAAAGGCGGGGTTTCAAAATCGTTCACGCCTTGCTCCAAACCGAAATCTACCTTCTGTGAGTGGTGGAATCACGCGGGATATGGTCTGGAGCCTGTCTCTCTCGCTGGGTACAACGCCTGATAAATAGCTGGAGGGCAGGACCGCCGGGACGATATTGCTTTTTTTCCCCCAGGATTAAAGCTTCCAGTTTTAGAAAACACGACTGAATCATATCTTAATGAGTCAATTACTAAAGCTGGTGTTTCCTATGCAGCATGCAGGCTTATAAAACGCTGGAAATATAATCGAAAGCCTCTTGGAACTAACGTTTTTGTACGTTGGGATTTTTCTAATTCAAGTTATTTTTTTGCCGATAATGGTATTTTGGTTGCTTGTAAAACTATCAAACAGTTTATTTGACACAAACATTCCAATAATTCTGAAACACCCAGGAGCCGCAAGAAGTGGAAGTGTCCATCAAGGCTAATCAGCCGACGCAAGAAACCGCGCAACTGCATTAACGGCGGACTGGCAAAAGCCGCGCCGCTTCGCTCTGCGCTTTCTGCCAGCGGGTTATGCAGAAACGTTGGCGTATCCAAATCGGGTCGCCAAATATATTAAAAAGCTTGCTTTTTAGGTTTGTTGGTGATACAAGCAAAAGTACTAAAGGAGGTACAATATGGGCAAGCTATCAAATATTATTCCGGTTAGCGATTTAAGGCAAGATGCTGCAAAGCTGCTGAAAGAATTACGAAACAGCAAGGAGCCTTTGATAATTACACAAAGAGGTCGGGCAACAGCGGTAATAATCGGTGTTGATGCCTATGAGGAATCTGAACACGAGAAAGAGCTGTTGCGCCTTTTGGCTAAGGGAGAAAGGGAAATCGAAACAGGTCAAGGGTATGACCTGTATACAGTTCTTGCTGAAGCCGACGCCATTTTGTCCAAGGAGCCTTCGTGAAGGTCAAATTTACACCTTCTGCCAAAACTCAATTCCTTTCTGCGCTATCATACATTCGAAAAAATAAACCTTCAGCGGCTATTAATTTTCGTAATCGGGCTGAAAAAATCCTGCGAAGGCTTGAGGATTTTCCTGAATCCGGAAGAATTATACCTGAATTTCCAGAACTCCCCTACCGAGAAGTGATCATATCGCCGTACCGATTTTTTTATAAAATCAAAGCCGATGTCGTTTGGATTGTTGCGCTGTGGCATGGCGCACAGCTTCCAAAAGGACCATCATCTTAACGCCAACCATCTCTTTCAGCGGACTGATAAAAAAGCCTCGGCCGCTGAAGAGCAACCGTGAGAGCTATGAAATCAGAATCCATACTTCACGATACCATAGGTCTGTGCTATTTTTTGGTTATGCGAAATTATTAAACGGAGGAACCGATCTATGAGTACAAGCGCCAAAGCGGGATCAGGTCAACCTTGGTTTCGCCGTTGTGTACCCAAACATTTTTGGCCCCGAGGATATCAAACATGTTGCCCCCTCCGCACCTGATCATACCATGCCCTTGCATTTCTCGGGAATCGGTTGCACAAAGGTTGCAAAGCCCTGTAGAATAGGGGCAACCACTGAAGAATATCGGTCTGTCGCGGCCCGAAATTGATAGAGGATCGCTGTTTATGAGTAATATCGACATGCATCAAGACGCAGCATGGATAGAACGTCGTCAGGCATCCATGCCGATTGGTTTTCCGGATCGCCGGTCCGGGCATGATCGAAGAAGCGGGCGAGATCGCCGAAGCCCCGTTGGGTTTAGATCCATGGTTGGCATGGATCGCAGAGCCACGTCGCGCGCGATGCCCCGCGTGCCCAATGGTCGGCACTAACAGGGTTCACCCCAACGATGGGGGTCATTCTTTCAGGAGATATCAAGATGGGAGACAAAAGAGCCTTACGCGATAGACGATCGGGCGCTGATCGAAGAAAGGGCGGCACTTCAGCTTACAATGGGCCTGAGCGGAGAGCGCTGAGATACCGCCGCAGCGAGGCAGATCGGCGCACCAAGCGTGTCCCCCGGCCTTGAGAACGGCAGCAACGCCTCAATAACAGCCCACATTGCCCTGCAATCGTCAGCCTTCAATCCATGGAGCGTGCCCCGCTGCTCGTCGTCTACCCAAGATCCCCGAGTCAGTGACACCCCAGCCGCAGGGGGTGGATTTCCCTTGAACTCGCCGCGTGCCGCAGATATACAGGATTCCTGGCCAAGAAAGCGGGGCGCTCGCCGGGAATGTCGGCGGTGATCGTCGCGGTATTGGGTAACCCAAGGGCGCATCGCGCAGTCCCCTTTCCAGGATGGACCAAGGAGTGCACATGTCAGCCATTTTGATGAAAATAGTCGGCACTGTTGTCTGGATGGTCCCGTGGGTCCTGCTGGCGGTATATGCCAAAAAACGGACCCAACAAGGCTTACTGGATTTGGCATGGGTCATGAGCGGAATCTCTGCACTGATGTTGGTGTGGATGCTCATCGCGTTGGTGATCCGATGGAGTTCGGTTGTACTCTCGGCTTGAATCTTCGCACCCGCCGGCCGACGCTTCCTAAGGGCTTGCGCAAGAATAACTTGATCCTTTAGACGCCCATGCATCCCG
This sequence comes from uncultured Desulfobacterales bacterium, assembly GCA_964446485.1. GTDB lineage: Bacteria > Desulfobacterota > Desulfobacteria > Desulfobacterales > JBDRRP01 > JBDRRP01. Next base: position 9,509 of record CAYUOU010000093.1, on the reverse strand, counting down.
CCGGTCTGCGTTGCGCAAGCTTTGAATATGCTGGATATTCCTGCGCTCGCGCGCCTTGCCCGCTGGGCGCCTGAGCACCCATAATTGCGGACTAATTTTTGCGCGGACCCCAAGCTTAGGGATTCGACTGCCATTTTCTTGACCCTCCGGCTTAGGCAACGTTGGGGTTTACTCCCGCCTCTGCAATGCCGACGCCACCCGCTCCGAGGAATCTGGCCAGCGGCAGTTTGCTTTACTTACAAAGACGGACTGCAGGTGGTCTCCATCCAGGTGTCTGGCAGCACCGCGTTATGCGGCTTTGGTTGCCAATGATGCGTGTCGTGAGTAAAATGACCGGCTGTGCATGCCGGTAGATTCGGTGATGGCTACCCCCAATGGTCGCTCAGCGGTCCGCCGCCATTTTCGCTGCTTATGCGAACGTGTGCCTTTCGTTTGCAAAACCCCGATCACGAAGGTACCTGACATGACACCCACTGTTGGCCTTGATCAGACCCCCCCGCCGGGAAGCCGACGACTGTTGGCTTGCGGCGACATTGTCACCGTGCGTCTTAGGTTGTCGGAATCCATCGACGGCAGCGCTTTTGTGCGCACCAACATCGGCATGGCTCGGCGTGTGTGGTCCGAAATCATCAACGAAGTCGACGCCCGCCAGGCGCGTCTTGGGACCGATTGGTACGATATTCCCATGCGACCCGTCGGGGAAGGCCGATTTGAAATCCGACTGGCCCTGCGTGAACCCGGGCATTTCGGCGCCAAATGTCTTTTTGTCTCCGCCAAAGATCCATCGCGGCCGATCTGGCCTTCCGGTGACAATGCCATCATCAACGTGCTGCCGTCGGTGTGCGTGGCCGCCAATACGCTCTACAACGCTTTTGTACGTCAATTCGGCCCGGCCAAGCGGACCCCCCAGCCATTGACCGCTCAGCAGGCGGATGTGGTCCGCTACCTGGACGATCATCACTACACCGTGATCCCTCCCTCGGGTACATTTCGCGATCTCATCGAGGAATTGGATTTCATCATCAACACACTGGGCTGCCGGATCATCCAGTTGCTGCCCATTCACCCCACCCCGACGACTTATGCCCGCATGGGGCGTTTCGGAAGCCCCTATGCGGCCTTGAGTTTTACGGCTGTGGATCCGGCGTTGGCGGTGTTCGATCCGGCGGCCACGCCGTTGGAACAGTTTCTCGAATTGGTGGACGCGGTGCACCAGCGCGGGGGGCTGCTCATTCAGGACATGGCTGTCAATCACACCGGCTGGGCAGCGCGGCTTCACGAAATACACCCGGAATGGTTGGTGCGCGACCGCGATGGCCGCATCGAAAACCCCGGCGCCTGGGGAGTCGTGTGGGCGGATCTCACCCATCTGGATTACCGCCATCGGGAACTCTGGCAGTTCATGGCGGAGGTTTTTCTCTCCTGGTGCCGCCGGGGGGTGGACGGTTTTCGCTGTGACGCGGGGTATATGATTCCCGAAGGGGCGTGGCGCTACATCATCGCCCGGGTGAGGGACCAGTTTCCAGAGACCCTGTTTTTGTTGGAAGGGCTCGGCGGGAAGATGATCGTCACCCGGGCGCTGCTGGACCACGGTAAATTCGACATGGCCTATTCGGAACTCTTCCAGAACTACGATCGCGGGGCCATTACGCATTACCTGCCGGGGGCCGACCGGATCAGCCGGGAAGAGGGGGTCACCGTCCATTTTGCCGAAACCCATGACAACAATCGACTGGCGGCCCGTTCCCACAGTTGGGCGCGGCTGAGAACGGCCCTGACCGCCCTGCTGTCCCAGCGCGGCGCTTTCGGGTTTACCAACGGGGTGGAGTGGTTCGCCGAGGAGAAGATCAATGTGCACGACGCGGCCTCATTGAACTGGGGGGCGGCACCCAACCAGGTCGATGAGATTCGCCGCCTCAATGCATTGCTGTGCACACACCCCTGTTTTGTGGACCCCGTGGATCTTTCCCTCATCCACGATGGGGAAGGGGAGATGCTGGTGGCCCTGCGCCGGCACCTCCAATCGGATTTGTGGCTCATCATCGCGGCCAACCTCAGCGACACTGCGCCCGTCACGGCACGGTGGCCGAAGGAACGGCTCGACTCGGTGCCGACGGTCGCTGCCGATCTATTAACGGGTGAGGCGATCACCCTTCATGCAGATGGCAAACATCTGAGTCTTCTTCTGGAACCCGGGCAGGTGCGCTGCCTGAGTCCGACGCCTGAAGCGCTGGCCGATCTAGACGCGCGGGTGGATGCCCCTGGGGCGTTTTTCGACGCCGTTTCTCTGCAGCGTGCCAAAACCCTGGTGTTAGAGATACTGCATCAGTGGAATGGTCAGTCGGTCATTGACCCGGATGTAGACATATCGGAAGCCGCCCGTGCGGTGCTGACGGATCCGGCAGCCTTCTACAACGGCCTTCGCGGCGTTAGTGCAGAGCACCGTCTCGTTCGGTGGCAGTGGCCGGAGGATCTCCGGCGAACTGTCATGGTGCCGCCGGGGAACGCCCTGCTGGTGAACGCCGACGCGTCGTTCCGGGTCCGGGTGGTGGTCGATGAGCACGTGGTCTGCAGCCAGGACAGTTTTCGAACGGACGACGATCACCACTTCTGTCTTCTGCCGCTGGCTTCCGCACCGGCGCCGCGCCATGGCGAACTGGAGGTGTGGTACCATGGCGACGGCCGGCGAAGCCGCCACCGCGCCCCGCTGCAACTGCTTCCCGACAATCGCTACGATCCGCAGGTGACATTCTCCTACGATCGCCGGGCGGTACTCCAGGACCCGCTGTTGTTTCTGGGAACCAGTGGGCGGGGCGGCATGCTTCGCGTCCATGCCCGCTGGGGACATTTGTCCAGCCGGTACGACGCCTTGCTGGCGGCCAACCCGGATCCGGACGTGCCGGTGGACCGTTGGGTGCTGCTGTCACGGTGTCGCATGTGGGTGGTGTTTCAGGACTATTCCATGAAAGTGAACGTGGATTGCCTCTCGCATTTCGAAGCACGGCCCGACGACCACGCCAGGTGGGTGTATGAAGTGCCGGTGGGGCAGGGCGAGCACATTCGCCTCGATGTGGCGATCCGTATGTGCCAGGGGTCCGAGTCCGTCGAATTGACCTGCCGCCGGGCACCTGGCGGGGAGCCGGGGCATCTCGACGACGCATTGCCGGTACGCATCATTGTCCGGCCCGACATCGAGTCGCGGAATTTTCACGCCACCACCAAGGCATTCATGGGACCCGAGCACCACTGGCCCGGTGCCGTTCGCGATCTGGAGACGGGGTTTGCCTTCACCCCCACGGGAGTGCCCGGACTGAGGATGACGGCGGACGCCGGTCGATTCATCGTCGAGCCGGAGTGGTATTATATGGTCCATCGGCCGCAGGAAGCGGAGCGGGGTCTGGATCCCGATTCAGACCTTTTCAGCCCAGGATATTTCACCATGGATTTGGACGGCGGGGACAGCGGTACCCTGACGGCCGCGATGCTGCAGTCACCAGGGCAAGGGGCGCCCCCGGAGGATGGCGGCGCGACGTCGAATGCACGCAGGCATGCCGCACCTGAGACCTCCCGCGCGTTCGAGACCTCGGTGGAGGCCGCTTTACGCCAGTATATCGTCCGGCGCGACGGGGGGCGATCGGTGATTGCCGGTTATCCTTGGTTTCTCGATTGGGGGCGGGACACCCTCATTGCCTGCCGTGGCCTCCTGGCCGCCGGCGCCGTTGATACGGTGAAGGACATCGTAGCGGCTTATGCCCGGCTGGAACGGGGGGGCACCCTGCCCAACATGCTGTCCGGTGCCGATGACAGCAACCGAAACACTTCTGACGCGCCGCTGTGGTTGATGGTGGCCTGCCGGGATCTTTTCCAGATCGCCGGCAAAAGGGTGCTCGATATTTCTTGTGGGGAACGCCCTCTGAAGACAGTTCTCATGGACCTGGCACACGCCTTGGAGGCCGGAGCGGCCAACGGCGTCCAAATGGACCCCGACAGCGGGCTGCTGTTTTCACCGACCCATTTTACGTGGATGGACACCAATCATCCGGCCGGCACGCCGCGGGAGGGGTATCCCATCGAAATCCAGGCGCTGTGGCAGGCGGCCCTCGGTTTCTTGGCTGACATCGCCTCGAGAAGCGATGCCAGGCACTGGACCGCACTCAGAAAGCGGGTGCGGCAGACGCTTCGGGAGCGGTTTTTCATGCCGGGGCGCGGGTATCTGGCGGACTGTCTGCTGGCATCGCCGGGCACCCCCTGCCACGATGCAGTTGCCGACGATGCACTCCGGCCCAACCAGTTGTTTGCCATTACCATGGACGCCCTGGATGATGGGTCAATGGCGTCGAATGTGCTGGACGCATGTCAATGCCTGTTGGTGCCGGGGGCCATCCGGAGTCTGGCCGACCGTCCCGTGTTCCATCCCCTGGTCATCACTCATCACGGACAGGTGCTGGGCGATGCCCATCGCCCATACCGCGGGCACTACGCTGGAGACGAGGACACGCTGCGCAAGCCGGCCTATCACAATGGAACCGCTTGGACATGGCCTTATCCCGCCTATGCCGAAGCATGGTACCGCGTCTACGGCGATGCGGGCAGAACAACGGCCCGCGCCTATCTCATCGCCTCCATTGCGCATCTGCGCACAGGGTGCGTGGGGCACCTGCCCGAGATCATGGACGGGGACAGTCCTCACACCCCACGGGGATGCGATGCCCAGGCCTGGGGGCTCAGCGAGTGGTTAAGGGTATGGCGCCTGGTCGCTTCATAACCGGACCGGCTCATAGGGATCCTTGCGCGGGTCGCAGCCGATTCCCAGGATTCGAAGAATGCCGTGCGCTTGCCCCTGTCCGCCTTTCGTGTTGAAAATGATTCGGCAGTCCTTCTGTGGTGTAAACACCGATTGTCTATTTTGTTTATGCAACGATGGGGTTGACTCTGTTTCGGAATTGTCTGGTATGATACATGCTCGGCGTGGGATCGACCCTCACGCGACACGAATGATGAACCTTTTGGCAACCAGGATATCGACATGCGACAATTTCAAACTTTCCAGGTCTACCCTCGCCTCCCCGAAGCGCTGAAATTCATAGAAACCCTTTCCCGGAACTACTGGTGGTCCTGGAAACACAACGCCGTGGATCTGTTTCGACGCATCGATCGCACGTTGTGGAAGCGGGCGGGGGGCAACCCCATCCTGTTTTCGACCATGGTGCCGCAGCAGCGCCTTGAGCGGTTGGCCGAAGATGAAAGCTTTCTTGCGCACTTGGAGCGCGTCAAGGCCCACTTCAACGAACGGGTTGTCGAACGCAGTTCCCCCATCGACCCTTCTTTCGGCCCGGACGACACCATCGCCTATCTCTCCATGGAGTTCGGCATCCACGAGACCCTGCCGATTTATTCCGGGGGCCTTGGCATTCTCGCCGGTGACCATCTCAAGGCGGCCTCAAACATGAACCTGCCGCTGACGGGTCTTGGCCTGTTTTATCGCCAGGGGTATTTTCACCAATACCTGGATCCCAGCGGTTTTCAGCAGGAGGAATACCCGGAAACGGATGTGTTCACGGTCCCCATGGAACGTGCCAGGGATGCTGGCGGCGAAGAGATTCAGGTGACCATTCCCGGTCCTGAAGGACCCATCACCGCCATGGTCTGGCGGCTCAGCATCGGCCGGATCCACCTGTACCTCCTTGACACCTATCTGCCCGAGAATCCCCCTGCCATCCGGGATATCACCGCAAGGCTCTATGCGGGCGGCGCCCCCATTCGACTGGCCCAGGAGGTGCTCTTGGGCATCGGCAGTATTCGCGCCCTCAACGCCCTGGGCATTACCTCCAAAGTCTGCCACATGAACGAGGGGCACGCGGCTTTTTCGGGTCTTGAGCGCCTGGCGCACATCATGGAGCGATTCAACGTGGACCTGAAGACGGCACGGGAAATCGTGGCGCGCAGCACGGTGTTCACCACGCACACCCCGGTGGCCGCCGGCCATGACGAGTTTCCGCCGGTCATGGTGCTGCCGGTGCTGAAAGCCTACACCGAGCGCCTGGGTGTCGACGAAAAGGAGATCCTGTCTTGGGGACAGCCGGCCGGGGCATCGGAAAACAGCCCCTTTTCCATGTTCATTCTTGGCTTGCGATTGGCCAATTACTGCAACGGGGTGAGCAAACTCCACGGTGAGGTGGCGCGTCGCATGTGGGCCTTTGTGTGGCCCGATCGCCCCACCGACGAAGTGCCCATCACCCACATCACCAATGGTGTCCACATTCCCACGTGGATCTCCCCGGAGTTGGCGCTGCTCTACGAGCGGTATTTGGGCCCCGAGTGGTACTTGGGCTCGCGAAAGCCGGAAAACGCTCAGCGTATCGAAGAAATTTATGACGAAGAGCTCTGGCGCGCTCACGAGATGAGCCGGGCGCGCCTCCTGAGGGCCTGCCGAGAAAAGATTCTCTTCCAACTCGACCGCAGAAATGCGCCCAAATCGGTGAGGGCGGATGTGGAAGCCATTCTCGATCCAGACGCCCTCACCATCGGCTTCGCCCGGCGGTTTGCCACTTACAAGCGGGCGAACCTGGTGTTCCGGGATCCCGAGCGGCTGGAAGCCATCCTCCAGAGCTCCGAGCAACCGGTGCAGTTTATCTTTGCCGGAAAAGCGCACCCCCAGGACAATGAGGGCAAGGGACTCATTCAGCAGATCATCGAATTCACGCGGCGCCCCGGCGTTCGGCGGAAGATCTTCTTCCTGGAGGATTATGACCAGCAGCTGGGTCGCTATCTGGTCCAGGGGTGCGACGTGTGGCTCAACACCCCGCGCCGACCCTACGAAGCCTGCGGCACCTCCGGAATGAAGGCCGCCCTCAATGGCGTACTTAATTTGAGCGTGCTGGACGGATGGTGGGCGGAAGGCTACTGTGAGGAGTGCGGCTGGGCCATCGGCCGGGGTGAAGAGCTGGGGGATGCCAGCTATATCGACGCCGTGGAAGCCCAGGCGCTGTATAACCTTTTGGAAAATGGCGTCATCCCCAAGTTTTACAATCGACGACCCGGCGAGGCACCCGTCGGTTGGATTCGCATGATGAAATCGGCCATGAAGCTGGCACTGAAAAACTACTGCAGCCTTCGGATGGTCAACGATTACGACGAGCGCTTCTACATCCCGGCGGCGATCTGGAAAGATCGATTGGTGGCCAACGATGCTCAGGAGGCCCGGGTCCTCTCGGCCAAGAATGAACGGCTTCGCCAGAAGTGGCCTCAGGTGAGCATTGAAAGCCCGGCCCGCGAGACCAGTGGCCCGTTTCGGGTCGGCGAATCATTCAAGGTGACCGCACTGGTTCATCTGGGCGACCTCAAGCCAGATGAGGTGGAGGTGCACCTCTACTATGGCATCGCAAAATCCATCGACGCCGTGACCTGCAGCAAGATGGTCAACATGGATGTGACGGAAGACTGCGGCAATGGCGATTACCGTTACGCCTGTCTGCTGGATTGCCGGGACTCGGGCCGCTACGCATTCACGGCGCGTGTCATGCCCAGTGGTGATGACTGGATCAAAAACCAGCCCGGAATGATCACCTGGGTATAGCACGCCGCCCGTGGAAACGAATGTCGCGGGCGCAGTCGCGCCGGCGGAAAATCGGCGGGGACGGTTTCGAATCTCAAGGGCGGGGCGCCGATTCCCGATGCTTCGGCAGACCCGTGCCGCCTCTCATGGAACGCCGAGGAGCGGCCGCATCTTTCAGCGGATCGGGCATCGAGAGCCGGCCACAGCGATATTGTGCGTCTGCGCCCCCAATCTCCATCAGGGCAAGGAGAGAATTGATGATCCAGAAATCCAACCCCAGAATTCTGGTAGTCACCCCCGAGGTGACCTATCTGCCCGACGGCATGGGAAACATCGCCAACAGTTTGTCGGCCAAGGCTGGCGGGCTGGCCGATGTTTCCGCGGCGCTCATCAACGCGCTCTTTCAATTGGGAGCAGACGTTCATGTCGCCCTGCCCGATTATCGGCGCATGTTCGACGCCCAGGCCATGCCTGTGCTGGGCCGCACCCTTGCTTCCATCCGCTCCATCATGCCCGACGACCGCATCCACCTCGCCGAGGACCGCAATTTCTTCTACCTCGCCAATGTCTACTCCAACTACCAAGCCGACAATGCCAAGATTGCCCTGGCCTTCCAGCGGGAGGTCATCAACAACATCATCCCCCGGGTCAAACCCGATTTGATTCACTGCAATGACTGGATGACCGGTCTCGTGCCGGCCTTCGCCCGGAAGCTCGGCATTCCGTGCCTCTTTACGGTGCACAACATCCACACCATTAAATTGCTTCTGGCGGAAATCGAAGACCGCGGCATCGACGCGGCCTTCTTCTGGCAGCATCTTTACTATATGCGGATGGCCTACACTTACGAGCGCACCCGGGAGTACAACCCGGTGGATTTACTGACCAGCGGCATCTTCGCGGCGCATTTCGTCAATACGGTCAGCCCCACTTTTCTTCTGGAGATCGTGGAGGGCCGACACGACTTCGTCGACCCCCCCATCCGCCAGCAGCTGAGCAACAAGTTTTACGCCGATTGCGCTGCGGGGATTCTCAATGCGCCGGAACCCAGCTTTGACCCCGCCGCCGACGACGACCTGACCCGGTGTTTTACGGCGGAGACGGTGCAGGAGGGAAAGCAAGAGAACAAGGTGGCCCTTCAATCCGATGTGGGGCTATTGCCGGACCCCGAGGCCCCGTTGTTCTTCTGGCCACACCGGCTGGATCCCGCCCAGAAAGGCTGCGAACTGCTGGCACGCATCCTCTACTGGATGATCCACACCTACTGGGAAGATGGGCTCCAGGTGATCTTCGTGGCCAACGGTCAATACAAGCGTCATTTCGCCGACATCGTGAATTTTCACGGCATTTCCCATCGGGTGGCCATCTGCGATTTCAACGAGGCGCTGGCCCGCCGAGGGTACGCCGCCGCCGATTTCATGCTGATGCCAAGTAAATTCGAGCCTTGCGGGCTGCCCCAGATGATTGCCCCGATTTACGGCGCCTTGCCTGTGGCCCACAACACCGGCGGCATTCACGATACCGTTCAGCACATCGATGTAACCCACCACACGGGGAACGGTATTCTTTTCGATGTTCATGACGAGGAGGGACTTCGGTGGGGCGTGGCTGAGGCCATGGCCTTCTATCGGCTTCCCCCGAAGGTGCGCTTCGCAGAAATCGCTCGAATCATGGCCGAATCCAAAGCAGCATTCACCCATGACGTGACCGCTCGGCACTATATCGACCTTTACGAGCAGATGTTGCAACGGCCGCTGATCATTGAGCAGCAGTGACGGCTCAGTATTCATCCACCAGCTCTTTGGGAAATGATTATCGTTTTTCAACAGCTTGCTGAAGGGGAGCGCCCTTGACTGTTTCTTTGCAAACGGGCCCCATCGACCGGGTGCGCCGACGCGCACGACGGCTTGTGACAGCCGACCCCCTGTTGGGCCCCTACCGTGGCCTCATCACC
>CAYUOU010000092.1:0-15311 GCA_964446485.1 uncultured Desulfobacterales bacterium | reverse complement strand
ATGACGCGTAACGCAGATATCGGACTTTTTACGGAACCGTCAACCATGATCACTGAGCGCTGCAAGTTAATCACCCCGACGGTGCCAGAATGTACTGGTGCCCCGGCAATTGCTGGACAATCCCCTTCAATTCCAGTTGCAGCAGCATGCCGGCCAAATCTCCGGGGGCCATGTCAATGCGTCTGCCCAGCGTGTCTGCATCGACGGGATAGGCCTCGAGAGCAGCCACCACGCGTTTTTCCGCCTCTGATAGATCGACGCCCGAGACAGTGCTGTCTCGTGCCGTCCCGCGCGAATCGTCAGGCGCCGTCAGATGAAGCTCCTCCAAGACATGCCGGGCATGCTCGACCAGCTTGGCACCCTGGCGGATCAGGTGATGGGGACCAGTGCTTTTAAACGAGTGCACGCTTCCGGGTACGGCGAACACCTCTCGGTTTTGCTCAAGGGCCATCCTTGCGGTAATGAGCGATCCGCTGCGACGGGTTGCTTCAACGACGATGGTTCCCAAGCTCATGCCACTGATGACCCGATTGCGTTTGGGAAAATGGCGGGCGTCTGGATCGGCGTCGAGGGCGAATTCGGATATCACCGCCCCGTGGACGGCGATCTTGTGATACAGCCCACTGTTCTGGGAAGGATAAATGCGGTTCAATCCGCTGCCCAGAACCGCAACCGTCTGCCCGCCGCCGTCGATGGCGCCATTGTGGGCGGCCGTGTCGATGCCGGCAGCCATTCCGCTGACGACGGTGACACCCATTTTCGACAGATCTGCGGCCAATTGACGTGCCACTTCACGACCGTATTGTGTGGCGTTGCGGGAACCCACCACTGCAATGGCCGCCGCATCGGCCATCAGTGTGCCCAGCACATACAGAACGGGCGGTGGATCGGGAATCTGCGACAGCAGCTGGGGGTAGTGTTGATCGCCCAGCGTGACGAGCTGGAATCCGGCATCCGCTGCCCGAGATAATTCACGCCGTATTTCCGGAGCATCCGGATCAGCGGCGCGAATGCGGCGGGCCATGGCGGCGCTGATCCCCTCGACGGTGGTGAGTGCGGACGCGTCTGCACAGATGACCGCCTCGGGTGTTTCAAAGCGATCCAGCAGTCGGCGAAACAGAAGATTGCCGACACCGGCGACGGATTTCAAGGCAATCCACGATGTGGCGTCGAGGGTCATTGGGTGTCGTTGCGTCTATCCGGTAGCACCGTTTTCAAACGGCCATGGGGAGCAAACGGATCATCATCGCCGACGTGGCGCTGAGGCGTGATCGTTTCCAGTGGCGCCTCGGATGTTTCATTTGGAGGCGTATTTGCGCCCGGTTCTGGCATGCCATGCCAACAGAATGGGGCTGGCCACGTAAACGGAGGAGTACGTCCCCACAAGAACACCGATGGTCAGTGCGAAGGCGAAATCGTGAATAATCCCGCCACCCAGCACAAAGAGGCTGAGCAGTACGATCAGTGTCGTGCCCGAAGTCAGAATGGTGCGGCTCAGCGTCTCGTTGATGCTGCGGTTAATGACGGCGTCCAGCGGCTGCCGGTGGTATTTCCGAAGGTTCTCGCGAATACGGTCGAACACGATGATGGTGTCGTTGAGCGAGTAACCGATAATGGTCAGCAGCGCCGCAATGATGGGCAAGGTGAACTCTTTGTCGAAGACAACGAAAACGCCCATGGTGATGATCACATCGTGGAGCAGTGCCACAATGGCCCCCATGGCGTATTTCAAACTCAAAAACCAGAACAGCACCAGTGTCACCACCAGTGCCGCCAGCATGAGAAACGGGATCCCGACGGCAAAGGCGCTGAGAAGGTACACCGATCCGGCCAGACAGACGGCGAGAAGGCAGCTTTGCAACCATTTCATCTCAAAGCGACCGGAAATATATACGGAAATAAACAACAGCGCCCAGAACATGGCCAGTAGCGCCTTTTCCCGAAGGTCTTTTCCCACCTGCGGCCCAACCATTTCCGTGCGCCGGATTTCGGCCGTCTGCCCGGTGGCTGCCTGCAGCGCGGCTTCCAGGTTTGCCGTAGTATCCGCCTCGGCGGTGGGATCGCTGTCGATGCGGATGAGAAATTCGTGGGTGTCGGCTTCTCCAAAGCTTTGAACGGACGGACTGCCGATGCCCCTTTGCGCCAGGCCTGTCTTGATATCGGCAACGGCTGCAGGGCCGTCGAATCTCACCTGAATCAGTGTGCCGCCGGCGAAATCAATGCCGTACCTGGGGCCGCCTTTGACCATGATAGCACCCAGTGTGGCCAGGATCAGCGTCAGCGAGATGACATAGGCGATGCGACGCTTGCCGATGAAATTGATATTGATGTCGGGTTTGATGAACTGCATGGTATGCGCATCCTTGATCGAAGTTGTCAGCGAATGGCGATCCATTCTCAAATGCTGAGTGATTTGATGTTCCGGCCCACCAGGAAATAGTCGAAAATGGATCGTGACAGAATCAGGGCTGTGAACATGCTGGAAATAACACCCAGGCTGAGGGTCACCGCAAAGCCCTTCACCGGGCCGGTGCCGAACTGAAACAGTACCAGTGCGGCGATGAGCGTGGTGACATTGGCATCCAAAATGGTGAGCGTGGCCCGCTGAAATCCCGCATCCACGGCCGCCCTGGGTGTTTTCCCCAGAAGCATCTCTTCGCGGATGCGCTCGAATATCAATACATTGGCATCCACGGCCATGCCGATGGTGAGGATGATGCCGGCAATGCCGGGTAGCGTCAGCGTGGCCTGGAATGCCGCCAAGCCCCCGGCGATGAGCAGGATGTTGATGGTCAGGGCGACATCGGCAATGATCCCGGCGCCCTTGTAGTAGATGGACATGAAGATGATCACGAGAATGCCGCCCACCACCATGCTCATGAGACCCATCCTGATGGAGTCCGAACCCAAGGACGGTCCGACGGTGCGTTCCTCAAGGATGGTCACCGGCGCGGGCAGGGCACCGGCGCGCAACACAATGGCGAGGTCCCGCGCCTCCTCCATGGTGAATCGCCCCGTGATCCTGGCTTCTCCGCCGGCGATCTTCTCCTGAATCACCGGCGCCGAATAGATATTGCCGTCCAAAACGATGGCCAGTCGGCGGTTGACGTTTTCCTCGGTGACGCGGGCAAAAATCCGGCCGCCCTTGGCATCGAATTTAATCGACACATAGGGCTCGTTGTACTGGGAGTCGATTTCCACGCGGGCGTCGGTGAGGGATGCGCCGGTCAGCACCGAGCGCTTCTTGATGAGAAACGGGGTTTTGCTGGTGCGACGGGTCTGTGGATCTTCCCGTGTCTGGTAGAGGACTTCGGTCCCAAGGGGCGGTTTGCCGTCGATGGCGGTCTGGAGATCACCGGTCTCATCCACCATTTTGAATTCAAGCAGCGCGGTTTTTCCGATGAGGTCCTTGGCACGTTGGGTATCCCGGATGCCCGGCAGTTGAATGAGGATGCGGTCCTCGCCCTGGCGGCGAATATCGGGTTCGCTGACGCCGAACTGGTCGATGCGGTTGCGGATGGTTTCCAGCGCCTGATCCGTTGCGGATTTCATGAGCAAGTCTTTTTCGGTTTCAGGCAGATCGATCACCATTTCGAGCAGGTCGCCGTCACGGTTTTCAGACACCTTGCGGAGATCCGCGAACTCGTCGTCCAGCACCTCGCGGTATTTTTCGATGTTGTCCTCGCCGCGTATGGACACGGCGATCTGGTCGCCGTTGACGCGGGAGATATCCTGATACCGGACCTTGCCGCTGCGCAGTTCATCGCGCAGGTCGTAGGTCATTCGCTCCATGCGGCCTTCGACGGCCTTCTGGGTTTCCACCTGAAGGACAAGATGCATGCCGCCTTGCAGATCCAAACCCAGGTTGATTCTTTTGTTGGGCCATGTGCCTGGCTTGATGGTGGGCAGCACATAAATCGCAGCGGCAAGCAGCACTACGATGACCGATACAACGCGCCAGTTTAGGAGTTTCACGGATCCGTCCTCATGTAGCAGATTAAAGCACCGCTGCAGTCCGCCGCCGGCGGGGCTGGGATGGTGCTCGCTGAACTTTTTCCAGGGATTCTGGGGAGCAGTGCGCGAGGCCGCTGATGGTGAACCCCCCTGGGCGTGGCCTCAGGCGGATGCCGCCGCCGCGCGCAAGGGGCTTGAATCGGTCGATGCGTGGCGGTGGTTCGAGACGGTGTTGTGCACCGGACCGCACCCAGACCGTTTCAACCGTCCTGTTTGGCCGCCGGTGCTGCAGCGGTTTGCATCAGCTGAGCGATATTGCCTCGGCTGACCTTGATCTGCACCTTGTCGGCGATTTCAACCCTCAGAATGTTTTCGTCGATGCCGGTGATCCGGCCGTGGATGCCGCCGGATGTGATGATGCGATCGCCCTTCTTGAGGTTCTCGATCATTTGGCGGTGTTCTTTGGCTTTTTTTTGCTGAGGGCGAATCAGCAGGAAATAAAAGATGCCGAACATCAGAATCAAGGGAACGAAGGCGGAAAACCCACCGCTGCCCTGTGCCGGTGCGCCACCCCCTTGGGCCATGGCGTATGCGATTCCAATCAAAATAAACCTCCTTATGGCGGCCGATATCCGGCCGGTGCGGTGACTAAAACGGCGTGGGTATACTTGAAATGGGGGGGGAGGTCAACGGGTTTTTCTGGGATGAGGCGCACCACCCGTCACTTGGGGTGTTTGCTAATGGTTTAAAAACAATAGGAATATTTGTAAAAGCAGCGCATGTCGAATTGAACGCCAGCGCGGGTTCGGCTGCCCGTGCCGCCAACGGCGGCTGTCGGCATGGTGCAGCATTTGTCGTTGATCAGGGGAGTGCGTGCGGGCTTTCTCGAACGGCAAGGGAGAAGTTTCAGGCCCCCTGGAAGCCGGCTTTGTCACGACTGCCGGGCCGGGATCCAGATGTTGTCGCCGTCAAACCGGATGAGGTCGACACGGCGGTAGTCGATGGTTTCCAGCAGATCGAAAACCTTGTCCATTTTGTAGACGACGATTTTGCTAAGCGGTTGAATAAGGTCCAGATCTGAAACGAGAACGCGTTTTTTGACGTTGTAAATATAGACCATGTTTTCCGAGAATTTAAGCAGTTTGCCCACACCTGAGCTGAATCCGTCGGGGTTCGGCTCGTCGGCCATGGGCGCTATGTCGACCCCCTTGTGGGTGAAATAGCCCTTTAGCAGTTTGAAGTGGATATTCCAGATGTTGTCTCCGGGCAGGACCACATGGATGCCGAATGCATCGGTGCGCCCCCCCGTGCTCAGCCGCAGATCGCTCTCGACGATGCCGCCTTCCTTGGCATGGATCTTACGCTGAACGTCTTCCATGTTCACCGTCTCGCCACCGATTTTCATTGTCTCGTCGGATTGGACGATCATGTCCAGCCCTTTGTTGACGCCATAGGCGGCCTTGCGCTCCGTCATCATGTCGCCCAGGCGTTTATCCTTGCCCAACTGATTGTAATCGATCACGGGCTGGTTCTTGACCGGCAAGGCCACCTGATCGGCAGGCTGGGAAGCTGGCGGCGGTTCATCATGGCTGTCGGGTTGCTGCAGTAGCCAGAGCCCTCCGACAACGATCAGAACAATGAGCACGGCCGCTGCCCCAATGAGCGCGGCCCGGGATTGCTCGGGAGGGTTTTCTGGCATAATGGGCTCCGTGTCGGTGTAGGGCGCTTTCTGGGCGTCAACTGCCGGCGATCATGCCTGCCTCAGGATTCCATGGCGATGTGAGACTCCCCGGGAATCATGTCCGGATCGCCCTCGATGAGCACCTGAACGCCGCGTCTGACTTCCAGATCCATGATTTCACGACGTTTTTTGTTGAGTACGTAGACAGCCGTGGGGATGGGCAGCATGCACCGGGCCACAGACATATTGGGCGTCAGGGTCTCCAGGTTGAGTGCCCTGAGAAATTCGGCGCCGAGGGTCTCCGCTGAAGGGATGACTCCTTTACCGCGGCAGTAGCGGCAAGTTTCAAACCGCCCATAGTCGATGGACGGACGTAATCGCTGGCGCGACATTTCCAGGAGGCCGAAATTGGTGATGCGGCCGATGCGGGTGCGCGCCTTGTCGAGTTTCATATGGTTTTTCAAGGCCTTCACCACCTCGGTGCGGTGCTTGTTGTCTCTCATGTCGATGAAGTCAACCACAATGAGGCCGCCCATGTCCCGCATGCGCAGCTGCCGGGCGACTTCTTCAGCGGCTTCCATGTTGGTTTCAAAGGCGGTTTCTTCGATGTCTTTGCCTTTGGTGGCCTTTCCCGAGTTGACGTCGATGGATACCAGGGCTTCGGTTTGCTCGATGACGATGGAACCGCCGGATTTCAGCGTCACCCGGCTTTCGAAGATGGAGGCGATCTGGTGTTCCAGTTGAAACTTGGTGAAGATGGGTTTGTCGCCGCGATACAACTTGACCGCACCGGCTTGCTTGGGGGCGATCAGCTTGATGAATTCCCTGGCTTCCTGATGCACTTTCGGGTCGTCGATGAGGATTTCAACGATATCCGCGGTGAAGTAGTCCCTGAGGGAGCGGACCACCACATTGCGCTCTTTGTACATCAGCGATGGGGTGGGGGCGGCGACGACCTGGTTCTTGATGTTCTTCCACAGGCGCAGGAGGTAGTTCAGATCGTTGTTGAGCAGGGTCTTGGTGCATTCCAAACCCGCCGTTCTCACGATGACACCGAACCCTTCTGGGATTTTCAGACCATTGACGATCTCCTTCAAGCGCTTGCGCTCTTCCTCGTCTTCGATCTTCCGTGAAATACCCCGGTTTTCCGTCCCGGGCATGAGAACCAGGTAGCGCCCTGGGAGAGAAATAAAGGTGGTGAGCATGGCCCCTTTGCTGCCCAGGGGATCCTTGGTCACCTGAAGCAGCAGTTCCTGCCCTTTTTTCACCAGCTGGTGCATGGTGCGTTCAGGGTTGGTGGACTCCTGAAAATAGTCGTAGTGAATTTCTTGCTTCTGGAGGAAACCGTTTCGCTCGGCGCCATAGTCCACAAAAACGGCCTGCAGACTGGGCTCGATCCGGGTGATGACACCTTTATATATATTTCCGTGGGTAATCTGGTGGGAAGCGGTCTCGATCTGGAAATCTTCCAGCTTGCTGTCGGTAACTTTCGCGATGCGGCATTCTTCGGCATCGACGGCGTTGATCAGTATTTTACTGCTCATGAAAAGTGATATTCTCCATTGTTAACGGGATAAAGGGTTGACGGTTCCGTAAAAAGCCCGATATCTGCGTTACGCGTCATCCTTCGTCATGGCGGCGTACTGTAAGTACGCCGCATTCCTCAGGATTCGCAAGCCGTATCTCGAACATTTTACGAAATCGGCTTTTTTGCTACTTTTTACCGCTTCATCAAGGGTTGCAGACAGGCGATCAGTGATACGGTGCTGACTGAATATGGGATTGTCAGTCACAAGTCAAACGTTTTCTAAGGACAATTTCAAGAAATCTCAGTGAATTAGAAGACTTCCGGAACGACTGTGTCGTGGATCGTCATGACGGCACACCGGTCGGCAGTGCTGCGTCAGCGGTTTGTCCGCCAAGATACGGTGAACCCGCCGGCGACGGATTTCCCCTGTTTTGTCGATGAGCGGGGCTGCGGGGAGGCCCCAATCCCAAGGCAGGATATCTTCGGACAGGGATCCGATGGATCGATGACGCGGCGCCTGCGTCACCGCATGACCGCTTGCACTTTAACAGGTGTTCTGGCATAAGCAGTGACGCTGTCTAAAGTCTGCGCCCGATTGTCTCGGCGTTTTAACTACTTAAATTTACATGCGAATACACGTTGCCATCGAGATGCGGTGAGCACCGGTTTCCCAAGGAAATAAACCCCATGGAAGAACGTTACGATCCCAAGGCCATAGAAGCCTGGTGGCAGACCTACTGGGAAGAGAACCAGATATTCACGGTGGCTGCCACCCCGGGAAAGGACAAATACTACGTCCTGGAGATGTTTCCCTACCCCTCGGGCAAAATTCACATGGGGCACGTGCGAAATTACACCATCGGCGACGTGGTGGCCCGCTATAAACGGATGAAAGGATTCAACGTCCTGCATCCCATGGGCTGGGACGCCTTCGGCATGCCGGCGGAAAATGCCGCCATCGCGAACAACACCCATCCGGCCCGGTGGACCTATGAAAATATCGACTATATGCGCTCCCAGTTGAAACGCATGGGCTTCAGCTATGACTGGGACCGCGAAATCGCCACCTGCCGGCCGGAATACTACCGGTGGGAGCAGTGGCTGTTTCTCAAGATGGTCGAAAAAGGCATGGCCTACCGTAAGGAGTCCTATGTAAACTGGTGCGAACCCTGTCAAACGGTTCTGGCCAACGAGCAGGTGGAGGCGGGTATGTGCTGGCGATGTGGAAAACCGGTGCGCCAGAAAAAACTGCACCAGTGGTTTTTCCGCATCACCGATTTCGCCGAAGACCTGCTGGTCCACTGCGACCAGTTGCCCGGGTGGCCGGAAAAGGTCACCACCATGCAGAAAAACTGGATCGGGAAAAGTAACGGTGCTGAAATTCGGTTCGACTTGGATGGGCGCGACGGTGACATCGCCGTATTCACCACGCGGCCCGACACGCTGTTCGGGGCCACCTTCATGGTGCTGGCGCCGGAGCACCCGCTGGTGGGAGAATTGTCGGCCGGCACCGACCAGGAAGCGGCCGTGGCGGCCTTTGTCGAGAAGATCGCCCTCCAGGATCGCTCTGCCAAGGCACTGGACAGCCTTGAAAAGGAAGGGGTCTTCACCGGGGCCCATTGCATCAATCCGCTCACGGGTCGCCGGATGCCCATCTACACGGCCAACTTCGCCCTCATGGAATACGGCACCGGTGCCGTCATGTCCGTGCCGGCCCACGACCAGCGGGATTTTGAATTTGCCCGCAAGTACGGGCTCGACATTGTCGTGGTGGTGCAGCCACCCGATGAGAGACCGCTGAACCCCAACGACATGGATACGGCCTATGCCGCCCCGGGGACGATGGTGAATTCGGGACAATTCGACGGCATGCCCAACGCCGAGGCCATTGACGCCATCACGCGGCATCTGGAGGGCATGGGAAAGGGCAAGCAGACGGTCAGTTTTCGGCTGCGCGACTGGGGTATTTCCCGCCAGCGCTATTGGGGCGCGCCCATTCCCATGATTCACTGCCCGACCTGCGGTGTCGTACCGGTTCCTGAGGCGGACCTGCCCATTTTGCTGCCCGAAGACGCCGACATGCTCCCCGGCGGGCGGTCCCCGCTGCCTGAACTGCCGTCGTTCTACCGCACCACCTGCCCGGTGTGTCACAGCGCGGATGCCCGCAGAGAGACCGACACCATGGATACCTTCGTGGAGTCGTCATGGTATTTCGAACGCTACTGCTCGCCGCGCTGCGATAGTGGCATGTTCGACACCGAAGAGGTGGGCTATTGGATGCCCGTGGACCAGTACATCGGCGGCGTGGAACACGCTATTTTGCACTTGCTTTACTCCCGGTATTACACCCGCGTGCTGCGAAAAATGGGACTACTGGATTTCAAGGAACCCTTCACGCGGCTGCTGACTCAGGGCATGGTCTGCAAGGAGACGGTGGCCTGCCCGGAGCATGGCTTCTTATTGCCGCAAGAGGCCGTGGGAGAGGGTGATGCTTACAGCTGTGCCCATTGCGGCCGGCCGGTGGTGCTGGGACGGGTGGAGAAGATGAGCAAGTCCAAGAAGAATGTCATCGACCCCAACCTGCTGCTCGATCGCTATGGTGCGGACACCACGCGGCTGTTTTGTCTCTTTGCCGCACCTCCCGAGCGTGATCTGGAATGGAGCGAGCAGGGGGTGGACGGCAGTGCCCGTTTCCTCAACCGCGTCTGGCGGCTAATGTATCAGGTGCTGCCGGCAATCGCCGGCATCGCGCCGTTTAGTGGATCGGCGCAGGATCTGGAAGGCGATATCAAGGCGCTGTATCAGCAGGTCCACCAGACCATCAACCGCGTGACCCGGGACATTGATGACCGGTTTCATTTCAACACGGTGATCAGTGCGGTGATGGAATTGGTGAACACGCTTTACAGCCTCGATCTGGAGAACATTTCCGTAAAAGCGGCGGGGCCCATACGGTTTGCCATCGAGAACGTGGTGCTCATGCTGAGCCCCATCGTGCCGCATTTTGCAGAAGAACTCTGGTGGGCGTTGGGGCACCGGCGCAGTGTGGTGTTGGCGTCCTGGCCGGACTGGAGAGAAGACGCGTTGGTCAAGGACGAGGTGACCATCGTGATCCAGGTCAACGGCAAACTCCGGGGCCGGTTCGTGGCGCCCGCCGATGCCGACGAGGCGACGCTGAAAGCCGCGGCCCTTGAAGACGAAAACGCCGCGCGCTTCATCGGGGGAAAAACCATCCGCAAGGTCATCGTGGTGAAGAAAAAGCTCGTTAACATCGTTGTTTAAAATGTAATTCCGAATTTGCTTATTAGTTAATGGTAATAGTTAATGGTTATTAGATGGTACGCTATTTTATCATGAGATATACGCTACTATCTCTTATTTTTCTGATCATTCTTTCGACCGCCTGCGGCTACCGCTTCTCCGGCGGCGGGGCGCTGCCCGGCGGGGTGTCGACCATCGGCATCGAGATTTTGAAGAACCGCACCGCCGAGACCGGCCTCGAAACGACGATGACCGATGATCTCCTCTTCGAATTTACCCGCGCCGCGTTGGTGAAGGTGGTTTCCGTTGAGTCCGCCGACGCTGTCCTGAGCGGCACCATTCAACGTCTTGTCACTTCCCCCATCGCCTACACGGGAACCTCCACCACGACACAGCAACGGGCCATTCTGACGGTGGATCTCGTGCTGATCTCCGCCGCTGACGGCAATGTGATGTGGGAACAAAAAGGCATCACCGACGAAGAGGCTTTCGACGTGGGCAGCAGTAAAACCGCCACCAGCGCCAACCTGCAATCGGCCTTGGAAATTCTCTCCCAAAAAATGGCCGAGCGCATTTTCCTACTAATCACCGCCGACTTCTAGTCCTTCCGATGATCAGCGATTCCGTATCGGCGTTTCAAGCTGTTCGTAGATGCCGCTGCGGTGACCGATGTGGATGACATCCACGGACCGGTTCTCATCGTTGGATCGATAAATGACGCGGTAGCGTTTGGTGCGGTAGGAAGCGTAGCCGCCAAGTTCTCCCTGCAGGGGTTTACCGGAATATGGATGGGAAAGAATGTCGAGAAGTGCTTTTTTAACCAGAGACTTTGTTTCAGGAGGCAACTTCGAGAATACGGCATGCGCCTGAGGTGTAAACCGCAGCTTCATCGGGATGGTTTGCACGTGGAGTACCGCTACCGATAACGACTACTCGTCAACACTTACCTCAATCCACCGATCATTTTGGGCATCGTTGATGGACTTTCGGATACTTTGCATTTGAGCGTCATCGGATAGAATATCAATCGTCTCTAATAAACCATCGAAACGGGACATGCTGATCATGACCGCCTCCGGCACGCCGTTCTTTGTGATGCCGATGCATCTGTCATGGTCTTTAATCTGTCGAATAAACTCGAGAAGGTTGGTTTTTGCCGAGGTAACGGGGACATAATCGTCTATGGTCTGCATGGCCATCTCCAGTCATTATAGAAGTCCTGATAATGACTATATCCGAATTTGTCAATCTTGAGTGGGTTCGATTTGCGCCGGCTGCCCGCTTGGCCGAATCGCCCCTCCCAACACGCCCAGTTCCGGGCACTTCATCACTTTGGCTAAGATGAAATAGATGCCGGCACCGGCGGTGACGCTTCCCGCCACCACCGTCAGCAACGCCAGGGAGCCACTTTCCATGAAAGGCTTTAGCTGGTCGAGGATGGCCGCCACCCCGAAGCCCATCACCGCCGCCATGGCGAATGCCTTAAGAAAGGATCGCGCAATACGACGGCCATGGAAACCGCCAAGACGGCTTCGTAAAACGAGCACCAGGAGCGTCAGGTTCAGAGCGGAGGAAACACTCGTGGCCAGGGCGAGTCCCGCGTGTCCCATGCGTGGCATCAATGCCAGGCTCAAAATGACATTGACGGCGATGGTGGCTACGGAAATGAATACCGGTGTCCACACGTTTCCGATGGCATAAAACACATTGACCACCACGCGGGTTCCTGAAAACGCCCAGAGACCCAGTGCATAGTAGAGGAGGGCTTGCGAGGTGAGCAGGGAGGCCTCTCGATCGAATATGCCCCGCTCGAAAAGCAGGCTCACCAGGGGTGTGCGCACCACGATGAGGCCCACCATCGCCGGAAGGGTGATGAAAAAGACCAGCATCAGCGTGAAGGCCAGCGTGTCTTTGAGTCCGGCAGTGTTTCCCGCGGCGGACAGACGGGAAAAGCTCGGCAGGGAGGCAGTGGCGGCGGCGATGGCGATGATTCCCAGGGGGAATTGAACCAGGCGATCGGCGAAATAGAGGTATGAAACGCTGCCGGTGGAAAGCAGTGTGGCCAGCAGCGTGCTTACCACGATATTGATTTGGTAGGCAGCTGCGCCAACGGCCATGGGAAGCATTTTGCGGCTGATTTCAGACAGGGCGGGGTGCCGCAGCGACCCTGCGCCGCGCAGTGTAAATCCGATTTTTCGAAGCGATGGCACCTGGAGGCCGACTTGCAGGACCCCGCCGATGAGAACGCCGGCGGCCAGAGCAAGTTCAGGCGTGTCGAGCAATGGGGCAAGACCCCATACCGAGCCGATGATGCCGATATTGAGCATCACCGGTGCCAGGGCGGGCGCTGCGAAATGGCCGAAGACGTTGAGCATCCCCATGAAAATGGCCACGATGCCGATGAGGATGAGGTAGGGAAACACCAGCCGGGTCAATGTGACGGTGAGGGCAAACTGCCATGGGTTTGCGGAGAAACCCGGGGCGATCGCCTTGACGATGATCGGTGCCAGCAGGATGCCGGCCACGGCTGCCAGCGTCAACGCGGCACTGAAGAGGATGAGTGCCGATCGTGCCAGCACCAATGCCTCGGATTTGCCTTGTCGCCTGAGGACCTCGGTGAGCGCCGGAACGAATGCCACACTGAGGCTGCCCTCGGCAAAAAGGCGCCGCAGGAGATTGGGAATTCGAAATGCCACGAAGAATGCGTCGGCACCTGCAGACGCACCGAAAGCGGCCGCGATGACGGCGTCCCGGATGTATCCCAGGATTCTGCTCGCCAGCGTCGCCTTGCCCACCACACCGGCCGCACGGCCCACTTCCCGGTTTTCACTGTATGTCCGCGAATTCATAGCCCGCTAAAAATGGCTGAAAATAGTTAAAATGACAATGAAAATCGACAGTTGGACATTCACTTCGTCAGACAATACCCGCCGATTCCGAATTCAACGCTCTCAACGCTCTCAACGCTCCCAACGCTCCCAACGAACCCAAGAAACTCAAAAACTCCTTGACACCGAATTCCGAAATTTCTATAAGACCGATTTCACGATAAACCCGAACTAAGGAGTTCTCAGTGGCCAATCATAAATCAGCACTCAAGCGGGCACGCCAGAGTGAAGAAAAGCGCTTGCGCAACAAAGCCGTGAAGACCCGTGTAAAGAGCATTACCAAAGCAGTGCTCGCCACCTCTGCGGAAACGGCGGCCGAAGATGTCAAAAGCGCCCAGTCCGTGATTGATAAGGCGGCCAAAAAGGGCGTTATCCATCGACGTACGGCGTCTCGAAAAATTTCTCGACTGTCCAAGATTGCAGCGCAAAAAACCGCCTAAGCGTGTCATTTTTTCGGCGCAGGTTTTCACTTGCCTGCGCCGTCGCATTTTTCCCCCCGCTTCTGCACCGACCGGCCAGCAATTTTACCATCCGTTCCCCCCACAGTAACTGCCACCGGCAGCGATTATTCCTTGACCCCGGGTCGTGTTCGGCATTAAACTGCGTTCGTTTTTGAACAGCTTTGCCGGGTGATGCCGGTTTTCGGTGTTTCACCGTTATTGCTGGCTATCGCCGTGGTAGCGTGCCGGGCGGGCCGCAGTGCCCCACGCGCGTGCGGATGTTCCGGCCTTGACAACGGTTTCTTTGACCGTGGCCACCCAATGGTTTTTCCATGCGCAATCCTCCCCACCATGCGCACCGCTGGCTGGTGCGGGCCGATCGAGTGAGTCCCGATATATGACACTTTCCAGCAAAGATTTTCGAGTCCTGGACGCCCTTGGGTCGGCGGATATCTCAACTCAGCGCCAACTCTCGGAACATACCGGCATCAGCCTCGGTCAGATCAATTATGTGCTTCGGCGGCTCCTTGAAAAAGGGCTCGTCAAGGTCAGCAATTTTCGAAGAAACCCAAATAAAATCGGCTATATTTACAGGTTGACGCCCAAAGGCATTGAGGCTAAAAGTCGCCTGGCAGTCAATTTCGTAGTCAACCGATTGGCCGAATACCACCACCTGAAAAATCGATTGGCATCACGTCTTATCGAGTTCGAACAAAAGGGGTGCCGGGATTTTGTCTTCGTGGGACCGACCATCGTCAGGGAATTCATCGAAACGATCATCCGGACGGAGTCCATGCCCCTGGTGCTGGTTGGCTACTATGATGGCATTGATGATCTTGGATGGCTGATACCCGGCACCTTTGATGCCGTGTTGCTGTTTGATGCGAACGCCGAAAACATTGGCGGTATCTCGCGGGCATCGGGGGTGCCCCGGGACAAGCTTGAGATGCTCTGGTGATAAACGGTGCGTTGCACCGTTTATATGTATAAAAGTAAATAAATATAGTATGTTGAGTCCTGATTGATCATGTGATCGACCGGGCGGAGCTGTGCTTAGAAATGGGGCTTTTGCGACAAATATTGCCCGAGGAGAAATGGTTTTCGATGTTTGATTGATCTGGTGATGTACGATTCTCCAGTGACTGGGCATGCGCTATTCTGGAAAAGAATATTCGTCGCTGTAACAAAGCGTCTATCGTGGGGTCCCCAACGAGCGACCCGAACCGCCATGAAATATCGCAGGGTGCGGGGTTTATCCCCGCCCGTGACCGGTGTAGGGTGCGGGGTTTATCCCCGCCCGCTCTCTGTGGACCCGGGAGATTGGTGCCATTTTTACCGATTGCGGGAGGGGATAAACCCCTCCCCTACAAAACAATTAGGTTCCCTACTGGCGAATCGTGTGCAACCAGATTGATTTTATAACTCATTCCGTTCGCTGCGTTCCCCGTGCAGTCTGTAGAGGATAGGTGTTTGCTCGTCAGTCGTTTGCTGTCAGTGGTGGGCGCCATCAACCTTGACGGTTCCGTAAAAAGTTTTCAGGTGTCATCCCGAGCGAAGCG
>CAYUOU010000091.1:6307-15359 GCA_964446485.1 uncultured Desulfobacterales bacterium | reverse complement strand
TCGCGCTATCTGCCGCATAGCAATACAGGTGCCAACCGTTATTTGCTGTCATAGCCCGAATCTTTTTAAAAAAATCTATTTCTGTTTAATAGGAGCCCTCGTGCCCTTGACCCTGGCGACGTGTTGCGGCGTCAATATGCCCGTCATCACCAACTTCGATGCTTGATATTGATAACCACCGCCAAATGGAGGACTGATGAAAGAGAAAACCCGTAAAAACGTATATGACGCATTCATCGGTGAGGCAAAAGCTTATTTCAGGTTGCTGGCATACGCCGACAAAGCCGACGCGGAGGAGATCCCCCAGATCGCGCAACTGTTTCGCGCCATCGCCGAGGCCGAGCGGGTGCACGCCACGCGGAATCTCAACCTGATGAAGGATCTGGTGGTCAAGGACACCGACACCAATCTGGAGAAATCGTTTCAGCGGGAGAAAAACGTCAGCGAGAACGCCTACCCGGCTTTCATCAAAGACGCCGAGGACGAGGGCGAAACGCTGGCAGCCATTTTCTTCAGCCATGCGCGGGACGCCGAATCGTTTCATGCCAAGCTGTATGAACGGGCCATCACCAGCGTCATCCGGGAAGAAGTGAAAGCCTACCACATCTGCCAGGTCTGCGGTTACGTGACGGACAAGAAGATCCCCAAGAAATGCCCGGTCTGCGGCGCGCCGCCGGAGCAGTTCAAGACCATCGAGCCGCCCGCGTGATCAGGCCGTGGTGAGGGCCCCGCACCGCTACCGGGGGCCGGTGGAAACTGCTTCAGGGTTTTTGCCACCGCCCCCCCCCTCGAGAACGCGGACGGGACTGTGAGCGAAAACCGAACCACCCTGCGGTTGTCATGATGCTTGTGCTTTGAGATCCTGCTATGGAAGGGTTTCAATATGACACTGTCATTTCTGTGGGCAAACCACTTTCGGGACCGAGGTGATCATGCAGCGGCAAATCCGGCGAAAAGATCGGGTGCTCGAACCGGCGCAGACCCGTGAACTTTTGAACAACGGTGAATTCGGGGTACTGGCCACCTGCGGCGGCGACGATCAGCCTTACGGCGTCCCGGTGAACTATGTCGTCCTTGAAGGTGTCATTTATATTCACTGCGCTGTGACCGGCCGCAAACTGGAAATCATCCGGGAAAATTCCAGGGTGAGCTTTACGGTGGTGGGCGTAACGCAGCTTTTGCCCGATCAATTTTCCACCCGCTATGAAAGCGTCATCGTCGTGGGCCGGGCGGCCATGGTGGCCGATGCGGGACTCCGGCGGCGGGCGCTCCAGGCGCTGGTGGCAAAATACGCCGCAGACCACGCGGCAGCCGGCGAGGACTACATCGATTCGCTCTTTGACAAGGTGGGCGTGATCCGGTTGAGCCTGGACCACGTCACCGGCAAAGCACGGCGGTGAACGGATGGCGGCCTGATGGTGAAAGTGATGCGCGGCGTCGACGCCGATTCCTGCCAGCCTGTGCTCGCGGGGCCAGGACGGCTTTTTCACGATAAACCCTCAACGATGAATACCCGCCGCTGTGCCGTCTTCCGGAGCGGGTCGGGGCCTTTATGGAGATTCAGACAACCATGGCATTGCAGACCATCAACCGGATACTCGTTGAAAACGCGCGGCGGTTTTCAACTGATGTAATCCTCCACTGGAAACCGGCACCTGGCGGTGGTTTTGAAGAGATGACCTGGGGCCGGCTGGCCGGGGAGGCGCTCGCCGTCGCTGCCGGGCTTCAGAACCTGGGCATCAGCCCCGGTGACCGCTTGGCCATACTCGCCGCCAACCGGCTCGAATGGCTGCTGGCCGACCTGGGTGCCCTTCTGGCCGGCGCCGTGGTGGTACCCGTCCACGATACCGATACGGCCGAGCAGTGCCTGTTTGTCCTCCGGGACGCCGGGGCGCGGTTTGTGGTGGTGGAAAACTCGGCGCAGCTGGAAAAGGTGCTCTCGGGTATGGACGCGCTGCCGGCGCTGGAGCGGATCATTTTGCTGGACGGGCCTTCGCCGGCGGGGGATCCCCGCCAGGTCACCCTCCATGAGGTGCTGGCGGATGGAAAGGGCGCCGACCCGCAGCGGAGGCGGACCATCGAAGAAACCGCACTGTCCCTGTCCCCGGAACAGCTGGCCACCCTGGTCTACACCTCGGGCGCTACCGGCCCACCCAAGGGATGCATGATCAGTCACGGCAACATCGGGACTGCGGTGGGCGCCATGGATCAGTTGCAGGCCATGGAAAGCCGTACCGATCTGTCGATGCTGGTGCTCCCGCTCTCACACTTTTACCCCCGCGTATACGGATACTATTTCAACCTCTTCAAGAACATCCCCCTGGCCATTGCTGCCTCTGTGGACACCATGGCGGCGGACATGGCCGCGATACGGCCCACCTATTTTTGCGGCGTGCCCCACACCCTGGCAACGATTCGCGACAGGATCGCGGAAGAGGCTCGGGCGCGGGGATGGCTAAGTCGGGCCTTTTTCAACCGCGCCGTGATGATCGGAAAGATCTGGTCGGCCTGCCACCGGATGCGGCGGCCGGTGCCGCTGCTGTTGATCTGGCAATACCGGTTGGCCAAGACCCGGGTTCTGGATCCGATCCGGCAACGTTTGGGCGGGCGATTGGATGTGGTCATTTCTACCGGCGCCCCGCTGCCCCCGGAAGTCGGGGAGTTCGTCAACGCCGCAGGCATCCGGGTGATTGAATTTTACGGGCTTTCCGAGTCGTTGGGGGCCGCCATGACCCGACCGGACGAATGCCGCTTCGGCACCGGGGGAAAAGCCATGCCGGGATTCGGTGTGCGGCTGGACAACGACGGAGAGATCCTGGTTCGGGGCAACCGCTTCATGGGCTACTGGAACAATCCGCAGAAGACGGCCGAGGTGATGGAAGACGACTGGTGCCGCACAGGCGACGTGGGGTATTGGGAAGGCGACTATCTGCGGGTCACCGACCGCAAAAGCGACCTGATCACCACCAGCGGCGGTCACCGGGTTTCTCCGCGGGATCTGGAGCGTCGCCTCATCAAAGCGGTCCCCATGGTGAGCGACGCCATGGTTTGCGGGGCGGGGAAACCGTATCTCACCGTTTTGATCACCCTGGATCCTACGGCCACCGAAACCTTTGCCGCGGCGCGTGGGATCCAGTGGGAATCCTTTGATGAGTTGACCCGGCATCCCGATGTCCGGAAGGCCATTCAGGGCGCCATGGACCCGGTCAACGCCGATGCTCCAAGGCACCAGATCATGAGAAAATTCGACATCCTGCCGCAGGCGTTTTCTCTTGAAAACGGAGAGTTGACGCCCATGCGCACGCTTCGGCGCGCCGTGGTCCGAAAATCATACAAAGATCGCATTGAAGCCCTTTACGGATCTGAGACGGCCAAAGCATGATTTTATGCTCGAGGTAACCGTTATCTTCGATTGTATCGGCCGTTTTCCCGACCCGATGAGCGGCCGGAGGGAGTCTGACGCCAATTTTGGGGAATGATCCAGCCTTTTTTTTGTGCGCCATTGTGTGGCTCAGGAAATCGCCGGTTGACGCCGACAACTGACTTCACGGGCGCCCCGTTCCGTTGCCGGAAAAACGGGCCGGTTATTGCTAACGGGTGCGAAGTGTTTCAAAGGCTGCCTTTTCGAAGGATGGCGATGAGCAGCCAGATGCCCAGCACCGCGGCGAAGGAAAATCCCAGGATGCCGATGAGGGAGATGCCATAAAACAAGGGGGGGGTCTTGGAGATGACGATGAGGGCCGAGCCGATGAGGAGCGCCGCGATAATGATGGAGAAAGAGATCCGATTGCTGATCTGATTGTTCGCTTCAAGCAGGGCCTGGAGCCCCTGATGCTCCAGGCGGACAGCCAGCTGGCGTTTTTTCAGGAGCAGGGCGATGTCCATCAGGTCCTTGGGGAACTGGTCAAGGAACCTGAACATGTCCGAGCCGAAATCCACCATGTCGCTGGCGATGCGGTCCGGCGTGAATCGCGCCATCTTGACCTTTTCGATGAACGGGGCGGTGGCGGCCATCATGTCGAAGGTCGGATGCAGCTGTGTCGCTACCGCTTCGATGGTCGCCATGGCCTTCATCATCAAGAACAGGTCGGGGGGAATGCGAAGCTGGTGATGGGCCGCCAGATCCATCAGTTCGTTGAGGACGCTGCCCATCTCGATGTCCTTTAGCGGTTTGAACAAATGGCGGTCCATGAAATCGTCTGCATCATGGGTCATGGCCCGCATGTCCGGTTCACGATCCCATTCCGTCAGCTTTAGCAGCACCCGGACCGTTCGCTCCACCCGGCGGTGAACCACGGCGTCCACCAGTTCCACAAAGTTTTCCCGGGTGCGCGTGTCGAGCTTACCCATCATGCCGAAGTCAAGGAGGCAAATCACGTTGTCAGGCAAAACGAAGATGTTGCCCGGGTGGGGGTCTGCGTGGAAAAAGCCCTTTTCGAAGATCTGGTCAAGGTAGAATCGGGCGCCACGTGTGGTAATGGTCTCCCGGTCCAGACCGGCCGTTGTCAGGGCCTCGAGATCCGAGATTTTGATGCCTGCGATGTACTCCATGGTGAGAATACGGCTGGTGGAATGCTCTCGGTACACTTTCGGAATGTAGACAGCGGCATCATCCAGGTAATTGGCAGCCATGCGCTCAATACTGCCTGCCTCGATGGCATAGTCCAACTCGCGCTCAAGGCTCCTTGCAAATTCTTTGACGATTTTGACTGGGCGGTGAAATGACAGTTCCTCGATATGGCGTTCGGCCAGAGTGGCCAGGTGCAACATGATTTCGAGATCCACCTCGATCACCCGCTTTACGCCGGGGCGTTGGATTTTAACCGCCACCGACTCACCGTCCTGGGTGACGGCCCGGTGCACCTGGCCAATGGATGCCGATGCAAAAGGGGCCTCTTCAAATTGACTGAACATCGCCATTGGCGACTGCCCCAGCTCCTTTTCCACCTGCTCGCGAATATGCGCTGTGGAGGATGGTGCCACATGGTCCTGGAGCTTGGACAACTCATGGATGAAATCCACCGAGACCAGGTCGGGCCGGGTGGACAGCAACTGCCCCAGTTTGACGAACGTGGGCCCCAGCTCCTCGATGGCCATGCGGGTGCGCTCTGCGCGGGATAGCCGATGGATGCCTTCCGGGTTGTTGCGGGAGATGAGTTGAAGCCCGACTTCAAGATACTGATCGAGCTTGAGGAGATCCACGAGGTCCCCGAATCCGTACTTTAGCAGCACCGCCAGAATCCGCCGGTAGCGACTCAGGTTGCGGTAGGTACGGCTGATGACACCGATTTTGCGAATGCTCAGCATGGCTGCTCTGGGGGAATCGGAGTTGGATGCAGGCGGGGCGGCCGCGGGGGGCTGCCCGCCGCAACGGGCCGCCCCCACCGTTTGGCGAGGGACTACTCTGCCGGTTCGTTATTGTTGCCGATGGCCTTTTTGAGCTCGCGAATTTCCTTTTTCAATGCTTTCAGCTCATCCATAGTGACCACATCAGCCTTTTTCATGATGTCGCGGACGGCCTTTTCGACCCGGGCTTCCAGTTTTTCCTGGGCCTCATCGTAGCGCTTTTGAAACTCGTCGATGAACTGGCGGCCGTCTTTCTCGCCGAGATCGAGCTTTCCTTCGAAATCCTTCAGGTATTCCTCAAGTTCGTCTTTTGTCTTCAATGCGAGTCCAATGCCGGTGAGCATGGCCTTTTTCATGAGATCTGCAAGATCTGCCATGGTAACGCTCCTTATTGTGTCGGTTGCCGCTATTTCAGTTTGCCCAGCACTGCGCTGGCAATGGTGTTCTTTTGGATTTCCTTGGTGCCCTCGTAAAGCTCGCAGATCTTCGCATCCCGATAGAACCGTTCGACCTCGTATTCGGCCATATAGCCGTATCCGCCCAGCAGTTGAATGGCTTCGTCGGCGACTTCAACGGCGGTGCGGGCCGCCACCATTTTGGCCATCGAGGTCAATTTGGGATCGATGCGCCCCTGGTCGAAATTCCATGCGGCCTTGTAAGTCAGCAGCCGGGCCATTTCGATCTTGGTGGCCATGTCGGCCAGTTTGTGCTGGGTGATCTGAAACTGAGCGATTTTTTTGCCGAACTGTTCGCGCTGTTTGACATAGGCCAACGCCCGGTCGAAAGCTCCCTGGGCCGTCCCCAGGCCCTGGGCGGCGATGAGAATGCGGCTCTCGTCGAAAAACTCCAGCACCTGGTAAAATCCCCGGTTCTCTTTGCCAATCAGATGGGTCTGAGGTACCCGAACATCCTTGAAGCTCACTTCGGCCGTATCCATGATGCGGATCCCCATTTTCTCTCCGACGCTGGTGGCGGTGACGCCGGGGCGATCGGCTTCAACGAGGATCAGGCTCATCCCCCGATGGCTAGGGTTGGCATCCGGGTCGGTCTGGCACAACACGCTGTAGAATCCCGCCAATGGACCGCCGTTGGTGATGAAGATCTTGGCGCCGTTGATGATGAAATCGTCGCCATCCCTGATCGCCTGCGTGTCCATGCGGGTAATGTCGGAACCATGGCCCGGTTCGGTGAAGGCCCCGCAGCTCAATACCTCGCCTTCGGCGACTTTGGGCAGCCAGGTGGTTTTTTGCGTTTCCGAGCCGAAATGCAGGATGATCTCAGAGGCAAAATCAGCCAGGATGAGGCATGCCCCCACCGACGAATCACCCCGGCACAGCTCTTCTGCAACGAGGATGTTTTCCATGACACCGAGGCCCTGACCTGAAAATTCCTCAGGAAAGTGAATGCCGATAAATCCCAGATCGGCGGCTTTTTTCCAGATCTTGACGGGGTATTCGTGCTTTTCCAGCAACGCTTCGATGATGTCTTTTTTAAACTCGCCTTTGACAAAGTCGCGGACGGCCTTTTGGATCTCTGTCTGCTCTTTGTTCAGTTCAAATTCCATGCGCCTTCCCTTTTGGTTTCGGTTGATCAGTTACCAGACCTCTGAAAACGAACTGCGACCGGCTCTTGTCGTTTTCGACAGACTGGACCACGGGTTTACCAGCGATCAGATGAGGGGTAGGAGGGCGGTGCGACCGTTGCACACTGCCAGCTTGACAGCTTGAGAGCCGTTATCACATGCCCTGGACCATTGCAAGGCGTTTCCCGATGACCGCGGCACGGTGGGTTAATCCAAACTGCCCGATATGACATGGGAAAAGAAGCTTGACGCCCTGTAGTTCCTGGCATTATGATGCGCGGATATTTCGTGTTTAAATCACATTTACAATCAAGACAGAGGATATTACCCATGGCTTTCACGATCGCCTTGGCCGGGAAGGGTGGCACTGGTAAAACCACCGTTGCCGGCATGCTGATTCAATATCTCGCCAACCATGGCAAGGGCCCCGTACTGGCGGTGGATGCTGACGCCAACGCCAATCTCAACGAGGTCCTCGGCCTGACCGTGTCAGACACCCTTGGCAATGCCAGGGAGGAAATGAAACGCGGGGTCGTGCCCAGCGGCATGACCAAAGACCTTTTCATGGAGATGAAGATCGAACAGTGCGTTGTCGAATCCGAGGGCTACGACCTGGTGGTCATGGGGCAACCCGAAGGAGCGGGCTGCTACTGCGCCGCCAATACGCTGCTCACCGGATTCCTGGAGCGCATGACGGGCAACTACCCCTTTGTCGTCGTGGACAATGAGGCGGGCATGGAGCACATCAGCCGCCTGACCACAAAGGATGTGGACGTCCTGTTGCTGGTTTCCGATACTTCCAGACGGGGTATCCAGGCGGCGGCGAGGATTCACCAATTGGCTCAGGATCTGCGCATCGGCGTCAAGCGCAGCGGGTTGATCATTAACCGCAGCAAGGCGGCGCCGGACAACGGCGTGCGTGATTTGGTTTCCCAGAACGGCCTTGAACTGCTGGGCACCATTCCCGACGACACCGATGTCTATGAATACGACCTGAAAGGCACACCGACAGTGCGCATTCCACAGGACAACCCGGCCATCCATGCCGCCGGCAAGATATTCGACGCCATGCTGAACTGGTGACGGTTTCGGCCGCCGCACCCCAGCGGAGATTGCGGCCATTGCCCGTCTGATTGATATTTTTCAACTGTTGCGCAGCGGCCCTGCACGGCGGCAACGTCGCGTGC
Organism: uncultured Desulfobacterales bacterium; assembly: GCA_964446485.1. Taxonomy (GTDB): domain Bacteria; phylum Desulfobacterota; class Desulfobacteria; order Desulfobacterales; family JBDRRP01; genus JBDRRP01. Next base: position 7,244 of record CAYUOU010000091.1, on the reverse strand, counting down.
CCGAATGCAGCGCACCACCCCTGGGAGAGGCGATGAACCGAACGGGTTATGTGCAAGACAACCGGTACCTGCTTCACGATACGGGCGCTTATCATCCGGAAATGGCCGAGCGCCTGACCGCCATCCACAAGGGGTTGGCGGATGCCGGCCTGCTGGATCAACTGATTCTGATCAAACCGCGCTACGCTGAAATGCGGTGGATTGAGTCCGTTCATCAGAGCGATTACATCCACCGGTTTGAAGAGGCCTGCCTGTCCGGGCGCAAGATGTTCGATTTCCCCGACAACCAGATGTGTACCGACTCTTACGAAACCGCCTTGCTTGCCGTAGGAGGTGTCCTGGAGGCGGCCGATAAGTTGATGACCGGGGAGGTGGACAACGTCTTTTGTGCCGTGCGTCCGCCGGGGCATCATGCCGAAGTGGATACGGCCATGGGGTTTTGTTATTTCAACAACATCGCTATCTGCGCGCGTTATCTGCAGCAGGCGTTCGATGTCGACCGCGTGGGCATCGTCGATTTCGACGTCCACCACGGCAATGGGACCCAGCACATTTTCGAGAAGGATCCCACGGTATTCTACTACTCCTGCCATGAGCACCCCTCGTTTGCCTTCCCAGGAACCGGTCGGGTTTTCGAAAAAGGCGAGGCGGACGGTGTCGGTTTTACCAGGAATTATCCCGTGCTGCCGGGGCAGGGGGATGCCGAATACCGTGAACTGGTGGAAACCGACATGATCCCCACAATGGACGGGTTCAAGCCTGAGGCGCTGCTGGTGTCCACCGGGTTTGACGCCCATGAGGAAGATGACATGTCGGGTGTCAATCTCAGCACCGCCGGCTACAGCTGGATCATGGAACAGATCTACGCCTTGGCCCAGAAGCATTGCAGTGGGCGACTGATTTCGGTTCTTGAAGGCGGCTACAACCTGGATCGGCT
>CAYUOU010000091.1:0-6297 GCA_964446485.1 uncultured Desulfobacterales bacterium | reverse complement strand
GATCGGCTCGGTGAGCTGGCCAGCAATCACGTGCGCATTTTAATGAACCGGTAACGGCGATCCGCCGGCCGACCCATCATCCATGGAGAACCCATCATGTTTGTAAACAGTTCCATGACGCGAAAAGTGATCACCGTCGATCAAGCGGCCAATATCTTCGATGCCCAGAAGCTCATGTCGGATCATCGCATCCGCCACCTTCCTGTTGTGGATTCCCGCGGGCGTCTGCTGGGGATCGTGACGGACCGGGATATCCGCAGCGCCCTGCCGTATGAGCTGTTTGCCGGTAAGGAAGACAAGGCGGCCAGGCAAAATGTCTCTGATCTCAGGGTGGCGGATATCATGACCGCCAACCCGTTGACCATTTCACCTATGGATACCATTCAGGACGCCCTCTTACGAATTCAAAAAGAGCGGGTGGGGGCCTTCCCGGTGGTGGATGACAACAACGTTCTAAAGGGCATCCTTTCTGTGCGCGATCTGCTGCGGGCCTTCGTCAACGTCCTCAACATCGGTGAACCTGGGACGCTGCTGTGTATTCTCGTGGAAGAAAAAATCGGCCAGATGAAAAAGATCGTGGATGCCATTACCGATGAAAACGTCTCCATCGGCAGCATTCTGGTGGCTCGCTATTGGGATGAAAACATGCGCGCCGTGTTTCCCTACGTCTTGACCCTGAACGTGCGTAAGGTGAAGCAGCGTTTGGAAGCGAGTGGTTTTAAACTTCTCGAACCCATGAAGTGGTACATGGACCAGCTTCCCACGCATGACTGATGCCGCCACCGGGCCGGCCACTGCCGATGCCGGCCGGGAGGTCCCCAGCGACCTGTATATCTACTACCTGTCGGGGCGTTTCCCGCCAGGCATGCGGATGCCTGAAAACGGCTTCATCGGCAATTGGGAGGAGGGCGACACGTCCTTTCTCTTTTTCTCCCGGCCGGCAGGCGATGAGGTTCTGCGGCTGGTGGCCGCAGCTGCCGGCCATGTGGCGCTGCAGGACCACTATCAAATGGCCTATGCCGAGTGGCAGGGCGGCTTGCCGACCGCCCAATCCATTGGCAGCTTTTGCGTGATGACCCCCTGGGCCACCGCAGTGCGCACCAGCGAGCTTACGCTGGTGATCGACCCGGGGGTGGTTTTCGGCTCAGGCCAGCACCCGACCACCCACGACTGCCTGACCGCGCTGGAACTGGCTTTTGGCAGGGGCCGCGTGTACCGCATGATGGATTTGGGAACGGGAACGGGTATTCTGGCGGTGGCCGGTGCACGCTTGGGTTGTCGGCAGATCATGGCCGTCGACCTGAACCGGCTGGCGGCGCTCACTGCGTACCGCAACGTTCAGCGCAACCGGCAGCAGGACCGGGTTGTGGTGGTCGCAGCCGATGCGCTGACTGTCGCCGACAGACCGGCGGACCTGTTGGTTGCCAACATTCACTATGCGGTGATGCGACAGCTTGTGGGGCGCCGCCAGGTGATGGCCAATAAGCGCGCTTTCATTCTCTCCGGGTTGCTTCGCGGTGAAGCGAAGGATATCCGGTTCGTATTATCCACGATGGGGGTGAAAATACTTCAGGAATGGCACAGGGACGGAATCTGGTTTACATTCTATGCTGAGCGCTCATGATTCCGGGCCGTTCCGAACACGGGGATCGAGATGAAGATTCGATGCTGGGGTTCCAGGGGCTCCATACCCGTTTCCGGGGCACAATATCTTCGCTATGGCGGAGACACGACCTGTATGGAGATTCGCAACGCCGACGATGACATCATCATCGTTGACGCCGGCACCGGGATCCGGGCGCTGGGAAATCACCTCATCGAAGAGGGGCGCTTTTCCTACCATTTCCTATTTACCCATGGCCACTGGGACCACGTCATGGGGTTTCCCTTTTTCAAGCCGATCTTTTATCCGGAATCCCGCCTGCTGATGCATCGTTGCCCGTTTGCCAGCAAATTCGTGGAAACCATTCTGAAGAAAGTCATGACCCCGCCCAACTTTCCGGTCAAGTATTCGGAAATCAAAGCCACCATGATTCATGAAGACGCCTGCCCGATGACGTTTCGGATCGGCGGCATGACCGTCGAGCCCATCCGTCTCAGTCATCCCAATGGGGGCAGTGGCTACAAGTTCGTCGAGGACCACAAATCCTTTGTTTTTTTAACAGACAACGAACTTGGGTTCATTCATGCCAACGGGTTGGGGCGGGACGACTACCTCGATTTTTGCCGAGGTGTCGATTTGCTCATCCATGACGCCGAGTTTACCGCCGAGGAGTATATCGAGACCATCGAATGGGGCCACACGGTATACACCGAAGCTTTGGCGCTTGCCATGGATGCCGGCGTGCGGCAGTTCGGCCTGTTTCACCTGAACCAGGAGCGCGCCGACGAGCAGGTCGATGACATGGTGGACGAATGCCGCCGGCGCATCGATCAGGCCGGTCTTGCGATGACCTGTTTTGCCGTGGGCACCGGCACCACCGTCGAATTATGATGAGGGGACCCGTGGATGACCTGATTGCCAGGGCCGCTGCGCAAATCATTAGATCCCAGCGCGTGGTGGCGCTGACCGGTGCCGGCATCAGTGTGGAAAGCGGGATCCCCCCGTTTCGCGGCAAGGGGGGCGTGTGGGAGACCATCGACCCCATGGAATTCGCCCACATCGACGCTTTCATGAGAAACCCGGAAAAGGTGTGGCGCGTACTCATTATGGCCATAAAAAAATGCCTCGATAAAGCGATGCCCAATGCGGGGCATGTCGGATTGGCGGATCTGGAGGGCCGAGGGCATCTGACCACCGTTATCACCCAGAATGTGGACGGGCTTCACCAACTCGCGGGAAACACCGATGTCATAGAATTTCACGGCACCTTTGCAACCCTGCGCTGCCTGGATTGCGGGTGTAAAACACCCGCGCGGGATATCGATCTGGCGATCATCCCGCCCCGGTGTGCCTGCGGTGGGATTTACCGCCCCGACTGCATCTTTTTCGGTGAATTGATTCCGGTGGACGCCCTGGCGCGTTCCCAGGCGCTGGCGGCGGCATGCGAAGTGATGCTGGTGGTGGGGACCTCGGCCATGGTGCAGCCGGCCGCGTTCATGCCGGTAATCGCCCGGGATAACGGTGCCGTCGTCATTGAAATCAACCCCGAGCCCACGCCCCTGACCGGCGCTGTCAGCGATTTCCTGATTTCTGGAAAAGCGGGTGCGGTCATGCGTCGCCTTGTGGACGCCGTTGCGGCCGTGTCCTGACCTGCCCGTGGGCAGCTGCTTTCTTGACGAGCAACCCCGCCAGATGACACCCGATCGTTTTGCTTCAACACTCACCAGGAATTGCCATGACGTCTGATGCCCCGCGGGGGTGGACAACAGTGGTGTCCGTTTCACCGCCCAGTTTGAAAAACAATACGGCCGATACCGAAAGACTGGTGCAGGCCCTCAAGCCGCTGGCCGGCGACACCCCCGTGGTGGTGGATCCTTTCCTGCAGCGGTCTTTGCCGAAACTGCTTCGGCGACACCCTGTGGCGCTCCGGTGCGTGTTCTTCCAGGAGCCGGGGCGCTGGACAGTGGTGGGACTCGCTCCTGCTGATGATCCCGCACCGCCAACCGGGCTGGCCATCGATTTGGGCACGACGCGCCTGGTGATGCGTCTTTTGGATCTTGTTTCCGGTAAAACCCTTGGCGAAACTGCCTTTGACAATCCCCAGATTCGCTTCGGGGCGGATATTCTCAGCCGCATCCATCACGCCGACACGCCTGGCGGCCTCGATGAGCTGCATCGGCTCATCGTTGGCGCCATCAGCCGTGAAGCAGAAGATCTGTGCGCCGGCCTCGGGCGCTCTGCCCGGCAGATCCAGCTTGCGGCGGTGGCCGGCAATACCGCCATGAGCCATCTTTTTTTGAATCTGGATCCCCATTGTATGATCCGGGAGCCCTACATCCCGGTGGTCAACCGTCCCGGGGTCATGACGGCCAGGGATCTCGGACTGCCCTTTGCCGGTAGTGCCCGAGTCCTGGTTTTCCCCAACATCGGGAGCTATTTCGGCGGCGATGTGGTCGCCGGTATTCTGTTCAGCGGGCTTTATCAAAGGGACGACACCGCCATTCTCGTCGATGTGGGAACCAATGCGGAAGTGGTGTTGGGCAACCGCCATTGGCTCATTGCCTGCGCCGGCGCCGCAGGACCGGCGCTGGAGGGCGGCGTCACCCGCATGGGAATGATGGCTGGTGACGGCGTCATCGATCAGGTGCGCATCGACGGCACAACCGGCCAGTTTCATGTTCGGACCATTGGCGACGGCGCTCCCCGCGGAATCTGCGGCTCAGGGCTCATCGACCTAGCGGCACAGCTTTTTCTTGCTGGCATGGTGGATATCCGAGGGCGGCTGATTCCCGAGCACTGCAGCGACCGCTTTGTTGATCTGGAAGGGCTGGCCCATTTGGTGGTGGTCCCGGCCAGCGCCTCGGCAACGGGCAGTGATCTCACCATCAGCCAGGCCGACTTGGACAGCCTGATACGATCAAAGGCGGCCATGTACACCATACTGGAAACCATTCACCAGAGTGTGGGAATGGACATGAAAGATCTCAGCGCCTTTCTCGTGGCCGGCACCTTCGGCGCCTACATCGACCCCGTTTCGGCCATCACCATCGGCATGCTGCCGGATTTGCCCCTGACGACGTATCGCAGCATTGGCAACAGTTCTTTGGAGGGCGCAGCCATGGCGCTGCAGACCCGGGATGTCATGGCGGACCTCAATGTCATCCGTGACCGCATTACCTACCTGGAGCTCAACGTCAATCAGGATTTCATGAACCGGTTTTCGGCCGCCAAATTCATCCCGCACACCGACACCGCACGGTTTCCGTCGGTGCGACGGCCGGGGGCTGCGATGCCGTGAGCCCGTGGGGGGCAGGCTCTGACATTGCGGTTCGGTGCAGAAAGGGCCGAAAGAGGGCGTGATCTGCGATTCGATCTGCCCCGTTGCGTGGTATTTCGGCTGATTCATCTAGTATAGCGCTGAGTTCAATGTCGATATAAAGAAGAGCGCTCCGAAAATGGAAATAGCCGCACCGGAGAGCAGGCCGATGGTTCCTTCAGCTCGTTTTGTGTATTTTCAGGACACTTGATTTCCTAAAAGCGGATTTTTCGAGTAAAAATTTATTTTAAGCTGTTATTTCATTTAGTTGGGGATTTTACACCGGTTGGGAATAAGATATTGCAATAGGAAAATGAGCATGACACCTTTACCATCATTATCCAGCAAGATAAATGAGAGGAAAAAGTGTCATGCCTCAGCAGATATTACCACTTATCCCAAGCGGTGCAACCCAAATCAACGGACCGGTCAGCGTCTGGCGTGACGATGAGAACTGGACCTATTTTTATGCCACACATCCGATATATTCCCATCGGAAGAATGATCGGCGAATGTTTCGGATGTTTACATCCCAACTGATTGAGTCAGGAGCCTGTCGCCAGGTCGATATACGAACAACTTTCGGGGTATCCAAAAGCAGTGTAATCCGGTCGTTGAATAAGCTGCGCACCGGTGGAGCCGAAGCATTTTTTGTTCAGCGACAAGGACGGCGCGACGGCAAAGTATTCACACCCGAAGTGCTTGAGATAGCGCAGGGTTTACTGGATCAAGGATACACGAGAAATGAAGCTGTTCAAGAGCTTGGCGTCCGGTATGATACTTTCCGCAAGGCCATAAATGACGGCAGATTAATCGAATCACTGGCAATTGCTCCAGTCATTACCAAGTCGTCTCGCAACGTGGTAGACGTTGCCGCTGCCGATGGTATGGGGATAGCCTGTACCCGGGTGGGGGAACGGGTGCTGGCGTCATTGGGCAAATTGATCGGGGCGGCAGTACACTTTGACAGATGTCTGGATGTTCCAAAAGCAGGCGTGTTATGCGCGCTGCCGGCGTTGTTGGCAAACGGTCTGCTCAATGGCGCCAAGCAGATGCTTGGCCAAGTCAAAGGTTATTACACGGCGTTTCATGTTCTGTTACTACTGGCCTTTATGGTTTTATGCAGGATCAAAACGACCGAGAAGTTGCGGGGGCAAGCTCCGGGTGAGTTTGGCAGGTTGCTGGGTCTGGACCGCGCACCGGAGGTCCGCTGTTTACGACAAAAGATGGATGAGCTGAGCGCGGGCCAGGGGTCAGAACAATGGGCCGCACATCTGAGCAAATACTGGATGGAGCAGGAACCCGAAGCGGTCGGAGCTCTTTAGGGACTTGGCAAATGCTAAATTACCGTTTATAATGTTTTCATGCTGCCAAAAAA
>CAYUOU010000090.1:0-15404 GCA_964446485.1 uncultured Desulfobacterales bacterium | reverse complement strand
ACGAAGGATGACGCGTAACGCAGATATCGGACTTTTTACGGAACCGTCAACGTTGGCAGGATAGCCGATGTTCATGCTGAAAAAACTCATCACGCCGTTTTTGTTGCCACCGGGGGTGTTTGTGTCTGCCGCCGTGGCGGCGGCGGTGATCTTTGCACTCTTCAGGCGCCGGCGATCCGCGCTCCGGGCGCTGCTGGCCGGCGTCGTGCTCTGGCTGCCGGGCATTCAGCCGGTGTCGGACTTCCTGCTGCGGGGGCTGGTCAGCGACATCCCCGGTGCCGATGCCCCGCTTGCCGGGGATGTCATCGTCGTGCTGGGCGGCGGCATTGATGATCGGGCCACCGATGCTTTGGGTAAACAGGGGGCGCTTTCGGAAGCGATGGCGCGGCGCCTTGTCGCCGCCGTGCAACTGCAACGACACCTGGAATTGCCCGTACTGGTCACCGGCGGGGCGCCGTTGAGGGCGGGTATCACCGAGGCCGCGGTGGCCGCGCGGCATTTGGCGGACCTGGGCGTCGACCCGAAGGCCATCATCACTGAAACACGCGCCCGGGATACCGCCGAGAATGCCCGATATGTAACGGCAATCTGCCGGCAGCGGGGCTTTCGCCGGCTGCTGCTGCTATCGTCGACCCACCACCTCAAGCGGTCCGTGATGGCGTTTGAAGGCACCGGCCTTTTCATCCGGCCGGTGGGCGATGTCGGCACCGCTGGGCCGGGCCGGGCGTACCGATGGAATGATTTTCTTCCTGATGCGTACGATCTGACGGCTCGGTATCTACACGAGTATTTGGGGATGTTGGCCTATCGGCTGATGGGTTAGTCGGATTCTGCGGGGGTGCTTCAGCATGGCTTTCACTTCTGTCGGCTACTTCTGGAGGCAGTGCCGTTTCCGGATCTTCCACGCTGCAAAAGTCGTCCATGCCCCGCCGGCGGCCTCCCGGATGAGCCGTATCTGATCCCGTACCGTCGCGCAATGGCGGCACATGAGCAGGTGCCGCGCCATGGAGATGCGTTTTGGAAACGGCAGATCTGAAAGGCATTGCTGCAGCTGGAGCATGAACTTTTTATGTTCGAGAATGTGTATCGGATCGATGTTCCACGGCTTAGGCGCCATGGCCCATTCCCCGTTGGGCGAAAAAAGGGAGTCGGTGGCATCCACAACGGCATCGATGCGGTCGGAGGGTGATTCCCTGACGTCCTTTCGAAAAAAATCCACAATCTTATGCTTGAGGATTGTGGTGAGCCATGTCTTTCCGGAGGAACGCTTTTCAAACCGCTCCCATCCTTTCACGGCGGCGAGAAAGGTCTCCTGCACGAGATCTTTGGCCACTTGGGCTGATTGCACGCGAGACAGGGCAAAGCGATGGAGGTCGTTGCCGTAGCAGACGACAGCGTGGCGTCAAGTCTGTGCACCCGCGAGGCCGGCCGCGCCCTTTGACAATATCCGCACCACAAGCGATTGCTGTTCATCGATGATTTCTTTCAATATATCCATGGTGGTCAAGGGATTCATAAGAACGCACCGAAGCACCACGGTCTCGTGATCCGGAAACGCCGGCAGGCGCAGTGTGGTTCGGGAAACGAAACTTTTACCCGCTTCTCGCTGCAGCCGCTGGACCCGCTCATTGAGGCCGTTAAGGATGTCGATGCGCCGCGCGCGTTCTTCCGGGGTGATGCCATCGCACCGCGGATCCAGATCCGCCGGACACCATCGATAGGTGAGAATGTTGAGGGCCGGTGGTGAGGTGAGTTCCAGGTCCGGGTGGCCCTGGATGACGGTGGCAAGCGCTGCAGCCAGGCCGACGCCGTGATCGATGAGCAGGGCATAGCCCCGACTGCCCATGATGTTGAGGGCGCTGTCCAAGATCAGTGACACCGCCTCACGGGAACCTGACAGGGATTTGATGCCGAGGTCGACCGAGCCGGGCCGGTTAATGTAGCGGGCGTGATAGGCCACGCAGTCCATGGCGGCGGGGTCGTTGAAAAGCACCATGCCGCAAGCCATGGGCATGTAGAATTGCTTGTGGCCGTCAATGGTCACCGAATCGGCGGCTGCGATGCCCGAGAGAAGGTGCCGATAACGGGGCGACATCAGCGTTGGGCCGCCCCATGCCGCATCGACATGGAAATGGATGTGGTGTTCACGGCACAGTGCCGCCAATGCCGCCAAGGGGTCCACGGAACCGGTTTCCGTTGTGCCGGCGATGCCTACCACCGCAAGCACACGGGTATCGGGGGCGTTCCGGTGGAGATCGGCGACGGTGCGCTTCAGGCTGATCATGTCCAGACGATACGCTGCATCGGTGTCGATGGGGATCACATTGCGGTGGCCGATGCCAAGGATGCCGGCCGCTTTTTGCAGTGAGTAATGGGCCATCCGGGATACCAACACCACACAACGTGCGATACCGGCTTTGCGAAACGCCGCTGCCAGGCCGTCCGCCTCAATGTCAACGGGGGTGTCGGCGGCGGCCAGCAGCCGATTTCTGGCCACCCAGAGCGCGGTCAAGTTGGCCAGCGTCCCGTCCTCAACGAAGCTGCCCAGGGTCGTGTGGACACTTTGAACATGCTCCCTGTAGAACGCCGCTTCCTTGCCAAAGGTGAGCCGGTGAAGGCGTGCCAGGACTTGTTTTTCCACGACACTGACCACTTTGGAGGTTTCCACCTTCACCGCATTCTGATTCAAGGCGGCAACAATGGTTTTCAGGTGGATCATGAAAAATGGAATGGCCGATGTCATGTGCCCGACAAAATAAGGGGATGCAACATTGACGGCGTGGGGGGCAATGTCTTCGATGAGGTCGGTGATGACATCCGCCAGTTTTTTCTCAGGCATCTCGGGTATTTGGCTGTTCATATGCCGGTTGGCCAAATCCAGCAGACTGACCGCTTCGGTGATGCCCACATGGTCCTGGAGAAAGTTTTGAAGGCCGAAGAGGATCTGCTCCATGTATTTAAGCAAGCGGCGGCGGGTGGCGGCGTCCTCCGGCTGTATGAAAGTGCGCATCAGTGCCGTCCAATCGGCTACCAGACGTTTTGTGGACACGGTGGCGGGGTCGCTGGAATTCATCATCCGACACACTCCTCGTTTTGGTGCTGCAGGGCCGGCCATCACGATTGGGTGCGTGGTGCTTGCCGCCCGTTTTCCGGATGTGTCTATCACGGGGCTCCACGGCTGCCAAGTTGCGTCGGGCCCGGCTGATTCGGTTTGCGGGCACTCGGTGATCATGGTATGGATGCCGTCGATGCGACTCCAGACCCCATTCTACAAGCCCACCCTTACCGCCGCGTGGCTGGTGATGGCATGCCTGCCTCTGTGGGGCGCCGTTTCGCAGGCGGTGCCTGCCGCCGCCTCAAGCATTGCCGCCACGGTGAACGGTGCTGTCGTTACCACGGCGGCACTCGACGCCGCTGTGCGCCTGGCAACCACACTCTCGGGCGCCGATACCTTCGATTCCCGTCGCAGAGGAGAGGTCTTCGACAATCTCATCCGCCGCGTTGCCGCCGTCCAGGAGGGAACGCGGCGCGGTTTCGGCGCCAGCCTTGCCGAAGTGGAGGCCCAGAAGGCATTTTTGGCAGCACGGTTCGACAGTCAGGAGGCGTTTTATTTCGCCCTCGATCAGAATGGCATTTCGCCGGCAACGCTACAGCACGAGATCGAGAAGGACATTATCGTGTCCAAGCTGATCCAGGACGAAGTGAGCCCCCACGTCCACATCTCCGATGACGACGTGCGGCACTATTACGACAGCAACCCCCATTACTTTCTGGTCCCGGAGCGGGTCCACGTGCGCCATATTCTTTTGCGTATTCCCGAAGCTGCGGATGCTGACGCGCGCAAGGCAATCCGTTCACGTCTGCTGAGCCTCAGAGAACTGCTTCTGGGGGGGGGCGATTTTGCGGTGATTGCCATGGAACATTCCGAAGATGTCTCGGCAGAGAACGGGGGCGACATCGGCTTTTTCTCACGCGAAGACGTGGCCAAGGGGTTTGCCGACGCCGCGTTCTCTCTTTCTCCGGACCATATCAGCGATGTGGTCACGACCCCATTGGGGCTGCATCTTATCGAGCAGATCGAAAAGACTCCTGAGACCACCGCGCCTTTCGAAACGGTCCGGCTGCCGTTGCGGCGGTATTTGCATCGGCAGGCAACCTCACTGGCGACCAAGGTCTTTCTCGATCGACTCCTCAGCGTTTCCGAAGTGAAGCGGTACGCGAAATGACGGATCATCACGACCCTGCTCAATGCGCCGCGGTCCTTGACCCGAAATGACCGGCGCCGGTCCATCGGCTGCCGCCGATGGGCGTGGCGCCAGCGGTGATGGCCGGGTAAACCCGACTCAATAAGTCTTGTTTTTCAATTGAAAATCCGGCATATTCCACCGGCCCGGTGGGTCCGGTTAACCCTTGACTATTGGGCCGTTATAAACTAATTGCTCTGCAGCAACTAAATGGGCTTCAAAGTTTGTTGCTGAAGTGCATTTCTTTCGGTTCCTGCTATGGTTGGCGGCTCACGTTGGACTGCCGGCGGGCGACCGCAACCCCCCAAAGGAGACATCGATGGCCACGAACGTCACTGGATCGGTAATGGTTGTTGGCGGGGGCATCGCAGGCATGCAGTCTGCGTTGGATCTCGCCGAATCCGGCTACTATGTTTACCTGGTCGAAAAATCGTCCGCTATCGGCGGGCTCATGAGCCAGCTGGACAAGACATTCCCCACCAACGATTGTGCCATGTGAGTCATCTCACCCAAACTGGTCGAGGTCGGCCGGCATCTGAACATCGAGCTACTCACCGATTCTGAACTGATTTCTCTGGATGGCGAACCGGGCAATTTCACCGCCAATGTCCACCAGAAACCCCGTTTCGTAGACCTGGCAAAATGTACTTCCTGCGGTGAGTGCACCAAGGTCTGCCCCATTTCGCTGCCCAATGACTACGATGAAGGTCTTTCGGAGCGAAAGGCCATCTTCAAACAGTATCCCCAGGCCATTCCCGGCGCTTTCGGCATCACCAAGCGCAGCACGGCGCCCTGCAAGGCCACCTGTCCTGCCCACGTCAGCATCCAGGGGTACATCGCCCTCATCAATGAGGGCAAATACAAGGAGGCCCTTGAGCTGTTCAAAGAGGCCCACCCCTTTCCAGGCGTCTGCGGCCGGGTCTGCCATCATCCCTGCGAGCAGGAGTGTACCCGCAACGATGTGGACGCCCCGCTGGCCATCCGCGAGCTGCACCGGTTTCTGGCCGACTGGGAAAAGGCGCAAGGTACCCCGTTCATCCCGGAGGTCACAGAATCCCGTGATGAAAAGATTGCCATCATCGGCTCGGGGCCCGCTGGGCTCACCGCGGCCTACTACCTGGCCCTTGACGGTTATCAGGTGACGATTTTCGAAAAGATGCCCGAGGCCGGCGGCATGATGCGCTACGGCATCCCCGAGTACCGGTTGCCCCGCGACATTATTGCCTTGGAAGTCGGCGTCATCGAGAAGATGGGTGTCACCATCAACACCGGCGTCACCTTCGGCGAGGACGTCACCCTCGACAGCCTCAAGAGCGATGGTTTTGCCGCGGTCTTCATGGCCATCGGGCTCCACGGCGGGCGTCGCCTCGGTGTGGAAAACGAAGACATCCCCGGCGTGCTCCAGGGTGTGGATTTTTTGCGGGAGGCCGCTGCGGGCGAGGATGTCGAGATCGGCGAGGACGTGCTGGTGGTGGGTGGCGGCAATGTGGCCATCGACGTGGCCCTCACGGCCAAGCGCAAGGGTGCCAAAAACGTCACCCTGATTTGTCTTGAAAAACGCGAAGAGATGCCTGCCTGGGAGCACGAGATCGAAGAGGCGCTCGAGGGCGAGATAGAGATCGTCAACAGCTTCGGCCCCAAATCCTTTTTCATCGACAAGAGCAACAAGGTTTCCGGGATCGACTTTAAGAGCTGTACGGCCGTTTTCGACGAAAACGGCCGATTCAACCCCCAGTACGATGAAGCCGCCTGCCAGCCCTATTTCGGCGACACGGTGATCATCGCCATCGGCCAGAGCGCCGTCCTGGAGCCCATCAAGTCCCAGGGCATCGAAACCACGCCGCCGGGGGGCTTGAAAGCCGACCCGCTGACGCTGCAGACGAACCTGGACTGGGTGTTTGCCGGCGGCGACGCCTTCTACGGCCCCAAGTCAGTGGTGGATGCAGTGGCCTGCGGCAAGGAAGCGGCCACCAGCATTCATCGTTTCGTGAACGGGCTGGATCTGCGCGCGGATCGCGAGCAGCACTGGGATTTTGAAAAGCCGGATACCAGCTTCGAGCCGGTAAAACCCCGCACCACGGTACGGTGCCTGGACCCCGAGGCCCGTGAATGCAATTTCTTGGAAGTTTCCTTTGGATACGACGAGAACGAAGCAAAGACGGAAGCGGACCGGTGTCTGCGCTGCGGCATCTGCTCGGAGTGCTACCAGTGCGTCAAGGCCTGCCTGGCGGAGGCCGTTGACCACAGCATGGTGGCCGTGGACCGCGAGATCCCCGTCGGCGCGGTGATCCTTTCTGCCGGCACCGATCTCTACGATCCCACCCAGCTGTCCGAGTTCTATCACTACGGCAAGAGCCCCAACGTAATGACCAGCCTCGAGTTTGAGCGGATTCTCAGCGCTTCAGGGCCCACCATGGGGCATCTGGTAAGACCCTCGGATGAAGCGGAGCCCAAGAAGATCGCCTGGCTCCAGTGCGTCGGCAGCCGCGACCAGAATAAGTGCGGCAACGGCTACTGCTCCTCGGTGTGCTGTATGTACGCCATCAAGGACGCCATGATCGCCAAGGAACACTCCGGCGGTGATCTCGACTGCGCGATCTTCAACATGGATATCCGCACGTTCGGAAAGGACTACGAGAAGTACTACGACAGGGCGCGCAATCGGGAGGGCATCCGCTTCGAGAAGGCCCGGGTCCACTCCATCCTGGACGACCCCAAGACGCGGGATCTGATACTGCGTTTTGCCGATGAGAGCGGCACCATGCACGACGAGGCCTTCGACATGGTGGTCCTGTCCGTCGGACTTCAGGCGGGCGACGCATCCAAGGTGATGGCCGAGCGTCTGGGTCTGGAACTGGATCATTACAACTTCGTGAAGACCGACCCCTTTGCCCCGGTGGCCACTTCCCGTCCCGGTGTCTACACGTGCGGCATTTTGCAGGGTCCCAAGGACATTCCCGCATCGGTTACCGAAGCCAGCGCAGCGGCCGGTGCGGCCGGATGCGATGTGGCGCTGGCCCGAGGCACCGAGACGAAGAAGATCCGCATGCCCGACCAGATCGATGTCGTCGGTCAGGATCCCCGCATCGGTGTCTTCGTCTGCAACTGCGGCATCAACATCGCCGGGGTGGTGGATGTGCCAGGGGTTCAGGAATACGCCGGCACGCTGCCCGGCGTGGTCTACACGGACAATAACCTCTTCACCTGCAGCCAGGACACCCAGGACAAGATCAAGGAGAAGATCACCGAGCACAATCTCAACCGGGTGGTGGTCGCCTCCTGCAGCCCCAAGACCCACGCTCCCATGTTCATGGAGACCATGGAGGCCTGCGGGCTCAACAAATACCTCTTTGAAATGGCCAATATTCGCAACCAGGACTCGTGGGTTCACGCCAACAACCCGGATCTCGCCACCAAGAAGGCCAAGGAATTGGTGCGTGCGGCGGTGGCCCGCTCGGCTACCCTTGTGCCGCTGGATGAACGGGTGATCCCGGTCAATAAGCGCGCGCTCATCATCGGCGGCGGTATCGCCGGCATGAACGCGGCCCTGGATTTATCCCGGCAGGGCTTCGAATCGGTGCTCGTGGAAAAGGAAAAAGAACTGGGTGGCATGGCCCGGCGGCTTCATCACACCATTGAAGGGGCCGACATTCAAACTTACCTCTCCGGCCTTATTGCCGAAGTCGTAGACGACCCAAAAATCGAGTTGCTCACCGATGCGATGCTCACCGGTTTCGAAGGCTTCCAGGGCAACTTCGTCACGGACATTGCCGTGGGCGGCAATGGTGACCGGCGCAGTATTGACCATGGCGTCATCATGGTGGCCACCGGCGCCAATGAATATCGCCCCAAAGAGTATCTTTACGGCGAGGACGACCGCGTGGTGACCCAGGTGGAACTCAGCGACCGCATCGAAAAGGGCGACGCTGACGGTCTTGACACCGTGGTGATGATCCAATGCGTCGGCTCGCGGAACGAGGAGAATCCGAACTGTTCCCGGATCTGCTGCCAGGCGGCGGTGAAAAACGCCATCGCCCTCAAAAAGAAAGATCCCGACAGTCAGGTTTTCATTCTCTACCGCGACATGCGCACCTACGGGCTCTTGGAGGACTACTACACGGAAGCCCGAAAACTCGGCGTGATCTTCATTCGCTTTGATCGGGAACACCCGCCGGCGGTTGCCCCCGGCGACGACGGTGTCCTTGTGACGGTAAAGGACCACGTGCTTCAGCGTGACATCGAAATCCGGTCGGATCTGCTGGTCCTCAGCGCCGGCGTGGCGGCTGCCGACACCGAGGCCATGAGCAACATCATGAAGCTCAACCGGAACCCGGAAGGCTTCTTCATCGAGGCCCACGTCAAACTGCGGCCGGTGGACATGCCTAGCGAAGGCGCTTTCCTCTGCGGTACCGCTCATGGCCCCAAACTGATCAGCGAAACCATTGCCCAGTCCCGGGCGGCGGCCAGTCGTGCGGTGACTTTCCTGGCCAAGGATTCCATTCAGCTCTCTGCCATCAAGGCAAGGGTCGACGTGGACAACTGTGTCAAATGCTTGACCTGCGTACGGTCATGCCCCTTCCAGGTTCCCAAGTTCAATATCGAACTCGGCGAGATCGAGATCGACGAGGCCCTGTGCCATGGGTGCGGCGTCTGCGCCGGTGTTTGCCCGCGGCAGGCCATCCAACTGCGATTCTACGAAGACGAACAAATCACTTGCAAAATTGACGCACTGTTAGCAGGAGGACTCTAATGGCGGACTTCGAACCGAAGATTATCGCATTTTGCTGCAACTTCTGAGGGTATTCGGCCGCGGACCTGGCAGGTTCGATGAGACTGGATTATCCGGCGAGCGTAAAAATCATCCTGGTTCCGTGTTCTGGAAAAGTCGATGTCATGCACTTGTTGCGGTCCATCCAAAAAGGGGCGGACGGTGCCTATGTGGTGGGCTGCCTGGAAGGGACCTGTCACTACAAGGAAGGCAACTACCGGGCACGTGAACGGGTAGAGCACGTTCAACGTCTGCTCGAAGAAGTCGGTATCGAAGGCGACCGTGTACGGATGTACAACCTCTCCTCAGGGGAAGGCCCGACGTTCGCGGCCTATGCCAAGGAGATGACCGAACATATTCTCGCGCTGGGGCCGAACCCCCTGAACGGAATATAACCACTGTCCGGTCGTCCCGGCAGGGATCGTATCCCGCTCCGGGGACAAAACGGCCCAGACGCGAGGTTCCGGCGGAGCACCCATCCACGCGACAGGAGGCACCATGATCGTAGCAGAACGAAAACCCTTTGATGAAATTATGGAAATGCTCAGGGACTATAAGCGTGTCCTCAACGTGGGGTGCGCCACCTGTGTGTCCGTCTGTCTGGCGGGCGGCGAAAAAGAGGTGGCCGTGCTCAACACCGAGCTTGACATGGCTAGAAAGCTGGCCGACAACCCCGTCGAGATAGACGGCATCACCATCGAGCGCCAGTGTGACCGGGAATATCTGGAACAGCTTGACAACAAGGTGCGCGATTACGATGCCCTCATTTCCATGGCGTGCGGGGTCGGCATCCAGTTCCTGGCCGAGCGGTTTCCGGACACGCCGGTGTTTCCGGGGGTCAACACCTCGGGACTGGCGGTCAACCAGGCGGTGGGCTGGTACGAGGAGCGTTGCCGATCCTGCCAGAGCTGCGTGTTGGGCTGGAGCGGCGGCATTTGCCCGGTAACCATGTGCGCCAAGGGCCTTTACAACGGTCCTTGCGGCGGCACCAACAAGGGCAAATGCGAAATCAGCCAGGACCAGGACTGTGCCTGGTTCAAGATTTACGAGCGGCTGTCGGGCCAGGGTCGGCTGGACAACATCAAAAAGATCTACGCCATCACCGACTGGAAAGACACCACGCCGAGGACCCTTATTCAGCCCGGCTATAAAAAACCTGAAAAAGTGGAATAGGGATCCGGGGGCGTGGTGACGACGCCACTGGCATCGCGGTGAGTACCCGGAGACAACAATCCATCAGATCAAGGTGACGCATATGACAGAGTCAAACGGATACAAAGCGGGCAGCAACCTGGAAAAGATTCTCAAGGCGGGACACTTCGCATTCACCGGCGAGTTGGGGCCACCCCGCGGGGCCAATGTCGAGGAGGTTCGGCACAAGGCCGGTTTTCTCAAGGGCGTGGTGGACAGCGTGAATATCACCGACAACCAGACCGCGGTGGTGCGCATGTCCAGTTGGGCGGCATCCATCATTCTCGTTCAGGAGGGCCTGGAGCCTAATTTTCAGATGGTCTGCCGCGATCGCAACCGGCTCGCCATGCAGGGCGACATTCTCGGCGTTTATGCCCATGGCGTGCGGAACATGCTGTGCCTGTCGGGTGATCATTGCCTGTTCGGCGATCACCCCACGGCCAAAGGCGTTTTCGACATCGATTCCACCCAGTTGATATCCACCGTCAAGAGCATGCGTGACGACGGCAAGTTCATCAGCGGCGGTGACATCGACGAGCCGCCGAAGATCTTTATCGGAGCGGCAGCCAACCCTTTTGCCGACCCCTTCGAGTGGCGCGTTCACCGGCTGGCCAAGAAGATCGACGCCGGTGTGGACTTCATTCAGACCCAGTGCATTTACAATATGGAGAAGTTCCGTGAGTGGGTGCGCCTGGCCAACGAGATGGGGCTTACGGAAAAGGTGTATATCCTTGCCGGCGTCACGCCCATGAAGAGCGTGGGTATGGCCAAGTACATGAAAAACAAGGTGCCGGGCATGGACGTCCCCGATGAGATCATCAAGCGGCTTCAGGGCGCCGAAAAGGGCAAGGTCGCTCAGGAAGGCATCGACATCGCCTGCGAGCAGATCGAGGAATTCAAGGGGATGAAGGGTGTCCACGGGGTGCATCTCATGGCCATCGAGTGGGAGCACAAGGTGCCCGAGATCGCCGAACAGGCCAAAGTACTTCCCAGGCCCGTGGTCGACTGATCCACGCCCAAGTTTATTGAAGAAAAAAACGGCCCGATGCGTGACGCATTTGGCCGTTTTGTCGTCCGTGTTATGGAAGATCAGGCAAGGTCGAAGCGGTCAAGGTTCATGACCTTGTCCCAGGCCGCGATAAAGTCCTGAACGAATTTCTCCTGTGAGTCTTCGCATCCGTAGACTTCCGCTATAGCACGGAGCTGTGAGTTCGAACCGAAGATGAGGTCGACCCGGGTGCCGGTCCATTTGAGTTCACCGGTAGCGCGATCACGTCCTTCGAACACGTCTGCGTCTTTTGCGGTTGCCTTCCACTCAGTGTTCATGTCGAGCAGATTCACGAAGAAGTCATTGGTGAGCGTCTCCGGCCGATTGGTGAAGACGCCGTGCCGGGTCTGCCCGAAGTTGGCATTCAAGACGCGCATGCCGCCAATGAGCACCGTCATCTCAGGGGCGGTCAGCGTCAGCAGTTGTGCCCGGTCTACCAACAATTCCTCAGCCGACACCGCGTATTGGGTTTTGAGGTAGTTGCGGAAGCCGTCCGCCTTGGGTTCGAGCACGGCGAATGACGGTGTGTCGGTCTGCCGCTTCGACGCATCCGTGCGTCCGGGCGTGAAGGGCACAGTCAATTTATGACCGGCCTGGTTGGCCGCCTGCTCGATAGCTGCGCACCCGCCTAATACAATCAAATCGGCGAGTGACACCTTTTTCCCGCCGGTTTGAGTGCCGTTGAATGTTTTTTGAATTTCCCCAAGGGCCTTCAGCACCTTCTTCAATCGGGCCGGTTGATTGACTTCCCAGTCCTTCTGCGGTGCGAGACGGATGCGCGCCCCGTTGGCTCCACCGCGCATGTCAGAGCCGCGGAACGTGGCGGCCGATGCCCAGGCCGTCGATACCAGTTGTGATATGGGCAGGCCGGAGGCCAGGATTTCCCGCTTCAGGCCCGCGATATCCTTTTTGCTGACAATCTTGTGATCGACCGCGGGCACCGGATCCTGCCAAATGAGTGCTTCGTCGGGCACTTCAGCACCGAGGTAGCGTGAGCGAGGGCCCATGTCGCGGTGGGTCAGCTTGAACCACGCCCGGGCGAACGCGTCAGCGAATTTCTTGGGATTTTTTAGGTAGCGCCGCGCGATGGGCTCGTAGATGGGGTCGAACTTTAACGAAAGGTCCGCCGTGGTCATCATCGGCCGATGGCGTTTGGAGGGGTCGTGGGCGTCAATTACCATGTCTTCTTCATCCACATCCTTGGCCAGCCACTGATTGGCCCCGGCCGGACTTTTGACCAACTCCCAGTCGTATTTGAACAGCACTTTCAGATAGCCCATGTCCCATTGGGTCGGGTTCGGTTTCCACGCGCCCTCGATGCCGCTGCTGATGGTATCGCCACCCTTTCCGCTGCCGAAACTGCTCTTCCAGCCAAGCCCCTGCTCTTGGATGCCCGCGGCTTCCGGTTCAGGGCCGACATGAGCGGCATCACCGGCGCCATGACACTTGCCGAAGGTGTGGCCGCCGGCGACAAGCGCGACGGTTTCCTCGTCGTTCATGGCCATGCGCGCGAATGTCTCGCGGACGTCGCGGCCGGAGGCGACCGGATCCGGGTTGCCGTCCGGGCCTTCCGGGTTCACGTAGATCAGACCCATCTGGACGGCGGCGAGCGGGTTTTCGAGATCCCTGTCGCCCGAATAGCGCTTGTCGCCAAGCCACTCGTCCTCAGCGCCCCAGTAAATGTCCTCTTCCGGCTCCCAGACGTCCACGCGCCCGCCAGCGAAGCCGAAGGTCTTGAAGCCCATCGATTCCAGTGCGCAGTTGCCGGTGAGTATCATCAAGTCGGCCCAGGAGATCTTGTTTCCGTATTTCTGTTTGATCGGCCATAGCAGCCGGCGCGCCTTGTCGAGGTTCACGTTGTCCGGCCAGCTGTTGAGCGGCGCCAAACGCTGATTGCCGGATCCCGCACCCCCACGGCCGTCGCCCATGCGGTAGGTGCCGGCGCTGTGCCACGCCATGCGGATGAAGAGCCCCCCGTAGTGCCCGTAATCCGCCGGCCACCATTCCTGAGAGTCGGTCATCAGCGCAACGAGGTCCTTTTTCAGGGCCTCCAGGTCGAGTTTTTTGAACGCTTCGGCGTAGTTGAATTCCTCCCCCATGGGATTGCTCTTGTTGGAATGCTGGTGAAGAATCTTGAGGTTCAACTGGTTAGGCCACCAGTCTTTGTTCGACGTGCCGCCGCCGGCAATGGGGTTGCTTGTCCTGCCCGTCACCGGGCACTTGCTATTTTCACTCGCCATGTCAACCTCCTTAGTTTTTAGTTTATTAACAAACGATGTTATGTGATAATGATTATCAATAAATGGCAAAAAATATATTAACCGGTCTCTGCCATACAGTTGCTGCAGATGCCGAAAAAGTCCAAACGATGATTCAGAATCTTGAAATCCGTTTCTAAGGCGACCTCTTTTTTCATCTCATCGAGGCTGTCCAGGTCCGGGTCGACGATTTTCTTGCACTTGATGCAGATGACGTGTGGATGGGGGGTCGGCCGGTTTCCGTCGTATCGGTTGCTCCCATCAGGGAACCCCAATTCCAGGACTTCGCCAAGTGATTTAATTAGTAAAATATTTCTGTAAACAGTGGCAAGGCTCATTGTCGGAAAGTCTTTTTTGATCTGGACATGGATGTTTTCAACACTGGGATGGCCTTCACTTTTGGCAAGAATGTCGACGATGGCCAATCGCTGAGGCGTTATCTTATGGCCATTATCCCTGAGTTTCTGGATAATGACGTCAAATCGTTTATGATGGTCCGCCATCTGAGGCCCCTGAATTCTAAATAATAATAGTTATCAAATAATATACAATCGCTTGTTAGTCAACCCGTATTTAACAGTAACGAGGCCACCACCGCCGCCATGCGGTGATGTGAGTCTTGCTAGCTATACCGCATTCAACAAGAACTCGACTTTGACAGCATCGAAGGGGAAAACGATGCCCCCTTCGTCTGAGCGAACGAGTATCCCTGCATTCAACAGTGCGGTAATATCGCCGTGAACGGCCTTTACGTCACGTCCAACCCGCCGAGCCGCTTCGCGAATCGATACAGGGCCCGCTCCGCAGAGAACCTTCAGCAACCCCCAGCGCTTGGCGGTCAATACGCTCCAGAGTAATTCCGGGGTTGCAAAGCTGATGCGGGCGGATTTTTCAGGTTCTCCCGTTTTCCAGACTCGCGTAAAATCTGCCATCGAATCGGCAGGCCTTCGTACATTAAGAATCACTGTTTTCATGATTCCACCTCTCGATATCCCGCTGAAAATCGGCGATTAGCTGTTCCGGTGTCGCAAACGCATAGGTGCTTTCTTTTCCATCAAAATGCCGATGGTCACCTTTTCCAATTTCATTGTCGTAGCGCAAAACACATTTTCCATGCACCACGTATGCAAGCCTGTACTTGAACATGTGTGAAGACCCGATCAATTTCTTTGGGAGACGCCACAATATCAATTCCGCATAAGCCGATTCAGAATAGATAATACGGGAGGGAATGAGATTAACGGCATCCATGTTGGAGAAAATAACAACACCTATAGTCTGTTGTCAATCAGGCTAACATCACAGAGGCCCCATTGGGTCTCGGTTGAACGCTTTCGCCGCGCCAAGTCCCGATCAATCTGTCATCCCATAAGCCCGCAGTTTTCGTCGCAGCGTATTGAGCCCAATGCCCAGCAGCCGGGCCGCCTGGGATTTGTTCTGGCCGGTATGGCGGTAGACGTCGAGGATGTGGTTTTTCTCGACTTCCGACAGGGGTGCGACAGGCCCATCCGATGCCGGCTCAGGTTCCGGGCAAGCCGCCTTTCTCACGGATTCCGCCCGAGCGATCACCGCCTGCGGCAGACATGCCGTTGTCAATGGGCCGCCCTGGGCGAGATTCACCGCGGATTGCAGGAGGGTCTGGAGTTCTCGAACATTGCCGGGATAGTCGTAATCCGTCAGTATTCTCAGGGCGGCCTCATCGATTGCAGGCTCTGGCCCTGGCCGGCGTCGCTGGTTCAGGAAGTGCTGAATGAGCACCGGGATGTCTCCCTCCCTTTCCCTTGTAGATACTCTGCTTAATCTCCCTTCTTTTCTTCCAAAAATCTCAGCGCAGCGTACTAATCTGTAAAAGTGTCGGGTAAGCGACATTGCGAAGGATCAGGTAAATGAGTCGG
>CAYUOU010000089.1:0-15714 GCA_964446485.1 uncultured Desulfobacterales bacterium | reverse complement strand
TGAGGTGGCCTGACTCTTAGCTTAGCACACTGTCCGAATTTTGGGGTCCACCGCCATCTACTTCATAAAGGTCGTTCAATATGATGAGACGGCCTTCGGGGTGTGTTATGAGTATGACCTCAGGGTGTACACACCGGTCGGTTCCGGTGTTGGCCTTTTGTATGGCACCGTGCAGGATCAATACGGCAACGGCATCGATGGGGCCGTCATACGCGTCGTGGGACAATCGGCGGCGGCCATCAGCCAGCCAAACGGCGCATACCTCATGTTTTTGCCAGTGGGCACCTACACTATCACCGCTCAGTTGCCCGGCGGCGAAGCGGTCAGCCAAGGATCGGTGACGATTTCCTCCGAAACCAACACCGCCCTCAGCCCGGTCCTGCCGGTCGTCTTCAAGGGCGATCTCAACGACGACGGCGTCATCGATCTCGAAGATCTGCTCCTGGTGTTGAAGACCCTTGCCGGCATCGAGACCACGGGCGCATTGCGCGCCGGTTACGCCCAGTCCGGCGCCGACGTCGATGGCGACGGAATGGTCGGTGCGGCGGAAGCGTCGTTCCTGCTTCAGGAGGTCAGCGGATCGAGGCCCTAACGATCAAGGGGTCCCGCTCTATATCGAGCAGGTGCAATTGCGATTACTCTGGGTGCCATCACTTTAGCGGGCCGGCGATAACCTTCACAAGCCCGTAAAAACCTCGCAGATGTCATCCCGAGCGTAGCGAGGGATCTGGGTGTTCATCATAACGCCACAAGATCTTAGAAATTTGATATTCCTCGTCGCGATCTCCTCGGAATGACAATTTGGAGAGCTCAGACTTTTTATGGATCCGTCAATTATAGCCGAAAAACATATGTATCGCGCAGAGACGCCGCGGCGCAGAGAAAGGCGGGGCGTCCAAAAGACTCGATGGTTGGGATCACGGTTCCTGTGATTGTCATCCCGGACTCGATCCGGGATCCAGGAAGTCGAAGACCCCACTGGATGACCCCGGATCGGGGTCCGGGGCAGGCTTCTTCGCCGGTATGACGGTAGAGAAACCGGTATGACGCGAAAATATGCTGGCATGATGAGAAGAAGAGCCGGCATGACGGTAAGGAGGATAAACATCGAACAGCCAACGTCGAATGAGGAATAACGAAGAAGGTTCAACGGGTTTTGGTTTAGGGCCTCTTTTTATTCAACCAGCCGTTTAAGTCCTTCAATAGGGAGGGCGTAGACATCTTTGGACAAGGGGTAGATCTCGTCAACCGGGGCAACGATAAAGCCGCGGACCTGAGGAAGGTCTTTCAGTGATGACCAGAAACCTTTGGAAGGGGATGGGCTTTGGCTAAGTTTGATCTCAACAGCTATCAGCGGTCTTCTGCCGGATGGTTCGATCAGCAGGTCGATTTCTGCGCCGGCTCCGGTACGGTAGAACCAATAGCGCCAGTTTGGCGGCAGCATGGCGATGATTTGCTCGATGACAAAGCCTTCCCAGGAGGCTCCGGCAGACGGGTGGCCCAGCAGATCGTCTATGGATTCGAGCCCTAGCAGGCTGTGAAGGAGGCCGCTGTCACGGACGTACACTTTCGGCGTTTTGACAAGGCGTTTTTTGATGTTGGTGTGGTAGGGGAGCAACTGCCGCACCATGAATGTATCTTGGAGAATGTCCAGGTAATGCCTGGCCGTGGGACCGCTGACACCGAGGCTGCCTGAAATTTTCTGGGCGTTCCACAGTTGGCCGTGAGCGTGGCTGAGCATCATCCAGAATCTCTGGAGGGCGGTTGCCGGAACCCGCAACCCGAGGGCTGGAATGTCTCGCTCCAAATGGGTGCGGATGAAGGCTCCGCGCCAGGATGCGGATCGGTCATCGGAGGCCGCAAGGATACTGTCGGGGAAACCACCCCTAACCCAGAGTCGGCGGACAGGTTCCGCAACGCCTTCCAATTCGCCCAGACAAAAGGGGGAGAGCTCATGGTAAACGATACGCCCGGCCAGGCTCTCGGAAGACTGACGGATAAGCGCTGGTGAGGCGGAACCCAGAATGAGAAAGCGACCGCTGCGTCTGTTTCTATCGACAAGAGAGCGAAGCACCGGGAACAGGGCGGGCATTCGCTGGATTTCATCGATGATGACCAGTTTATCGGTGTGCAATTCGAGGTAGAGCTCGGGAGTTTCAAGTTTGGCGGCATCAGCGATGCTTTCGAGGTCGAGATACAACGCGGTGTTTCCGAAGCCCTGCAGCAGGTGTTGGGCGAGGGTCGTTTTCCCCACCTGACGGGCACCGATCAGACCGACTACGGGGAAATTTTGAAGCGAATTCAAGATGTCTTTTTCGATACGGCGTTGAATCATGTGGGATCTCTTTTCGTTAATGAACGGCATCATATCGTAAGATGGTGTCCCTTGCAATGTTAAAGGCAGGCTTTCAGATTGTTAGGAAGATTCAGTTGAAGTTCACTCCGGCCGGTACAGCAACTCGCGGAAATGGTCGAAATGGTGGTCAAGGGTGGCGATTTTGCAGCGGTGTTTTTGGGCCACGATTGCGATGAAGATGGCGGTCATCGGGATGGTGACCTTATTGCTGCACAGTTCATGAAAGCGTTTGCCGGCATCGATCCAGGTGTTCTTCTGGATTTCGTAGCAGGGGATGATTCGAAGCGTATTTTCAAGCTTGGCGGCTTCGGCCTGAGTTTTGGCTCCTTGACCGCAAACTCGCGCCAAGACGCCGCGGAGCAGAGAAAGGCGGGGCGTTCAAAAGACTCGATGGTTGGCATCACGGTCTATGTCATTGTCATCCCGAGCGCAGCGAGGGATCCAGATGCCTGTACGATATCCGGCGGCATGGACTTTTTTTTAAGTGCATCAATATACGTACGTAGTGAAATAGAATACAAGATCGTTGGATGCTGCATCAGGGGCCGAAATGACGCCCGCTATCGATTTTCGGAATCATGGACAAATTCCCATATCCAGAAAACAACATACCGGCATGCGAAATGTTGATATCCAGGAGGCCCTGAACCGCCGCCGAAGGAGGGCAATGTGGTCCGTTTATTTACAACGACAGTGCTCGCGGTCCTGATGCTTTGCCCACTGGTGAGCGCCCAGGTGATCCAGGTGGTCGAGATTTCTTCCTCGCCCAATCCAGTGGGATCCGGCGCCAGGGCCATGGGCATGGGCGGCGCGTTTATCGGGGTGGCCGATGACGCAACGGCGGCTTCATGGAATCCCGGCGGGCTCATTCAACTGGAAACCCCTGAGATCTCCTTGGTTGGCGCATTCAATTACCGAAACGAGGACACGACCTACAAAGCGTTTCCAGAAGCCTCGGGTCCCAATTCGGTTGAAACGACAGAGCTAAACTATCTCAGCGGCGCCTATCCCTTTCAGGCCTGGGGGCGAAACATGATCGTCTCCCTGAATTACCAGCATCTCATGGATTTCAACAAGAAGGCGACCTATCAATACAGCGTTGAAGACCCCAGCCAGCTGTTCACGATGACCAACATGGTAGAATATGATCAGGAAGGGGCCTTTAGAACAATTTCTCCGGCCTTTGCCGTTCAGCTTACGCCGCGGTTTTCCATCGGTCTGGCCCTCAACTTCTGGGACCATGGCCTTTCCGACAACCAGTGGACGTCGCGCTACCGCGCCAGAGGTAGCGGAACACTCGGTGCCACGGCGTTTACGGTGAACACCACCATCGACGAAACCTATAAACCAAACGGTAGCCGGCTGGATCTGGATCCCTTCCAATGGGAAAACATCAACGCCAACATCGGCATGATGTGGAACATCGACAGCCGGTTCTCCGTCGGAGCCGTGTTCAAAACGCCGTTCGAAGCGCGCCTTGAACGAAATTACCTTTTTGCGTCGACCATCTATTTCCCAAGCTCCGGCACCACCCAAACCAACACCATTGTCGAGTCGGGCGCCAATACATTGTTCATGCCCATGTCCTTCGGCACCGGCCTGGCTTTTCGGGCCAGCGACGCCTTGACGTTGGATCTTGACGTCTATTGGACCCAGTGGAGCAATTACCTGATGGAAGACGCTAGTGGCCGGAAGACGAGCCCGATCACCGGAAAGGCCGAGGATGAGACGGTGACCCAGGACACGATCCAGGTGCGGTTCGGCGGGGAGTACCTGCTCATCGGGGCCAAATACGTGGTGCCGGTGCGCGCAGGTGTGTTCTACGACCCGGAGCCCTCCGAGGGGAGCCCGGACAATTTTTTCGGGCTGAGCCTCGGCAGCGGTATTACTGTCGGGCCTTGGGTGTTTGACGCTGCCTACCAGTACCGGTTTGGCCGCGGCGTTCGCAGTATCAGCGTGGGGGGCGACGAGGCCAATCAGGATGTTGACCAGCATTCAGTCTATATGTCGCTGATATACCACTTTTGAAGATCGGTTCACGGTAGACGGTTCACGGTTCGCGGAAAACCAACCTCAACAAAGACGACAGACGACAGGTAACTGATACCGATTACCGACTGCCCATAGGCCCCTTCGGTTCTCATACCAACGCCCGGTGGCTGAATGTCACTGGGCGTTGCTGCGACATCACCGCATTGAACTGCTGAAAACGGCTGAGAGTTGCCGTTTTATGGGTGAAGGCGTATCTTGGTAAACTGACCTTTGATAGAGGCCGTAAAAAGTCTGATTTACCTCTTTGTTGTCATCCCGGCGCAAGCCGGGAACCAGTGATTTCAAATACTTATGGATGCCGGATCAAGTCCGGTATGACGACCGGAGGACTTTTTACGGCTTTATCAACTTTGCTGGGTTTTCATGTGATGCGGATGATTTCGATACGACATATACTGGCCGCCTGCCTGCTCATGATCGCTTTCGGTGTTCTGCCCGCGGCAGGGCAAGGCGCTACCGCCGTAACTCAGGGGTCAGGTGCGGTACCCGAATCGACCTGGCGCATCGAGATGACGGGTGACGCCTACAGCCTCTGGGCCAGAGATGCTGAGCGTGCTGAGATACTGAGTGAAATCGCAAGGCTTTCTGGCGCTGCCATCGGTGGCGGAAAGGCTTTGCGCGGGCGGGTGACGCTCTCGGTGACCGACGCGTCTATAGAAGAGGTGGTGGCAAGACTGCTGCAGAATACCGCCCTGGTGTTCACTTATGATCCAGCGAATAATCGATATCGGATTGCAACCATTCAGGGTTTCCGATCGGGCGTGCCAAATGGCCTCAACGGCAACGATTCCTCACAAAATGGTGTTTCCCCCACCGATATCGGCAAGAGCGATCCATCCCGCACCCATTCAAGGAAGGTAAAACCAGCAACTCATGAAACCTCAATGGGGATCTTTTCCTCACAGGACTCGCAGGGGCGGCCAAAATACAAAACTGGGGAAATTCTGGTGCGGTTCAAGCCGGGCGTTTCCACTGAACAGATCAGAAATCTCCACAACGAACTCGGCGGCGAGTCGCTGGCCTGGCGGCCGCATCGCCGCCTGGCAACAGTGAAAATTCCGGCAGGGCGATCTGAGTTGGCGGCGACGCGCGACTATCTGGCCTCCGGCCTGGTGGAACACGCCGAGCGGCATGCGCTGCGCTATCCCATGACCCTGCCCAATGATCCCCTATACGGTGCTCAATGGGCCCATCCCAGAATGAATTCCCAACGCGCATGGCAGTTCACTACGGGGGCGCCCGGCGTCATCATTGCCATCATCGACAGCGGCGTCGACTACACCCACCCGGACCTCGCCCCTAACATGTTCGTCAATCAAGCCGAACTGAATGGACAGGACGGTGTCGATGATGACGGCAACGGCTACCCGGACGATATCCACGGTTACGATTTCGCGGGTTCCGGCCTTTTTCCAAATGGGGATGCCGACCCATACGATGCCGCGGCCGACGGTCACGGGACCCATGTGGCCGGCATAGCGGCGGCGGCAGGCAACAACGGCGTCGGCACCACCGGCGTTGCGTGGCAGGCGCAGGTCATGGCCTTGAAAGTGCAAATTGACGGCAACGAGGCTTTTGAAACACAAGCTGTCCTGGATGCCATGGACTATGCGCTCGCCAGTGGTGCGCGCATCGTCAACTGCAGTTATGGAGGAGAAGCAGGAAGCGAAGAGGAGTTCAAAGGGCTTAAGGATCTTGCAATCAACGATGTTCTGGCTGTCTGCGCCGCCGGCAACGGAAGCATCGACAAGGATTCCGATCAGTTTCCGATTTTTCCAGCCAGCTATGACATAACCGCCGGCTTTGGCGAGCAGGCCGGTTACAGCGTCGACAACATCATTTCCGTGGGTGCCAGCACGGAGTATGATTCTTTGGCGGGCTACTCCTATTACGGTGCGCAAAGCGTCGATTTGCTCGCGCCGGGGACGTCGATCCGCTCCACCTTGCCGGCGGCAGCGCACACAAACGCATCGGTTACGTCGACAGCAACGCCGGACGTGTACACGGCGATCGGGCTACTGTACGCGGGGTTGACTGATGCGTCTGGCATCACGGGAGACCTGGTGGCCTGCGGGGAAGGTTATCCTGCAGAATTCCAGGATGACATGGTCGGCAAGATCGCGCTGATACGGCGAAGTGATCTCTCAGCGGAATTCACATTTGCGGCCAAAGTGGGAAATGCTGCCGCTGCCGGGGCCATCGCCGCCATCATTTATAACAACAGAGTGGACGATTTGGATGCCGATGGGGGTACCCTTGGCAGCCCGGGGGACTGGCTGCCGTCGGTGACGATCTCCAAGGCGGACGGAGAGGTTCTGAAAGACAATTTGCCGGCACAGGCGACGCTGGTTCACTCGGTGACAGCCGACAGCGACAACTACGGCCTGCTGTCCGGGACGTCAATGGCCGCGCCCCAGGTGGCCGGGGCGGTGGCGCTGCTGTGGTCATTCAATCCTAATCTCACTGTGGCAGAGGTGAAAAATGCAATCTTGACCAGCGTTGATAAAATTCCTGCGGTTGAAGGAAAGACCGTCTCCGGCGGGAGGATCAATGTGGGAAATGCCCTTTGCCTGGTGGCGGCGGTGCCGGGGGATGTGGACTGTGATGGGGTGTTCGATCTGGGAGACATGGTTTTCGTTCTTCAGGTGCTTGCTGCGGTGAACCTGGATGTATGCCCGGCTTGCCTGGCGGCCGGAACGGATCCGGACGGGAGCGGCGACATTTCTCTGGCGGATGCGCTGCTGGTCATTCAACAAATTGCCGGGTTGAGATAAAGCCCCGAAGGCATTAAAAGCGAAAATGCTTGACTCGCGCAAAGACGCAAAGACGCAGAAAAAAGCAAAGCCGTTATTCATGACAAAAATGACAATCCCGAAAAAAACCTTCAGATGTCATCCCGAGCTTGCGAGGGATCTGGGTGTTCAGACGATATTCGAACCATTATAACTTGTTGAGATTCCTCGTCGCGGACTCCTCGGAATGACAATTTGAAGTATTTGGAATAACTACGGGACCATCGAAGCCATTGAGGGAGGCAAATGAAAAAAGAAATGCTCGTTGAACTCAAGCTCAAGGCCGACGACAGCATGCCGGTAAAGCGACAGTATTCCAACTATGTCGAGGTGGCCCACTCGCCTTACGATTTCACCCTGCGGTTTTGCGACGTGGGGCCCGTGGGCAATGTGGCTGAATTGGCGGCCAAGGGCGGTGAGCATATAGTGCCTGTGGTGTCTGAGATCGCTATCCCTTTTCAAATCGTGCCGGGCTTGATCCAGGCGCTTCAGAATCAATTGGCCCAGCATCAAAAGGCCGTGGGTGTGACCGCTTCGCCGACGAACAAGGAGACCATTAACTGATATGTTTCGTGCCGTTTTCATTGCCGCTTTTTTGTCTGGTATCATTGCGGTGCTCGTGCTTGCCGCTGATGCCGGGGCGCCCTCTCAGCGGATCTCCTTTACCGAATCGACGATATCGGCCCGCATCGATCGGCTGCCTATCCGGGATCTCCTAAAAGAAATCTCCGCCTACGGCATCTCGGTGTCAATCGATACCTCCATTTCCCATGTCGTTACCGCCGACATTTCAAACGTTCCCATCGCCGACGGCCTCCGCAGGCTCTTCGCCCCGCTATCTTACAGCGTCGTGTGGACAGCGATTGAAACGCCGGCGGGTACAATCAGCAAGTTATCGGAAATACACGTTTTTCGGCCGGGTAAGACGGAGAC
Source organism: uncultured Desulfobacterales bacterium (assembly GCA_964446485.1). Classification (GTDB taxonomy): domain Bacteria; phylum Desulfobacterota; class Desulfobacteria; order Desulfobacterales; family JBDRRP01; genus JBDRRP01. The sequence continues at coordinate 7,581 of CAYUOU010000089.1, read as the reverse complement.
GCCGCCGCCCCTGTCTGAGTCGACAATTTTCGAGGTGATCACCGATCCGGATACCGGTGCTTTGATGATCGCGGGAGAAGTGCTCCTGGCAGTGAACCCGGGAGCGGATGTGGCGGCGCTGAAGGCTGTATTGAAGGTTTTCGGTGCAGTCATCGTAGACCATCACCTCGATTCCGGCCTCCTGAGGCTGCGCTTTGCCGATCCGGCCCAGGTGAACGGTTTTTCCGACGCACTCGCCGCCAGCGGCATCGATGCGGTTTCGGAACCTCATTATGCCTATGAACTGCCCCGACTGAGTCGCCAAGGCCCCGGCAAGCCGGGATCGAACACGCTGGCCGCGGAATCCAACGGCGCGCCGCCCATCGCGGTGCTGGATTCTGGAATCACTGCAGGCAGTCTGCCGGCAGCACTTACCGTAGCCCCCTTCAATGCCATCGATCCGGGTGCCGGTGTCGACGATCGAATCGGACATGGAACGCACATGGCGCTCATTGCTTCGGGTCGCGCTATTCCCGCGGGCGCAGGCGAAACCAACACCACCGGAGTCCCCGTGATTCCCATCAAGATATTCGACGAAAACGGCATCACCTCAAATTTCACCGTGATCCGTGCCCTCTCCCACGCTGCGGCGCACGGCGCCAAAGTCGTCTCGCTTAGTTGGGGATCGGAAACGGACAGCGGCTTCCTTAAGGATATATTGGCGGAGGTGGGTTCGAGCGGCACGGTCCTGCTGGCGGCGTCCGGGAATTTGCCCACGGGGGCGCCCGTATATCCGGCGGCCTACCCATCCGTTCTGGGCATCGGCGCGTTGTCACCGGACGGCGCTATCTGGGAATCCTCAAATTACGGTTCGTTTGTCGCCCATTACGCTCCAGGACTAGTGGAATTCGACGGTGCTGATCGGGAGCAGGAAGGTGCTTTCGCCGGCACTTCGGTAGCCACCGCGTTCACCGCACACCGCCTGGCCGTGTATTTGACGGATAATCCCGATCACAGCGTCAGGGGATTTCTGGCGACAATCCCATAACGGACTGCCTTGATTGTTTATTGTGATTTATATAATCAACGCATCTACCTTTGTGCAGTCATCCGATAATGCGGGGAATTAGATGATCGTTCGATATTTAGGCGCTTTCGTTCTGAGTTGTCTGGTCGGTGTCGCCATGTTTCCGGCGAGCGGTCGTGCCATCACCATTTATACCCCGGATCTCACGGTACAGCCCGGAGGGACGGTGACTGTTCCCGTCATGATCGATGCCGTGGACAATCTGGCCGGGCTGAAAATCGTCATCACCTATGATGATAAATTGTTCGCATACACTGGTGGAGCCAAGACTCCCGCGGCCACGTCCCTGATGCACATCGTCAATGACCGGAAACCCGGTCGCCTGGTACTGGTCATGGCCGGCGCTCGGGGGATTCGGGGAGAAAAGATCGCCGTTTTCGAATTTCGGTTCACCGCGAAGGAGGGCATCAAGCAAAAGACGCCCACTGAACTGCGCATTACGGAAAGCCAACTCATGAGCGATGCATTGAAGGATCTGAAACACGACACCAAACCCTTTCGTATCGCCATTGTTCCGACTCCCGCTGCGCCCAAATCCAATGCTTCTGCCATAGGCAAGGGGCGCGCGCTTTGAAGGAGAAGTATCCAATGAGTCAAATTTGATAAGCCTGTAAAAACCCTGAAATCAGCGTTTACGTCATGCCGGGTTTGACCCGGAATCATGTGATTTCAAAGGCTTATGGATTCCGGATCCGTCATCCCTGGCTTGTTCCGGGACTGGCATGACGGCCGAAGGGGTTTTTACGGGGCCGTCAAATTTTATCTTGTCACCGCTCCTAATTTTTCCTATCATGCATAGAGTATGGGTATGTTAACCCCCATTTATATCCTTCACTATAAATATCGTTATGGACCCTTCGATGACTGATTGTAACTTATTCAAGTTACACAGGCAGATTGCCGATGGGCATTCATGCACCCACCCAAATAATGGTCCGGCTTACAAATTTTCGGCGTTGAATCACCTAAGGAGGCCACGATGAGACGATTGCGCGTGATCGGGCTTTTGGTTGTAATATCGATTTTTATTTTCGGTTCGGCACAGGCAGGAACAGTGACCGGGATGGTTACCAGCGACAACGGGGCCCGCGGGCTCGGCGGCATCGGCGTCGGCGTCTACTCTGAGAAATGCAATTTCGACTCAGAACTGGACGCCACAACGACCGCCCCTGATGGGAGTTACACCCTCGGAAACCTGCCCGACAGTGCCGTATTCGTCGAGTTCATCCCCCAGTTCACCAACAAGAATTTCATCGGCGGGTTCTATACGGGCTCCGGGGTGTCCGGCGACTGCGCCGAGGCAGCCTCCGTGGACCTCAGCGATCCGTCCCCGACCATTGTCGACGCAGATCTTTCCTACGGACCAGAACCTATCATGTGGGTGTCGGCGGGGGTCTACAATGGGAGGCTGAGTGTCGATTTCGGCGTATATGCCGCGTTTCGTGAACTGGTGACGGCGGCTACGGTGGTGTTTCCATCTTCGTCCGGACGCCCCGACTATGCGTTCGGACTCGATTACATTTCAGAGGGAGGGGACCGATTGATCTGGGACTCCCCATGCCGGTTCCTGGACCTGTGGACTCATGATTTCGGCACTGTTACAGAAAATGATTACGGGACCTATACGCTGACCGTTACTTTCGACAACACCTACCAGGTGGTGTGGACCTCTGTTTTGAATGCGCCGTCAAATGAAAATGGTGCCGTGGCGGTCGACGAGAATACCATTTACGTTGCCGTCAAATCCGACGGGAGCGTCGATGTGAACTGGGACCAGGGCAGCGGTGCTGTTGGGCTCGGGCAGAGCTATCAGGTGCGGGTACGGGAGGTTGACACCAACCGAGAGGTGGCGCGCATCAAGGCCGGAAGTGACCCCAATACTCAATCCATGTCCGATGAACTCCCTGCCGAGGCGTTGCAATGCTTAGAAGTGGGGCAGGAATACAAATGGCTTGTCCGCGCGTACGATGCCGGCGGGCAGCACTCGGCCACCCGTTTCGTGACCGCCACCTATAACCCAGACGAATTGGGAGGCCGCGCCGCTGACAGCCAGGTATATGCCTGGAAGGGCGGCGGCATTTTGTTCGATCTGGCGGTGCGGGAAGGCGCCATCGAAACAGTTACGGCAGCCAGTGTGTCTGGGCCGGCTATCGTCCCGTACAATTTCGATATCTCCTTTAACGGATCGGACTGGTACGACGGCTCCACGGAGACGCGCCGCTTCTTAAAAAGCTGGTCCCATTTCGAAGGCCTGACGCCGGTCGCCGGTGCCGAATATCAATACTCCGTGACCTTTGCCGACGGCCATGTGGAGAATTTCGCCCGCAGCCTGCCCGAGGTCATTCCAGAGTTGTCGCCGCCGGACGGTCTTTCCGCTCAGATCCGACCGGACGGCGCCATCACTTTCTGGTGGGACGTGCCGCCGGGAAGTGAAAATAACAAGTTCCAGGTGCGTATCAGGGACCTGAACGGCAAAGAGTACTACAAGTCTGACGCATTGACCGGCGGAGATATGGTTACGGCATCCTTTCAAGATCTGCAGGCCATGGTTCCCGGCAGGCAGTACATGTGGTTCGTACGTCACTGGGACCCTTCATTTCAGGTCATGCAGGAGAGCCAGAGAATCCAGTTTTACTACGACCCGTGGGGGATCAATTACCAGAATGCTCCAGGGATCCCTATCAGCGAAGGGTATTCACTACCCGAGGGACAATTTCTCTATGTGGCCAATGAGGGCTACGACGGCGCAGTGGGGACCACTATCGTAAAAATCGACGCGACCGGGCGAGCCCAGACTGTTGGTACTGGGTTTAATGGGCCTTCCGGCCTGGCAATCCATCCGGAAAATGGACATCTTTTCATCAGCGATGATCGCGACGGCGTTTACGAAGTCGAACCGGACAGCACCATCAAGCAGGTGCTGGAGGCAATTCAGTTCAGCAACCCCAATGCCCTGGCCTTTGACGCATCAGGACGACTGATTGTGGCCGAAGGCGTTCCAGGAGGGCGCATCATCCGTGTGGCGCTCGACAGCGAAACGCCGACGACATTGGCGGAGGGTTTTAATTCTCCTCAGGGTGTCACTGCCATCGGTGATGATGTCTTTTTTACGGACAATGACGGCTACGTTTACAAAATCGACGGCTCTGACAGTAATTTGCCAAAGACGCCGCAAACCGTCGATCGCCATACATCGGCCTCGGTGGTTTCAGGTACCGACGGCGGTCTTACATCCGATGGCACCCATCTCATCGCGGCCGCTTACGGCAAGGTTATCTCCATCTACAGCGATGGAAGCACTTCAACGGTTTTCGATTTGCCCTCATCACAGCCGAGGGGGGTGGCTTACGCGCCGGCTACAAACACTGTCTTCATTTCACAGTTCGACAATTACCAGGTGCTCGACGTCGAACTCGGCACGGGGACTCCCGAGCCGCAGATCTTTTCCGGTCCCGAGCAGCTGCAGTTGGACGGGCCTTACGGGTTGGTTGTATCCAGCACGGATTTCGGTGATTTTGTAAGCCCACTCTATAGCGACGCCGACAACGACGGCGTTGCCGGCCCCGAAGATGCCTTTCCCGAGGATCCGGCGGCTTCGGTCGATACCGATGGCGACGGCATGCCGGACGACTGGAACCCAGGCAAATCCGAGGCGGATTCGACCTCCGATCCTGTCCTTGTGTTGGACAATGATGACGATAATGACGGCGTGCCGGACATCGAGGACAATTGCCCCACATCGTACATGGAGGGCGCCGACCAGTCCGACTGGAACGGTGATGGCATCGGCGATATGTGCGATCCAAATATCTGGCAGTTGGGCATAGCCGGTCAGATTACCAGCTCCGTATGGCAGCCGGGGCATGGAGATGTCTACGTCATTGTCGCCGACGGGCCGGACCCACTTGTTCCCGGCACAGCTGTTTGGGGGCGAGGGCGGTTCAACGATAGCGCTCCGTTCGACTATACCGTATACCTTTGGAACGGCGCGCCCGGCAATCAGGCTTTTATGTTTGCATTCTGGGATGCGAACGGCAATGCCGATCCTGATAACCCCATGCCTGATGCCGGCGATTATGTCGGCGAATTTGCAAGCAACCCGGCGACGCTAGTAGCGCCGGGCCTAGCCGGGGTGAACCTGGTCATCGAAGAAGCGTTCAACCCGGCGGAATTCGCCGCTCTCAACGCCAGCGTGATGAATGTGCATACATCGGGTGGCATGCTGACATTCTACGACGTCGAGGTATGGGGCTACAACGGCGATCTGCAGCCCGCCGACATCGACAGTTACACCATCGTCGGTCCGGGCATTAACAAAACCTATACCGGTGAAGACATCGAGAACAGCATCGACGACATCGAATTCGACCCGAGCTACAACGGCATCTGGCTGTCGGTACCGGGCTCCCCGCAGGTGGGGGAATTCACATTTACGGTGACCATCGGCGGCGTGGCCTTAACGGGGACCGACGTTCAGCACATCAATCGGGCATTGCCTTTGCCCGGCGGGTTCAACGTCACTGAGGGAACGGTGCTAACCTCCAAAACGCCCATTTTTTATTGGGACGCCGTTTCCGGCGTTACCGGCACTGACATTTCCTACCGTTTCCAGATTCGTGATGCGGACACCCGTCAGTTGGTGGTTAATACACCGAGAATATCCGGCATGCTGCATTACGTTGTGCCGACTGGAAGGCTGGCCCCGGATAATAGCTACCAGTACCGTGTGCGGGTAACCGACAGCGACGAGTGGCTCGATGTGCAGAACCGCTCCCACAACGACTGGATCAGTTTTGGCATGTCCGGCCAACTCAATCATTTGCAGCCGCCCAGTTTTATGCCGGACTGGGGGGCGGTGACATGGAACACGGACGGCGGTGCACCTCTTCTTCTGAGCATCACCATCCGGGATGCCGACGGCATCGCTGGAAACCGCAACGACGGCTCCTCGTCGCATTCTGTAAAGGCGACCCTCCCGAATGATGAAGGCACCGTGACACTTGGTTTTGACGGATCGAGTAGCAACGGAGAGGAGGCATATTTTTACACCATGGTGTCTTCGTACAGTCCTGGGACATACACCTTCGAGGTGACCGACCCGGACGGCAACACGGCCACCTCCACCGATACCCTTGAAGGCAGCGTTCTCGATCTGCCCGTCGAGGCCAGCATTACGCCGAGCCTGATCAATCCTCATGAGGAAGGCATCAGTGCCAGTTTTGACAACGTCCGTATCAATAATGCGCTCTATGACAGTTTCGAGTCTTGCACGAATTGCACCCCCGACGGGTCGAAGTGGAATTGGTGGGGAAATGGCCTGGTCAATATCGGCGTTGGCGAACTGAATTTGTCCACACTGCCCAATGTCGGGCGCGGAGATGCAACGGTTGCGGTTCTGAACCCGGGCGCCGTCAATGCTGTCAGCGCAGACGTGACCATCAAATCCATCAGCTCGGATTCCATTCCGCGGGCCCGGATCAGCGGCTACTGGTTCAACCTCGATGGTTATGATGTGTTTGCGTCTATCAGTGTGCGGAAGAACCGAATCAATTATTCGGTCAGTATTGACTACAAAGAGGAGACTTACAATTGGGATACACTCGATAACGGGTTTCTTAAAGGAAGCTCTATTGGTACACCGGTAAACATTGGCATAGAGTGGGACGGTTCCCAACTGGTTTTTCACGCCGATAACGAGACAGCGACCTATACGCCGATCGGAACGATCCTGCCGGCGCGCTATCCAGAAAAGAATCTCCAGGTAAGAACCCACCTGGTGACGTCGGTGACGCCGACCTTCTCCTGGGATGCGGTTACCGGGGCATCGGAATACCGGGTGCGTATCTACAGCTACGACAACAGCCGAACCATTCTAAAACAGTGGGTTAGCGGCAACTCATTTACCGTGCCGCATGGTGCCCTGCGCCCCAGCGCCTACTACCGGTTCCGACTGGATGCCATCGACGCGGCGCACGATGCCGATCCTGACAACTATTCCCGTACACCGGCCTCGGGCGGCGAATTCTATCGTTTTTACACCGGCCTTCCTGGCGATGTGAATGGTGACGGGTTCGTCGACCTTGGGGACGCCATCGGTGCCCTTAAAGGTGCAACAGCCCAAAGCGGCATACGGCTTTATCGATCCGGTGATGTGAATGCCGACGAACAAATCGGCGGCGCCGAAGCCCTCTATATTCTTCAGGATGCAGCTGGATTGCGGTAGCTGGATGGACAATGGGCGCCGGCAGAAATTACCTTGTCGGCGCCCAAAACTAAATCACGATTCAAATAGCTGGAGACGGCTTCTGGGGTTCTATCCTTTATAAATTCTTTGGCACGGCCATTGCTGTACCATTTGAATTGCTTTTAAGACGGCTGAGGGGGTAAAAATTGGCGATGACTGTTTGAATGATATAATTTGAAATGAAAACGAATGGTTGCTTTTGGCTGCAAGATTAGGTCACGGTAAATTTGTTCTACCGCCCCAATGTTGACGGCAGTGCGTTTTCGGTCAT
>CAYUOU010000088.1:0-15863 GCA_964446485.1 uncultured Desulfobacterales bacterium | reverse complement strand
AGGTTGGGTGGGGGTGAAATACAGAAAAAAGATAGCGCAACGGTGCCCCTCCCCCGGGTGGGAGGGGACAGGGAAGGGGGCAAAAGGCTTACCAGAGATGGGCACTGAACAGCAGATTAAGACTTTATACGAGACCGCCGATATTGGACTGCCTTTGGCAGTGTGGGCGCAGGGGCGGGGAGCGTCTCCTAAGGTATGGGCGCGACCGAAAAGATAACCGCGCTCCACAATGCGTGTGAGACAATGACCGGCGCCAGACTTTTCCAGCGCCAGTAGCACAGGCCCCAGAAGGCACCAGCCACGGCGGCAGCGCCGATCAGCATAAAATTGAACGACCAGATGTGCACACCCGCGTAGATGGCTGTTGCCGCCATCCAGCCCCGTAATCCGCCGTACCGGTCCATGAGGTTTTTCTGGAGAAATCCCCGCCAGTAAATCTCTTCGCATGGGCCGGTCACCAGCAGCAGTAGGAAAAAAATGGCCACGATGGGTGAGCCTTCGCCTTTGCCGTAAATGGCGCCGATCTGGTGGGAGGCAAAGGGGAAGACGGCCGTGGACACTACCTTGCCGAGCCAGAAGATGCCCCACAGCGCCACCGCCGAGACAACTCCGCGAAAAACTGCCTTTGTATTCCAACCGAACCGGCCGCTGTAGGGTTGAAGCCGGAAGGCGAGGACCGCCAGAAGCGATGCTGCGCCGGCGATCTTGATCCAGAAATTGGACCACGTCAGGAAAAAGGCGACAAACCATAGAAGTGCTGCTAGCCCTGCCGTTGCCCAGACATAAGCCTGCTTTGGCGATTCCTCGCGGCTCATCCGGTGATGCTTTCCAGAACGAGAGAGATGACCAGCAGCAGGCCGAATGCCGTGTCGAGTTTGGCCGTCTGGGCATCGGCGTCTGCCGGAATCCCACCGATCATCTGACGAAGGAGTTTCATTGCAATGGGCACAGTGGCGAATATGATCAACACCCACAGGGTGAGTGTGCCTGACAAGGCCATGAGCAGGATGCCGGCATAGGCCAGCACCATCAGCAGCGAGTAGGCGTAGATCCCGTAGCGGCGCCCGAGAAGGATGGCGATTGTCTTGATCTTTCGCTTCTTGTCGTGGTCGATGTCCCGAATGTTGTTGGCCAGCAGCACCAGCGCCACCAGAACACCGAATGGCAGAGACACCCAGAATACCTTGAGGCTGAGCGCTTGTCGCTGGACATAATAGGCCCCCTCCACCATCAGGGGGCCCCACATGAGAAATACCGACAACTCGCCGAGGGCGAGATATTTATATTTCAACGGCGGTGCGGTGTAGGTGAGGCCGGCCAGAAGCCCGATCAGGCCGATGGCAAAAACGACAAACCCGCAGACCATGGTCAGGTAAATACCGATCGCGGCAGCGACGGCGAACAGACCGTGTGCGGCCCAGCGGACCTGCTCGGCGGGTAATGCGCCTGCCACCAGCGGATGCGGGCGGTACTGGGCGGTGGCCACTTCAACGGTATCCAGACCGTTTTTGACGTCGTAATAGTCATTGATCAGGTTGGTGGCCGCATGCAGCAGCACGGCACTCAATAGCGCCAGCCCGTAAAGCGGCCATGAAAAGCCGCCGTCGATGGCGGCCAGCGCACTGCCGACACTGACCGAAATGGCCGTCATGGAAAACGACCATGGCCGGCTTGCGAGAAACCAGTTACGATACCAACTCAATGGATTCGCTCCCTTGTCATGATTGAATTCGTAAACCCGATCGCCACACGCGGTGATATTTTTGGACGCATAGTGCAACCGCCTGATTGATGTCAAGGATTGTCATTCAGGGAATTTTTGGAACTGCGATACGGTCTGGGATTTGTTGCCTGGTCACTACCAGCGCTTTTAGCCGACCACGAACGCTGTGCAGAAACGGTTCTGCGATCGGTCATACCAACCGGGCGTCGGATTCTTTCCTTATTTCATGATTAACTGCGCGGGCGTCTATTTATTCGATGAGCTGCTCGATGGTGAGATTCATTGCGTTGGCCAGTTTTTTCAATGTGCTGGCGCGGGGTGTTGAATTGCCGGCTTCCAATCTGGCAAGGGCTGGTTGTTTGATACCGGCGCGTTCAGCGAGTTCCTTCTGTGTTAGCCCAGAATATTCTCGCCACGCCTTAATCAGGCTCTCCTCGCGCACGGCGTTGGCTTCCACGACGCTCTGAGGAAACCAGATGTCGTGCAGTGCCTTATCGCGGTATTTGGTGAGCTCCTCGTATGCATCCCAGGGGAGTACAGCGAAGGCCGGTTTTCCGTCCAATAGGATAATCTGCGGATCAGTAGGTGTGCTCATCTCTCTTTTTTACCTCCTGAATCGATACTATCTTGATGGTGCCGTCATAATCAAAAAACACCCGGTAGCGGCCGACACGGAGTCTGTAGTCATATCGGTGCTGAGTCAGTTTCTTAACGTTGCGGCAATCCGGGAAAACGGTCAGGGCTCTGGTGGCGTCTGTAACCTGTTTGCGCAAAGCAACTGGGATGGCTTTCAATTGCTTCCGAGCTTTATTGTTCCACCGGATTTCGTTCACAATTGAAATATAGCTTAATATAACACTATGTCAACGATATTATAATGATCTGGTTGTGTGCTATTCTCCAGTGAATGGACAGCCGCAGATTGGACAGATGAAATGAGTCGTTTCAACGAAGCACCCATCCCGGCATTCCACATCAGGTTCCGGGGATCTCTCAATCGTGTAGGGTGCGGGGTTTATCCCCGCCCGTGCTCGGTGAACCGGGGACGATTGGGCTCATCTTCGCCAATTGCGGGAGGGGGTAAACCCCTCCCCTACAAACAGATAGAACGCCAAGCGATACCATTTCTGGACGGGTTATGCTAAAACCGCCTTGCCTGACGCGACCTTTAGCTTTGATTTTATCATTGGCGTTGAAAACGATTAAAATGGTGATGGGAAAATAAACGGCCGCCTGGAACAGGCGGTCGTTTATTGTTGCTGAGGATGCGCGCTAACCAATGTCACCCGCATCTTGCGTTCGCTAAAACAAAAATCCCCACGGATAGTGGGTTTGCCGGGACAGCCCAGCATTCAATGCCACAAACAAAGGTTTTGCCAGTCGAGGGCTGGAAAAATCGTCGTATCTATAATGGGTTGCGCCACTTTCGATTTTTTACAAAATCCTTGACATTTATCTGCCGCGTTGGTAATCATCGCCCAATTAGGTCAATCGCCCCCACTCGGGGATGCCCGGTCGAAGAAGCGGGCATACAACGGGAAAGGAGGTGATGCAGGCAGTAGCGCAAAGAGCGCCACAATTGAAACAGATGTTGTTAGGCTAAGTCGGCTCATGGGGAGTTGACTTTTTTACCATCCATCAAGGAGGAACATTAAGATGAAGAAGATTATTATTTTTACCGCGGTTTTCGCCATGGTTTTTGGCGGCACTGCACTGGCAGCAGACTGGAACTTCTACGGTAGTTCCCGTATGGCACTTTATTCTAACAGCTGGAGTAAAGATTATGCGGCCGCCAATCTTGGAGGTTGGACCTCCGGTGCCGATTACACAACGACGACTTTTGCGCAGCAGGGCAACAGCCGTATCGGCGCCAATGTCGCCGCCGGCGATGTCAGCGGCCGGTTTGAGTATGGTACCGGCGTCAACGTCCGTTTGCTCTATGGTAGCTGGAACTTCGGCGGCGGCACGATGAGTGTCGGCCAGATGTACAACCCGACTTATTACGGGTTGAGCAACTCGGTTTATATGTCTGACAACAACCTGGGCGGTTTCGGCGCGCCCTTCACCCGTAAGCCCCAGATTGAGTTCAAGTTTGGTAATTTCAAGATTGCCGCCGTGACGCCCAACGCGACCACCGCTGGCGTTTACAGCGTTGCCCGCGGCACCATTCCCAAGCTCGAGGCCGCCTATAACGCTCCGATGGGTCCGGTCAAACTTCACGTGTCTGCTGGCTACAATACCTGGGATGCCGTTGATCCCGCAACCGACGACAGTATTTCCGTGACCTCCTATGTCGCCCAGATCATGGCCAAATACAACGCCGGTCCCCTGATGGTCGGCGGCTCTTTTGCTTATGGTGTGAACGCCGGCAACTACGGCATGAATCTTACCGACAGCACCGCTGACGCGGCCGTTATAACAGGGACCAAAGTCGAGGACACAACCTCTATGGGCGTCACCCTTGTCCTTGGGTTTGCTGTCAGCGACATGGTCGGAATCGAGGGCGGTGTCGGCTACGCAGTGAGCAGCTATGATGATTCTGCACTTGAAGATGATACCGCAATTGATTACTACCTGCAGGTGCCGCTCACCTTGGCCGACGGCGTGTTCATTATTCCTGAAATCGGTATGTTGGACTACGCTGAAGATAGTGGTAAAAACAAAGAAGGCGATATCACCTACTTTGGCGCCAAGTTCCAAATCAACTTCTAATTCTGTCATCCTGACAGCTTAGAAACCCAAAAAAATATCCGGGGCCTTCGGGCCCCGGATTTTTTTATTTATAAGCGCCTGCCATGTTGATGGTCCCGCAGAAAGGCCGAAATCCCTTCGAGGCGTCACCCTGGCGAAGGCCGGGGCCCAGTAAATTCAACTGCTCCTGGATGCCGGTCTTCGCCGGCATGACAAAAAAGGGGTAAGTCACGCTTTTTGGATTGCCATTTCTGCTATCGGTATACTTCTTTCCGATGTCCCACCGTGATCACCCACACTGTTAATTCATCGTCCTGGACCGAATATATTATGCGATAGCGTCCTTGCCTGATTCGATATCGCTCTGTGCCGCTGAGTTTTTCACACCCGATGGGCCGTGGATCTTTTGCCAGACTTTTTATTTTTCCGAACACCCGTTTAACATCTTTTTTGGAAATGCCTCGCAGATCCTTATCAACGGATGCCTTGAAATAGATATTATATGCGGCCATCGGCCTTCAACCTTCTCACCATTTCATCATAGCTGATTAAAGGTTCGTCAACGCGGCTGTCAAAGGCGGCCAGGTCTTCGGCATCATCGCCAAGGGCGTCTTTAACGGCCTGGTTGACCAAGTCCGATACGGAGCGCGACGTTTCAACCGATTTTAGTTTTAATGCCTTTAGCAGGTCAGGGTTTAGATAGACGGTTGCACGTTTCGTTGCGGTTGCCATAAATACACCTCCTTGTATATAAAGCGCTATAGCACTATAACGTTATAACGTCAAGCGATCCTATTTTCACTATTTCGCAGAAAAGCCATTGTAATGATTATAAATTTAGTGCGAAACCATTTCTGAGCGGATGTAAGCGCGTAGGATGGGAGGAGCGCAGCGGATCCCATCGGTCAGGCCATAGGAAGCATGAAGCGCGTAGGATGGGAGGAGCGCAGCGGATCCCATCGATCAGGCCATAGGAAGCATGAAGTTCCATAAGAGAGGACAGAAAATTCAGAATTAGACGTCGGCGGACTCAACGCACTCCATAAACGCAATAACTGCGGAGAAGCCGCCAACCAGCAGCCAGCAACACGGAATCGTCATCCCGAGCTTGCGAAGGATCTGGGTGTTCAGACCATATTCAGCGGAATTACGACGGATTGAGATTCCTCGTCGCAAGCCTGGGGGAGCGCAGCTCGAAGAGCGAAGACCGCTCCTCGGAATGACATATGGGGGCGGGTATACTTTTCACGAGAGCATCAAAAAGAAACGGCAGGCGGATGCCTGCCGTTTTTGCATATAAATCAGGGCGTGTTGTTCGCCCTGATTTATTTGAGGTCATAGGCAATTACCGAACTGCTAGGGCTGGTGCCGATGACCAGACCTTGGCTGGTGATCACGCTCAGCACCAACTCCGGCTTCCCGTCGTTGTCGATGTCGCCGATGCCGATGTCACTGATCTGTCCCTCCAGTTTTCGTGATTTCCACGTCGAAATCAGCCGGGCGCCGTCCCAACTCAGGCCTTCGACGACGCCTTCAGTGTATTTTCGTTGCCGAGAGATGGCTCGGCCCATTATGTCGGTGTTGTTGATGGAAACCACTTCAACGGTGCCGTTGCCGTCCATGTCCGTGGCCAGAATTCTGAGCGGCAGCCACTGGCGGTTCTCTTCATGCCCGCCCTCGGATTCCATCAGCGAATATAACTCGCTGCCGCCGTATTTGCGGTCGCTTTTCCACAGCTCCTTACCGGCGGCATTCAGCACGAGAAGGTCATCAAATTTCGAAAAGGCGGCGACGGAATCCTCCACGCCGGTGTTCTGGATATCGTTGTAGGCGATGCCCAAGACCGAGGCCTTGCCGCCGGGCAGCAGCGGCGATTGCGCGTCCAACTCCCCATTGACCAGCGCCAGCTCGGATATGGGAGAATCCCATGGGTTGCCATAGGGTTTGAATTCCTGGCCCAGAAGAATCGTCCCCCGAAGCACTGTTCGAACCACGCGGAAGCAGTACTGGGTTTTTTCAACGACGCTTTGAATGCTGCCGCCATTGAATTCGAGCACCTTGGACTCGCCGAGGTTGCGGTTGGCATTCAACGCGGAAACATAGATTTCCGGAAACCCATTGCCGTTGATGTCGCCCACGTCGACGCCGATGACCTGGCGTGTCCCCATTTCGATGGGTGGATAAGCACGCTGAAACCGCCCCTGCGTCATGCGATAGACGTTGACTTCGTGTTCGTCAGCCAGGACGGTCTCTATCTGACCGTCTTTGTCGATGTCGCCCATGGCGATCCCGACGAGCCGAATTTTCATGGTGCGGCTTTTCCAGTAAGTCGCTTGGGTTTCCTTGACCTCCGGCTGCACAAAGGCAGAACCGATGGGGGCGTCGGGGATGGATGCCGTCGTGTCCCCCAGCGGCGAGCCGGCCAACGGCGTGGTGCTGCCTTCTGGCCGAAAACTTCCTTCGGCGAGTTTTTCGGGGTGGGCGTGAATATCTTGCGCAGGCTGCGGGGCCTGCCTTCCTGCGGTATAGGTTCCCATGCCGGCGCCGGGCGCGACCGGCTGCAGCGCCACCGGTGGCGCCGGCGCTGCCCTGCCGAAGACTTTGGCGTTGATGTCGGTGGCAAACCGGTTGATCTGGGGGATGACCTGGCCCATGCCCTGGGCCTGGTTGTAGAAAGCGAGTGTCGGTTTGGCGCCGGAGACGTCCACCAGCTTGGCATCCATGCTGACGCTGTCGGCGAATATGGTGAGGCTGCCGAACAGGACGTAATCGGCTTCGAGTTTGGCGCCGATCATCTGCGCCTGAATCTCGTTCATGGTGCCGGTGGTGTCCTTTACCGCGCCGGCGGTCTGTTCCCTGCCGATCACCTGTACTTTCTTCTCCCAGCTCAGGCGGGATGTCAGCATGTCGGTGATGCCGTCCCGGAGAAACGTCATGTCGCGGTCGGCGTGGATGGCGAAGGGGACGATGGCCACCCGGTTTGGGCGGGTTGCCGCCGCTGCCGTGCCCAACAGGCAGGCCAGGATGATCAGAGCACAACGAACCGCGGTGGTCGAGCGGCTGAGAATTCTAAGCATGGGTTTTCCTTTGCTCTAAGAAGCAGTCTATTTTGTAGGGGAGGGGTTTATCCCCTCCCGCAATACGCAGGGTTTACGCCAATCGTCCGTTTCCACCGATCGCGGGCGGGGATAAACCCCGCCCCTACATTTCGGGGTAACCGGATTTTCCTTCAATTCGTCTCGCGCGGTTTTTGGATCTTAGTGTTTTACCCTGCGCCTCTGCGCGAGAATGAATTTGATTTTTTGCTGTTATCTTCGTGGCTAAACGGCGTTTGCTATGCATCCAATTTAGATTTCAGCATTTCATTGACCATTTGGGGATTGGCCTTGCCCTTGGTGGCCTTCATTACCTGACCGACAAAGAACCCCACCACTCTGGTTTTTCCACCCCTGTACTCGGCCACCTGCTGCGGGTTAGCGGCGATGACCGCGTCAACAGCGCTGGCGATGGCATCGGTATCGGTGATCTGGACCAGGCCCTTGTCCTTCACGATGGCTTCAGGGGCCTTGCCAGACGCGGCCATCTCCTCGAAAACGGTTTTCGCGATTTTCCCGCTGATGGTGCCATTGTCGATCAGGCGAACCAGTTTGGCAAGGTGCTCAGGAACTACGGGGCTTTGGGTGATGTCGAGACCCTGGGTGTTGAGGAGCCCCAGCAGTTCCACCATGATCCAGTTGGCCAGGCCCTTGGGATTGCTGTGGTTTTTCAGACCCGTCTCGAAGTAATCGGCGGTTTCCCGAGCGGCGGTGAGCACCTCGGCGTCATAGGCAGACAGGCCGTAGTCATTGACGAATCGCGCTTTCTTCTCGTCGGGCAACTCGGGGAGCGCCTCGGCCATGGCCTCGATCCAGGTGTCGTCGATGACCAGTGGCAGCAGATCGGGATCAGGGAAATACCGATAGTCATGAGCCTCTTCCTTACCGCGCATGGAAAAGGTGCGGCTGGTGTCGGGGTTCCAAAGCCGGGTTTCCTGAATCACCCGCCCGCCATCCAGCAGGGTGTCCTGCTGGCGAAGGATTTCGTATTGGATCGCCTTTTCAACGTGTTTGAAGGAGTTGAGGTTTTTCAGCTCGGTTCGGGTGCCAAAGGCTTCCTGGCCCCGCGGTCGAATGGACACATTGGCGTCGCAGCGGAAGCTGCCTTCTTCCATGTTGCCGTCACAGATGTCGATATATCGTAGGATGGCCCGTAGCTTTCTAAGATAAGCGCCGGCCTCTTCAGGGGTGCGGATATCCGGCTCGCTCACGATTTCGATGAGGGGCACGCCGGTGCGATTGTAGTCAACGTGGCTGACGGGGCGGTCCGGGTCGTGAATGAGTTTGCCGGCGTCTTCTTCCATGTGAATGCGGGTGATGCCGATGCGGCGGGGTGCATTTCCCGCTTCGATGTCGATGTGGCCGTCCAAAGCGATGGGGAGTTCGTATTGGCTGATTTGATACCCTTTGGGCAGGTCTGGGTAAAAATAGTTTTTCCGCGCAAACTGGCTTTGCTGTTGAACCGTGCAGTGGGTGGCCAGCGCCATGCGAATGGCGTAATCCACCACGCGGCGGTTCAGCACCGGCAATACGCCTGGCATGCCCAGGCACACCGGGCAGACATGGGTGTTGGGCGGTGCGCCGAACGCGGTGGAGCATCCACAGAAGATTTTGGTGTTGGTTTTGAGCTGGGCGTGAACTTCCAGCCCGATGACCGGTTCAAATTCCATGTGTCGCCATCTCAATTTCTCTTTGTTGGGCGGTTTTTCTGCCATTGAAACGTGTATATCTGACGAAAAAAGGCTCATAAGTCAAGAACTGTGCATTGATGACACACGGTTGTGTCAAAGCCGACCGGGTTCATCTTTCTTGACAGTTCCGTAAAAAGTCCGATATCTGCGTTACGCGTCATCCTTTGTCATTGCGGCGTACTGTAAGTACGCCTCATTCCTCAGGATTCGCACGCCGTATCTCGAACATTTTACGAAATCGTCCTTTTCGCTACTTTTTACCGTTTCATCTTTCTTGAGGGCCACGCGCCGCCAAGCCTGTGCGTCGCACGCAGACTGGTCGCGGCCGCGTTTCGGACGCGAGAGACCGCGTCCCTCCAGAAAACCATGCTTTGTTTCGGACGCGAGAGACCGCGTCCCTCCAGAAAACCATGCCCAGTTGTAACGGAACGGATCTTGTGGCGACGCTCCCGCGTCGCCACAAGATAAATGCAACTACCGACGCGGTCACGAGCGGAAGCGTCGTGACCAGTGGCAAACCCCACAGGTGTCATCCCGAGCGTAGCGAGGGATCTGGGTGTTAGCCAGGAAACTTATCAATTACAGAATGTTGAGATTCCTCGTCGCGAGCTTTTCGGAATGACAAATGGCGTTGGGAAGCGTTTTTACGGGGCCGGCAAAAATTAGGGCATATCGGTGGGCTGTTGATCATTTCAGCTATGAGCGCTTCATCTGCTTCTTCAAGTCGCGGTAGTAATTTTCATGGGGGTCTACCCGAATTGGTATTCCGTTGATTCACTGTGGTCCAATTCGGAGATACCCATCATTATTTCCTTGATGAGCCGGTAAGTAAGATCTGGATTCTCCTCCGCACATTTGCCAATTCTGGCCCAATGTTCGATCTGGCCGGCAATCGATCGTTTTTCAATTTTTCAATAAATCCGCGCTTCATTGAGCAATTCACCTGAGAATCTAAGTGCTATTTTCATGGCAGTCCTTCCGCTTTTTGTCGCAAAAGACCCCATAATGTTGCAAATTGCTAGATACTTTCAGCGACCTCAATACAAGGTGAAGACCAAACCGTCCACTTTTTCGAAATGCCGGTCGTAGGTCAGCAACTCGGCGCCGGAGGCCATAGTTTGCGCGGCGATCCAGATATCGTTGGTGGGAATGGGGGACCCTTTGGCTCTGAGATGGGAGGCAATTCGGGCATACCGGTCGGCCGTGGTGCGATCTACGGGAAGCATCTCGGTGATCGGGTGGTCGAGAAACCGATCAAGTTCGATCATGTTTTGATTAAATTTCGAGCCATGGCGGAAGCCGAACATGACTTCGCCAAGTACTATCGTTGAGAAATAGATTTTTACAGCGGTTGCCATCGTTTTTAATAGTTCGGCATCCCCTTTTTTAAAGCCGACGTAGGCACTTGTATCCAGCAAAAAAATCATCGCCACAGTTCCTCATCGATTTGTTCGCAGATCTGGGTGGCGGACCGGAATTCGGCTGCATCCGCCTCATCCCAGCCGCCTGCCAGCTTAAGAATCGATTTGCCCGGACGCTGAAATCGAGAATCCTTTTTGGAAAGGCTTTGCTCAAGCATGTCTACAACGGTTCGGTTTAGAGACTTGCCGTTTTCCTTGGCGACGGTGCGGATTTGTTGTTCGAAATCCGGGTTGATGCCGCGAATGGTGATCTGTCCCATGACTCACCTCCTGATTCATTTTGACTCAAAATATGAGTCTTCCGAAAAAATGTCAAGGTGGAACATCGTCTGGACACGCTGCGGCGCGGATGGTAGGTGGCGGTGGAAGATTTAAATGGGTTTCACATGGATAGAGGGGGCCATGGATTTTTTTCTCTGTGTCATAGGGATGGTGTTGGTGGTGGAGGGGTTGCCGTATTTTGCCTTTCCCGAGAAAATGCGGGCCTGGGTGAAGGTGCTTTTCGAAATGCCTGACCACCGTCTGCGGGGGGTCGGTTTTACCATGATGGCCATTGGGTTATTCATCGTTTATCTCGGCAGAAGCTAAATAACCATTTGAATTAATTATTTAAATATGTTATTTGGGGTATAATCGAGATCGTTGCCGGAGGGCCGCAAACATGGTCATCGAGAAAGTGGTAAATAAGTACAAAATTGGTGAAGAGCCAAGCGATTACTCATTCTGGAAAACCCGATCCTATGTAGAACGGTTGACGGCGCTGGAGGAAATAAGGAAGGCGTACATCGCCTGGAGATACGATGCTGAGCCTGGATTTCAAAGAGTTTATCGCGTTATTAAACAAAAATGAGGTTCGGTACCTGGTTGTGGGTGGCTACGCCGTCGCTGCGCACGGGCACCCCCGCTACACCAAAGACCTAGATATTTGGCTTGAAGTGTCACCCGACAACGCTGATAGAGTTTTAAAAACGCTGGATCAATTTGGTTTTGGCGCCCTCTCGATAGGGAAAACTGATTTAATGATAGAAGGGCAGATCATCCAACTCGGATATCCCCCCAACCGCATAGACCTCATCACATCCGCAACCGGTTTACGTTTTCAAGAGTGCTACAACACCAGGGTTCAAGTGATTCTTGATGGGGTACCAATAGATTTTATCGACCTGGAGAATCTGAAACGAAACAAACGGGCGACCGACCGTTTTCAGGACAGAGCGGATCTCGAAGAACTTGAAGAATGATCAAGTGCTTACCAAAAATGCCTTGGAGTCCACCCTCCTGATGTATTCCCTTTTGGATTACGATTATTTCCTGCCGCCCGAACAAATCGCCCAGCAGCCCGTCGACCGCCGCGACCGCTCGCGGCTGTTCGTTTTGGACCGCGCATCCGGCAGCTACGCCCATCGCCGGTTCAGCGATCTGGCCGACCATATGAAAGACGGCGATGTGTTGGTGGTCAATAACACGCGGGTCATACCGGGCCGGTTATACGGGAAAAAACCTTCCGGCGGCACGGTGGAGGCCCTGGTGCTGAGCCACCGGCGTGTTGCCTCGGTTCCTGGAGACTCTGGTATCCGTGATGCGGCGGACTGCCTCATCAAAGCCTCCAAGCCCTGCAAACCGGGGTTGAAGATCGATTTCGGGGGCCTCTCGGCAACGGTGGTCGACGGCGCGGCCGGGCGCTACACCCTTCATTTTCAGACACGTGGTGGGTTGGCTGCAGAATTGGATGCCGTCGGTCGCATGCCCCTGCCGTCATACATCCGACGATCACCGGACGTGGCACCGCCCTGCGACGACCGCACCGCCTATCAGACCGTTTATGCCAAGGAAGGCGGCGCCGTTGCCGCCCCGACGGCCGGGCTGCATTTTACCGAAAACCTCATGGAACGTATTCGCCGCCGCGGCGTATCCGTTGTGGAAATCACCCTTCACGTGGGCTATGGCACCTTCGCCCCGGTGCGGGTCGACGATATCCGTGACCACAAGATGCACGCGGAAACCTTTCACATCACCCCGGCGGCGGCAGACACGATCAATCAGGCCAAGGCCGAGGGCCGCCGTGTGGTGGCCGTGGGCACCACCAGCGTGCGCACCCTCGAATACGTCGCCCGCGCGACCGGCGAGATCACTCAGGGAACCGGTGAGAGCGACCTTTTTATATACCCCGGGTTCCCCTTCCGCATCGTCGACGCCCTCATCACCAATTTTCACCTTCCGCAATCCACCCTCGTCATGCTGGTTTCCGCCTTCGCCGGTCGGCAGACGATTCTGGCGGCCTATGCCGAAGCCGTCGGCAAAGGCTACCGGTTTTTCAGCTACGGGGACGGGATGATGATCGTCTAGCAACTTTGCTAACAAAGTGGATATTCACTTAAAGCATTCGAGCTAAAAAATGGCGATTTATCACAGAATATGCGCGTATTATGAGATTATAGTCACAAATAATGCTTGAAATGTTGACATGGATTTATGGTCTATTATAGTTTTCCAATATGAAAAGAGATATTTACTCACAACTGCAAGCGTGGCGGGTTTCGTCGCGACGCAAGCCACTCCTATTGCAAGGGGCCCGGCAAACCGGCAAGACCTATATCCTGAAAAAATTTGGGCAGGAAGTTTATCAGTCCGTCATATACGGTAACTTTGAAGAAGATCCTGGACTGGATACCCTTTTTGGTCGGAACCTCGACCCGAATCGAATTCTTGCGGACCTGGCCATTTATTATGGTGCCGACATTCGACCTGAAAAGGACCTTGTCATTTTCGATGAAATTCAAGCCTCCAATCGGGCTTTGAACTCACTGAAGTATTTCGCCGAGAAACGAAATGACATCCACATCGTCGCAGCCGGTTCGCTCCTCGGTCTTAAACTGTCGACCCCAGGGTCATTTCCAGTGGGGAAGGTCAACTTTCAATATCTTTACCCGATGACGTTTCTGGAGTTCCTGGAAGCCATGGGGGAAGGCCGGTACCGCCGGGTTATCGAGGAGAACGAGGGCTTCGAACCGCTGGCAGAAGCCTTTCACGCCCACCTTATCAGTCTGCTGCGACAATATTTTTTCACGGGAGGCATGCCCGAGGCCGTTCTTCATTTTGCAACCACCCGGGACGCTCAAGCCACCCGCGACATTCAACAAGAGATCGTCCGCTCTTATATATTCGATTTCGCAAAACACGCACCTACCGCCGACATCCCCAAGTTGACCGCTATTTGGGAGTCGGTCCCAAAGCACCTGGCTCGCGAGAACAAAAAATTCATCTTTTCGGCTGTAAAAAAAGGGGCGCGTGCCAGGGAATATGACAGCGCACTGTGTTGGCTGCGGGACGCAGGGCTCATCCAACGAGTGGCCGCGGTGGCCCAGGATCGATTGCCGCTGAAGCATTACGCGGATACTGGGTGTTTCAAGGTTTACGCCCTCGACGTGGGGTTGCTGGGCGCCATGGCCAGTGCTCCCGTCAAGCTCCTTGCCGGTGGTGGACGGCTGTTCAACGAATACGAAGGCGCCTTCGTGGAAAACTACGTCGCTCAACAACTCGTGTCTTGCGGAATTGAGGAACTTTACTACTGGCGCAGCAAAGGCGGCCGGGCAGAGATCGATTTTTTATTCGAAAGCAATGATCGCATTTTCCCACTGGAGGTCAAGGCCGGCATCAACCCCAAGAGCAAAAGCCTCAAGTCCTATAATGAGCAGTTTTCGCCGCCGATCATGTTGCGGTCCAATCTCTTGAATTTCCATAAGGACGATAAGATCCGAAATGTGCCACTGTATGCGGTCTCCCGGTTGCCATATTTACTGAACCTTCTCAGGGGCAATGCATGAAAAATACGGCGGAGCTTTTCAGTCTACTTGACACCTGCCCAGACACCGCCGCCCGCCGGGGACGGATCACCACCTCCCGGGGGATAATTGAGACGCCCATCTTTATGCCAGTGGGTACGCTGGGCACGGTCAAGGCCGTCTCGCCCGAGGATTTGCGGGATGTGGGGGCCCAGATTATCCTGGGGAACACCTACCACCTCTATCTGCGGCCCGGCTGCGAGGTCGTCGCGTCATTCGGCGGGCTGCACCGGTTCATGAACTGGGACGGCCCTATCTTGACCGACAGCGGCGGTTTCCAGGTGTTTTCGCTGGCCGGGCTTCGCCGCATGTCAGAAGAAGGCGCTGAATTCCAGTCTCATATCGACGGATCCCGCCACCTTTTGACACCAGAGAAATCCATTGATATCCAGCTTTGCCTGAACTCGGATGTCATGATGTGCTTGGACCAGTGTCTTCAGTACCCGGCCACAATGCAGGAGGCTGAAGACGCGCTGGCGCTGACCACCCGCTGGGCGCGCCGCTGCCGGGATCACTGGAGAGATCGCGGCCGGCCCCAAAACGCCCTTTTCGGGATTGTCCAGGGAGGGATGTTCCCGGCATTGAGAGCAAAAAGTGCCCGCCAGATCGTGGAACTGGAGTTTCCGGGCTATGCCATTGGCGGCCTGAGCGTGGGAGAACCCATCGATACCATGCTCGAGATGGCCGAGCAGACCCTGCCCCTGCTGCCTCAGGAAAAGCCCCGTTACATTATGGGAGTGGGCACGCCATCAGACCTTGTGGAACTGGTGGCTCGAGGGGCGGACATGTTCGATTGCGTCATGCCCACACGAAATGCCAGAAATGGTCAGCTTTTCACACACAGGGGCACCATCAACATTGCCAATGCAAAATTCAAAACCGATACAGCGCCCATCATGGAAGACTGCACGTGTTATACCTGCCAACACTATTCCCGGGCTTATCTCAGTCACCTCTACCGGAGCCGGGAGATCTTGGTCCACCGACTCACCACCATCCACAACCTGCATTTTTACCTGACCCTCATGGACGACATTCGTCGCGCCATCGACGAAGGGCGGTTCGCTGCGTTTCGCAGGGATTTTCACGCCGCCCGCGCGCTAGGGTAGCGCCGGAAATCGGCGGCAGGTCCCCCTCCCCTGGCCCCTCCCACGGGGGGAGGGGAACCGCAGGGCTTTCTTCCGGGCCGGTGGCTGGCTGTTCATAACGTTCTTAGGGCTTCCAATGATCGGCGGTGCGCCCCCCTCTCCCTTGACGGGAGAGGGTTGGGGTGAGGGTGGCGAGTGGGCGGGCGGCCGTCACTTGACAAAGAAATCCCCCTCCCCTGGCCCCTCCCACGGGGGGCGGGGAACCGCAGGGCTTTCTTTCGGGCCGGTGGCTGGCTGTTTACAACGTTTTTA
>CAYUOU010000087.1:0-16076 GCA_964446485.1 uncultured Desulfobacterales bacterium | reverse complement strand
GGATCTCTATTGAAGGAAGAATAACAAAAAAATATCAGCACCGGCGGACGCGACAGAGCGCGTCCCTCCACTTTCAGGTTCGCTCGCTTTTGCTTTTCACAACGTTTCACCGGCGGACGCGACAGAGCGCGTCCCTCCACTTTCAGGTTCGCTCGCTGTTGCCGTTGCGCGCAGCGCCCCTGCGCCTATCGGCGAGTTCAAAGTTACAGGTTCAAAGTTCAAGGTTTTGCGCGAAGCGCGAAAACCGTCTTTTATTTGGCAGGCTTGGGTTCACTCCCATTGAGCACGAACCCGACGATCTTTCCACGGGGAATCAGCGCCAACGCCTGGTTGATATCGGGTAACGCGGTTATCCCGTGTTTGACGACGACAACAATGCCATCAACCAATGGCGCGAATGCCAGCGTATCCGAGCGGTTGAGCAGCGGAGGGACATCGTAAATAATGTAGCGATTCTCGTAGCGGGTTTTCATCTCTTCGACCAACTGCCGCATTCGTGGCGATCCCAGCAACTCGGTACTCTCATCGATGGGTTGGCCGCCTGACATCAACGTGAGTTTCTCGATCCCCGGCCAGACGATGAGTTCCGAAAGCGGTCTATCGTTGAGCAGATAGTCGATCAACCCGACCTCGCCATCTATCCCCAAATACTTGTGGATTTTTTGACACTTCAGATCACAGTCGACCAGGAGCACGGTCCTGTCAAAATCCTTGGCGAAGGCCATGGCCAAATTGATGGCGGTCAGCGTCTTGCCTTCGCCGAGGCCGGGACTGGTGACCATAATGGAGTTCCAGCCTTTATCCATGGTGCGCTGCTGAATCTGGGTTTTCAAAACCTTGTAGGTATCGGCGTCCGCGCTGTCGGCCACCTCTGAAAATATTCGGTTTTCGGCCAACCAATGTGGATCCAACGCGACTTTCCGTGAACGGCAGTAATCAGGAGAATACCATCCCGGGCGCATCTGCGGCCTGCACTCATCCGGTGGCACGAGCGCAGGCGTTTCTGAAACCGGCGCCGCTGCCGGCACGGCATTGTTTTCCTTCTTAAGTCGCTGGATGGTTTTTTTAATTTCCATACGATCTGCCTCACCAACGGTAGGTTTGCGTTCATTGCGTCAGAAGCTGGTTTCCGGTTGCTACCTTGGTGCCCATCCGTGGGTAGCCTTTTACGCCCCCGCCCCCATCCCCTGCTCTTGCCGTCTGCCGTCCGTGGCCCGCCGCCGCCCGCCCTTCAAAAGACCGCCGTCTTGTCTACCTTCCGAATGAGTTTTGCCCAGAAAACATCCAGGTCCATCACGAAAAAATGAAAAATGGCGATACAGGCCGCCACGGCGACGATGACGCCAAGGGCCCATGCGATTCTTTTGCGCGTGGCGCGATGCCGATCCTGACGGGTGACAATGCGCGGAATGCTGGCCAAGACCGGAACCCCTGTTGCCACGCTCAGTGCTTCGGGATTGCGCACGGAATAATCGGAAAATTCTCTCAGTGCCGCCATGCCGACACCAGCGCCGATCCCAAGGACCACACCGATTAAAAGAATCGCCAACCTGTTGGGCTTGAAAGGCTTTTCCGGCATGCGCGCCGGATCGATGAGGGTAAACCGCTCTCCTTTGTTTCCCTGCTCGAGCCCCTGGGCGACACGTGCCGCCATCAGTTTTTGCATGAGTTCATTGGCCTTCGCCTGGGCACCGGCGCGCTCGTTCATCAGCGCATTGTATGCTTGCTCGGCTTTGGGAGTGGCTTCAAGGCGCCCACGATACATGGCAGCGGTCTTCTCCTGTTCGTCCATCATCCGTTTTACCGACGCGATCTCGGCGCGGGTACTGGCCAATTGTGATTCGGTGGTGACATATGCCGGATTATCCGGCAATTCATCGGACCCCTTACCGTCTTTGCCGCCGATTTTGATTTTTTCCTTCAATTCGGCGATCTCGGCACGTGTTTTGACGATATCCGGATGAATGTCCGAATACCGCGTCCCGAGATGCACCATCTGGATCTCCAGTTCGTTTAAACGCGCGCGATCTTGTGCGCCGAGATCCGGAGCGGTGCTGGCCAATTGTGTCTCAAGATACCCTTCACGCTCCTTTAGCCCCCGCAACGTCTCAGACAAGCGCTGGATAGACTGTTCTGCATTATTGAGACTTTGCTGGTTGACTTGCATCAGTTCGGGCAATTCGTGCATGTGGCTTTCTTTGAAAACGGCGATCTGCGCCTCCACAGACGCTAACAGTGTTTTTACCTTTTCAAGCTCTTCTTCCAAGAATTGGGACGTTTCCGAAGTCTGGCGCTCTCGAACTCTCAGGTTCTCTTCCAAGAACAGCGACGACAGCACATTGGCCACCTTGACCACCGTTCCGGGGTCCTTTCCCTCATATGACAGCGTGAACGCGATGGTGGCGGCCGTGGGGCGCCCGGTGCGCCGGTCGACCGTGTCCACGCTGATGGTGTTGAGCCTGATGTCTTCTCTCATCTTGTCGATAACTTCGGCTGTGGTCCATTTCTCCCGAAGGTCCACGTAGAGATCGAACTGGTTGATGATCTCCAAAAGCCTCGTGGTGCTCATGATGCGCTGATTGATCTGCTGGAGACGCTGCTCCACAAAACTGGTCACCGTCGCCATGACAAAATCGGTGGGGATTTCCTGCTCCTCGATCAAAATGGTGGCGCTGGAACGGTACACCGATGGCAGCAGCAGGGCCAGCGCCCCCGCCGCAGCGATGACCAGCACCACCGGCAGCACCAAACTCCACCGTCTTCGCTTCACAATGTCAAAAAAATCATTCAGGCTTAAACTGCCCTGTTCCATTGGCATGTTCTTTCCTTGTCATCGTCCTGCGAGTCAACTTGGCGGGCCTGGTGTCATTTCCAGCGTTGAAACACAGAAATGCGGCAGAGGATTCCGGACGACCTCAATCCAGAAGATCCCAGCTTAAGTTCAACGTTCCAAATATCAGGTTGCGCTCGGATTGCACGCCGTCAATGTTGTCTCGCGTCCATGAATATCGATACCCCGCCTGGAAGCCCACGTAGCGCGACCACCGGTAGATGATTCGCGGCGAGAGGTTAAAAGTCTGCGTGTCCGTGTCTTGGATCAGGAGCTTTTGGTTGTCCGCCGTATTGATGATATAGCTGCCATCCAGGTTTCCAGTCCACGCATCGGTGAATTGGTGCGACACACCGGCCCGAAATGCCGTCCGCAAGGTGAGGCCCGAGGTGGCTGTCGGTGCGCCGACGTCCTCTGAGGCTGAGGCGGTGAATGTCGACTGATACCCGTCATAGCGATAGTCAACGGCGCCGATCCCCCCCCACCCGCTATCGGTACGTTCGTCCCTTTGACTTATCGTGCCACCGGGCGGAACGAGAAGGGTATTGGAAGAACTTGTCGTCTGCTCGGTGTTGGTGTACGCCGCCCCCAGCCTGAGCTGCAGCGAATCCAGCTCGCTCAAAGAATGGCTCGCTCCGGCCGTCAGCGACAGATAGTCGGCGACGGTGCGCTGATCCAGTGAAAACTGGCTTATACCGGATGTGGTGGCGTAGGCGCGCGCATAGTCGTAGTGAGACGCCGTCACGCTGAAGATTCCGTGGGTCCTCGGTACCAGGCGTTCGATGTTGTGGGTAATGTCCCATCCCAGCGTGCTGGCAAATGTATCGTTCAGCGTCGGGTCGTCCCAATTGTCGTGATAAAACCGGTACGACAGGCTGGTGCGGGTCAATTCCGAGAGACTATATCGCCCGCTCACGCTGAATTGGGGGCGCGTTCTCGGCTGCGTTCCCAGAACGATCCCGGTCACGTCGACATCGCGGTCGGGGCGGGAATCGCGCACCACCCCGCCGTCAATGCTCAGGCTGAATCGGGGCGTCATCTCATACGCGAAGAGTCCCAGCACGTCGTAATCGGTGGCCTCCAGATCGGGATTCTCCGCATACCAGCGCCGGTGCAAACGGCCGGAGAGCTGTGCAGTCCTTCGCTCGCTGCGACCGGCGATCTCAAGGCCCGGTGACACGGTGGTAATGGTGTCCCGCACCGGATCCGCAGCGGAAAAGAAAATGTTGTCATTAAACTCCAGCCTCATGCCGATGGACGGCGTCAGTTTAACTTCATCGGCGGCTACCGGAAGCACCGTTGCCAGTGTCAGCGCCATAAACAGGATGACCGGCACCATGATTTCCCATGCACCTGCATTCACAACCGGGTTTTGCCCGTATGGCTGACTATGCATCATCACGGCGCGGCGAATACCTTATGGCAAGGTCAAGGAACGACAATGATGTCTCCCCGCTCCAGCGCCACATTCTGGTCCATATTCTCCCCCCGCGTCACCTCTTTGTAGTTGAAAGCGAAAATTTCCGTGCCGCCATCGGCCGTCTTGCGAAACACCTTGATGTTTTTTTCTTCCGCAAACGGGGTCAATCCACCGGCCATGGTCAGCGCCTGCAGCACATCGACGTTTTGTCTCAGCGGATAATTGCCGGGCCGGTTGACCCGTCCGATGATGTAGATGATTAGGCTGTTCACCTGCTGGATCGACACCGCCACCACCGGCTCCGGCACATACCGCCCGATTTGCTCGGCCACCATTTCCCGGATCTGCGACACCGTTTTTCCGTCGACGTGCACCGCCCCCATCAGCGGAAAGGAGATATTGCCATCGGGCAGCACACTGACAACCCGGGAGAGGGACTCATCCTTCCACAGCGAAATCTCCAGGACGTCTCCCGGGCCCACCGTGTAGGATTCGTCGACGGCGGGCGCATCACCGCCACCTGGCGCCCGAGGATCGGCGCTGTCAGCGTTCGCATCCGTCATTGCTGCGGCGGCAGTTGACGTTGCGGCCGCAGCCGGCAACAACGCCGCATCTACTTTGTCGCCGCTATCTTCGCTCGCAGGGGCGCCGGGTCCGCCCTCAGGGGCTGCTTCCCTCATAACGACAATGTACTTGTAGGTTTCGTTACCCGCCGCATCCACCGCCGTCACCCGGATTTGATTGCTACCCATGTCCAGCGAGATGGGCGGGGTGATCCATTGTTCGATTCCAGAGGCCTGGCCGGAAATGCCTCGAGCGTGCTTCCAGCGCACTTCCACAACCGGATCGTCGTCATGAGCGGTGCCGCTCACGGTGATGCTGTCAGCAGTTGTGGTAACGATTCCCTTATCCGCCGGGTCGGTGATCACCACCCGGGGGGGCACCATCATATTCGCCTCTTGAGCGTTCGCGCCGGTGGACAGAAGCACCAGCAGGGCAGCCAGCCCCCACCAGTGGGTGACGTGGCCGTGGCGGCTCCCACCGGCTACCTTGGATTTCTTCATTCGATACCCTTTGGTCCTTATCGTAAAAAGTCTTTGCGGCGATATGTCATTCCGAGCGGCTTGCGGCAAGGAATCCCAACCGTTTGTAAAGCCCAAAGATGATGAAACGGTAAAAAGTAGCAAACATCTGTAGTTTCAAAATGGGGTAGTAAATGACAATTTTGTTAGCAGAATGTTATGAAAAGGTTCAATTATTGAAAACCTTGCAATCAGCCGGCGCTGTTCTCCAGCTTCTGAAGGGCCGCTTTGGCCGCGTCTCTGCCGTCAAAGGATTGGTCGGAATTCAATGCCGAACGCAGATGTTCTGCCGCCTCCGGCTTCCGGTCCTGCTTTATGAGAGCCATGCCCAGGTGATAGTTGAGCAGTGGATTTTCAGGTTCTGTCTCGAGCGCTTTGCCAAGATGGATGGCCGCCTTGGGGTAATCGCCCAGCTGATAATGGGCCCAACCGAGGGTATCCAGGACGACCGGATCGTCGGGACGCAACCGCAGCGCCTTCTTGGCCAGCTCAAGACCCCTTTCATGGGCGGCGCGATCCTTTTTGTGTTCGATGAGCAGGTAAGCCAGATTGTTGGCATAGGTCCACTGCCTGGGATTGAACTGCAGCCCTTTTTCGTAGATCTCCGCGGCTTTTGTGTATTTGCCGTCCTGCACGTAGATAACGCCCAGGGCCATGGTGGCCGTCTGGTTGCTGGGGTTCTTCGCCAGCGCGGCTTCGTATCGGTCGATGGCCTCCTCGCGCTTTCCCTGGCTGAAGTAGACCCGGGCCAGCAGGTTGTAGGGCGACTGCCACAGCGGCTCGGATTCGATGGCCCGATTCAATGACTTTTCCGAGGCCGCCCAGTTCTTTTCGCTGATGTGGACCTGGGCCATGAGGAAATGGGCCAGCGGGTCGTCGGGGTTCTTCGTCAACCGCTTATCGCAGAGGGCGACGGCATCGGATTTTCGCTTCTGGGAGATGTATATCCGCACCAGGAGACCGGTGAGATCTGGATTTTCCGGATTCTTTTTCAAGCCGTTTTCCAGGGCCATTACGGCACTGTCCACATCCTTCTTTATCGTGTGGTATCGCGCCTGTTTCATATATCCGAAAGGATTCTCCGGCACTATGGCGGTGATCTTCCGGTAGGCGGCCAGCGCCTTGTCGTCCTCCTTGTTCGCGGCAAATAGGTCCCCCAGATCGCCCAGGGTCTGATAATCCTCGGGGTTTTTTTCGATGACTTTCTCGAGTTCGCGCCTGGCCAAGGCGATATCCTTGTCGATGGCGTAAAGCTTTGCCAGGGCACGGCGCAGCTGCCGGGAATCCTCATTCGTCTTGAGCGCGGTTTTCAGTGTGTCCACGGCCAGCGCCTTTTCCCGGTTCATCAGGTGGGCCTCGGCCAGCCCTAACTGGGCTTGGACAAGGTCAGGGCGCTCGGCGGTAACGGTCCTCAGGTTTGCGATGGCCCCCACGGCATTGCCGTCGGCCATCAACAATTGCGACTTGGCGAACAGCGCGTCCAGGTTCTTGGCGTCGTCTGCGATCACCTGATCCAGCAAGGTCCCGGCCTTTTGAGTTTCACCCATCGCCATGTGCAGACGCGCCATGCGGTTTTTCGTCTCCAGTATGTCCGGGGCTGCGGGGTCCTTTTCCAGCGTGAGGCACGCTTCGAGCAGCGCCATGGCCGGCTCGCTCTTTCGCTGGGCGAGATAGCGTTCGCTCAACTCGAACCGGAGCTTAAAGGACTTCGGATTGGCGGCGATGCCCTCCTTGAGAATCTTCTCCGCCTTTTCCGCCTCCTGCTTACCCGCCATGAAGCGCGCCGCCTTAACGACGGTGTCCTCGTTGGAGGGATCCTTTTTCAACAGCGACGCCACGGTCGCCAGGGCCTCCTCTTTTCGCTGGGTCTCCCAGTAAAGGTTGGCTAGGACCAGCGGGTGATTCACGTTGTCGGGCTGTATGTCGATGATCGCCTTCATCACGGCCACCGCATCGTCCGGCTGTCGCACCGCCAGGTAGTAGCGGAACAGGAAAAACCGAAGTCCGACGTTGTCGCTGTTGGCGGCAATCCCCATTTTGAGAATTGTTTCGGTTTTCTCACGGTCTTTTTCTTTGAGATAGCCCTGCGCCAGCATGAGGTAGATTCCCGGATCGGTTCGCCCCCCGTCCAACAGCTCCGTTAGAACTTCCCGGGCGTTGGCGGATTCCCCTTTCCTGCTGAGCACGGCCGCCTGGAAAAGCTTCACGTCGGGGTCATCGGGGATCGCGGCCATGAGCAGGGCCAATTTCTCCTCAGCCTCATCCAGGGCATTGCCGGCGAGAAGGAGCTTGCCCATCTCCAGTTGCGCGGTGTGGAGTTGAGGATTCAGCCCCACCGCCTTTCTAAAGCTGCCGAAGGCCCTCTGAAACTCCTTTTCCTTCAGATCGACCATCCCGAGCAGGTAATACGCGTCGGCGTATTTCGGGTCGATCTGAAGGGCGTTTTTCAGCTCAAGGCGTGCCCGGGTGTAGTCGGCCTGCTCATAAAGCGTCTTTCCCTTGGTGAAGAATTTCTGTTTTTTTTCTTCCTTGCTGCCGCAGGCCGCCATAATGGTCATCAATGCCAGAATCAAAAAGCCGGAAACCAATTTACGTATCATGATCGCGTCGTTCCTTTGGGTCGGGTTATTTCAAGCAGTAATTCAACCTATGGTAAGTGTTTAAAAAATGAAAATGCGCCGTTTGCCACCACCACCGATAGCGCTGCCGCCGTGAGAAAGTTGACGGACCTGAAGCACCCGCGGCGCTCGCAGGCGGCCACCTCATAGGCATACAGCAGGATCAACAGTTTGGCGGCGATGTCGCCGTATCTGAGTTGAGTCGCTTCGCTCCCTAAAAACAGCGTGCCGGCCAAAGCGATGAAAATCACCAGAAAATCGGTCGGCGTGGGTTTGAACCCCTGCCGGCGACGGGTGAACTTGAGCGTCACGAAAGCCGTCACCGCCAGCACCGCAAAGGCACCGTGGCGCACCAGTTCCATCGCGGGGGTCCACCAACCCACCGGGCTCGTGGTGGCCAAGTAAAAGATGACCGGCGCCAGCAGGTAGACGGTGATCCGAAGGGCCGTGCCGGACCAGTCGGAAGCCCCTCGAGGCGCGGCCACCAGCAGGCCGACCAGCATGCAGATCAATAAGGTTAGGTACCAGGGGACCGCTGACACCTCGACGGCATACATTGCCAGGGTCAATGGGGCGAGCACCGTCAACGTCCGATCGGCCATCCGAATGAGAATCCGCCGCTCCCGCCATCGCCGAAAGGGCCCCTTGATCGCCGAGTTGATGAAATCCCGCCGGGGGATCTGCCAATGGTTTTTCACCGCGGCGCCGACAAGGGGCGCCAGGGCCGCCCAGAACAGCAGATAGATCGCAAGGAGCACCCAGTCGGAATGGTATCTCAGAGACACCGCCAGAACGATCATGGCGGCCTGAAGCAGGTAGATGATGAATACCGCCTCGCTGTGATGCAGACCCAGGGCCATGAGCTTGTGATGCAGGTGGCGCTTGTCGGGCTTGAACGGAGAGCCGCCGGCGATGATCCGCTCGGTCATAACCGTCAGCGTATCCATCACCGGCAGGCCCAGCAGGAGCAATGGAAACAAGGGGCTGACGGCGCAGTGCGGCTGGCTCAGCGTCAAGCAGAGACAAACCCCCATGTAGCCGAGCATCTGGCTGCCCGTATCCCCCATAAAGACCATGGCCGGGTGGGTGTTGAATCGCAAGAACCCGAAGATCGCACCGATGACGACGACCGAAGCGAGCATCACGAAAGCGTTTTGGGCCAAAAATGCCAGGTAAGCCGTGCTGATGAATGTCATCAGCATGATCCCGCCGGCCAGCCCGTCCAGCCCGTCGGCAAGGTTGATGGCGTTGGTCACCCCAACGATGGCGATCAAGGTCAGTGGGATCGACAACACCGGGTGTACCATCGTCGCTTCGGGGAGCAGGGCTCCCATGGAGGTGATCTTCAATCCGCCCCAGAAAACGGCCATGCCGGCAGCCAGCATCTGGCCGGCGAACTTATACCGGTAATTCAGGTTCTTGATATCGTCGAGCAGACCGAAGACGAAAATGATGCCCAGCCCAGCGAGCACCCCTTGCGTCAATCGATCCCCGGGCGCCCACGCCAGCAGCGGCGCCAGAACCCCTGCCGCCATGGCAATCCCGCCCACTTTGGGGATCGGCCGGGAGTGAACCTTGCGGGGGTCGGGGAGATCCACCACCTTCAACCCGCCGGCCCGGGACTTTAGCACCGGAATCAGGGCGATGGTCAATAACGTAGAGATGATGAACGGGAGCAGCAGCGGCATAGTCACCCGATGATCAGTTCGGTAGAAAATCGTTGAGAACAGGGACCACCTGCTTCACGAAGTCCTGTAAACGCGCCTCGGCCAGGGCCACGTCTTCGCCCTCGTAGACCGGCGTGATGAGCCGCACCAAGGCACCGTCCGTGCGCTGGCGTGTGAGGGCGTCCCAGAAGTTGAAAAATTTCACTTCATAGGCGTTGGTCAGCACCCGGCCGCGCATGGGAAACCAGTAGTAGGAGAGCTGGCGGGATTCTCCTTTTTGTATGAAGGCGCGGTTGACGGGCAACTGTGTTTTGTTGGAGGTTTCAATGGGAACTTCGACGGTCCCCGATTCATTGAATACCCAGCCGCCTCCCGGTAGGCAGGTTTCCGGCGAATGGATGGATTCGCCTTTGCGCTGGCTTTCATAATAGGCGACGTAGAAATTGACCGATTTGTCCTCGCCATTATTGTAATCGGCCATCAGATACTCGCTCAAATCGAGTTCGTCGAGAAACATCTGTTCCATGGAAAGTTGCCTGCCCTCCCAGCCAGCCACTGTTGAAGGAAATTCTGACAGTGAACGCTTCATGGGCATCTGTTCGTGGAACTCCACCCCGAAGGAAACGGCCAGGGTCAAGCCCAGCAGGCAGCAGGCGCAAAGGAAATGAGGAGAGGCAATTGTCCGTCGATCGACGGCTTGCTGTCGGCCAGAAGGAATCTCAACAGACCGAATCTGGTCTTCACCGGTTTCCCCTATCTCTGCACTTGGTCCCCTGGTCTGCATGGCACCATTATCCGCGGAACGCGTCACTCGAAAGGATTGCTTTGGAGGCAGAAACTTGAGCAACCAAATGAACGCCATGAGAAATCCCACCGTCAGCATGAAGATGAACCAACCCGAGAAATCGTGGAAGAACCCTTCGGCCACCTTGGGCCCCCAAATGGGGTAGAGCACGCCCACCGAGGCGATTCGCAGGCTGTTGACCAGCACAGCGATGGGAATGGTGGACAGCACCAGCAACGTTCGCTTCCACCAGGCCGTTTTGAAAAAGTAGGCCATGATCAGGCCGAGAATGATCAGAGGAATCAGGTAGCGCAAGCCGTTGCAGGCATCCACCACCTGGAGCTGGGTGAATCCCAGGTCGATGACGTTGCCTTCGCGGTAGGCGGACATCCCCATCCACTGCATCATCTTGACCCCGATCTGGGATGAGATCAGCTTCAGGCTTAAGGAAAGTTTTCCGTGAATGAAGTGTGGCAGCGGGAACATGGCCAGCAGCAATACAACAGGAAAAGCGATTATCTTCAATTTTCGCCATCCCAGGTGCAGCCAACACAATCCGGAAAACAACAGCCAGGATGAAAAATACAGTGCGAAAAACTCACCGCCCAGTTCCCCCAGCCAGTAGAGCAATCCACCAGCGAGCATCACGGCAATGCCGGCCCAAGACGGGCGGGAAGGCATAAGGGAGAGGGCATCTCTCTTTTCCCAGATCAGATACAACACCACCAGGGGGATCAGCATGCTGGCGCTGTAATCCTCTCGCGTCCAATCCCTGGCGATCAGCCAGGCAAAGGTGCTGTAATAGATGCCTATCAGCAGCCCGGCATAGACCGCCCCTATCGTCAGCCGTCCAGGTCCAAAATTCAGCGTGTCTTTAATCACGATTCAGATTCCTTGCTGCATAATCGGTGGGACGTTTCAAGAGCAATGTCTCAGGGTCTGCCAGATGCGCTCCGCCGCCCGGCCGTCCCACAGGGGAGGAACGCAGCCGCCGAGCGTCCTTTCAGTGGTCTGGCGATAGGCGTTCAAGATGCCTTGGGTGCTCGTTCCGGCCAACACGTTGCTGCCCATCTCGATGGTGATGGGGCGTTCGGTGTTCTCGCGGATCGTGACACAGGGCACACCCAGCGCCGTGGTTTCCTCCTGCAGGCCGCCGCTGTCGGTGAGCACCACCTTGGCATCCTTCCACAGGTAAAGCGCTTCGCGGAATCCCAGGGGATTCAAGCAAATGACATTCTCGGACAAATCGATACCGAATTCATCCATCATCTTGCGGGTGCGCGGATGCACCGGGAAAAACAGGGGCAGCTTTTGCGCGATGCGGTTGAGTGCTTCCACGATACCCTCGAACACCGTCCGATCATCCACATTGGAGGGCCGGTGCAGGGTAAGGAAACCATATTGCGGATGCTGCTGCTTCAATGGATAGGTGGAAAGGGCCTGCACGTTGTTGATGTTCAGCCGCTGTACCTGGTGCAGCAGGTTGTCGATCATCACGTGCCCGACTAAATGGATGGCCCGTTCGGATTTGCCCTCTTGCAGCAGATTATCGACGCCGCTTTGCTCGGTCACAAAAAACAGGTCGGAAAGGGCGTCGGTGACAATGCGGTTGATCTCCTCGGGCATGGCCATATCCCGGCTGCGCAGCCCGGCCTCCACGTGGGCGACCTTGATTTGCGCCTTTTTGGCGACGATGCTGCAGGCCAATGTGGAATTCACGTCGCCCACGACCACCACCCAGTCGGGCCGTTGGACTTGCAGCACCTTTTCGAATTCGATCATGATTTTAGCGGTCTGGACGGCATGGCTGCCCGAACCGACATCCAGAAAATAATCCGGCTCGGGTAGTTCCAGATCATGAAAAAAAGCCTGGGACATGGCGTAGTCGTAGTGTTGGCCGGTGTGCACGATCCGGCAGGTCACACCTTCCAGGGTCCTGGCCACCCTGAAGAGCGGGGCGATCTTCATGAAATTGGGCCGTGCGCCGGCCACGAGAAGTACTTTCACAACGTTCTCCTAACGGATCAGGTGGTAAGGGGCTTGCGGCGGGAAACCTTGGCCTGTAGGACGCCCAGGGCAAACAGCGGCAAAACCTTCTGGCGCTGGATGCGTTTGGGCTCTTTGAGCAGCCGGTACAGCCATTCCAGGTTGTATCTGCACCACCACCGGGGTGCGCGCTTGACATTGCCGGCGATGGTGTCGAGGGTCCCGCCGATTCCCTGGCAGAGACGCACCGTGGTCAGTTGGTCGCGGTGGGCGGCGAACCAGCGCTCTTGTTTGGGTGAGCCTAATGCGAGAAAGAGGATGCGCGCCCCGGAGCGGTTGATCCGCTCGACCAGGCCCGGCATCTCCGCTTCGGGCAGGTAGCCGTCCTGGCGGCCGGCCACGATCAGGCCGGGAAAACGGCGTTCGAGCTTCGCTGCCGCCGCGCGGTTGACCGCTTCCTTGGCGCCGTAAAAGAAGACGGGGTGTCCGTCGCGGGCCGCCAGGGCGCACAGGTCGAAGATGAACTCCGAACCGGGCACCCGTTCCAGGCGCACCCCGTGGAGGATGCGCGCCGCCAGCACCATGCCGATGCCGTCGGGCAGCAGCAGGCCGGCCTCGCGGTAAACGCGGTGCAGCAGTGGATCTGCGGGGACCGAGAAGGCCTTTTCCGGGTTGCTGGCAAAAACGGCCCGGGGGCGGTCCCCTTGCAGGAACGCCTCGGCGCGCCGGATCGCCGCCGCCCGGTCCACCGCGTCGACCCAGATGTCGAGAATCGCGAGTCGCTGAATCATGATCGCAGTGTTCGCGTATTTCAGGTTAGACAGGATGACAGGATAATGCAGATGGACCTTAATCTTCTTTTCGGCCGATTCCGAAGCTGATTTTCGCGGGCATGGCCCGCTCCTACCGTGCGGTCGTAGGAGCGGGCCATGCCCGCGATTTCGGGTGCGTGCCGGCGAACGGCTGGAACGATGATCAAGGCCGTCCGTCGGATGAACAGCCCCATAAAGACTCAAACGTCGATCATCTTGCCGGCTTCTTTGATGACATCCGCAACATTCGGACGATCGAAAGCCTCTACGCCGTTGGGCAGATGCTTGTGGTTCGGAAAAGTCGGAAGATCCGGAAAATGCGGAGCATTGTCGTAGCGGAATATGAGTTCACTCGATTCGTTCTGAAAATGATACCGGTACGAAAGATGCTGTAATCGATCCTGATGGGTGATCGACTCGTTGATTTCCAGCAAACATCCGTTAATGAAACGAAACCGGATTCTTAGGTTGGCTCGATTCGAGGCAAGGATTTCTTCGACGTATAATTCCAGATAGCCGTTTCGAAGGCCATCGATTGAAACATTAACGGTCTCTAAATAGCGCCGAATTGCATCAAGCGGCATGATTCATCTGTCTTTCGATCGCGTTGCGAAGTGCGATGAAATGCAGATAGGCGTTGGACCACTCGATGAAATCCGTCGCGTCCCCCATTCTGCCCTCCGAGAAGCGGTGATAGAAATCCTCGGAAGAGATCTTGTGCCGGTTCTCATAGAGGCTCAACTGCTTGGCGACGGCGACAAGCGCGTCCAGCGGCGAATCGTAACGTATGGTTTGCTTTTTCACCATGTCCGGCTACCTTTGTGATCGGTCGCCTTTGAAGCGGCGGGACCGTGTTACCGTAAGCAATCAATTCGAACTAACATTGTCGTTACGGAAACTCAAGGGCAGCATATACGACCGGAAAAGTACCGCAAAGGAATTTTTACCGGCCAACGGCCGGTGCCCATACATCTTGTCAATCCTGTCTAAAGCTTTTCATTCCCACCAGATCAGGGTCTTGAAGCTCACCCGCTCGGCTGGACCGGCCCGGGTCGCCACCAGAACAGTACACGGCTCCCTGAGGCCGTAGGCCGGTGAAAACCAGCCCAAAGGCGGGTCGGTTCGGCCGCCGACAGACTCGAAGTCTCCCCCGCCGGCCAGTTTCAGGCGCACGGTCGCACCGTCGTTATCGATGCGCCAGCAGCCGTCCTCCTGCTTGACCGCGGCCCGCGGGTGCAGGTGAAAGTGGAGCGCATAATGGTGATCGCCCGCTCCCTGGAAGGTGTCTTCCACCACCAGGCTGTTGTTCCGGTCCCAAAAGAGGGTGCGACAGTGAACGACCGGTTCATCGAGCCGCCGGTAGCCGTCGTGCCGGGCGCTGACGATCAGGCGGTCCGGCGCCTCGTCGAACCGGTCCACGCGGCAGGTGTATGGATGGGTCCAGACAAACCCGCTCGCCTGCTCGGCCTGGTCCCGGTCGTCGACGGTGACGGTGTTGTGGGCCCGGGTGCCCTTGAAATAGCGGCGCCACTCCGCCGCGCCGTTGTAGCGGAAGGTACCGGGGTCGACGAGGATCGGCCGGCCCCGGACCATCAGGTGGATCGACAGCGCGTCGGCGTGGCCGTGGTTGTACAGCGGGGTCATGCCCAGCGGGCCGTGGTCGAAGACGATGACCGTGTCCGGCGCGGGGCGCACCACCGTATAGCCGCTGGCGGCGAAATGGCGGACGGCCGACGCTTGCGGCGGTGCAGGCGGCCGTTGCGGCGCGAGACCCGGCGCGAGCGCATGACCGTTATCGTTGTCGCCGATGTCCGGCCAGTGGGCGCCGACGTGCACAAAGGCCGCCAAGAAGCCCTCTGCCCGGCCCAGGTGCGGCTTGAGGGTGTCGGTCGGCTTGAGACGGTTGCGGTCCAAAAAGTCGATGGCCAGCCAGTACAGATCGGCGACGAACCGCAGGTAGCCGATGGACTGCTCGGCCGGCCCGCCGTCTTCGAGGACCTGGTGGGGAAGCTCGCTTGTCAGCAGATCGTACCCCCGGTCCAGCCAGCGCCGGCCTTCGCGGGTGTCGCGGAACAGGGCCCCGGCGAACACCAGCCCCACGCACTCGCAAACGGTGTGGTTGCCCAGCGAGGCATGCAGCGAGAGGTTGCGGCGGACCCACCAGGCGTGCTCACAGGCGGCTTGCCGAACACGGCGGCGCTGGTCGGCCGGCCAGTCGTCGATGATCGAAAGGGCCAGTACGAAGACCGGGATGCGAAGCCCGCACTCCATGGGCGACAGGTAGTGGGGGCCGTGCAGAAACCGGTTGTCGCGCACCCAGCGGACCAGTCCGCCGCGGACGAAGGCCTGAATCGTCTCGCGTTCCGGGTCCGCGGGATGATGCCGCAGATGGGCCAGGAGCGCGGTGAAATGTTGGAGCCTGGCCGGTTCCCAGGCCGCGCGGATATCCAGAGGGCCCCTGGGGGATGGAACCCGGCTGAAATAACGGTTCCGCCGGCCGGCCTCGAAGGCGCGGATGGCGGCCGGATCGGTGTGGAGAGTCGCGACCCGGCCGCGGAGCAGCGCTTGAACATCGCCTGCGTTGAGGTTCGAGTCGATTTCCGGCAGGCGAAGAACTTCCGGAGCCACATCATCGATTTGCGCCGGATGCGGCGGGGCAAGACCGCGGGCCAGACGCCGGCGCCACTGCCAGGCCAGCAGAGTCCGGCGCAGGCGGTCGGCCAGTTCCGGCGCCGAGGCGCGTCGCAGGCGCAGCAGGTAGTCATCGATGCGCGGCAATCGGCTCGCGCCCTTTCACTGATAAAATAAAGTTAGACAGGATTACAGGATTTGACGGATTGAACTGCAACGGTCCGCTCCGGAAGAGCGGCCCGCACA
>CAYUOU010000086.1:0-16168 GCA_964446485.1 uncultured Desulfobacterales bacterium | reverse complement strand
GTATCTCGAACATTTTACGAAATCGTCCTTTTTGCTACTTTTTGCCGTTTCATCATTTTTAGCCTCCAAAAAAAGGGCGGGGATAAACCCCGCCCCTACATCTTGGATCTCTCGCGGCGGCATTGGTTGCAGGGGCGGGGTTTATCCTCGCCCCGTACATTTTGGATCTCTCGCGGCGGCGTTGGCTGTAGGGGCGGGGTTTATCCCCGCCCTGTACATTTTGGATCTCTCGCGGCGGCATTGGTTGCAGGGGCGGGGTTTATCCCCGCCCCTACATCTTGGATCTCTCGCGGCGGCATTGGTTGCAGGGGCGGGGTTTATCCTCGCCCCGTACATTTTGGATCTCTCGCGGCGGCGTTGGCTGTAGGGGCGGGGTTTATCCCCGCCCGCAGAAACCACGCGCAATTGAGGTCGCTACTCGCCCAACACACCTGCCACACTGTCGGCAACCTCACTCAGTCCGGCATCGGCCAAAAGCGCGTGAATCGAACGGAAGCATTCCTTGATGATGGCGGTTTTAGGGCGCGAGGAGAGCAGTTGGGCGTCGATGGTCTTCAGGTCCGCCATGAGATCGGTGAGGACGTCGAATGCCCAGCTTTTATCACCCGCCAGATGTTTCACCTGACCCGCGATGGTTTCAGTCACGCGTCGATCCGCATCGGTCATGAAGGGTCCGCCCCCCAAGCCGTTTGGGGCATCGCCGGCGCCAGGGCCTGTCAGCGTATCACACAGCGCCGTACCCTCATCGCTCAGTCCGATGTCCCCGGCCAGGGTGCGGACCTCGACCAGTCCCATC
The DNA here is from genome assembly GCA_964446485.1 of uncultured Desulfobacterales bacterium. Classification (GTDB taxonomy): domain Bacteria; phylum Desulfobacterota; class Desulfobacteria; order Desulfobacterales; family JBDRRP01; genus JBDRRP01. Next base: position 15,372 of record CAYUOU010000086.1, on the reverse strand, counting down.
CCGATGAGGGCCTCGGCGGCCCGCTGGGCCGCCGGGCGATCCATCCCCAGGGATTCTCCCACAGCAAACATGGATGCCTGCTGAGGGCCCCCGGCATCCATCTGGGCACGGAGCGCCGATATGAACGCCCTGAGGGTCTCGTCGGCGCCGATGATATCATCTGCCATGAAAAATCCTCCTCGCCGGTGCCTGGGCGCCGGTCACCACCGGCGACGACACGGCCAGTGGGGTTGCATGAAACGAAAACCCGGCCTAATAAGGGCCGGGCGGAAATTAACCGGTAAACAATGTCGGGCCGAAGCGTGCGACTCAGGCGCCGTCGCCATCCGTATTGATGCGATCTCGAAGCAGCTTGGAACACCGGAACACCACCACCCGGCGCCCCCCCAACATCATGTCATCACCGGTGGCGGGATTTCGACCACGACGCGACTGCTTTTGCTTCACACAGAATTTGCCAAAACCGCTGATAAGGACGTCCTCACCACTCTCCATGGTACGCTTGAGGATTTCAAGGAGCGTCTCCACCACCTCGACGCTTTTCTTTCTCGATAACCCGAGCCGCTCGGGTATTTCGTCAACGATCTGTGCTTTGGTCAGGGTCATTCCGGATCACTCCTTTGCCGGCTGAGCTTCTCTAGTTCACATGGCCCACGGCCACGGCGACATCGGGCATATTTACTTTCGCGGTAAGGCTTTGTCAAGATATACGCAACAAATTCCAATTTTTAGGCGATCTCTTACCACCTGCAGCAGTCATTGCCCCCGCCCGGAAAATCGGCTTTTGACAATCGAGAAAAAACGTGTTTGGTGGACACCCGCTCACCGGTCCATCATCACCATTCAGGAGAACAGATGCCCACATCCACCGACAGCGCGCGCCCCATCGGTCTGCTTTCCGCCGTATCGGCCTACCTCATCTGGGGATTCAGCCCTATCTACTGGAAAAGTCTTCAATCCGTGCCGGCGGTTGAAATCCTCATGCACCGGATCATCTGGTCGTTTGTTTTTCTGGTGCCGATTGTGGTGATCAGCCGCCGCGGCGGGGAATTCCTGGCTGCGCTGCGCTCAAAGAAAACCTTGGCGGCGCTTGGCGCCTCCACCCTGTTGGTAAGCGTCAATTGGTTTTTGTTCATCTGGGCCATCAACAGCGGCCACATCCTTCAAACAAGCCTCGGCTACTACATTGCCCCGCTGGTCAACGTGTTTCTGGGCATGGTGTTTTTGAAGGAGCGGCTCCGCCGCCTCCAGGTGGTGGCCCTGGTTCTAGCCATCATCAGTGTGCTGAGCCTTACCATCCGGTTCGGCAGCTTTCCGTGGGTGTCACTTTCGTTGGCCTTCAGTTTTGGGTTCTATGGGCTCATACGGAAAGTCGCACCGGTGGGGGCGCTGGTGGGCTTGACAGTGGAAACGCTGGTGCTGTCGATGCCGGCGCTGGGCTGGGTGATCATCCTGGGTACCACCGGCCGCGGCAGCTTCATTGGTGCCGGCGGGGCGATCAGCGTGCTTCTCATGGGCGGCGCGCTCGTCACGGCCCTGCCGCTGCTACTGTACACGGTTGGCGCCCGCCGACTGCACTACACCACCATCGGGTTTCTTCAGTACATTGCCCCGAGTTGCACATTCATCCTGGCAACGGTGGTTTATAAAGAACCGTTGGAAAGCGGCCAACTGGCCGCCTTCGGTCTCATCTGGACCGCCCTGTGCTTTTACTCCCTGGACGCCGCCAAGGCCTACCACCACAGCAGAAACCCAATTGGAAAGGCCGTTGACTGAGGCCTCTGATTATCGCGCCTCACGGCTGACATGCCGCATCGTACCCCGTGGCCTGGAAGTTGTAGCCCCCAAGGTTGATGAAACGGTAAAAAGTAGCAAAAAGGACGATTTCGTAAAATGTTCGAGATACGGCGTGCGAATCCTGTGGAATGCGGCGTACTTACAGTACGCCGCCATGACGAAGGATGACGCGTAACGCAGATGTCGGACTTTTTACGGAACCGTCAACAGTTACCGGGGTTAACGGCGGAAGCGTTGCCGCAAGGTCAACGTCGACTAGGCGCCGAGTGGGGCGGGCCATCCGGGAACAATAGCATGGCGTCAAGAAAGGAAGCGTTTGAGCGCCGCCCCGATGGACGAAGATACGCTCGTTGCATTGTTGGACTCAGCCTCGACGGCAAGGAGTTCCGGGCGCTGCGCCAGAATAAGACGGGCTGCCATCCGGGCGGTTTCCTCGGTGATGGCCATGCATTGCTCGAAATGACGCTTTTTGTCATGCATCACCTTACGGCACAGCACCCTGCAACAGGCGCTGCCGAACTGTGTCGTGAACTCCCTGTGAAGCTGATTGGCAAATTTTCGCGATCGGCGTCGGTGCCGATACGCCTGCCCATTGCCGGTGAACAGACCAACGGCCAGTATCCCGCCGCTGAGGGCCCCGCAGGTACAACCGCTGGCGCCCATACCTTCGGAAAAGGGCGCCGCCAAGGCAACGGCGTGGCCTTCTTTGAGCCCACCGTCCAGTTCTCTGTTCAGCGCCAGCAGCACCGATTCTGCGCACATGTAGCTTCGCGATTCGAAGTGGGCCCGCGCCAGATCCCCAATGGCGGCCGCCTTTTTTTCATTTTCTGGTGTCATCGTCATCCCCGACGGGTATTCCTGATAGCCACAGGCAACTTACCCCGCCATGATAACCATGACAGGGCAAAGGGCAAGCGCTGGCAACCGGTTGTAGTGCATCGGGGTGCATCCCAGTACCGACATCGGCATTTCATAATTAAGGAGTATTATTAGATGGTTGAGATCTATTTTGGAGGACTTGACAGTCTACTGTTCATGAATAATAATCCCGATCATCCCCACTCCGGGGAGCAAAAATCCGAATCGTATCGACCATCAGTGATGACCCGGGGCGAAAGCTGCCTGATGGTACTGTATCGAGCGGGCGGATGCCGGGTCGAGCCGTTTAATTCTATTTTTAACAAGATGTTACATGATGCTGGAACGCTCAAAAAGGGTTTGCACTAACTGCTGATGTGCGCTAATGGACGGCAGCCCGTCATGGAAGGCTGGGAAGGGAATTTACACGTGCGAAATGGAGGGTGACGGAAGCCATGGCCGATCAAATCTGCCCGGACTGCGGCTACCTGATTTTTCCCCACGAATTGTGCTGCCCCTGTTGTCACGACGGCGATCCTTGCCGTACCCTCGGCATCGACGCCGGGGCGGGGAGTGAAGACGGCGCTGACATGTTGGCCGAACATCCCGAACGGCTGGCGCAAGTCTAAGCCGGCGGCCCTTTGAACAGTTTGCCGCTGGGATGGCGCCCGAGGAGGCAACGATGCCCACCTACGAATATGAACACATCGAGAACGCCTGCGCGGCGGGACAGATCTTTGAATATGTTCAGTCCATCACGGACGACCCGCTGACCGTCTGCCCCACCTGCCGGCAACCGGTCAAACGATTGATTTCGCTGACCCGTGTCAGCATTCAACGATCCAATGCCGAACTGCGAGACCTCGGCTTCACCAAGTTGGTCAAGCGGGACGATGGGGTCTATGAGAACGTCACGCGCCGCGAGGGCGAATCCCGATATATGGAAAAGGGCAAGCCCGAAACCATGCCCGACTTGAAGAAGACGATTACAGACTAGAAAGACAAGGAGACCTCAAATTTGATCCACATCGATCAACTGACCAAGTACTACGACGGCTTTTGTGCGCTGGACGGCATCAGCCTGGATATTCCCAAGGGTGAGATCCTCGGTCTCTTGGGCCCCAACGGCGCGGGAAAGACCACCACCTTGCGGATGCTTACCGGCTACTACAAGGCCAACTCGGGGAGCATCCGGATCAAAGACATGAACATGGCCGAGCACCCTGAGGAAATCAAGCGGCTCATGGGTTATCTGCCGGAGTCCGCGCCGCTCTACCAGGGCATGCTGGTCTATGACTACCTGGCCTATGTGGCCCGGATCCGCGGGCTGGAGAGCGACCGGCTGAAGCACCGTCTTCAGGAATTGGCGGATATCTGCGCCATTCGCGACATCATGCACAAGGCCATCGGGGAACTCTCCAAAGGCCTCAAACAGCGGGTGGGACTGGCCCACGCCATGATGAGCGACCCGGAAATCCTTATTCTCGATGAACCCACTTCCGGGCTGGACCCCAACCAAATCGTTGAAATCCGCGAAATCATTCGACACGTGGGCAGGGAAAAAACCGTTATCCTCTCGACCCACATCCTCAGCGAAGCCGAGGCCACCTGCGACCGGATCGTCATCATCAACAAAGGGCGCATCATCGCCGACGGCTCCGCCGATGAATTGAAACAGACGGCAGGGCAAAAAAGCCGCCTCTACGTCACCCTTGCCGATGCACCGGACACCGCAGCGGAAACACTGAGCACGGTTGCCGGGGTGACCGCCGTGCATCCACTGCCGATGGATGACACCGGAGCGCGGCGATATGAAATCCATGCGGACGGCGCCAACGTACCGGCGGCCGTCTACCGCCATGTCAGGGAAACCGACTGGACGCTGCTCGAGCTGCACCGGGAGACCCGGGATCTAGAAACCATATTTCGTGAACTGACGAGGGAGAACTGAGATGCGGCAGGCCGTACAAGTCTTTTTCAAAGAATTTAGGGACTATTTCGTATCCCCCATCGCATACATCGTCATCGCCATTTTTCTGCTGGTGGTCGGCTGGTTTTTCTTCACACCGTTTTTCCTGTTCAATCAGGCCAGCCTGCGCAGTTTTTTCAGCCTCCTGCCGCCGGTGTTTGCCTTCGTGATCCCCGCAGTGACCATGCGACTGCTGTCGGAGGAGCTGAACATCGGGTCTTACGAGACCTTGAAAACCCTGCCCATCAACAGCGGCAGCATCATCTTGGGAAAATATCTCGCGGCGGTGGCCTTCGTGGGCTTCATGCTGCTGCCCACACTGTGCTATGCCGTCAGCGTGAGCCTTTTGGGCGACCTCGACTGGGGACCGGTTGCCGGCGGGTTCCTCGGCGCGCTCCTGCTGGGGGCCGCCTTCTCCGCCATCGGCCTGTTCGCATCGGCACTGACCCGCAACCAGATCATCGCCTTCATCGTGGCGGTGGCCATCTGCTTTGCGCTGACCACCATCGACCGAATGCTGTTTTTCTTCCCCCAACAGGCCCTGGAAGTCATCGCCTACCTGGGTGCCGGCGCCCATTTTCAGAACATCGCCAAAGGCATCGTCGATTCCAGAGACATCGTCTACTTTCTCAGCATCAGCTTCATCGGCTTGACCGCCACTGCCATGGTCATGGATGAAAGAAACTAAGGAGCGTGCATGAACGTGAAGGCCTCGATCCGTCCATACTTCCGCCTGCTGTTATACATTGCGACCATCGTCCTCATCAACGTGGTGGGCATCACGCTGTATTTCCGTGTCGATCTCACCCAAAACGGGGTGTATTCCCTGTCCACGGTGAGCCAATCCGTGGTAGCGACCTTAAGCGAGCCGCTCACCATCAATGTGTTCTTTACCAAAGACCTGCCCGCCCCTCATAACGGCACCGAACGCTATCTGCGGGATCTGCTGGAGGAGTACGCCCTTCATGCCAGCCGATTCTTTAATTACAAGTTCTTCGACGTAAGTCCCGAGAGCGAGAGCCTGGATCCTTCGGCGGCCGCCAACCGTAAACTGGCCGCCGACTACGGCGTCAACCCGGTGCAGATTCAGATTGTCGAAAACGATGAAATCAAGTTCAAGAATGCCTATATGGGGCTGGTCATCATTCACGGAGATGTCATTGAGCGCATCCCGGCCATCACCACCACCGCCGGACTCGAATACAAGCTGACCACGGCCATCCAGAAGCTCAATAATAAAATCAGTGCGCTGCTGGCCCTGGAAGACCAGATACAAATCAAACTGATCATGTCCCGCGCGCTGTCGGCCATCGCCCCCTACATGGGGCTCAACGAACTGCCCCAGCTGCCGGAATCCATACGGACCGTGGTGGACCGCCTCAACGCCGCCAACTACAACCGCCTCACCTTCGAGCACATCGATCCGGCAACGGCGGCGGACCAGGAGGCGGCAGTAAGGACCTATAGCATCCGCGCGCTGGAGTGGCCCGCCATCAAGGAGGCCAATATCAACCCCGGCCGCGGCGTGATCGGGCTGATCATGCAGCATGGCGGCGAAACGATTCAATTGCCGCTGCTGTCGGCCATTCAAATTCCCATCATCGGCACCCGCTACCAGCTGGTCGCCCCCGACCAGCTCGAGGACATCATCACCGAGTCTCTGGAAAAACTCGTCAATATCAACGAAAACCTTGGGCTCATCACCAGCCACGGCAGTCTCGGCGCTGCACCCGGTCCCGGCGGCCAACAGAGCGGCGGCATAGGAAATTTCTCCCGTCTGGTAGGCGGCACCTACAGCCTGAAGCGGGTCGATCTTTCCACGGAAGACATCCCGGCCGGTCTCAAGAGCCTCGTCATCGCGCGCCCCACGCAGCCCTTCAGCGAGGCGGAACTCTACCAGATCGATCAGGCCCTGATGCGCGGCACGAACCTATTGCTGTTCATGGATGCCTTTGAAGAGATCATGCCCCAGCAGAGCTTCGGCATGCGGCAGGGGCCCGAGTATCGGCCCATCGATACCGGCCTCGAAAAACTCCTGGCCCACTACGGCGTGAAGATCGAAAAGGCATACGCATTGGATGAAAACTGCTACAGCCAGCAGGTGCCGCAATCCATGGGCGGTGGGGAGCGAAAGATCTATTTTGCCCCCATGATTCAAAACAAGCATATCAACCACCGCCTCCCCTTCATGGAGAACATCCGCGGGTTGGTCGCCGTCAAGGCATCCCCGCTGACTGTGGACCCCGAAGCATTGAAACGCCACGAGGCTGCGGCCCACACCGTATTCAGTTCTTCGGAGCGTTCATGGGAAATGAGGGACAACATCAACCTTAGCCCCATGTTCATGGCGCCGCCCCAGGGGCAGGCGGAAAGACGCGCTTTTCCGCTGGCCTATCTCCTGGAGGGCCGCTTCACCAGCTATTTTTCCGGCAAGCCGGTGCCCACGCGCACCATCGAGAAGTCGGAAGAAGACGCTGGGCAGCCGACCAAAGACAGTCGGGACCTTTCCATGATTCAAGGAACCGGCGGGTTTGTGGAAAAAGGGGCCCCGGCGAGCATCTTCATTCTCGCGGCTTCAGAGATGGTCCGCGACAACGTGCTGGATGCCACTGACAATACGCCCAACGGCACGTTCATCATGAATGTGATCGATGCGCTCAATGGCCGTCTGGACGTAGCCACCATGCGGGGCAAACAGCAGCAATTCAACCCCCTTGATGAAACGACCGCAGCCGCCAAAGCCCTCATCAAATGGGCCAATATCGGCGGGTTGCCGGTCATCGTGGTTCTTTTCGGCCTCATCGTCTGGATCCGGCGCTCGGGGAAGCGGAAACAAATTCAGACGGCGTTCGCGACAGCCAAAAGCCGTTAATCGTCACAACCAGCGGAGAAGTAAAAGCAATGGCCATGCGTGTGAAGCGGGAATACCTGGTACTGATCGTCATCATCATCGCCGCCGTCGGCTATCTCTCCCTGCACGAGCAGGATCGGGAGTACTATACCCTGCCCCAACTCAAGAGCGTGTCGGCTGAAGACATCACTCGGATCGACATTACCCGTGAGGGCAGCACCGTCACGCTGACAAAAAACGGCGATCTTTGGAAAATCACCCCCGGCGGATATACGGCCGACGGCGCCGCGGTAAAGGGCATGCTCTTTACCCTCGCCGACCTTTCGGTAACGGCACTGGTGTCCGAATCGAAAGCGTTCACCCGTTACGACCTCGGTCAAGACAAACGCATCCAGGTCGTCGCATACGGCAGCGGCAGCCCACTCCGAAGCGTCGATATCGGCAAATCGGCGCCCACGTTTCAACACACCTTCGTCAAACTGCCAGACGACGACCGCATCTATCATGCGGCCGGCGATTTCCGGCGAAAATTTGATCGCTCGGTGGACGATCTGCGAGATAAAGTCGTGCTGGCTTTCCAGCCGGAGGCGATCGACACCATCATAGTGACCACCCCAGACCAGACGGTGACGTTGAAACGAGCGCCGTCACTGGACAAACCCGGAGCGTCCCCGCCTGAAAAGAGCGCACCAAAGCCCGCCGCTGTATGGACGGTCAACGGTGGCAAGACGATTGACGACAGCCTTGTGGCGCCCTTGTTGGCCCGTCTCAACCGGCTGACCTGCAGCCGCTTCATGGATAACGCCACGCCTGATGGGTTGGGCACACCCGAAACGACCGTTGCGCTGGGGGGGAAAAAGCCCCTCACCCTGAGCATTTATCCGGAAACCGCGGACGTCACCGACGGCCGCCCGGCGGTCTCCTCAGAAACCGCGCAACCGTTTGTCTTGTCTTCCTGGGTAGTGGAGAGCGTGGGAGAAATGGTCGGCAAGTGGGCGCCGAAGGAAGAGACTGAAACGCCGGCAGAAACCCCGGATGGGGTGGCGTCTGACAAGTAGCGTTCGGCACGCGGACAAGGCGCACCGGCCAACGCCTGCCGGCAAACCTGAAAAACACCATTCAACAGGGCCGAGGGGAATCCCCTTCGGCCCTGTTCGTCTCGGCGATAACCGTCCCTGCCGGGGTTAACGCCCCGCGCCGCCGAACTGCCCCAGGATCTCGGCCGCCGTGCCACTGCGCCACAGATAGAGCCCCGCCCCCAAAACCACGATGAGCACCACGGCGCCGACACGATTGGATCCGATATCACCGAAAAAAACCTTTCGCAATTGAAGCAAAATAACCAGGACGATTGCAGCGGTAATCAAATTCTCAGCGGTAAGGTATGCCATCATTGCCTTCCCGGCGGCAGATGTCTGCCGCCAGAAGTGGTTATCCGGATGCTATGATTTTTTGTTCTTTTTCTTCTTGGGTCGAGTGCGGCCGTTGGTGCCTCGCCAGATCTTACCCCGCCGTGAGCGTCTATCTCCCTTTCCCATGATCATCTCCTTCTCTTTACAACGTCCTGCATGACTTCTTCCAGGCAGTGCGCTACTTGGTTTTCAATAAACCGCTCTTTTTCAGCCGTTCGGCAAGAAGCGCGCTGATCTCGCTCACAGCCTTCCCCGCCGATTTCGGGTCGACGGTCTCTGAAGACGCCCGCCACAAGAGTGCCTCGGTGTCCGTATCGTATAGATTTGTCTCCAGGCGTACCTCCTTCTGTTCGTACACGGCTCCCGGTGCCGTCACATATTCAGTGGCTGCCGGGTAATAATTGCTGAAGGTGTAGGCGCTGCTGTACATGTTGCGGTCATACACCGGGGGCTGGTAGACTTCCTTGTTTGAAATGCCCACCAGGTGGGTAGTGATGATGCTGTCGCAACCGCGCTCCCGCGCCGCCTTTTGGATGTCCTCTTTTTTAGCGTTGTCGGAACGCGACAGCACCTCGCTGCTGATGACCGCTGTGACACCGGTCTTTTTGAGCGCGTTGGCCAGGTGCCTTTCGAACAGCAGGCGATTTTCCTGCTTGGCCGTAACGGCCACTACCAAAATCGAGGAAACACCGTCACCCTTGTAAGCCTTGTCCTTCCAGACATCTGTCAACCGGGTGCTGGCACACCCAATGGCCAGGATGGCGACAAGACCGAGAAAGGACAGAAATCGCGCTGAGTTCATCAAAGACCCTTTCGATTATGAGACGTCGCCAAGGTGATCCTCCATATATAGTTGAAGCCGCAAGTGTTGTCAAAATCGACATGGGCCGGTCAGCAACATTTGAATCGCCAGCCGGATGGCCTGTGCGGCATCCTGCAACGGCACGGCGGCGCAAGATGCGGCACTCGCGTCAATGGAAGGTCAGGGCATCCACTGCCATCAGCGACTGCGGGGCATTTTCGAGATTATCAGCCATGCCGTGTGCAGTGAAACGCGCTGAGATATACGCCGCCACTGAATCGGGGTAGTCATCAATCATAGCGGGATCTACGGCACCTCGGCACATGTCGATTTCCTGCCGAAAGTGCCGCACGACCATCGGCAGATCGGTGGTAAAGCCCTCCAGTATGCGCATATCCCGGGGGTTGTTATACACGTGCATTTTGCGCCTTTGATTATTTTTTCAACATCGGTTAAACAAATTTCTAAACCAACAGCAACCCCCAATGTGAACATTCTGCCCGTTGCCATGGGCGCTGTCGGGCCGGGCGTGGGCTCCCCATACGGCGCGCCGACTGCGCCTGCCGCTCTCCAGAAAGGAGTCCTGGTTATGGATCCCGTGAGGGACATCGTCGAACTGACCAAAGACCTCATCCGGTTTCCCACCACCCATTCCCGACCGGAGGAAATCCTCAGGTGTGCAGACTTCATCGTGTCCTGGCTGGATGACAACGGCATCGACTGGCAGCGCACCGACATCAACGGCACGCCCGCCATCACCGCCCTCCCGGCTCCTGATCATGCACCGGTGCTCCTAATGGCGCATTTCGACGTAGTGGAGGCCGAAGACGACGCGCTGTTTGAGCCCGTTGAGCGGGATGGGCGACTCTATGGACGCGGCGCCGTTGACGACAAATATGCCGTTGCGCTGTGCATGGTAGTGTTCAGGGATTTCCTGGAAGCGCTGCGTCGCCAGGGCAAGGGGCAACCGGAAATGCCGTTCGGCATTGCACTGACCGGCGACGAGGAAATCGGAGGGTTCAACGGCGCCGCCAATATCGTGAAAACCATCGGCACGAACTTCGCCCTGGCCGTGGACGGCGGCCACCCTGACAAAATCGTTACCCGGGAGAAGGGAATACTCCACATTGAGTTGAATGCCTCTGGGCGGGCGGCCCACGGTGCCCGCCCCTGGCTGGGGGATAATGCCTTCGACACGCTCATCGCCGATTACCGGATTCTTCGGGAGATGTTTTCCGAAAACACCCCCGATCACTGGCACCACACCTTGGCACTGACCAACTGCCGGGTGGGGACCGGCTCCGTCAACCAGATTCCGGACAAGGCCACGGCCTTTTTCGACATCCGCTATACCGACCGTGACGATCCCAATGACCTGGTGACGGCAATCCGCCAGGCGGTGACATCGGCGGTTACGGTGAAAGCGCTTGAGCCATTCTTCAACGGTGGCGCTTCCCCCTATCTGGACCTGCTGGTGACGCATGCCGACGGTGCCGTAGTGGGCTTCGAGCACGGGGCTTCGGATGCCAGATTTCTCTCGACCCGCGGCATCCCAGGGGCGGTGTGGGGCGCCGACGGGGAATTGTCGCAGCATTCGGCCACCGAACATGTGGTGGTTCGGAGCATCGGGAAATTATATCGGCGCATGTACGCGTTTTTGGAGGCCTGCCGAACACGCACCAATCGTGATGGACAGCGGCAGTAATCTATTCATTTCGAATCAAAAACCAGATTAATTCTGGCGCTCGATCTTGGGATTGAGTTCCTCCCGAAGCCAATCGGCGAACAGGTTGATCCCCACGACCAGCAGAATGAGAGCCGCGCCGGGGAAAACCACCATCCACCATATGCCTGCGTAAACATAATTCTTCCCCATGGCGATCATCATTCCCAGTGAGGGCCGCGTGATGGGGACTCCGACCCCGAGAAAGCTCAGCGTGGCCTCCAGCATGATGACCACGGCGAGGTCGACGGCGACGACGACAAAGATCGGCGTGATGGCGTTGGGGAGTAGGTGCTTGAAGAGCAGGCGGAAATCTCCGGCGCCGGTGGCCTTGGCGGCCATGACGTAGGCCTCCTGCTTCACCTCCAAAACACTGCCCCGCATGGTGCGCGCATATCTCACCCAATCGACGATGCAGATAACCACCACCACGGTTACGATGCCTCGCTCCTTGAAAAGTCCAAGAAGTAGAATCGCCATGAGCGTTGTGGAGAATGAGAAGAAGGTGTCCGCCAAACGCATCGTCACGGCATCGATCCAACCACCGTAGTACCCGGCCAGCAGACCGATCACCACGCCAAAGACACCGGCAATGGTCACCACGCTGAAACCGACGATCAACGAGGTCCGCAGCCCATAGAGAATCGTGCTCAGGATACCCCGTCCCTGGTCGTCCGTCCCCAGCAGAAACGGGGCGCTCCCACCCGCCATCCAAATCGGTGGTTGCAGGAAGTACTCCAGATCACGGTCTCCAGGTCATAGGGGTTCTGCGGCGCAATCAACGGCGCAAACAGCGCCAAGAGAACGAACACCACCAGCAGCACACTGCCGGCCAGGGCAGAGGGGTCGTGCAGGTAGTGGTACACAAGCCGCGATTTGATTCGGCGCTCAGTCATATCTAATCTTCGGATTCAACATTGCGTACAGTATGTCCACCAGGATATTGATCATGAGAATCATGAAAGCCGCAAGTATGATGTAGGTGGCGATCACAGGCTGATCCGACTCGTAGATCGAGGTGAGCAGCAGGTTGCCCATGCCGGGCCACTGAAATATCGTCTCCGTTACAATGGCGAACGCCAGTATTTCGCCAAACTGCAAGCCGGTCATGGTCACCACCGGGATCATCACGTTGCGCAGGGCGTGTTTGAAAATCACCAGGAACGGCGGCAGCCCTTTGGCCCAAGCGGTTTTGATGTACTCTTCGGCCAACACTTCGCGCATGCCTGCGCGGGTCAGGCGCATCAGCACGGCCAACTGGTACATGGCCAGGGTCGCAGCCGGGAGGATCATATGCTTGATGCCGTCCAGGGTGAGTAGCCCGGTGCGCCAGAATCCGATGGTCACGGTTTCTCCTCTGCCGAACGGCGGCAGGATCTCCAGCCATACCGAGAACACCATGATAAGAAGAATACCGATGAGAAACGTGGGTATGGAAATGCCTGCGAGGGAGCCGGCCATGATCAACCGGTTGCTCGTGGCATAGGGTTTAGGGGAGACGATCACCCCCAGCACCAGGCCGATGGTGAACGCCAGAAAAACCGCCAGGAGCGCCAGTTCGAAGGAGGCTGGAAACCGCTCGAGAAGTAGACGGAGCACCGGCACGCGGCTGACGTAGGACAAGCCGAAATTTCCCTGCACGGCATTGGCGAGAAATCTTCCAAACTGCACGTACACCGGCTGGTCGAGGCCGAACGTCCGCCGTATCATCTCCCGCTCCTCGGTGGTGGCGTACTGGCCGGCCAGTGTCTGCACCGGATCGCCCATGTAGCGGAAAATGACGAAGCAGATCAGCGATACGCCGAGAAGAACGAACGCGCCCTGGATCAAACGCCTGAGAATGTAAGTGAACATAGGCTTTTAATCGGCGGCGCCGCCATCGGTCATCGGATTACTTGCTGATTTCCTTGTATACCATCCACCGGTCCGCACGCGGCGTGAACTGAATCTTTTTACCCTTCTGGAGCGCATAGATATCCTGCTGATAATGCAGCGGGATCCAGGCGATCTTGTCGATCATGGTGATCTTGTTGAGGTCCTGAAGGACCTTGGCCCGCGTATCCTGGTCGACGATGTTGGATGTCGACTGAAGGAGCAGGTCGATGGTGGCATCGCTGAAGCGGGTTCCGTTCCACGTGCCGTAGCCCCGTTCCTTGTTCCGGGTGTGGATCAGGTTGAAATAGGTGCGGCCCATGTCAAAAGCGCCGTCGAGCCACCCGATGAGGTAGAAGTTGTGCTTGCCTTCCTGGACTTCGGGAAAAAACACCGACTTGGGTTTGACATCGAGAGTGACCTTGATGCCGACCTTGGCCAGATATTTGGCCACGGCCTCGGCAATCTTGGCGTCCTGGACGTAGCGGTCATTGGGTGCGGCCAGAGTGATCGAAAAACCGTTGCCGTAGCCTGCCTCCGCCAGCAGTTGCTTGGCCATGGCCGGGTCGTACGGATAGCGCTTCAGGGACGGGTTGTGGCCGATGGTGGCGGAGTCCGGCACCTGCGCCGTAGACGTGGCCTGGCCGCGCATGACCTTCTTTACGATTTCATCCTCGTTGATGGCCATGTACATGGCTTTGCGCACGCGAATATCGGCGGCCGGCGTTCCCGGGGCGTTTCCGAGTGCCAGAAAGATCGCCCGGCGGGCGGGGCGGTTGATGACCTCCAGTTTGGGGTTGGCGGCCACCTTGTCGAACAGCTCAACCGGTACACCGGTGACCATATCCACTTTACCTGACACCAGCGCTGCGAATCGGGTGGAAGACTCGGTGATGGGATTGACTACGACGGTCTTGATGGCGGGCGCCCCCTCCCAATAGTTCTCATTGGCGGCCATGCGCAGATAGGATCCCTTGACCCATTCTGTCAGCTTGTAGGCACCGGTGCCGATGGGGGATTGCCCCACGTCGCCCACATTCCGGCTTTCGGTTGATTCTTTGTCCATGATGAAGATCTGATGCAGGTTGTTGGCGAACCACTGGATGGGCTCTTTGGTCTTGATGACCACAGTATAGTCGTCGATGATCCGGATGCTGTCGATGCTCTTCCCCGCATTGGTGAATTCGGAGACTTCAGGATCGTTGAGCCGCTCAAAGGAGAATTTGACGTCCGTGGCGTCAAAGGTGTTGCCGTTATGAAACTTGACGCCCTTTCGCAGGTAGAACTTCCAGGTAAGCAGATCCGAATGTTCGTATCGCTCGGCAAGCGCAAGCATAAAATCGCCGTCTTTCAGCTGCAGCAGGCCTTCGAAAAAGTTCGCCATCACCGAAAGGTTGGAGTCCGCATCGGAGCCGTGGGGGTTCATGGTTCGCGGCGGGCTGTCGACGGCAACCACCAGAGGGTTGCCGGAAGGCTGGCTCGAACGTGTTCTCAAAGACCCCGATGAGCGGACGCTTCTGCGCGGGGGCAAACGCTACATGTCTAATATCGTCATTACCGAGCACCCGGAGGATATTGCGGCGATGCCGTCTGATGTGCTTGCCACCACGCTTGCCGCCCACAGCAAGGATGGTGTCTTTACCGGTAAATATACCGGTCCCGGGCGCGGGGACTTCGAGCACGACTTCGAAGAAAAACTCGCGCGGCTCTATGCCCGTGCCGACATGCCGCGACTATCCGGCATCCAGATCAAAGCGCCGATGTTTTTGGACGGCGACGGTGTGCTGCGACCCAGTATGGGCGAGCCCTTCACCCACATATTTAAACCGTCAGGCACCAGCGGGTTCCAGGCGCTGCCGCTCATCGAATTTCTCTGCATGGCGCTTGGCCGTGGTGCCGGATTCACCGCTCCCGACACGGCGCTTGTGCCAATGCCCGACGGCATGCCGCCAGCATTGCTCGTCGAGCGCTTTGATATTCGCACCTCCCCTGATGATACGCGATTGATGGCTCTCGAAGATTTATGCTCGGTGCTCGATCTGCCCCCCGATGCCAAATACAGCGGCACGATGGAGCGCATTATGCGCG
>CAYUOU010000085.1:0-17148 GCA_964446485.1 uncultured Desulfobacterales bacterium | reverse complement strand
TATCTCGAACATGTTACGAAATCGTCCTTTTTGCTACTTTTTACCGTTTCATCAACTTTAGATGTCTAGTTGGGCGAATATCGAAGATCATAGAGCTGTGCCACATCGGTTTGGCTGAACCGGTAACGGCTGCTGCAATTGTGGCATTGAATCTCGACGGGAAAGGGACCGTTTTCCCGAATATCCCGCAGATCATCCTCCGGCAGCATGGCCAGCATGTTTCGGATCTTCTCCGGACTGCAGTGGCACATAAACTCCACGCGATAGTTGTCCAGAAGCTTCACGTTGTGATCGCCATAGACGTCGGCGATATAATCTTCCGCTGCAATCCCTTCTTTGAAGGCATTGCCAATGGAGCCGATTTTCTGCGTCAGCTTTTCAAGCGATGCGACAGTGTCGTCGCTGGCCCCGGGCAACACCTGAAGAAACAGACCACCGGCCCCAGTAACCGTGCCGTCGGAGTCGAACTTGACGCTCAGATGGAAGGCCGACGGGATCTGCTCTGAAGTGAAAAAATAATAGGCCATGTCTTTGGCCAGTGACCCGTACATGAGGGGAACCCGTCCGGTAAACGGCTGCTTGGCGCTTTCGAGGAATCGGGTCACTTCCAGCATGCCGGCACCGAAAAATGGAGATAGATTAAAACCTTCAATGGGGTTCTCCAGCGGTATCGGTACTGCTTTCAGGTATCCTCTGACCTCACCGAACGCATTGGCCTCGACGGTCAGCCCTTTGATGGGGCCGGTGCAGTCCACAACGATGCGAACCCGATCATTGCCCTTCAGGTTCGTGGTCATCAGGCCGGCCGCCAGGTAGGCATGGCCCAGCACCAATGTTTCGAGGATGCCCAACCCATGGTTGGCGCGCATTTCGTTCACCATGCGCGTGCCATGGATCACTGCGCCGCGAACGATGCCGTTGGAAATGACAAAGCGCTGAAGCCGATCGCTGGACGCCGCCGTTAGTCGGGCTTTCAGGTCACCGCCGTAGGGTTCGATTTTGATCATCACCGATCCTTCCGAAATTTTGCCACACCTGTCACATGAACGCAGGCCGTCAATGCCCCAACGCATGCGTGGCGCATGGCAGGCAACGTAGCCCCTTTCAGGGTGGAGATCAACAATCCGCGGCCCGGCACCGTGACCGGCAATTCTCGCGGCACAGTGACCCCTCGATTTGACATACCACACCGAGTGGCGCACAATACCGGCACGCGGATTCGATGATCCGCCCCAACCCAGTCCCCTGCCGAGGCCTCATGCCGCTTTACGATTTGACCGAATTCCTTCGTTTATCTTCCGCGTTGAATTACAACCTCAGCGCCGCATCGTTGAACCGTTACAATGTGATGATGTTCATTCTTGGCGGAAAACGACTGGACGAAGACGATGCGCCCGACCGGGAGAAAAAAGCGATTGTCATGGAGGCCCTGAGCTATCTGTTCTCCGCTTACCACCAGAAGCGGCGCCGTCTTGGACCCATGGCCGTGCTCCACCCGTTGCGGGCCACGGCCATCTATGCCAGGTCTCTGGAAACGGTGTCGCTGGTGGATCTTCTGTCGGCCCTTTTTCACGATGTCCTGGAAGACATTCGCCCCAACGATTTCAATAAAGAAACGTGGCGCGCCTTGGAGAGCCAGCTATTCGGGTTGCTTGAGCGCCTCGACCCGGAGGATGAGTGGCGCGTCATGGAGCGCCTTCAGGCGCTAACGCGATTTGAGAGTGAGAGTTACTACCAGTATATCGGGCGGTTGTTGGCGCGTTCGGCCAGCATCCCCGAGGTGGTTCAGGTGAAGCTGTCCGACCGGTTGGACAATACACTGGACATGCGCATCGACATCCAGGACCCACTGGATGGAATCGATTTCTATGAAAATGTCTTCCAGCTGCTCTTCGTGAACAATTTTAAAGGGTTTGTCCCGGATGTGGACCACCCGCCCACGGCGTCGCTCAATGGGGCCAAGCGGCTGTATCAGCTGTTCAAGAACGCCGTACTGCTGTCTCTTATTCGGCAGAAGGGGGATATTTCCGGAGACCGGGTTTCAACTTTTTTCTTCAACACTGTTGCCTCCGCCAGTCTCAAGGAGGCTCAGCGAACCCTCATGCATGTGACAGGGTACCATCTGAGGGATCTGGAGAACATCCGCGCCCTGCTGCTGGAAGCCATGAAATATTGTTTCGGTGGCCGCATCGATATGGTGACCACCGCGAATGACGGGTATACCCTCGACGGGCTGTTTTCCGACTATTTCGGTTTGTCCGGTTCCAAGGAACGAAACATTCAGCTCGATCGTCTGTACAAGAACAAACCCCTGATGATCCAAGCCTCCATCGCCTTCATCGTCATTTTTCTCAGTTTCATCAACGATTCCGCCTTTTTCGTCCGCGGCATCGGCACCGACGGCGTCACCCCGACGTCGTGCCGCTGACAGCGGGGGGGGGGGGCCGCCCCTCAGCTTAGGTGAAGGATTTGCAATAAACGGCCTTGCCGTCGCCCGGTGCGTAAAAATCCCTCAGCACGGTTTCCAACCGGTACCCGCAGTTTTCGTAGAAGGCGCGGGTGCTGGCGTATTGCATCCGCTGGGAGGTGTCCACGTAGATGCGCGTGCCGCCGCGGGTTTTTATACGCCGTTCGGTTTCGGTGAGCAGGCGTCGCCCTAATCCCCGTCCTTGAAAGTCGGGATGAACGGCGATCCAGTATAAATCGTAGCTCGACACGGTGCAGGGTACCGGGCCATAGCAGGTATAGCCGGCCAGTCGCCCATAATGATCGGCCATGACGAAATGGTAGTCGCTGGCGTCGCCCCTTTCCAGTCGATCGTCTACCAGTTCCTTTGCTACATCGATTTCTTCCGGGGTAAAGAATCCGGTGATTGCCACCAGCCGGTGCACCCGTTCGCTGTCGGCGGGTTCAAGCACATCCCGAACCACTATTCCGTGGACGCGGTGCGGCGGTGTGCGTTGACGGGTTGTCCACTGGGCGTGACCTTCCACCAAGCCTCGAAAAAATGAGAGGGCATTTCTTCCCAGCGTTTGCGTGCGGTAGCCGCCCTCTTGGATGACCACAGTGGGGAGACCCATGGCGCCGATCATCCGACCGTTTTGGGCAAAGTCTTTTACCGTGAGCGACCAGGTGCCCGTGGGATCCCCTTTGGCCGGGTCCAGACCCAGTCCAATAACGAGAAACTGCGGCTTGAACTGTTCGATCCGGCCGATGGCGCGAGCCAGCGCCTTTTGGTATTTCTCGCCGTCGGCGGCTTCGGCCAGCGGAATGTTGAGGTTGAACCCTTCTCCCTCTCCCTCCCCGCGCTCGTCCTCGAAGCCGCAGAAATAGGGATAGGCAAAGCGCGGATGGCCGTGAATGGACACAGTGAGCACGTCGCTGCGCCGGTAGAAAATATCCTGGCCACCGTTCCCGTGATGGTAGTCGATATCCAGAATGGTGACCTTGCCATGGGCGCATAAGTATTGGGCGGCAATGGCATTGTTGTTGAAGTAGCAGAAGCCGCCGAAGGCGCGCCGCTCGGCATGGTGCCCGGGCGGGCGGATGAGTGCGTAGGCGATGCGGCGGCCTTCAAGGATCTCCCGCGCGGCGGTGAGCGCGCAATCAACGCTGCGGCGCGCTGCCGGAAAGGCGTTGGCGTTGATGGGGGTGAAGGTGTCGATGCAGTAATAGCCGGAGAGCACGGACGGCTCCTTGGGCGGCCGGGTTTTGTTGCGGATGGGAAAGATATATGGGTAAAGGGATTTTCCCGCCGGCACCTCGGCGCAGGCGCGCTTGAGATAGCTGACGAAATCGGTGTCGTGTACGGCGTGCATATGCTTGTCCGGAAAGGGGCGGACCTTGATCCGGGTGAACAGACCGCTGGGCTCGATGGCGCTCAGGATACTTTTGACCCGCACCGGTGATTCTACATACCCCCGTTCGTTGACGTGATGGATGTCGTGCCGGTCGTTGACGATGAGGGCAATCTGCTCCGCGGAGCGACTTTCAACGGTGGTGATGATCGCCTCGGGCTTGACGTATCGAAAATCCCTGAGATGCACCGGGTCATCCTTGATACTCGACACCACCCGCTCGACATAGTCCGGGGGGCAGTATTCGGCGTATTTTCGCTCCAGCACCGCGCGGACCACTTTTCTTGCGAAATCTCTTCGCAACGGCTTGCCGGTACTCAGGCCGTCATAGACCAGGTGCGGCATGCAGCTGTCGTCCGGGCTTACCGGGGACTCATAAGCCGTGCCGCTGATGGGGCGGGCCCCATAGCGTTCATAAAACCGCAGGCGCGCGCGGTTCTGCTTGAGTTCCTCGGGGTGGGGGCACAGGGCTTCTTCATCGGGAAGGCATTCGAAAAACAGACCATCCACCTTCAGTGCCGCCGCCTCTTTGCGGACGCGGTCATAGAGGGCGCCCCCGATACCGGCCCCGCCTCGGGTGAACGCCGTGGCGATCCAGTCCAGGTAGGCGAAATGGAGATCCGGTTCGTTTAGCAGGGTGGCGAACCCATGCACCTTTCCTTTCATGCTTTCAGCAACGAAAAGCACGGTGCGAAAACGGTGCCTGAAAGGATTGCGAAGCTTGTCCGGCAGCAGATCGATCTCTTTTTCGCTAACGGCGGTGAACCGGCTCCTGAGAATCTCCTGAACCTGCGCCAGCGTGCCCTTGTTGAGCGGAAGAATGTCGTCGTAGATGCGTCGAATGCGTAGCATGAGGATTCTCGGTGATGCTTTTGAACGGTCGCGACGTCACCAGTTGGAAGTTAAATGTCAGTCATAGATAGATGGCACGGCATCGGCACATCGTCAACGATGCGGCGGATTGCCTCGGCGAAAGAAATGCCGGCGCGATGCAATGCGGAGGCATAGCCGGCATCCAGAGACAGGCAGGGGTTGGCGTTGACTTCGAGCACCCACGGCCGCCCCTGCGCATCCACCCGAAAATCCACACGGGCGTAGCCGTTGAGGCCGAATGCGTTCCAGCAATCGATGGCGGTGGCCTGGAGTGCTGCGATAAGGTCGCTATCCACCGCATCGAAATCGAAGCGGCGCGGCGTGTGGTGATAGGCAAAGGTGTCGGCATTCCACTTGGCCGCATAGTCCACAATGTGAGGGGTGTCCGACGCGAACCCTTCGAAGACGATCTCTGCTGGGGGAAGCACTTCGGGGCCTTTTGGCCCGGCAAGCACGGACAGGTTGAACTCCCGGCCGACGATGAAGTGTTCGGCGAAGCAGGCGCCGCCAAGTGAGGGGCTCCGGGCGGGAAGTTTGGAAAGGACGTTCTCCGGTGGTGCATTGTAAATGATACTGTCTGCATCCAGGCCGATGGAGGCATGCTCCCATAAGCTTTTCACGATCCAGTCCGCGGGGGGGCCTTGGCAGGGCAAGTTGTGGACATCGCTCGGCGCCGGCCCGACCCACGGCGGAGTGGCGATGCCGGCCGCGGCCAGCGTTCTTTTCGCAAGAATCTTGTTGGAAGTGAGAAGCATGGCCGTGGCAGAAGCACCGGTGTAGGGCAGCCCCATGGCATCCAATACAAATGGCACCAGGTGAATCAGCCGCCCCTGTCCGCCGATGGACTCCACCAGGTTGAAGATGCTCTGCGGGTGCCAGTCCATGAGCGCCCGGCGCAGCCCCTCCAAATCGAGTGTGCACTCAAACTGTGACACTGTGTGCCCGTGGATCGCCAGGGCTTCGGCGACCACCGCTGCCTGATCCAAAACGTCGCGGGCGTCGGGCGCGTCGGTTGCCGTCACCCGGTCGTGGACGATGGCGATGCGCATCAGCGTGTCTTTCCCATGCGGGTTGCGGCCGATGAAAGAATCTCTTTGATCAGATTCCGATAGGGGATTCTTAGGTGGTTGCAGATGATGGGCAGATCCGAGTGCTCCGGGTGGATGCCGGCAAGGGGATTGACCTCCATGAACTGGGGGCTTCCGACTGCATCGCAGCGTACATCCAGGCGGCCGGCATCCCGGCACCCCAACACCCGCCATGCGTCCAGGGCGAGGGCCTCTGACGCGGCCACCACGGAATCCGTGGACGGATCCATCAGCTGGTAAATCACCCGATCTTCACACGCTTCCTTGTTGGCGTAGGAATATACCCCCGGTTCGGCAGAATCCTTGAGAAGGACTTCGATGGTTCCCAGCACTCTGGCATGCGACCCGGTGCCGACGATCCCCACGGTGAATTCCCGCCCGGGGAGATACGGTTCGATGATCACCGGTTGATTGAACTCGGCGATCATCCGCGAACAAGCCGGTGCGAGGTGTTCCCGCTCTCGGACGATGGAAGCCGGCGTGGCGCCTTTGCCCGTCCCTTCCGCCACCGGTTTGATGAACCACGGGCCCGGGAAGGATAACTTTTCGGCGGTTTCCGACGCCTCGGCCACCACGAAGTCCGCGGTGGGCACCCCGGCATCGCGGATCACCCGCTTGGTCATGCCTTTGTGCAAGGTGAGGCTCATGACCAGCGGGTCGGAAAAGGTATAAGGTATCTGGTAAAGGTCCAGCAATGCGGGGACCTGCGCTTCCCGGCCGATGCCGTGCATCCCTTCGGCGATGTTGAACACCAGATCCCATCGCCGGCCGACGACTAGGGCGGCGGCAAGCTGCCTGGCGTTGCCGATCCGTTCGGTGGCATGCCCCAGCTCTTGAAGCGCCCTTTCCATTGCGGCAACCGTATCTTCCCGGTCGAATTCGGCCGTTTCGGTTTCCGAGTACCCCATGGCCAAATATTCAGCACGCAGGTCGTAGGTCAACCCAACCATCATCTGCATTATGTGATACCTCAAAATATAAAAGTTGAGGCCATTCTTGGGCCTGTTCCTCTGACATGTGCAGCCACGGCAGCACCGTCATGCCAAGCGGCAACAGCGACACCGGGCAGTCCGCTTCAAGTTCACCGGCAAAACCCTTTGAAAAAGAACGGGAAGCGCGTATCTGCGCTTCCCGAGGATCCGGAGATCGGACGTTCGTGTTTGGCTACAGAGTACAGTCGGGGTATTTGTACAACCCGTTCTCGTAGTTTTTCAATACCAGTGACCCGCCTTCATGGCCCACCACATAGTCGGGCATGAGGGGAATCTTGCCGCCGCCGCCAGGGGCGTCCACGACGTAAGTGGGCACCCCGTAGCCGCTGGTGAATCCTCTGAGGCCCCGGATGATCTCCAGCCCTTTTTCGATGGGTGCTCTAAAATGGGCCGAACCGGTGATGGGATCACACTGGTAGAGGTAATACGGCCGAACGCGCATTTTTAAAAGGTGGTGCATGAGCGCGCGCATGGTGTCCACATTGTCGTTGACGCCTCGCAGGAGGACGGTTTGCGAGCCGAGCGGTATCCCCGCGTCGGCAAGCGTGCCGCATGCGCGGTAGGCTTCGGGGGTGCATTCGTCAGGATGCGTGAAGTGCAGGCTCATGTAAAGCGGGTGGAATCGCTTGAGCATTTTCACGAGCTGTGACGTGATGCGCTGGGGCAGCACCGCCGGCGCTTTCGTGCCGATGCGGACGATCTGCACGTGGGGAATCTGTCGAAGACATGACAACACCCAGGAGAGTTTTTCTTCTCCCAGGAGCAACGGGTCGCCACCGGAGAGAATGACGTCCCGGATTTCTGGATGCGCGGCGATGTAAGCAAACGCGTTCTCCAGTCGCGAACGACTCGGAAGGATGCCGCCGTGACCCACCACCCGGGATCGCGTGCAGTACCGGCAGTAGGTGGCGCAAAAATCCGACAGCAGCAGCAGCACGCGGTCTGGATACCGATGGACCATGCCGTGCACCGGACTCTGGGCTTCTTCCCCGAGCGGATCATCGGCTTCGCCGGGCACCCGCACTCGTTCGTGCCAGCTCGGCATCACGGTGCGTCGCAGGGGCTGATTCGGATCGTCAGCAGAGACGAGGCTCATGAAGTAGGGCGTGATGCCCAAGGGGAGCTTGGTGCCGGCGTCGGTCAGGGCAAGCCGCTCGTCTTCGGACAACGTCACCATCTTTTCCAGTTGGGACAGGCTGCGGATACGGTTGCTGGCTTGCCACCGCCAGTCGTTCCACAACTTCGTCGGAATATTCGGGTAAAAGCGTTTTCTAAATGATCGGACGGCCGGGCTGAGGATGCCCGAACGTTGGACGGGGAACCGGACGATGCGCCCGGCGGGTGTTTTGCGCTGAATCGCCGGAAGGGCGCTCACGCAGGGGTTGGGGTCGGGAGGTTCATCTTCGGTCTCCTCGGTGACGACGGAGGAGGGCACGGCCACAAATTGACCTGAAGTGGTCTTCGGTGCTCGCATCGGGTGGTTTTCCTGTTCGTGTGAGGTGATGGTGGCGCCGGTCCTGAAGAAAGGCCGGCGCGCGAGGCGACCCATAATTATTATGGGCTCTCCTAAGCGCGCAAATATAAGCAAAGCGGTGTTAAAATCAAGAAAAAAAGATGCAGAGCATATAAAATATTATATATAGTTAATACAATATGTTAGCCGACAATTCGGTTTGGATCGGATCTGCTTATCGACACCTAATTTCTCATTGGGGAAGAAAAGCGCCGGAATATCAAATAATTTTAGTTGGATAGAAAATTTACAGATCTTCTTCAGAAATCGTTTGCGTATCGGCCGCGGGGGTTAAAGATAATCGGGCGCAGTCATTTTCGAGGCCCCTTTAGCGTTCCTCCTTAGCCCACCACCATGGGGGCAGCCACCGCCTCGGCGTGCGCCTTTCCGAACAACAGCGTCACGAGTTCCAGCGCGAATTCCAGCGCCGTTCCGGGACCGCGGCTGGTGGCGCAGCGGCCGTCCACCACCACGCGGGCCTCATCGGCCCGGTCCGGCGCCAGGCGATCTATGAAGGCGGGGTGGCTGGTGGCCCGGGTGCCTTCCAGCAGACCGTGTTCTTGAAGGACCACCGCCGGTGCCGCGCAGATGGCCCCATACCAGCGGTGTTCTTCTTTTTGCCTCAGCAGCAGCGCTGTCAATTCCGGGGAATCCCTGAGATGCTCGGCGCCGGGAATGCCGCCGGGAAGAACGATGAGATCGAAATCCTCACCCTTGCACTCCGCTATGGAGCGGTCGGCAACGATTTTGACGCCCCGCGAGGCGGTGATCTGCAGGGCCCCCACCGACGCGACCGTGACATCCGCACCGGCGCGGCGCAGCACATCGATGATGCACACCGCTTCGATTTCTTCCGTGCCGTCGGCAATGGGGACAAGTACCTTTGGTGTCATGGGCGACCCTTTCGCTTTTTATGGCGTCATCAGCCTTCTACTTAGAAGGGCAACTTGCCCCCCTTCTGCAGCAGCCCGCCACCCATGTCGAGGCGCTTTTCAATCTCTGACTGAATGCCGTCAAAACCGGCCAGTTCCGATTTCGCCTGATCCGTCTGACCGGACACCTTTGCCGTGATTGCCTGGTTGAGTTGGGCCTTCAGATTGGCCGTCTGGTCCGCCACCACATTGCCGAGAGACTGTGACAACATCTTGTCCATGTCTGAGCGAATGGATACGGCATAGTCCGACAGGGTGCCGCGGGCATCCGCCGTGGCAGTGAATTGGTTTACCTTAGCCAGGGCAGAAGACAGCGCGTTGGCCAACACATCGTCTTCGGATGGTGCTCCGGTGGTCAAGGCCACATCGGCCAGTTTGGCGGTAGCCATGGCCTTGATGGATTCGCCCAGCATGTCGGCGTTGAAATCGATGTCAGCCATGGCCTCGTTGAGCATGACCGGCAGGCCAGTGGTGCCGGGGATTTGGAAATTGGTGAGTTTCAGGCCCTTGACGGTTCCGGAAAGATCCATCTTGGTTTTCGCCGCAGAGGCCAGATCCACCAGGCCGTTCAGGCCCAACCGTTTGATGCCGCCAACATCCGTGCCGGTGAAATTCAGGGTCATGGGGGCGCCCACCCGTCCGGGTTGGTTGGATATATTTTTGATGACACCGTCGACAATGCCTTCCTTCAGCTCCAGGCTGGCTGCTGCGTTCTTCACCCAGACGAAGACATCGGCGCCATCAGCCGGCTGCGAACGCGCTCTCTCTCCGGGTGTTCCCTTTCCGCTGCGCTTTTTAAACCGCTCGTACCAATCGATGGCTTTGGTGACATAACCACAGTACGCATCGCCGAAGAGGGCCTTGCTCATGTTTTTCATCCCCTCGCCTGAAAGGGCATACTTGCCGGCCAGGCGGGAGACGTCGGAAGAAATCTGGCTGCCGGCTTGCTGAATCTTCTGCTGGAGCCGCCCGACTTCCTGCGCTATTTGGTTTTGTGCGGCCTTGAGGCGTTGCAGGTCCTTCTCGATGTCCTTCTGGATGTTTTGGAGTTCGGTGGGGGCGCTCATCAATGCCCCGATTCCCCCTGACCCACCCCCGCTGAATTTCTGGATGCGCTGTCGATACGCTTCGAAGGTCTGCTGATTGGGAAGACCGTCCAGCATTGACTGCATCTGCTGCTTTTGCGCTGCGATGCTGGCGTTGAGCGCCTTGACGTAGTCAGAGGACTTGAGGGTTTCCTTGCCCAGAATGTCGTTCACATTCGGCATGGTCATGGGCGGCAATGCCATGCCCCCGCAGCCGCCGCCTTCTTTTTGGGGCGGTGGTGGTGCCCCCGGGATCGCCCCTGATGCGGGTCTCGGCGCGTTGGTCCGGATGCCCTTCATGGCCATCTGGTCGACGATGACCTCCTTTTTGAGAAGCGGCATCAGTTCCAGGGCAAAGGAAATCTCTCTGACGGAGATGGCGTTGGTCATGGGCGCGGAGGGGTCTGTGACATCCAGCCCTGTGAGGGTCAACCCCAGGGGAAAGAATGACAGGTCGGCCTCGGCAAGATCCACGCGGGCACCCACGGCCTTAGTGCCATGCGCCTCGATCTGGCTTTCAATGATGCCGTCGATGACAAAAGAAAAGACGACCAGCAGCACCACAATCACACCGGCGACGATGGCCAGTAGGCGAACCAGGGCTTTCATGCCGTACCTCCTGAGATGTGTTGATAGGCGGGACCCCTCAAAGACGTCCTGTTTAAGTCAATCATTATACACCCTGGAGACTTAGTCAAACCAACCCTTTCCGCGTGGGACGATCACAAACGTTGAATTTGCGAGACAGCTTGGCATGGATTTTTCACCAGCGCATCAGCGGTGTGCCGGCGAGAATTTTCTTTCCAGGAAAAGTGCCGCAGGCCTGGCAAAAATGCTTAAAACGACGGTCGGCTGTATATGCGATGGAACCACAGGAGAGAAACGGCAGCAGGTATTTGAGACCGACGGAGTTGTGCAGAGGAGGAATTCAATATTGGACTGGTCAGAAAGACACAATGCACGATTGGCATCTTACATGAACCGACGATGGCATCATATCCGTCCCGGTACCGACCCTGCCATTTTCAACCGTTTAGTCGAAGCGCCTGACGGCGAACGATTGCGCTGATTCGTTCGGTCATATCAGGATCCAGTTCTCGGACTTCGAGCTCGATGTCATTAAGCGCGGCGACCGTTTTTTCGCAGAAAACACGGGAGCGCTCGCGAACCATCGGACCGCTCAAACCGGTTTCCTTGGCCATGCTTTGCCAGTGATCCGGCGTAATTTCTTTCAGCGTTTTGCAACGGCCGATTTTCATGGAAAAACGCGTAGACAGTTCCGGCCATGCCAGCGTGGACACAAGATCATACAACGGCGCAAGCCGCCGCTGCCTGTCGAGGTAGAGCAACGAATAGTTCTTCCCGTGCGCATCCGCATTCCCAATCAGCGTATTGAAAATCAATCCATCAATCAGGCCGCGTATGTCAAGGACGGGTGCGGTGGACCAGTCGCGCAGCAGTTGAATGCAATCGCGTAGCAACGGCCCGCCCTCCTGCTGATATTTGCGCTCCGGCGGTAATCCGAGAGCCTGGCAGAAATCCTCTTGATGAATCCGGACGGTCCGTCCCTGCTCATCAGTTGTCCGGTCATAACGTGCAACCAGCAGACAGGGTTTGCTGCCCGCTGTGATGATTTCGGCAGCGGGGATATTCAGCCCGGCCGCCTCCGCCAGTTTCAGGCATAACAGTTCATTCGCCGCCAATCCCGGGAACCGCTCCGGCTCTGGCTTCAGGATATGCGTGCTGGGCGTATCATCCAGCGGAATAGAGATGCGTCTGCCCTTTACCACAACTGGTAGTTTGTCCTGCGCTCCCGCCAGCGAAAGTCGAATCCCGTCGCTGCCAGCCATCAGTGGACGGCGGGGCAGTTCGCCAACAATTCGGGCCAAATCATTTTCGGTTAACTCGCGACATCCAGGCTCAGTGGATTTGTGCAGCCGTTCGCCTTCCGGCAAAAGAGAAACCGCACCGGCACACTCCCCGCCGATCCGCTCAAGCATGGCAAAATCATTGCGTTCACTAATCCCCAGGATGGCGGCAATTCTCCTGCGCGGTTCTTCTTCCGGGAGAACCCCGGCAAAAAATGGTCGCGCTTCTTTGCCGCGGAATGCCTCGGGTCTCAGCGGGAGACTGCGGGAGAGCGGAATCGCGTCGGCGCGTTCCAGCCATGATGAATTGTAGGCAAACGAGAGCAGGCCGCTGTCGTCCTGCGTCAGCAGGCCGACCGGCTCTCTATTCAGATAGACCGTCAACCGTTTCACGACCTACCGCCCAACGGTTCAGCAACAAAAGTCAGCCCCAGTGCTTTTGCAACCTGAAGAATTTTTCCGAACTGGCAGGTCATCTTACCCTTTTCCAGATCAACGATAAACCGCAGGCCGGTTCCGCAGACCATGGCGAGATCTTTCTGGGTGACGCCCAGCTCTTTCCGCCGCTCCCGAACCAGTCGCCCCAGCTGTTTTGTATTTTCTATTTTCATATTCCCGAACGGGAACATATTGGAAAAAATGACTTCCTGCAAGAGAAATATTCCCGTTCGGGAACATCATGGGTTGTTGTGGTCTCAAGTGAACAATATTTTACCGATCGGGAATTTTTATAGGCCATGTTTCAGGTAATCACGGGCGTTGTTTTAGCCGGTGTTTTCGACCGCGGCGCCGAACAGGTTCATTTCCACCGAAATTTCACCATTTTCCCCTTTTTTTGGAACTATCCGCTGATGCGGGAGAGGACGGTGTCGATGTGTTGAAGGGGGGTGCCGTCGAGGGTGATCGCAGGGACGACACCCATCAACGCGTTGGTGACGTAGACGCCGTCGGCATGGTGGAGGTCTTCGACGGTCAGGGGACGTGTTGCGACGGAGATCCCGTCTTGCGACAGCCGGCGGCAAATGTCTTTTTCCATAACGCCGGGCAGCACCGCCGGGGATGACGGGCGGATGACCCGCTCGCCCCTGACGATCACGATATTGCCCGTGTGGGTTTCCGACACCGTGCCGTCCGGGTTCAGGATGACGGCCTCGTCGCTATCGTTGGCCGCCGCCCACCGGCCGGCCAGGTAATAAAACAGGTAGTTGAGGGTTTTGTGGCTGGCCAGGGGCGTCTGGCGGGGTTCGGGATAGACGGATAGTCGGAGCCCGTCCAGGGGTGTCGTCTCCAGACGGTGCCGGTAGGACCGCGCAGTGACAACCAGGCGATGATCGAATGACGCCGCAGACCGGCTCCCGCGGGTCGCCAGCAGTTTCACCGCCGCCACGCCGTCATCGAGACGGTTTCGCGCCACGACCTCGAGGATGACGGCCTCCCAGGTGATGTCCGGCACGGGCGAGGGGAAAAGCGCCGCCCACGCATCGTTGAAGCGGGACAGGTGGTCGTCCAGGCGGCAGATTCGGCCGTGTTCGACCCGGATGGTTTCGAAGAATCCGTAACCGTATTGTAGCCCCAAATCGGCGATGGGGACGGCGGCGACGTCCAGGGGTTTGAACGTGCCGGTGTCCCAGCACCAATCCCTGGGGGCGGCGTTCGCTGATTGGCCGCCACCGAAGACTTCCATCAGGGTCCGGCCCTTGTGAAGGGTTTCGTCGAACTCGTCGGCCGGGTCGGAATCAAACACAATGCCGCCGCCCACTGAGAAGGTCACGCGATCGCGGCATACGGTGGCCGTGCGGATGGCGATGGAGAGATCCATGGTGTCGTGGAAACTGACGTAGCCGATGGAGCCGGTATAGATGTGACGTCGGGTGGGTTCCATTTCGTCGATGATTTCCATGGACCGCACCTTGGGGCAGCCGGTGATGGATCCGCCGGGAAAGGTGGCCCGGAGAATGTCCACGCTGTCGTACTGCGGATCGAGGCGGCCTTCCACCACCGAGACCAGGTGCCAGACGTTCGTGTAGGCCTCCACCCGTTTGTGATCAGCCACCCGGACCGACCCGCCGCGGCAGACCTTGCCGATGTCGTTTCTGAGCAGATCCACGATCATGGACAGCTCGGCGTCGTCCTTGGTGCTGGCCGCCAGTGCCTCCCTCAGGGCCGCGTCGGCTTCGGGGCCGTCCCCCCGGGGCCGGGTGCCCTTAATGGGCCGGGTTTCCACCCGCTCGCCCTCCCGGAGCACGAACCGCTCCGGCGAGGTGGAGACGATGTGGTGGTCACCGGCATTGATGTAGGCGAAAAACGGGGCCGGGTTTCGCTGGTAAAGGGCGCTGAACATGGCCCATGGGTCGCCGGAAAACCGCATCTGGAACCGCTGGCTCATGTTGACCTGGTAGACGTGGCCCGCGGCGATGTATTCGCGGATGCGGGCGACGGCATCGAGGTAGTCTTCGTGGACGAAATTGGATTGAAAGCCGCCCGTGTCGCCGGTAAAGGTGCCGGTTTTTGGCGCCATCTTGCCCAGCGTGTTTTTGATTTCGGCGATTTCCAATTGCGCATCGGCCGCCGTTTCGGTGTCGAATCGCGGGCGCAGCAGGCGGGTGGTGTTTCCCGTGACGTCATGAACGATCAGGATCGACGGCGCGTAGAGGCAAATGTGGGGCAGGTAAAGATCGTCGACCGTGGTTCGCGGCAGGGACTCGAGGCAGTCTTTCAAATCGTAGGAAAAGTAGCCCATGAGCCCGGCGGCGATGGGTGCCGGCAGCTTCGCTTTGGGCAGGCGCCATGTCTCGAGAACGTCTCGCAGCGTGTCAAAGGGATCGGCGGAGATGGTCCGGTCGCAGCCTTTCACCGTGAGGGTTTGCCGGTGTCGCCCACCCCGAAGGCTCAGCCAGGGTCGAATCCCCAAAATGTGGTGTCGCGCGCAATCCAATTCGCCGCCGCTCATGAGCACCACGGTGCCGGGGAGGCCGGTGAAGTGCCCCGCCGCTTCGAGGAAGCTTTGGGATAAATCGATCGTTTCGGTGTCGATGCCCACGATGTTGCCGGCCAAATCATTTATTTCTTCGATGGGTTGCACTGTGTGTCATCCAATTCCGTCTATTGGGTCTCTTATATTTTTAGCGAGCACGAGCAGGGGCTGCCGCTCATGCCGCTTTGCCCACGGCAAATCGGTGAGTGGCCAGGGCCTCGGTGTGGCGGCGGCCCCGGTTAACCCAAACCGCAATGGGGCCGAGTCGGAGAAAATTGTCAATGAGGGGAAACCCATGCTCAGTCATGAAACTTTCCGGGTGGAACTGGACGCCGTGGAGCGGCCACTCGGGGTGGGACAGGCCCATGATGACGCCGTCATCGCTGTGTGCCGTCACGGTGAGAGGGCTGTCGGCGGCGGGGGAAACGGCCAGGGAATGGTAGCGCGCCGCACGAAACGGGGAGGGCAGCCCGGCAAATAGGCCCCGGCCGTCATGGCGGATCTGGCTGGTTTTTCCGTGCATGGGCACCGGGGCGCGCACCGTCTTGCCGCCAAAGGCTTCATTGAGGCTTTGCATCCCTAAACAGACGCCGAGGATGGGTACTGTGCGGTGAAACCGCGTGATCAGTGGGATGGAGATGCCGGCGTGTTGGGGATCCTTGGGGCCGGGGCTCACCAAAAGATAATCCGGCACCGCTGCCGCCACGGCCTCGAGGCTGATTTTATCGGCACGGTATACGGTGATGTCCAGCGGATACTGCAGGAACATCTGCACCAGGTTGTAGGTAAAAGAGTCATAGTTGTCGATGACCAGCAGCCGCGGCCTGTCCATGGCATCCTCCCAAAATAGAAAAACCACCCAGTCGAGCCTGGGTGGTCTAAAGACCTGTTGCATAACTCGTTATCAGTGCCGGCGGACCGCTCCATCCGATGAGCCGCCGCCGATGGCGATGTCGATGAGTGCCATACCCCAAAGACCGCAGCGGGTCAAGGCTTCGGGTAGGGGCGGACCCCGGCAGCACCCGTTGACCGGCAATCAAAGCCGCCTTTAAGGCATCTTTGGCGATACCGTCAACTCTGAAAAGGGAACGGCATCATTTGTGCCCATGACGATAGACAGACGGGCCATAGTAAGCTATGTTATAACCTAACACATACAGACGAAGGAGGAAATCATGCCTCAGATTTCACTCTATATGAACGAACGGGTCTATGCCAGGGTCCGCCGGGCTGCGGACATCGAGCAGCTTTCCGTCTCAAAATGGGTTGCCAGGACGGTGGAAAAGTCCCTGGCAGAAAAATGGCCGAATGATTTTGCAGGCCTGTTTGGCAGCATCGGCGACGAATCCTTTTTCGCCCCGGACCGGCACGCAATGGCTGAAGATGCCCGAAGAGAAAGCCTGTGATGGTATTTCTCGATACGAATATCTGTATCTATTTTCTCACAGGCCGATACCCGGTTATCCGTTCCGAATTATTGGCCCTGAACCCTGACGATGTGAAGATTCCCGTCATGGTCAAGGCCGAATTGCTTTATGGTGCGGCAAAAAGCCGGCAGGCTGTGGCAAACCGGGAAAAAGTGCTGCAATTTCTCGAACCCTTCGAGATTGTCCCCTTTGATAATGGCGCCGCTGAAGCGTATGCCGATATC
Source organism: uncultured Desulfobacterales bacterium (assembly GCA_964446485.1). Lineage (GTDB taxonomy): Bacteria > Desulfobacterota > Desulfobacteria > Desulfobacterales > JBDRRP01 > JBDRRP01. The sequence goes on along the minus strand of CAYUOU010000085.1, from coordinate 315 downwards.
CGGGCAGACGCTGAAAGGGCCGGGGCTTCCATCGGACCCAATGATTTGGTCATTGCCGCCATTGTCCTTTCCCATCAAGGGGTACTGGTTACCAATAACGAAAAAGAATTCAGGCGAGTTCCAGGGTTAGGCGTGGAAAACTGGGTGGGGTCGGCCCGGATGACATGATCTGCGAGGCGATCTATTCCGTCGAGTGGTATTTCAGCTGAGCTAAGTGGATGGACACCCGGACCGTTCGCGCTGATACTTCCCCTGGAGTAGGGACATCCTATATTGCCCCTGTCAACATTTTTTATTATTGATGTAATATCAATA
>CAYUOU010000084.1:0-17342 GCA_964446485.1 uncultured Desulfobacterales bacterium | reverse complement strand
ACGAAGGATGACGCGTAACGCAGATATCGGACTTTTTACGGAACCGTCATTCTTGGCTATTCGCATCGTGAGTACCTCCGGTGGGGTCGTTGTAAAGGATAAAGTCGACAAAAAATGGCGACATGGATTCTGCAGGACCCATCTATCGCCCTATCCGATGGTCATGACGCTTCTGGGTCGTGATGCCGGCGTATCGTTGCAAACCAAGCGTAGCGGCACTCTGTTGTCAAAACTCGATGCCCTGTTGGGCCTTGATGCCGGCGGCATAGGGGTGTTTGACGGCCTGCATGTCGGTGACCAGGTCGGCCATGGAAATGAGGTCGTCCGGGGCCCCGCGCCCGGTGACGATGACGTGCAGGGCAGGGGGTTTGTCCTTTAACGTGCCGAGGATGGTGTCGCTGTCCACGAAATCGAAGGTCATCAAGTAGGTGAGTTCATCGAGAATGATCAGGGAATACCGGGCGGAGCGGATCATGTCGACAGCTTTCGCCCAGCCCTCCCGGGCCGCCTGGCGGTCTTTTTCCAAATCTTCGCTTTTCCAGGTGAACCCGCGTCCCATGACGTGAATGTCGATGAGGTCGTCGAATCGCTTGATCGCGGCCAGTTCCCCGTAGGTCCAGGCGCCTTTGATGAATTGAACGATGCCCACCCGCATCCCGTGCCCGGCCGCGCGAAGGGCCGTGCCCAGGGCGGCGGTGGTTTTCCCCTTGCCGTCTCCGGTGTTGACGATGAGAAGGCCCTTCTGGGTATTGTTCTTCTGGTCGGTCATGCGTATCCTCGCTTTAAATAATACCAGATAGTCTCCATCCACAAATACCCCTCCCCGGGGGGGAGGGGATAGGGGAGAGGGCGCGTGAGCCTTCCCATGGATGGGCACCAGCTAACCTGAGCGACTGCGCAGCAGTTTTCAGTGCAACGCTTCAATCTGCGCAGGCGGGGTTAAACCCCGCCCCTACCTGACGGGGTGGAGCGGGTTCGTAGGGGCGGGCTTTATGCCCGCCCGTCCAAAGACTTCCGAAGAAATATCGCACAACCTGAAGGCGGTCATCCATTTCTCACCATGTCTACCAGCCGTACCGTCATGAAGAAAAAGACGGCATACGACTCACCGCTTTACGGCCACCAACGAGGCCATTTTGCCCGCGCCTTGGGGGCATTCGCGCACGGCCTCTTCGTAAAGGACGATGTTCATGGATGCGTAGGCGCGACGAAGTTCGTTTTCCTTGAGCAGATAGTCTTTGCAGTGGCTGGCCCCGTTACGGCCGGACGGGGGATCGATGAACGTCTCGAAGATCAGAACCCCGCCGTTGACGAGGGATTCATATATGGGCGTGAATAGGCGGCGGTTCAGATAGCGAAGGTTGATGACCAGCTGGTAGCGGTTTTTCGGGGGTGTCCATCGGTCCAAATCCAGGCAGACCGGGTGAAGCCGGGGATGAACGCCGGCCAGGAGTGCCAGGGCCACATCGGAGATGTCCACGGCCGTGACGGTGAATCCCTTTTCTGCCAAAAAGCGGGCATTTTGACCGGCGCCGGCGGCGATGTCCAGGGCGCGTCCGGGGGGCGCCAGGTGATGATGGGCGGCCACGATGGGCGCCGCCGCCTCGCCGGCGGTGTCCATTTGTCGGTATTTGCGGTTCCAGCGCAGGCGGTCGGAAATCACTTGGGGCTTCCCTTCGCCGTCAGGTGCGCTTCGAGAAACCGTCGGGTGACGGGCGCCATCTTTAGGGATGCCAGCGCTTCGGGGGGAACCCACGCGGCTTCCATCGCGTCGTCGCCCGGCTGCGGTGTGCCGCTGATGTAGTCGGCCGATAGATCCACGATGACGTAATGAAACTTCACTGTGCCGTCCGAATCCTTTTTAACGATATCAAAAGTGAATATGGGGGCACCGGCCCGGATGACGACACCGGTTTCCTCGTAGATCTCCCGCTTGGCAGCTTCCTGCAAAGATTCCCCCAATCGGACGCTGCCGCCGGGGATAGCCCACAGCCATTTGGACGGCGGCTTTCCGCGTTTGACCAAGAGGACCCGGCCCTGGTGAACGACTAGTGCCCCCACGGCCACGCGCGGCGTTTGTGGGTATTCCCCCGATGCATTGGACTCGGTCGCGGGTCCGTGAGTTCCGGTGTCTTTGGTCGTCATGGCCATCACTTGAAAAAGGCCGCAAGGTCCGCGGGCGTTCGCATCAGCGCAGCGGCGCCGGCACCCAGCAGCTCCTCGGCCGATTGATACCCCCAGAGCGCTCCGAGAGGAAACATGCCGGCCGCGCGTGCCGTGTTCATGTCCACGGCCATGTCTCCCAGAAAAAAGCAGTCGTTGGGTTTCACCCCGAGGCTTTCGGCGATCCCCAGTGCACCGGAGGGATCCGGTTTCGGCGGGGTGTGGCTGGCGGCGCCGATTACCAGGGAGAAGATGTCCCGGGGGAAAAAGGCGGCCACCATTTCGCGGGCCGGTTTGTCGGGCTTGTTTGAGAGTACGGCCAGCATCAAGCCGCTGCCGATGCTACGTTCCAGCAGATCTGAAATGCCGGGGTAGGGGATCGATGCGGCGGCCCAGGTGCGGTCGTACGCTTTGGCGGTGTCTTCGATCACCCTGGCAACGATGGCCGTATCGTCGACCTCCGGCGGTAGGGCCCGCTTTACCATGGCGCTGAGGCCGTCGCCGATGAAGTCGCGGTACCGGTCGGTGTCATGGGTGGGGAACCCGGCCTTTTGGAGCACCCGATTGGCCGCGGCGGCGATGCCGGGCAGGGTGTCTACCAGAGTGCCGTCCAGATCGAAGATGATGGTCTTGAAGGTCACGAAGCACCGTGCTGCTTTCGGTATAGCGCGTAGTAGGTCACTGGCACCACCAGGAGTGTGAACAGCGTGGAGGCCACCAGCCCGAAGATCAGTGCCCATGCCAGGCCGCTGAACACCGGGTCCAGGGTGATGGGCCAGGCGCCGATGGCGGTGGTGGCCGCAGTGAGCAGGATCGGGCGCATGCGGATGGCACCGCTTTCCAAAATGGCCTCCTTAAAGGGTATGCCGCCGGCAATGGCCTTCTGGATGAACTCGATGAGCACCAGTGAATTGCGGATGACGATGCCCCCGAGGGCGATCATGCCGATCATGCTCGTGGCAGTAAAAAACACCGGATTGGCGAATCCGCCGATCTCGCTGCCGGTGATCAGGTTGAGAAGCCAAAACCCCGGCATGATTCCCAGCAAGGTGAGGGGGATGGCCATCATGATCAGCACCGGCATGAAAAAACTCCCGGTATCCACGATGAGCAGAATATAGATGCCCAGCAGGGCCGCGGCAAAGGCGATGCCCATATCCCTGAAAACCCGGATGGTGATTTTCCACTCTCCCTCACCGGCCCAGTGGGCGAGGGTTCCTGGCGGCATGGGCTGGTCTTTAAGCCGGGCTTGAATGTCGAGAACGGCTTCTGCCGGAGCGCGCCCGGCCATCTCGCCGGTGACGAAAACGACCCGCTCGAGATTCTTGTGGTAGATGGGCTGGGCTTCGGGAACGCTGACAATGGTCACCAGTTCGGCCATGGGGATCATGTCGCCGGAAGCGCTTTTCATGGGGATCTGGGACAGGGAACTCAGAGTGGAGCGCTTGACCCGCGGCAGCACGGTGCGCACCCGCAGGGGCTGGCGTTCGCCCGGCTGGTGCACCGTTGCGGGAATCCCGCCGCTGACGGCGATGCGCAGGGTCTCAAGGATGGCTCCGGTGGAAATGCCGTGGAGCGCGGCTTTTTCCTTGTCCACGAGGAAGTCGAACTGCTCACGGGGGGCCTCGGTGGAATCATCAACGTCAACCACGAAGGGTTCCATGGCCATGAGCCCCTTGACATGCTCGGCGGCGACAATGAGTTGTTCGTGGCTTCGGTCCAGGTCCCCGTAGACCTCGGCCACCAAGGTTGAGAGCACCGGCGGGCCGGGCGGCACTTCGACAATCTTGAGGACCGCCCCCTTGGCGGCGGCGATTTTTTCAAGGTCCGTGCGGAGACGAAGAACGATTTCATGGCTTTGCTGCTGGCGCATGTCCTTGTGGGCCAGGTTGACGCGGATGTCCGCCATGTGGGCCTGATCTCTCAGGTAATAGTGCCGCACCATGCCGTTGAAGTCCATGGGCGACACCTGCCCGGAGAAACTCACGAAGTGGGTCACTTCCGGCACTGTGCTGAGGTAGCGTTCGAAGGCGCGGACGACACCGTCCGTGGCTTCCACCGTGGTGCCTTCCAACATGTCGATGACGAGCTGAAACTCGTTTTTATTGTCGAAGGGAAGCAGTTTGAGAGGCACTTTCCTAAACAACGCCAGGCTGCCCGATATGACCAGCAGCAGCAGTATCGTCACCAGCAGGCCGTACCGCAGCAACCGTGATTTCAAAAAGGGATTGAGCAGACCCCGATAGGCCCGATGAACCGGACCCGCGGGTGCCGCTGCGGCAGCGTCATCGGCGCCGGCCGCTTCATCCCCGCGTCCTTTCAAGAGCATATGGCTGAACCATGGGACGATGGTCAGGGCGCAGACCGTGGAGAAGATCACCGTTAGGGGCACGTTGGAGGCCATGGGCGCCATGTAGGGGCCCATCATGCCGGTGATGAAAAACAGCGGTGTAAACGAAATGATAATGGCCAGGGTGGACATTATCACCGGAGGCAGCACTTCGTTGACGGCGAACAGCGTCGCCGCCAGCGGTTTTCTCACCCGCATGAGGATATGGCGCTGAATGTTGTCAACGTTGGTGATGGGGTCGTCCACCACCAACCCCAGTGACAGGATGAGGGCGAAGAGGGTGACCCGGTTGATGGTGTAGCCGAATATCAGGTTCACGAAGAGCGCCAGGGAGAAGCTGATGGGAACGGCCAGGGCCACCACCAGCGCCTCGCGCCATCCCAGCGCCACCGAGAGCAGGGCCACGACGGCAAGGATGGCAAAAGCCAGGGAGCTGAGGAGTTCGTTGACCTTCTCCTGGGCGGTTTCACCATAGTTTCGGGTGACGGTGACGTGGACGTCGTCGGGGATGATGGTGCGTTCGAGTTCCGCAACTTTGTCGAGCACATCCCTGGCGACGGTGACGGCGTTTGACCCCTTTTTCTTGGCGATGGCCAGGGTCACCGCCGGAAACTCGGCAGCCTTCTCGGAAAGGCCGTGCTCTCGCAGATACCGCTGTGAGAAACCGATCCGCGAATAGGCCGTCGCCTCTTCGGGTCCATCGGTGATGGCCGCGATATCCCGCAGGTAGACCGGCCGCCCCTGGTGAACCCCCACCACCAGGTCGGCCACGGCCTCGGCCGATGTGAGAAAGGCGTTGCTGGATATGGTAAACCGGCGGTTGGTGGTGGAAATACTTCCGGCGGTGATAGAGGCGTCGGCGCCGCGCAGTACGCGTTGTACTTCCAGGAGAGACACATGGGACCCCTCCATGCGCTCCGGAATCAATTCAACGCGGATTTCCCGCTTTCGGCCGCCGATGATTTCCGTGCGACTAATGTTCTTCACGGTTTCCAGCCGTGTCATCACTTCTTCGCCCATGCGTCGTAGGGCGTGATCGTCATAACGGTCCGAGTACAGCGTGAGATTGATGATAGTGACGTCGTCGATCTCAACGGGATGAACCACCCACCCTCGGATCACCGGCGCGACTCGGTCCTGGTTCATGAGAATTTTATTGTGAAGCTTGACGAGAGAGTCTTCTCGGTCTTCACCGACGAAAAACCTCACTGTGACCACGGCCATATCCTGCCGGGACATGGAGTAGACGTACTCCACCCCGTCGATTTGCCACAGAAGCCGCTCCAGTGGGGTGGCCACCAGTTTTTCCACCTCGGCGGGATTGGCCCCGGGCGCCTGGACGTAGATGTCGGCCATGGGAACGACGATCTGCGGTTCCTCTTCACGAGGTGTCACCAGAATGGCCGCCGCGCCCAAACAAAGCGACGTCACCACCAGAATGATGGAAAGCTGGGAGGTGAGAAAGCGGTGAACGATGCGGGCGATCAACCCCGTCGGTGTGTCGTTAGATTCAACCATTATACTGTTCCATTCAATATACGCCCACGGTTTCACCGCCGTCGAGTCCGGAAAGTACTTCGATTCGGCTGTCGAAGGATCTTCCCGTCTTGATGTAGCGCGTCGCCCACTGGCCGTCTTCCTTGACGGTGACCAGTTCCAGTTGGCCAATCTTTCTGAGTGCAGCCGCGGGGATAGTCACCACCTCGTGGGTCTCTGCAGGTACCCTGAGCTTGCCGAACATGCCTGGGTACAATCCGGGCATGGCGGGGAGCCCGGCTCTCACCAGGAAGGTGCGCGACTGGGGGTCGGCGTAGGGCACGATTTCCTCGATAACGGCTTCGACGACGCGATTCAGCGTCTTGATTTCCACCAGCAGGGTTTCCCCCCGGACCACCCGACTGATAAGTCCTTCGCGAACCTGAGCTTCCAACCGGTGCGTTCCTTCGGTTTGCAGCGTGAGCAAAGGTTTCCCCGGCATTGCTATATCTCCTGGCTCCACCATGCGTCGCAACACCTCCCCGGCGTCTGGTGCGCTGATTCGGGTGAAGCCCAAGGCGATCTCCGCTTCCCGGATCACTTCCCGCGCCTGGCGGATGCCGGCATTCGCCCCGGCGATGCTCTCCTTTGCCCGGGCGAGTTGCGCCTCGGCCTGCCGGTAGTTGGATTCCACCCCTTCCATTTCCTGGGCAGTTGCGGCTTTGGCATCGAAATAGGTGCGCGTTCGGTTGTAGGCCGATGCTGCCTGCTCAAAGGCGGCCTTTGCTGCGGCAACGGCTTGCCGGGCCTGTTTCTCCTGTGCCTCCGCGGATTTAAGGCCCTGTTTGGCCTGATCAAGCCGGGACATGAACTGGCGGTTGTCCAGAGTGACCAGCAGATCGCCGCGGTCGACCTTGTTGCCCGAGCGCACCCTCACATCGACCACCTGGGCGGTGACCTGTGCTTCGATGCGCGTTTCTGTTCGGGGGCGCACCGTGCCCACGGCTTCATACCACTCGGTGATTACCCCGCGTTGCACCGGGGCCGTCAATGACGGCGCACGCGTTGCCGCCGCAACGGATACCTGTGTTTCCGGGGAGATTTTCTCCCCGCCGGAAATCCACCAGCCGGCCACAATTCCTGCAGCAACGATGCCGCCAGCCCAAAGGCCGATTCGTTTGGGTGACATGCTCATGGTGGTGTTTTTCCCCCCTTGTTCTCCATGGTGGGTGACCATTTGCCAATGGCCCGGCAAAGGTCGGCGTTGGCTTTGAGGTGATCGATGGTCGCCGTCGCAACGTGCAGCCGGCTGCGGCTCCGCGCCAATTCCGCTTCGAGATAGCGGGTGATGGTGGCGGAGCCTCCGGCATATTGCTGTTCGACCAGTTTGAAAGACTCTTCCGCGCTTTCGATGCTTTTGCGGGCCACCGCCAGTCGCGCTCCGGCCTCCTGGAGTCTCAGGTAGGCGGTTTTGACGTCGAACTTGACCGACTGCAGCGCCTTGCGGTCGGCCATGAGCACCTCTTCCAGTTGCGCCTTGGCCTGCCGTTCCTCTGCCTGAGTAGAAAACCCGGTGAACAACCCCCAATGGAGCATCACGCCGGCGGTCCAATTGTCCTTGGCAATGTCGTATTCTGGAATCTCTGGCGCATCCACGTACCAGCGGGTTTGCAGATCGACGGTGGGCAGGTAGCCGCCTTTGGCGACGTCCACCGCCATGCGCGACTGAATGACCCGCTGTCTCGCGCGGTAGATCTCAGGGCGGTGGGCCAGAGCGTGCGTCAATCCTTCGCTGAAGGTGGCCGGAACGCGTAGGGCCTCGCTGGATGCGGCGGGGTCCAGGCGCAGTTGCGTATCGGGATCGAGGCCGAGCACATTGGCCAGTGCGGCGGTAGCGGTGTTGACACGGTTTTCTCCTCGGATCACTTCCTCCTCGGCTTCGGCCAGTCGGACCTCCAGCGACAGAATATCCGACTTGAGTGCGCCGCCGGCATCGTATCTCACCCGCATGACCCTGAGCTGTTCCTGCACGGTGGCTACGGATTCGCGGCTGATGGCAAGGAAATCCTCCGCAGCCAGAATGTTGTAGAACCCATGGATGACCGATGCGCGCAGGGAATTGTCGATGCTCTCGCGGTCAAGATCGCTGATGCCCAGGCCCGTTTCGGACATCCGTCGGGACAGCAGATCCCGGCCGCCGTTGTACAGGTTCCAGTTGAGTGTTCCTCCGGTTTCCCAGTTTTGAAACCATCCCGGGTTGTTGAAGTCGGTATTGGGGGCCAGTTGCCGCTGGTCGATGGTTTTGAACAGATAGGCTGATGGCGCATCCCCCTGAAGATATTCCGAAGTGATGCCAACGGTGGGATAAAAGCCGGCAGTGGCGCGGGTAATCATGGCCTCGGCCTGGGAAATGCGCGCCAAGGCCATTTGCCGGTCTGGGTTGTTTGTCAGCGCAATATCGATGGCGACGGTCAGCGACAGCAGCTGATCGGCGTCCCAGTGGGCGCTCGGGGAGCTTGGAAAAGCCCCGGCGTTAGCGGCTTCGATTCTGTTAATGGCGCCGGCATATTCTCTTCGGATGCTATCGTATTCATACCGATGGGGAGGAGCACACCCCGCGGCGGCGGCGATGATGATGATGACGACGACCGCTGCCGCAAGAACGATGCGATTGATCATATATCGGAAGCGTAGCATGTTCTTCTCCCACGAACGGGGTGGGTTTTACGCCCACTTGTTTAGGCCGAGGCTCAAAGTGATGTCAATAACTACCGGAATGTTCACCCCAACGGCTTTAGCAACGTTGGGGTCATGAATCCGTGGATGTCCCTACCGCCGTAAGGCGGTTCAGGGCTTGAGCGGCCACGTCCTTGACCTGTGGGGAGCACACCCGGGTGCCGTCGAAAAAGAAAAACGGCTGGGTATCCTGCAGGAGGGGTTCCAGGGCCGGCACGAGGCGAAAATCGCCCGTGGCACCGGCGCTCCAGGCGGCGAGCCCCCGGTGATGCGGGTCGTCATCGGTGAGATGGGGCAAGAGCCATTGCCCCCAGCCCACCATTAGTTTTTGGCGGGCATGGGCGGCGCGACCGATCCCCCATAGGAGCCCACGTTGGAGCAGGGGGTGTTCAAGGTGGTTCCCCTCGGGGTCGAGATAGGATACCAGGATGCGGTGGTAGGCGGCGGCCAGCACCGGGTGCCGCGCAATGCATTCCCCCATCGCTTCAGGGCATCCCCAGCCGATGCCGCCGGATTCGTCGTTTAACTGCCACATCATTCGCCGGAGGACTACCCGTGCCGATTCAGGCTCCTGGTCGGCCAGGTGGGAGACGACCGCGCCCATGGCTACGACGGCGCGCCACCGGACGATTTCATCCGCATGAATCAGATAGCCGAAGAGGGGGTTCACCACACGGCGGCCGGGTGCTGCCAAGAGTTCGAGCATCCGTTTGTCGAAAGACCGGCTGTCGAGCACATCGAAAACCTGTTGCTTGAGTCGTCGCACGGCCGTGACCTGTCAGAAGGTGATGATATCCCAGCCGGCCTGGCGGTAGGCGGCCATGGACGGGTGGCCGGACATGTCGTCAAGGAGGGGGAGTCCAAGATCCTTGGCTGCCAACGCGGTCCCCGTCTTGGTGGCGCAGGCACGGCATACGCCGGCCACCAGGCCGGCGTCGCGGACCTTTTTCCATAGCCCATTGAGGGGGTTTTCCGGAGTTTCCATCGCCGGTACCAGGCCGGTGGCAGCCCCTTCGATAACGATGCCCGCATCGACACCCCGGGCGCTTATGTCGAGGGCGTTCAGCAGAACATGGATGAAACACATGGGATCGCCGTTAAAGACAAACAGTGCGGTCTTCTTCATAGGTGGGTGGCCTCCCTTACTCGTTGACCCAGGTGATACAGTCTTCCGGGCAATATTTGATGGCGTCGTCCACGCAGCCTGCTGGATAGACCGCCATGTCGATCACTTCGAGATACCCGCTGTCATTGATGCGGAACACCTCCGGGCAGGCGGCGATGCACCCCTCGCAAAGGGTGCATTGGCCGATGTCGATTTCAGGTATCCGACGCACGGTGCTCACTCCAGCGGCGGCTGCCCGTCCAGTCTCTTGATCAATGCCTTGGCCACCGATCGCCCCAGCCCTTCACAGGCAACGATGGCATCGCTGTCTGGAACGTAGTGCGCTCGCACACCGGGGGCCACGATGTCCATGTTCATGGATTCCAGCACTTCGGTGACCTGCTGGACGGCCTCGCCGCTCCAACCATAAGAGCCGAATGCGGCGCCGATCTTGTTCTGGGGTTTGAGACCCCGCATGTAGGTGAGCACGTCGGCCACGGTGGGAAACATCTGGTTGTTCAGTGTGGGTGAGCCCACCACCACGGCGCCGGCGTCCATGACTGCCGTCATGATTTCGCTGCGGTGGGAACTGCGGATGTGTATGGGAACCGCCGGCACGCCTTCGTCCGCAATACCCGCCACCACGGCTTCCGCCATCTTCTGCGTGCTGTGCCACATGGTGTCGTAGATGACCACCGCCTGTTTTTGGGGGCTCTGTCGGCACCATTCCTCGTAGGCGGCAATGATTTTCCCCGGGTCTTTGCGCCAGATAATGCCGTGATCCGGGCAGATCATATCGATGGGCAGTCCCATCTCCTTGACTTTGGCGATGAGCTTTCCCAGTTTCGGGGTGTATAGCAGCAATATGTTGGCGAAGTATTTCTTGGCATGCGGCATGATGGCATCACCGACTTCATCGTCGAAGTGTTCATGACCGGCGTAGTGCTGGCCGAAACCGTCGCTGGAAAAGAGGATGCGATCTTCGTTGAGGTAGGTGAACATGCTGTCGGGCCAATGAAGCATGCGCGTTTCAAGAAATGTCAGGGTCCGCTCACCGATGTTGAGCTCCTCCCCGTGGGACACCGGCTGATAGTCCCATTGCTGTCTAAAATGCTTGCCCAGGGCCTTGAGGCCCATTTTAGAGCAATACAGCGGTTTGTCTTCTCCAATGCGATGCATCACCCGGGCCAGGCTGCCGGAGTGATCCATTTCGGTGTGGTTACTAATCACCGCGTCGATCTGCTTGGGGTCGATGATGCTGGCAATGTTGTCGAGCAGCTGATCGGCAAAGGGTTGTTTTACGGTATCGATGAGTACCGTCTTTTCGCCCACGATGAGAAAGGCATTGTAGGTGGTCCCATTGTACGTGGAATATCCGTGAAAATCCCTGATGTTCCAATCAGTGACGCCGACGGCGTAAATGTTTTTAGCGATTTCTATCGGTTTCATAAAACGCCTCACGTGAAAGGTTGCGGACTCGGGTGTCAAACAAACGCAACCCACCGCGAAGATTGCCGGTGGAAGACGGCCTCCTCATGGCAGTGACACCGCCGATAACTGTCAAAACGGGTTATTCTTTTTCGAAATCGTCCTTGCTGGCGCCACAGATGGGGCATTCCCAGTTGTCGGGGACGTCCTCCCAGGCGGTTCCGGCGGCAACGCCGTTGTCAGGATCGCCCTGAGCGGGATCGTACACATAACCACAAACGGTGCATACATACTTGTCCATTCTATCCTCCTCCGTCAATTGATCTATCGTGATGTTCCAGCTTCATCGGCAATGAAACGCGCCACCCGTGTTTCGATGGTGTCGCGATACTGGCGTACCTGGCCGGTTTCTGTCATCGGGGCGCATGGGATGCCCCATGCTTCGGTGGCTTTCAATAAAACGTTTTCCCCCTTTGAGCGTCCGTCGATGGCGATGGTCAGCGCCGGCGCCGCCTCACTAAGGACTTCGGGTAGGCTGCGGGTCTGCCGAAACCCGAGATCGATCCCTTTTTCGGCCATAACCGCTGCTGCCGCTTGCGACGGCGGGGCGGAATCGGGTGGTCCTGCGCAGAATGCCTCGAACCGGTCACCGGCCATGGTTTGCATAAAGGCCGCCGCCATGTGGCCGCCGTCAACCGATGCATTCCCGTGCACCGGAAACAATACTTTGCGCCGCTGCAACAGCGGGGCCAGGACGGTGTCCACGACGCGCGCGATGTCCGCGCGGACCGTGGGGTGGGCGGCCATGTCCCCGGGATGTTCGATCTCTCGGTACATGAGACGCTCTTCGAACCGTGCGGCCACGGCATCGAAAAAATACTTTGCGGTCAGCTCGAGGCCGTCGAATAATTGTTTGCCGCGGGTGGCACCGACGGCCAAGAGTACGCCTTTGCGGGTTGCGTCCAGTGGATCCCTGAGCTTAAGTCGATACTTCCTGGCCCACAAGGTCTGGCTGCGATCGATGAGGGCCTTGAGTTGTGCGGTGACATTGTAAAAAAACACCGGCGACGCGGCCACGATCACCTCCGCCTCACGAAGCAGCGGGTAGAGAACCGGCGTCATGTCGTCTTTGATGGGGCAGATCCCTTTCTTCTCGCAAACCACCAGCTCCTTGCAAGGCTGAATGTCCATGCGGCAGACGTCGACGAGTTGGGTTCGGGCGCCCTTCTGACGGGCGGCCTCAAGGAACGTTGAAAGAAGAAAGTGGGTGTTGCTTTTTTTTCGGGGGCTCCCCTGAAGGCCGAGCACTAGCATGTTGGGCTATCCTTTGATGCTGTGGCAGTCTTTGCAGCCGATGGGGCCGGAAGGCTTCCCCTCTTTCTTGGCTTTGCGGTGGCATTTCTGGCATTGTTTCATCACATCTTTTTTCCCGAGCTTCCCGGCGTTTTGAAGCTCCAGGATAACCCCTTTCCTCTGGGGAAACAGATCGTGGCAGGCTTCGCATGCGGAAGACAGCCTCTCCTGGTGGATATGATGGTTAAAGGGGACGTTGCCGGTCTTGCCGCCGTCGAGGACCATTTCAGCCTCGCCGCGTTGTGTTTTTTGGAGTGTCCAGTCGCCGGCGATTGAACCGCCTGCGGCGACACAAAAAACCACCAGTAAAATGATCGGTATGCGGGTACTCATTGAAAATACTCCAGACCGGGAAGGGTCAATTTTGCTACTTTTTACCGCTTCATCGGTCTTGTTGGCCAGCCACAGTGCTCCGCGGACAAGAAAGCGCATCAGAAATAGGACGCCGAGGCAAACTGCAGCCGCGATAGCATTAAGGTGTTCATAGACACGCCTCCTTAACATCAGGGCGTCGCACCCGGCGCCGGTTGCGCACCGGATGGGCAAAACCATCCCTTTCGCATCCCGATCCATCTGCGCGACCGGGGTGTTGCGGTGTTCAACCATCGTTGGTGTCATGCAAGGCTTGCCGGTAACCGGTCCGGCGGATACCCACTGCGGTGGGTTAGACCCCGCCCTCCAAGGTGCACTGGGTAAAATCGATGGGTTCGCCGCACTTCTTGCAGGTATGGGTTTTATCGAATTCGTCGGAGAAAATCTCAATCTCTTCGCTGCACTCAGGGCATTTGCAGTTAAATGATTTCAGATTCTTGAAATTCTCGTATCCGGGGCAGTGCTGAGGTGTGCTCATAGAACCTCCTTAAAAAATGTTGCGCAGTCAATCAATAAGCTGCTTAGCCTGAGATCTGCTTGACGACATCGCGTCCATAGTCTTGTGCCATCTGCATGCCGCCACCCATCTGGCTTGATTTGAGGCGCAGCGGGGCGGCGGTCATGTTCATTTTGAAAATATGTTTCATGGTATCGAAAATCCGATCCGGGGCTTCCCCGCTCCAGCCAAAAGCCCCGAAAGCGCCGCCAACGACGCCTTCCAGGCTGGCCTTCTCGGCCAGGAAGAGCAGGGTTTTCATGGACTGAAGCATGTCTCCGTGATAGGTCGCCGCTCCCAACACCAACGCATCGTACCCCTCAAGGTCGCTTTCCTTTTTGATATCCTTGACGTCCTTGACGGCGGCTTCGTTGCCTGAAAAGCGGATGCCTTCAGCGATCAGACCGGCGATTTTTTCCGTTTCCCCCGTTCGGGAGGCAAAAACGATGAGTGCTCTGGCCATACCGGTATTCCTCCCGACCTTATTTGATGCGATTATCCGTGCCGTCAAACTCGCAGTCCGGGGTGTAGCAGGTGTTGTCGAGAAATTCACATTTGACTTTGCACGACGGGCACTCATCCGGAGGTTGGTCTTTTACGAAGGTGTATCCACAGTTGCTGCATTTCCAGCTTGGCATGATGGCCTCCTCTGACCGGGGGGGGGGGCTGGGTGATCGGGCACCGGCGGACCTGATCCCCCCGGGGCCCAACAATCGGTTATGCCTTCCACAATCCATGAAGGTTGCAGTACTCCCGTGCGACCACCGTGTCTGCTTCGACGGCGAAAAATGCTTCGGGCGCGGCACCGGGTTCAAGAAACTCGCGATAGGCTTTACCGTCTGCGATGAGTTCGATCCAGACGATCCAATGCTTTGTTTCCATGGGATGCGCCACGTCGCCGACTTTGACCTTGTAGCCGCCGGCTGCTTTCTCGATGACCGGAACATGTTTTTCCTTGGCCGCGTCCACGGTGTTCTCGGTCATGAGCTTCATCGGTGCACCGCAGCAAACCAGTTCACCCCCGCCGCCCATGAGTACTTCAACAACGTTGCCACATGCTTCACATTTGTAAACCTGAAGTCTTTCTGCCATGTCGTCTCCTTTTTGGCTGACAGGGACACGCGTGTCCCCGTATTTTAGTGACTACCAATTTTCTCCCAACAGTTCAAAATGCGCTTGAGGATGCGCGCAGGCCGGGCACATTTCCGGCGCCGAGGTGCCTTCTGCCAGGTAGCCGCAGTTGCGGCAGCGCCACACCACCGGCTCCGGGCGCTTGAACACGCGGTCGGCCTGGACGTTGCCGGCGACTTCGACATAACGTTTCTCATGCTGTGCTTCTGCAACGCAGATGGCGTTGTACACCATGGCGACAGCCCCAAACCCTTCCTCCTCGGCCACTTTCGCAAAGCCGGGATACAGCTCGGTGTGTTCGAAGCGCTCTCCGGCCGCTGCGGCCATCAGGTTGTCGTACGTCGAGCCGATCACACCGGCGGGGTAAGCTGCAACGATCTCCACTTCACCGCCCTCAAGGAACTTGAAGAATCGTTTGGCATGCTCTTTCTCTTGGTTAGCGGTTTCTTCAAAGATGTCAGCGATCTGAACGAAACCGTCTTTCTTTGCTTGACCGGCAAAATAGGTATAGCGGTTTCTTGCCTGGGATTCGCCGGCAAACGAGGCCAGCAGGTTCTTCTCCGTCTGCGATCCTTTCAGGGTTGCCACAATCATGCCTCCTTTTTCTTGTCTGTAATGGTTGTTCAGTTGTCGGTTTCGGATTGTCGTGCCGCGCCAATAAGTCGGCCTACACTTTCCATCTACCTTTTTTCTGGTGACGCGACTTTTCCTGCTCGGCCATCTTTTTGATCTTAAACGCTGCATCACGCAGTGTGCCGTACAGCACCCCGCACCCAACGTCTTCACGGTCGATATCGCCTTGATCGGCCAATAGCATCATTCGATTCACGAGTTCGAGTGTCTCACAGATGTGTTTGTCACAAGGTTTCACGCGAAGCGCACTCCAATGGCAGCCGGTAGCAGGGCCCGTCGCGGAAGGTGGATGAGCGCCCTACCGCAATGGTTCACCCGCTTGATCCATCAAAACGCGTGCCAATGGCTTTCCCAAGGGCTTTAGAATTATTGTTTTTGTACGAATTCAATGGGTTATGAGTTATCAAGGATCCGATGGAGATTGTCGAATATGTCTCATTGATACAGGTGAAACAAAAAACTGCGATCGCCAAGCGGGCAGCGATTGACCGGTAAATTAAGATTTATCCTAATCATTCAAGGGGGATGCGGCAGTGCTCTGAAAAAGAACCGATGAGACGTTTATGTTTCAATGGACAATTTTGTCCTTGGATCGGCATTGACGATTCCCAAGGGTGGTTTATTGTCTTCTAAATTCCTACTTTTCTACTCTAAATGTGGAGGCACTCATGTTGACGCTTGAGACCATCCAGACTGACCCGGTTCTAGTCAACGACATCGATTGGGACATGACACCGGAAGACGCGGTGACCCGATATTTGGAGTGGGGGAACAATCCCGCCCTCGGCAATCACCGGGTCCGCGGCAAGGGCGACTATTCGGTGTACTTTGTGGTCAATACCTGGCACAACCCGGTCATTTACCTGATCCGGCGTAACTCAGAGCAGGCCGAGGAGTTGGCAGCCATCGACATTCCCGAACCCATACGGAGCCGTTTCCTTGAATCGATCAGCCATCTCAAAGGGGTATACCCTGTTGACGGGGAGATCCGCGACTGGCTGCAAGGAAAACTGTACACCGCCTGATTCGTCTCCGCAGTCACACTCGCCGGTGTCCTCCCTGATCGCAGACGACTCTTCCCGAGATGCCCCTGTTCCCACAGCCGCCGACAAGGCGGCTGCGTTATACTTTTCAGGCCTGCCGACAAAGCGGCCTTGGCGTTGTCACACCGGTGAACTCTGACTTTTCAGGCCATACCGGTGCTTACCGCAAAAACGTATCACCGTTTGTCGACGGGTACGAAACTGCACTCATCAGGACCGCAATATTCACCCACGTAATCCGAAGCCGGCCGATACAGCGCCGCCTTGGGTGCGGCCCCGGCGTATCGTTCCTCGATCACATGGGCGGTCCAGCCGGCGATGCGTGAGATGGCAAACACCGGCGAAAAAAGGTCAACGGCAATCCCCATGGCGTAGTAAAGCGACGCGCTGTAGAAATCGACGTTCACGTAGATGTCGATGCCTTTGCGCTTTTTGAACTCGGACTTGCCTTTCTTCTCCAACACGGTGGAAATCTCGTACCACTGGGGCTGTCCGGTACGCTCGCCCAGGATCTTGCTCATGGGCGCCAAAATGTGGGCCCGGGGGTCGTCTGTCTGGTACACGGCATGGCCGAGGCCGAAGATGACGCGGCCAGCATCCAATTCGGCTGCGATGTAGTCATCCACTTTGTCAACCGAGCCGATTTTGAGCAGCATTTCCATGACACGAACGTTGGCGCCCCCGTGCAGTTCACCGGACAGCGATCCGATGGCCCCCGAAACGGCTGCATACATATGGGCGCGGGTGGAGGCAATTTGCCGTGCTGAAAAAGTCGACGCGTTGAAGGAATGCTCTGCATGGAGGACCAGGCAGACATCGAAAAACCGGGCCACATCCGCCTCGGGGACGTCGCCCGTGAGCATATAGAGAAAATTGGCTGCGTGGGACAGCGAGGGGTCCGGCGCCACCGGCGCTTTGCCGTTTCGTATGCGATCCCAGGCCGCCAGGACGGTGGCCAGACGAGCTACCAGTCGGGTGGCCATTCGTAGGGCGCCCTCTTGACTGGCATCTGCCGTGTCCGGGTCGAACTGCGCCAAAACGCCAACGGCGGTTTGG
>CAYUOU010000083.1:0-17438 GCA_964446485.1 uncultured Desulfobacterales bacterium | reverse complement strand
TTTGTTTTTAATAGGTTAACTCATATTCAAAAAAATTAAACCGGACACTACTGAGTCGATTTGATTTTGGAACTTGCCATAGGATACACTGCAATGGTTTTAGGGCGAACGACGACTGTGCCGGCCAAGCCAGCAGATACGGCGCCAAGCATTATGCCATCACCCCCATCAATCGCCCTGTTGAACAGCACCATACACCCTTTTGGATGATCTGTCTATAGTAAAATACGCTGTAGTACTATCAAAGAGCATGGAACACTACACTGAATTACAGGCGTTGGATCAGTTAATGTCTCGTCTCCGAAACAACATCAAGTACAACCTGGTCGGCCAGCTGGGCCTGATTGTCCTGAGTGTTTTTTCGGTCAAGTATATCCACAACCGGCTCGGCAACGATGTCCTCGGTTTGATTTTCTTCACGACGATGATCAACCTGCTCGTATCCGAAATGTTGCAGGTCGGGGTCGCGGTGACGACCGTGCGGGAAGTGTCATCCCACCTGGAAAGCGACAAGCGGTACATCAGCGACTACACCCGGACCAGCACGCTGCTCTACTGGTGCGCTTATGCCGTCGTTTCCCTCGGCATCATCCTCGGCGCTCCCTGGATCGTCCACCACTGGATCACGCTGGATTCCCTGGCACCGGACACGGCCATCCGTGTGCTCCAGATTCTCGGACCGGCCTCCCTGCTGGTGCTGCCGCGGTGGCTCTATGTCAGCCTCCTCAGGGGGGTCCAGCGGATGGGGGTCATCAACATCATCGATGTTGCCACCACGGCGGTGCAGCATGCCGGCACCATCATCCTCATCATCACGGGCGCAGGCCTTTTCACCGTCATCTACTGGTACAGCACCTGCTTCCTGGTCCGCATCGCGATATATGTCGCCGTCTGCCTGAAGCAGTTCGAGGCGAGCATGCTGCTTCCCGGTTTCCGGTTCTACGTCATCCGGCGCAACATGCAGTATACCTCCCGCCTCATGGTGGCGACAGTTGTCGGCACGGTGGTGCAGCAGCTGGACAAGCTAATCATCAGCAGGCTTTTTCCCATTGCCGCCATCGGCTATTACGGCTTCCTGTTCAGCGGGCTCTCGAAACTGCGGATATTGCCGGCTGCGATCGGGCAGGCCGCTTTTCCGTCGCTGTGCAGCCTGTATCGATCGGGAGAACACGTCGAGCTGCGGGAGAAATACAACACCCTGCAGGACCTGGCCGTCTATTCAGCGATGCCGTTGCTGGCATTTGCGGTGTACGCCGCCGTCCCTGGATTGACTTTCGTCTTCGACAAGGCCGTTGCCCAGGCGCTGCTGTGGCCGACGATCATCCTCTGCGCCGCCGTTTACCTTTGCGGCGCCCTGACCCTGCCGTACCTGTTCTCGCTGGCCGTGGGCAACTCGGGGATCCAGGCCAAGCAGAGCATCCTCGACCTGATCGTGTACCCGCTGCCCGCGCTGTGGCTCATCTGGCAGTTCGGGATGCTCGGCGCCGCCTGTTCCGTGCTCTTCATGTATTTTCTGCACGCCGTCTACGGCCTCGTCAGGATATACAGGGAGTGCCTGAAGATGGATCTTTCCGCATTCGTCAAAACGCAATGCCTCCTGCTGACGGCCGTCATGCTGACCTACGGGCTGGCATACATAGGCATCTATCTCGCGGGATACCCCATGAACCTGCCTGCCATCGCGGGAGCTTATGCCATCGCCAGCCTCGGGTATGCGGGCATGGGGTTTCTCCTGCTTTCCAGGTCGTCCAAAGACAAGCTGATCGGGGTGTTGCCGCCATGGGCGCAACCGCGTTCCATTGAATAAATGTAAAGAATGAGGAACGTCTAAATGGCAGTGTCGACTCGCGACGATATGAATGACTACTTCCTGGGGCGAAAACTCTACGGCGACGATTTCAGTGCCGAAGAGATCATGATCTGGTATGATGCGGAGTCGGAGGGCTACGCGGACAAGCTGAGAAAGACCAACACGCCGCTGGACGACTCGCGATACCTCTACTACCACCTGCAGTATCAGTGCGGGTTTGCCCACCTGCCGGCGGACCTGGCCTTCGATCGAGTGCTGGGGTTCGGCAGCGCCTTCGGTTACGAGTTCAAGCCGATCGCATCCCGGGTCAAGCGGCTGACCATTGTCGAGCCCTCAGAGCTGTTCACCGCAGACACGGTGTTCGGCATCCCGGCCGACTACATCAAGCCCGCCGTCACCGGCGAGCTGCCGTTCGAGGACGACACCTTCGACCTGACAACCTGTTTCGGTGTGCTACACCACATCCCCAATGTCTCCAAAGTGCTTTCCCAGCTGGCACGGTGTATGCGGCGGGGCGGCTGGCTCCTGGTCCGGGAACCGATTTGCAGCCAGGGCGACTGGCGCCGGCCGCGTCCCGCCCTGACCGCCAATGAGCGCGGCATCCCGCTCAACCTGTTCCGGGCGATCATCGGCGCCGCCGGATTGGAGGTATATCGGGAGCACCCCATCGTGTTCAGGCCCTTCATCAAGGCCGTCGAAACGATGGGGCTGGGGCATCCCTATCGATCGTCCGTCGGCACGGCCATCGACCGGCGCCTGGCCAGACTGTTCGCCTTCAACCACAGGTACCACCCCACCCGTCTTTTCCAGAAATTTACACCGATGGCGATATTTTACGTTTTGCGGAAGCCTCATCGCCCCTGAGGGGCCGGCCCGAGTCTCGGTGCAGCCGTTGTGACACAGGAGTCCATTTTGAAGAAAAAGATCTGTATCGTATTCGGCACCCGGCCTGAAGCCATCAAACTGGCCCCCGTCGTCCGACAGCTCCAGGACAGCCCGGCTCTGGAGGTATCGGTCTGCGTCACCGGACAGCACCGGGAAATGCTCGACCAGGTGCTGGACATCTTCGAGATCCGTCCGGATGTTGATCTCAACCTGATGCGCCCCAATCAGACGCTGGCCGAGCTGACCGCCAGGGCCATCGTCTCCCTCGACGGAGCCTTCGCCGACGTGAAACCCGACTGCGTGATGGTCCAGGGAGACACGACCACCGCATTCACCGCGGCCCTGGCCTCGTTCTATCACCAGGTGCCCGTCGCTCATGTGGAAGCCGGTCTAAGGACCCACAACCTGCAGGCTCCTTGGCCGGAGGAGGCCAACCGGGTGATGGTGTCGAGAATAACGGACATCCATTTCGCGCCTACCGCCGGCTCACGCCAGAATCTTCTGGACGAAGGCATCCCTGAGCGACAGATCCACGTCACCGGCAATACCGTCATCGACGCGCTGTTTCTGGTGTTGGAGAAGGTCCGGGCCAGCGCGCCGCCGGTTCCCGGCCTGAGCGAGGGGTTTTTCTCCAGATTGGACGCCGAAGGGAAACGGCTCGTGTTGGTGACCGGGCATCGGCGGGAGAACTTCGGCAGGGGCTTCGAGAATATCTGCACCGCGCTGAAACGGATCTCGAAGCGGGATGACGTGGAAATCGTATACCCCGTTCACCTGAATCCCAATGTGAAGTCCCTCGTTCTCGGTATCCTCGGCAACGAGAAGAACATCACCCTGATCGATCCGGTCTCCTATCTCCCCTTCGTTCGTCTGATGGACAAGGCACACATCATCATCACCGACTCCGGGGGCATCCAGGAAGAGGCGCCCAGTCTTGGCAAACCCGTCCTGGTCATGCGGGACACCACGGAACGTCCCGAGGCCGTCGATGCCGGAACGGTGAAGCTGGTCGGTACCGATGTGGAAAAAATCGCCTCGGGCGCCCACCGGCTGCTGGATGACCGGGACGCCTTCGACACCATGGCCATCGCCCACAATCCCTACGGCGACGGATACGCCGCCCAGCGCATTCAGGCCGTGCTGGAAAACGCCATCCGTTCGCAGGGCGCGTCATGATGCCCCTGGACAGGATAGAGACCTGGTACCGTAATGCCCTTCATCGATTGCGGGGCAGGCTGCTCAAGAGCTATCTGACTCTTCACGGATGCGCTATCGGCAAACACCTCAAATGCAAGCGGTTTCCACGAATCCGGACGGTTCCCCGGGCGAACATCCGTATCGGCGACAACGTCACCATCGGATTCGATATCACGCTGGACATCCATCCGTCGGGTGTCCTTGTCATTGGCGACCGCGTGAATCTGACCCAACAGATCCTGCTCAATTCGCGCTCCCGGATCACCATCGGCGACGATTGCCTGATTGCCGAAAACGTCTCCATCCGCGACGGCGACCATACCTACGCGGCGCGCCGACCCATCGCGGGGCAGCCCATCGACAGCGCCCCGATCGCCATCGGAAACGGCGCATGGATTGGCGCCTTTACGATGGTGTTAAAAGGCGCAGACATCCCCGAGGGCGCCATCATCGGCGCCCAGTCACTGGTGATTCAGAGTTCCCGGCTCGCCCCATACCGCGTATATGCGGGTGCGCCGGTCAAATATTTGAAAACAAGAAGAGACTATGGCGATCCCATCGATGCACACGCCGATTCGGATGGTCACGGTCTGATGAGATGGCCGTCCTAAACCATGAAAATCGGCATAGTCACCACATGGTTCGAACGCGGTGCCGCCTACGTGTCCCGGCAGTACCGAAACGTGCTTGCCCATCAGGCCAATGTCTATATTTACGCCCGGCCGGGCAATGAAAGACTGGTGGATGATCACTTTCGCCAGGCGTACGTGACATTCGGGGCGAGGACGGATCTGCCCCTGGCCTCCGCCCTCGACCTGGACGATTTCAAACAATGGATCGCCGCGCGGCAGCTGGACATCTTGCTCTTCAATGAACAGCACTGGTGGCCGCCGGTACTGGCGGCATCGCAGCTGGGGGTGATCACCGGCGCCTATGTCGACTACTACACCGACGAGACGGTCCGCCTCTTCGACAACTACGATTTCCTGGTCTGCAACACGAGGCGCCATCACAGCGCTTTCGAGTGGCACCCCCAGGCGTTGTACGTGCCCTGGGGAACGGAGACCGACCTGTTCAAGCCGGCCAGCGACGACCCTGTCGGTAAGGATGGCGAGATCGTTTTCTTTCACTCCTGCGGATTCAGCCCTTACCGGAAAGGCACCGACCTGATGCTTCATGCCTTCGACAAGGTACAGGGCAGGGCGCGTCTCGTCATCCATTCCCAGGCCAAATTGAAGGAGAGAGTCCCGGACGCCGCACCGGTGATCGAACGACTCGTCGCCAGCGGCCGGCTGGCGGTGGTCGAGGAAACCGTCGGTGCACCAGGCCTTTACCACCTCGGCGATGTCTACGTGTACCCGTCGCGGCTCGAAGGTATCGGGCTCACCATGGCCGAAGCCCTGGCATGCGGGCTCCCGCTGATCACCAGCGACGAGCCGCCCATGAACGAGTTTTCCGGCGTGCCGTGTTGCCGGCGCGTGGCCATCGCCAAGCGGTTCAAACGCAAGGACAACTACTTCTGGCCGATGTGTGAAGTGGCGGTCGACGCTCTGGCGGACGCCATGCAGCATTACGTGGATCATGCTGATCGCTGCCGCCAGTACAAGCGCGCCGCGAGAAAGCACGCGGAAAACCATTTCGACTGGACGTCGAACGCTTCGGACCTGCCTGAGCTGTTCCGCACTGTTACCAAACGGCAGGTGCCCGAAACGGCGCGCCAGATGGCAATGGCCTACGAGGCCCAGCGGTCCAGCCTCGGAATCCGCCTGTACCGGCTCGCCCCGTTACTGTTCAACCTGCTCCGCGCCATCAAGCGGCGATAGTCACGCACCGCCATGACCCATCCACCGATCAAACTGCTCTGGATCGCGCCCCTGCTGAATCATTACAAGGCCAGCTTTCTGGCGCGTCTCAACCAGGATGCAGGCATCGACCTGTGCGTATTTACCGGGCGGCCAAACCGTCGCCTGGGGCATTCGGAGACCACCGGCGACGAGGGGTTCCCCTCGGTGTCGGTCCCGGTGACGAAGGAGCGGTTCGGCATCAGCCCGAAGGTCGTGAGCGATCTGACGCGATTGATCGTCAGGGAGCGATTCCAGGTCGTACTGATGCCGGTGGAGAAAAAACACCTGGCGCTGGTATCCTATCTGGCGATACTCAAAAGGATCATCGGATACCAGCTAGTGACCTACAATCACCCGCTGTTGCGGCGGGGCAGCCCTCCGACCCCGCTGCAGAAGATGTACCCGCGGGCGGCGTTCTCACTCTACGACCGCGTCATTTTCTATACGAAGGAAGGCATGGCACGGGCGGTGGCCCACGGCGTCGTTCCCGCTGGCAAGGCGCGATTTGCCAACAACACGCTGAATACCGAAAACATCCGGCGCCATTATGATTTTGAAGTAAACCGCGCCGCGCCGAAACGGCTGCTGATGATCGGGCGGCTGGTGCCCTACCGGCGAATCGACCTGCTCCTGACCTACTTCGAGCGCCTCAAATCGGTGCTGCCTGGTGTCGAACTGGTGGTTATCGGCGACGGCCCCGAGGCGCCGAGGATACGAGACGCCGCATCCCACGATCCCCGGATACACTGGCGCGGCGCCATCACCGACGAAGCGCGGATCGCCGGGGAAATGGCCCAAGCCCATGCGGTGCTCATGCCCGGGCATTCAGGGCTCTCCATCGTACATGCCTTCGCCTATGGGAAACCCTATTTCACGTCGGCGGACTATCCCAACCATCCGCCGGAAATCGACTACCTCCAGGACGGGGTCAACGGACTGCTTCTCCAGGGCCATATCCCGGAAGACGTCGACCGCATCGCCGGCCTGCTCAACGATGCCGGCGCCTACGAGCGCATGTGCGCCGCCGCGCATGCCAAGGCGGAAGAACTGGCTGTCGACCACTGGTGCGAACAGATCAAGGCTGCAGTCGCTCAATGACATCGATGCCCGAGAAGAAACACCGCCTGCTGATTGTTGGCCCTTACCCGCCGCCGTACTCCGGTCCCGACGTGCAGATGAAGACCATCCTCGGCTCTTCGATACGGGATCGTTTCGACATCACCTTTCTCAACACAAACATCCGCTCGTCCAACGCACAGCGGGGGAAACTCGATCTCAGTGCCGCGGCGGCCATTCTGCGGTTCTACCTCCGCCTGATCCGGCTGCTGATCGGCCGGCGGCCGGCCCTGGTCTACTACTACGTCACCGCCACGAAGGCCGGGTGGCTCGGTCGTGACATCTGGTGCATTTTCCTGTCCCGCCTGGCCGGCACGAAGATCGTCATCCACATGCGCGCCGGTCATTTCAAAAGCGGATACCTGACATGGCCGTTCTGGGTGCGGTGGCTGGTGAAAGCCGCCTGTGGCAGGGTCGCGCTCGGTGTGGTGCAAGGCGATGCGCTCAGAAACCAGTTTGCCGGACTGGTGCCTGAAAAACGCATTCGCACCCTGTACAATACCGTCGATACAGAGACTTACGTCAATCATTCGCCCGAACCCAACTATCACAAACGTGTCTTTTTCATGGGCCATCTGAGCTGTGCCAAGGGCTACTGTGACGTACTGGCTGCCATTCCGGAGGTCGCCAGGAGGCATCCGGAAGTGGAATTCGTTTTTGCAGGGACCAAGCTGGAAACCGAACGCAATGTCTTTCTCAACCAGTTGACCGGTGAGCCGATCGGGTGCAGCCACCCCGAAGAAAGCCTGGAAACACTCAGAAACGACGGGTACGGCGACCACTATCGCTACGTCGGCGTCGTCAGTGAATCCGAGAAACTCGAACTGCTGGCGACATCGAGCATTTTTCTCTTGCCGTCATACAGCGAAGGATTTTCACAGGCGGTGCTCGAAGCCATGTCAATGGCCCGGCCGGTGATCTGCACGCCGGTGGGGGCGCTGGGTGAAGTGGTCCGCGACGGCGAGAACGGCTTTCTGGTCATGCCGGGTGATGTGGACGCGATGGTGCGGCGCATCGACCGCCTGCTGTCCGACCCGGATCTGCAGGCGCGGATGGCCCGCACCAACCACCACTACACGCGTCGCCGGTTTGCCGTGGAGCGGGTCGCCGGCCAATTGGGTGATCTGTTCGAAGCGGTGATCGCTGCCGATTCGAAATGATGCCTGGCCGCTCGCCGCAGGTTCAGTAATCGTATGCGCATCGTCATTGACAGACGGGAGTTCGACATGCCGCCGCCGGTCCCGCAACCCGGCGAGCAGGTCATCCACGTGTCTCGGTACCACCGGTTCCGCTTGCCGGCCAATCCCAAGGCCGACATGTTCCGGTTCTCCAATCCCCTGGCCAAGGCGGTGTTTTTCGCCTGGCGAGAAGGCCTGCGGTTGACCTGGTTCAAGGCGCGATCGGCCATGCTGCAGCGCACGCTCATCGCCCAGAAGGCCCTAGTGCTCGTCCACGGCCGATTGCAGGACAGCGGGGCCTGGGCTGTGGGGGTGGGGCCCGTAGACTGGCCCGAATGCGCGTATCAGGTCTTTCCCTCGGGCTGCGTGGCCACGGTAAACGACGGGCATGACCCCGCCGCCGACGTGGGCAGCCTGAAAGACTATTTCCATCGCCACCCGGACATCCAGGCCGCCCTCTATTACTGGTCCCCTTACGCCGGGGTGCCGGTCCCCATCGACCTGGCCGAGATCATGGCCGAAAGCGGCGGCGAGCACCGCCGAACCGACGGGGCTCCCCCGGTCGCGGACGGGGCGATGACACGCCCGTTGGCCGGATCGCCGTCGGCCACGCGGAGACCGCCCGTCCGCCGGCCCCGGCGGGAGGCGCCCCACCAGTTGTTCATGGCCGGCGCCGGCGCCTACGCCTATGCCTATATCCTGCCGATGTTCAAGGGCCTCGAGTTCCACTCCATCATCGACCTGAATCCGGCCCTGGCGGCGGTGATGGCGCACAAATTCGGGTTTCGGCATCGGGACACGGACTGCGACCGGGCGCTCCAGCGCCTGGCCGGCCTTCAGCGGCCGGTGCTGGTGGTCGCGACCTATCACAGCACCCACCTGGACATTGCTGAAACGGCGCTGGCCATCAACCCCCGGACGCGGGTGATCATCGAAA
The DNA here is from genome assembly GCA_964446485.1 of uncultured Desulfobacterales bacterium. Lineage (GTDB taxonomy): Bacteria > Desulfobacterota > Desulfobacteria > Desulfobacterales > JBDRRP01 > JBDRRP01. Next base: position 8,471 of record CAYUOU010000083.1, on the reverse strand, counting down.
AGCCGCCGGTGACCAGCGACCGCCAGCTCGGGCGGCTGCTCGAACTTCGGCGCCGGGGCCACCACATCGACATCGGCTATAACCGGCGGTTCGCCCCCTTCACCATCATCGCCCGGCAGTTCCTGGGCACGCGCCCCGGTCCGACGACCGTCACGTGCATCGTCCGCGAAAAAACCATTCCGCCCAGCCACTGGTACTACTGGCCCACCCAGGGCACGCGCATCACGGGCAACGTCAGCCACTGGATCGATCTCGGCCAGGCCTTCATCGGACAATCCCCCGTCGCGATGACGGCCGAGGGCGGGGGACCGCACAGTCCCGCCGACGAAGCATCCATCAGTGTGCGGTACCAGGATGGCTCACGGCTCAACATCATCGCGACGGATACCGGCAGCGCCCTCCGCGGCATCCAGGAGTACATCGACATTCGCCGCGGCGACGTAACCATTCAGATCGACGATTTTCAACGGATGCGGGTCATGGCCGGTGCCGGGCGCCGGGCCTATCGCCGGCGCATCCGCGATAAAGGGCATCTGCCCATGTACCGGGCGTTTTTCGATGCGATCGTCAACGATCGGCCCCCGATCTACGGCCAGGAAGACCTGGCGCGCACCACGGGCCTTTACCTGGCGGCCGCCGACGCCCTGATGACGGGCAACACCCGGGTGCCGCTGGACACCGACGCAACCATCCGGGGGCGGCAGCCGGCCCCCGTCCACAGTGACCTTCGTTGAACAACGACCGTTTTCGGCCGCCACCGGGCGCGTCGCGCACGGGGTGAACGGCCGATCCACAGGAGGCGCAGGTGATGCGGGGGCTGGTCCGATCGATGATCCACCATTTCGGCAATGTCCTGCGACACGTGCAACTGACCTACCTGCGATCGGCCGGCGTGACGGTGGGCAAGAACACGATGATCAGTTTTCGCGCCAAGATCGACGTGCGCCGCGCCCGCATCACCATCGGCGACAACTGCCACATCACCTACGGGTGCGTGATCATCTCCCATGACGGCGCCGCCAGCCAGATGGGGGCCGCCGACGACGGACACGGCGAAGTCGTCATCGGCAACAACGTATTTATCGGTGTGAACTCGGTGGTGCTGAGGAACGACCATATCGGTGACAACAGTATCATTGGTGCGGGCGTCGTCGTCACGCGGGACATCCCGCCCAACGTCATCGCCAGCGGCAACCCTGCCAGAATCGTGCGGACACTCGATTGACGGGACCTATCCACGGGGCCGGTGAACCACAGTGATCTTTGCGCTCGCCGCCATATCGACGCTGGTGAGCATCGTCCTGCTGGCGCTCACACCGGTCGGCGGTGTACTGGTCACGATGATGCTCAAACCGATCATCGACGCCTCCTGGAATCACTACTTCGCCGGCATCAATCTGCTGCGACTGGTGGGGGTCCTGGTGCCGCTGCTGCTGCTGCCCAGGATCCTGCTCAAAAACGGCGCCATGATCTTTCGACTGCCCCTGGCCGTCGTCGGCGGACTCTACTTCTGCTCCAACCTGTTCGGCGTCATGGGGCTGATATCGACCTGGCAGATCATGGGGGCCAGCGAGCTGTTTTTCCGGGTCCTGAACGGCACCCTCGGGTTCTTCATGCTACAGACCTATTTCAACGAGCGCCAGGGGTTCCGCAACCTGTTGATCTTCCTGCTGCTGGCAGGGCTGTTTCCCGTCGGCGTCGGAATCTTCCAGGCCTCGACTGGTACGGTCTGGCAGGAACGCACAACGGTGGGAATGGTGCGCAACGTCGGTCTTTACCACGACGCCTTCAACATCAGGGCTTACGGATATCAGACGTTGACTGCCATCTTACTGGCCTGGTCCTATTTTTCCGACGATCGAACGGCGCTCAAAAAGCTCGCACTCGGCCTGTATGCCGTGCTGTGCTGCTTCGTCATTTTCAAGAGCTATTCCAAGGCGGCCGTCGCGATTTTCATCATATGGACCCTCCTGTGGTCGGTTTTGAACAGGAAGTTCCTCTGGCTGCTGGGGGCCCCCGTATTCCTGATCATCGTTAACTTCAGCACCGGCAACCAGATGTATCAGGAGGTCGAAACGCTGTTCTCCAAAGAAATCGGCGCCTATACCGGAGCGATGGATGACCGGTACGTCCTGGCCGGCCGGACCATAGTCTGGGAGGACTACTGGGCGCAGTGGAAGCAAAAAAGCACATTCGCCCAGTTCCTGGGCTCCGGTTCCAATCCGCCGACACACAACGAGTACCTGCGGCTGCTGTACTGCAACGGGATCGTCGGCGTCTCCCTGTACATCCTGATCATGATGACCATCGGCATGAAGGTGCTGATCAACGCGATGCGCCGGATGACTCCGCTGAATGTCATGGCGGTGATGCTGTTCAGCATGTGGATGATCGACACCATCGGCCTGCATCCCGGCATGTACCCGTCATACCAGTGGTATGTCTGGGGATTTATCAGCCTCGCCCTGAGGGGTGTTGCAGGGCTGGAAGAAAACACAAGCGACCTGGCGGTGGCGCCGTCAGCGGAACCGGAGCGGCCATCGTGGGCGTGACACCGGTGCATGAACACGACCAGTACATCTGGGGAAAAGGATAATATGCTGCAGCTGTCACAAAAACTGAAGGATGGTGCCATGCAGATAATCGAGGCACCGTTGCCGCGACTCGACCCGGGGATGGTCCTGATCTGCAACCACTATTCGCTGGTCAGCGCCGGCACCGAGGGCAGCACGGTCAAGACGGCCCGCAAGGGGTTGATCGGCAAGGCCAAGGAACGTCCCGCCCAGGTCAGGCAGGTGCTGGACGTGCTGCGCAGCCAGGGGCCGGTGCAGACCTACCGGGCGGTGATGAAGAAGCTGGATGCCTATTCACCGCTGGGCTACTCCAGCGCCGGCGAGGTGATCGGCGTGGGCGCCGGGGTCACCGAGTTTCGGGTGGGCGACAAGGTGGCCTGCGGGGGGTTGACCGCCTCGCACGCAGAGATCGTTTCGGTGCCTGCCAATCTGTGCGTCAAACTCGGCCCGCAAGCGGACCTGCGCCAGGCGGCCTACAACACCCTGGGCGCCATTGCCATGCAGGGGGTGCGCCAGGCCGACCTCCGATTGGGCGAGACCTGCGCCGTCATCGGCCTGGGATTGATCGGACATTTGACCGGTCAACTGCTCCGGGCCGCAGGCGTGCGGACCGTCGGTGTTGACATCGACCCGCATATGGTCGCTGTCGCTGAAGCCAACGGTTTTGACATGGCGTTGGCGAGAGATTCCGAAGGGATTCTAGACCGCATCATGCAGTTCAGCGGAGGTCTCGGCTGCGATGCGGTCATCATCACTGCCGGGTCGAGTTCGCTGGACCCCATCAACTTCGCCGGGGCCGTTTCGCGCAAGCGCGCAACGGTGGTGGTGGTCGGTGCCGTGCCCACCGGCTTCGACCGTGAGCCCCATTTTTACAAGAAGGAACTTCAGGTCCGAATGTCCTGCTCCTACGGGCCGGGCCGCTACGATCCGCAGTACGAGGAAAAGGGGATCGACTACCCGCCGGCCTACGTCCGCTGGACCGAAAAGCGCAACATGCAGGCGTTTCAGGATCTGATTGCCGCCGGCCGCATGGATATTTCCTACCTGACGACCCACACCTTCAAGCTCGAAGACGCGCCTGCGGCGTACGACATGCTGCTGTCCAAATCGGAGCCGTTCATCGGCATTCTCATCGAGTATGAGAGAACCGGACAAATCGAGAACAAAGAAGTCGTCATCAACCCTGCGACCGGCAACCGGCAACCGGCAGCCGTCTCCATCGGTTTCATCGGAGCGGGGTCGTACGCCCAGAGCCACCTGCTGCCAAACTTGTCAGGATCCGAGGATATCTGCCGCAAGGGGGTGATGACCGCCACCGGTACCAGCAGCCGCTCGGTGGCCGAGCGGTTCGGGTTCGAGTTCTGCACCGGTGAGGAGGCAGATATCATCGAGAATCCGGACATCAATACCGTGTTCATCGCCACACGCCACGATTCGCACGCCGGCTACGTGCTCAAGGCATTACGCAACGGCAAGCACGTCTTTGTCGAAAAGCCGCTGTGCATCACCGAAGAAGAGCTTGATGAAATCATCAATATCTACTCGTCACCGATCACCGATCACCGATCACCGCTTTTGATGGTCGGCTACAACCGGCGCTTTTCTGCCTTCGCCCGCGCGGTCAAAGAGGCGCTCGGCGCCGGCCCCATGGCCATTAACTGCCGCGTCAACGCCGGCGCCATCCCGCCCGACTCGTGGATCCAGGACCCCGAGACCGGCGGCGGGCGCATCCTCGGCGAGGTCTGCCACTTCGTCGATCTGCTCGCCTTTTTTTCCGGCAGCCGGCCGACCGCGGTCCACGCGGCGGCCATGGCTGATCCCCATCATTTGAACGACACCCTTTGCGCCACCATCACTTACGCCGACGGCTCGGTGGGCACCATCGGGTACTTCGCCAACGGCGACAAAAGCCTGGCCAAGGAACGGGTGGAGGTTTTCGCCCATGGGGCCACGGCGGTCATCGACGACTTCAAGGCCCTGACAATCCACAGCAACGGAAAAAAGAAGGAAAAGAAACGCCTCGCCCAGGACAAGGGGCAGAAGACCGAGGTGCGCGCCTTTCTCGACGCCGTGCGAGCGGGCGGCCCGTGGCCCATCCCGGCCGAAGACATTTTCGACACCTCACGGGTGACCTTCAAAATCCTCGAATCGCTGCGCACCGGGGGCCGGGTGGTGCTGTAGGCATTTTCCGGCATTGGAAGACTCGTCTGCAAAAGAAAAAATTGTCAGACAGGATTAACAGGATGGGACAGATTCTTTTCAAGGATTCCGGAAGAAGCCTTTAAGGAGGCCGGCGCCTTCGCCCTGCCGGCTTCACCCCGCAGGGCGCGACAGAAAGCAGGAACCAGGCTGGGCGACGTGTTCAGCGCTCATCGCCGATCGCCTTCCCACGCCGCTCCGATGCGCCGCTTGCGTTGCATCGGAGGCGGTGCTATTTTGGTTGCAAAATACAAATACCCACGTGGGAATAGGCAAATACGGATGCTGGTGGGCGCCATGGTCACCAAGGAATTCATCAAGGCCGTATCTGAGTGGTTCAGCCAGCCGATAAGGTGCCCGTCATGGCCAAAACGGAAATGATCAAGCAAAAGGATGGTACCGTGGAAGCTATTCTCGAAATTAAAAAATTATCCAGACAGGAAAAAATACGATTGATGGAAATTATATGGGAAGACCTGTCTGGAGAAGCGGAAGATCTCGAATCTCCGCTATGGCATATGGAGGCCCTGCAGGAAACGGAGAAGCGGAGGCGATTGGGTCAAGAGCAGGCGATTGATTGGACAGATGCCAAAAGAGAACTGCGAAATCGGTTTGAATGAAGATCAAGCTCCTACAGACCGCAGTTGAAGACTTATTCAATGGCAGATTGTTTTACGAAAAACAAGGAGAGGGGCTCGGAGACTATTTTCTCGATTCTTTATTCTCGGACATTGACTCTCTGTTAATATATGGCGGGATTCATAGAAAGTTTTTTGGTTATTATCGGATGCTTTCAAAAAGGTTCCCCTATGCACTTTACTATAAACTGGAAGAATCGAGCGTAATATTGGTTTATCGGATTCTGGATTTAAGAACTCATCCTGATAGGATCAAAAAGCTCTGCGGATCATGATGTAGTATATTGAGTTTGTGTTTTAATAATTGGACGAGATTTACCAGTCTTCAGGCTTCGCCCTTGCGGTGGCTACGCCCCGACAAGACGCCCTGACACGCGGTATGGGATTGATTCCAGGTTTTGCCACGCATGTCTTTCATTTCCATGACGAACGCATGTGGTTATCAACAGGTTTTTCTCGGGACCAACGACGCGGCGGCGACGGTTGATCGCGGCTTTGACGGTCGCGCTGGCGGGGGTGCTGCTCGTCGCAGAGGCGGGCCGCTTTCTCGCCTATACCGATCCGGTCCGGCCGGCCGACGCGGCGGTACTGCTGATCGGCAAGGACCTGAACGCCAGGCGCCTGGCGGCCCACGAGCTGCTCTGCGCCGGCCGGGCGCGGTATCTTATCGTGCCGGCCCACGGGCAGGTATTCATCTGCTCCGAGGGTAGCGTCCTTCCCTCGCCACCGGTTCCCCGGCGCTCTGCGATGGGCCAACGTCCGACCCGCATCAGCCGTTTTTCCAAATGGATCGAGGACACCCACATGGAGATCCTGCTGGCCCGCGGCACGGTCGAACGAATGGGTCTCGATGCGGTCGTCTTCGTCAGCTCGCCCTACCACATGCGGCGCATCAAACTCATCGCAGACCGCGTTTTTGACGGATTCGATACGCGATATTTCGCAACGCCCCACGAACAGACCCGCGGCCGACTGTGGTGGACCTCTCCCCACGAAATCCACTGGGTGCTCAGCGAGTACACCAAGATCGCCTGGTTCCTGATCTACCATCCCTTTTACGAGGCAACCGTCGGCAGGTGAGCCTGCCGCAACGAGAAAAACCTAGTTTGACAGGATTTACAGGATGAACAGGATTGATTTCAAGGCTTCCGGCTTGTCGGGGCGTAGCCTTGGCGAAGCCTGAAGGAGGCCTTGAAACAGGCCGTGCGCATTACGGCGCGGGAGCATGCCGTGGATATTTCCCACTGCCCTTCGCCACCGCACGGCAACACACACCCCGGCCAGCGGATGCATGTTCGGGCCGCTCTTCCGGAGCTAACCGAGGCTGTTCCATCCGTCAAATCCTGTCATCCTGTCGGATAATTGCTGTTTAAAAAGAAGAGGTTAGACAGGATTGACAGGATGGGACAGATTCTTTTCAAGGCTTCCGGACGAAGCCTTGAAACAGGCCAGCGCCTTCGGCGCGGGAGTCAGGCTGGGCGATACACGCAGTGCCCTTCGCCACCGCACGGCATCGCACACTCCGCGCAGCGGATGCATGTTCGGGCCGCTCTTCCGGAGCGGACCGAGGCTTTTCCATCCGTATAATCCTGTCATCCTGTCTGATAATTGCTGTTTTTAAAAGAATGGGTTAGACAGGATTTACAGGATGGACAGGAATGATTTCAAGGCTTCCGGAAGAAGCCTTGAAACAGGCCGGCGCCTTCGGCGCGGGAGATGGGCCGATGGAAAAAGAGGACCTTACCCACGCGGTCATCGGTTGTGCGTATCGGGTCTGGAACGGGCTGGGCTTTGGATTCCTGGAAAGCGTCTACCGCAAGGCGATGGCCATCGAGATCGAAGCTGCGGACATTCCGGTACAGCAGGAAGTTCCTCTCAAGGTGCATTATCGGGAAGAGGTCGTGGGCGACTTCTTTGCCGACATGGTGATCAACGACGAGTTGATCGTCGAACTCAAATCTGTCGAGCACCTCTCGAAAATCCACGAAGCGCAACTTGTCAACTACTTGGTGGCCACCGGGATCGAGGTCGGCCTACTGATCAACTTCGGCCCGGCGGGCGTCGATGTGAAGCGCAAATACCGGACACCCAAAAAGGAAAAGACATCAACAAGTGTTGGACAGGATTGACAGGATGGACAGGATTGATTTCAAGGCTTCCGGACGAAGCCTTGAAACAGGCCGGCGCCTGACGGCGCGGGAGTCAGGTGTCACTCTGGGCGCAGCAACTGTCGCCATCGCAAGGCATTCCACCCTCCGCGTAGCGGATGCATGTTCGGGCCGCTCTTCCGGAGCGGACCGAGGCTGTTTTATCCGTTAAATCCTGTCATCCTGTCGGACAATTGCTGTTTAAAAAGAAGAGGTTAGACAGGATTGACAGGATGGGGCAGATTCTTCTTGCCGGTCGGCCGGAAGCCGACACGGCAACATGCCAGCGCCTTCGGCGCGGGAGACGGGCTTGGCGATACACGCAGTGCCCTTCGCCACCGCACGGCATCGCACCCTCCGCGCAGCGGATGCATGTTCGGGCCGCTCTTCCGGAGCGGACCGTTGCAGTTCAATCCGTCAAATCCTGTCATCCTGTCGGATAATTGCTGTTTTCAAAAGAATGAGTTAGACAGGATTGACAGGATGGGGCAGATTCTTTTCAAGGCTTCCGGACGAAGCCTTGAAACAGGTCATCGCCTTACGGCGAGGGAGACGGGCTGGGCGATACACGCAGTGCCCTTCGCCACCACACGGCAACACACACCCAGCGCAGCGGATGCATGTGCGGGCCGCTCTTCCGGAGCGGACCGAGGCTGTTCCATCCGTACAATCCTGTCATCCTGTCGAATAATTGCTGTTTAAAAAGAAGAGGTTAGACAGGATTGACAGGATGGGGCAGATTCTTCTTGCCGGTCGGCCGGAAGCCGACACGGCAACATGCCAGCGCCTTCGGCGCGGTAGACGGGTCGAACACTGCATGCAAGACCCTCTACTCCCACACGGCAACACACCCTCCGGCCAGCGGATGCATGTGCGGGCCGCTCTTCCGGAGCGGACCGTTGCAGTTCCATCCG
>CAYUOU010000082.1:0-17554 GCA_964446485.1 uncultured Desulfobacterales bacterium | reverse complement strand
ATGAGTTCCCCGATGTCCTGCGAGGGGTGGTGCATCAGTCGCGGCATGGGCAGGATCGGTTCCTTCTCAGCGCCCAGACGCCGGTGGATAATCCCGAGCGCACCATCGAGACCTTCGCCCGGCAGTTCCAGATCACGCAGGAGGAAACGAGCATCATCAAGCAGGCGCATTTCCACGAGCCCGGCGCCACCATGTTCCATGTCATTCAGGCCTTCACGAGAGCCGCCCAGGCATCAAGCCTTTCCGCCACCAACGCCTACCGCCTGGAGCGGGCCGGCGGTCACATGCTCGGTCTGGTTCGCTCGTTTGCCGATTCGCAGCACCAAGTGGATGGAGTGGTTGATGGACTTTTCCAGGAACTTACAACCCAATGAAAGGAGAAATGCCATGGCGGTAAAGGTAAGGGAGCGCCCGGACGGATCGGGCGTGTATTGGGTTTTTATCGACTACAAAGGCCAGCGCAAGGCCAAAAAAGTCGGTAAAAACAAAAAATTGGCGATGGAAATCGCCAGAAAAATCGAGGCCAAGCTCACGCTGGGCGATCTTAGCCTATTGGAAAAGGAAGAAACCGAAAGCCAGGATTTCGAAACCTATGCGACCTATTGGCTTGAGGACTACATCAAGCCGTTGCGACGGCAATCAACCTATGAACGCTACGGCGACTTACTGAAACGGCATGTATTTCCGAAGATCGGCAAGCGGCCGATCGCCGAGATCAAGCGTGCTGAAATCAGAAACCTGATCGTCAGCAAGAAAAAGGCGAAGCTTTCTCGAAGCATGATTTGCCTGATTCGGGATGTCATCAGCGGCCCCATGGGATATGCGGTTGACGAGGAGCTCATCCCTGGCAACCCCGTGACTGGCATTTTGAAACGACTGCAACTTGAAAGAGACAAGCGGATCACTGTCGAGCCCATGAACGAACAGGAGGTCGAGCTATTTCTGGGCACCTGCTTTCGTCATTACCGGGAACATTGGGAATTTTTCCTGTGTGCGTTCCGGACTGGCATGCGTCTGGGTGAGCTCCTGGGATTGAAATGGAGCGACATCGACTGGAACCAGAAGTTCATTCGCGTGCAGCGTTCCTACAAGCGGGGCCGGTTCGACAAGACCAAGACCGGCAAGGCCCGAAGGGTGGATATGTCGGATCAACTGGCTGCTGGCCTCAATCAACTGCTGACGGCCCGAAAGAAGGAAGCCCTCAAAGCGGGCCTGAGCGAGCCGGTGGAAACCGTATTTCATCGGGATGGCAAACCCATCGAACAGAACCATATCCGGCGGGTGTACAAGCGGGTCCTCGTCAAGGCGGGCATCCGTGAGATGCGGTTGCACGACATCCGTCACACATTTGCCAGCCTGCTGCTGAGCAGGGGTGAAAGTCCCGTATATGTCAAGGAACAGCTGGGGCACTCCAGCATAAAAATCACTGTCGACATCTACGGCCACCTCATCCCGAGCAGCAACCGGGGTGCCGTAAACCGACTCGATTCCCCTCCCCCATCCGCAACTATCCGCAACCTATCCGCAACCACCAAAAAGACAAAAGCCATAACCCATAAGGATTACGGCTCTTTCTTTTCTGTGGTGCCGAAGGGGAGACTCGAACTCCCACAGGGGAACCCCTACTAGACCCTGAACCTAGCGCGTCTACCAATTCCGCCACTTCGGCACGACAACGGATTCGACATAAAACTTGATTTACGTCGAGGGATGACTTAACTATATTTTTTTCATTTGGCTGTCAAGCGGGAATGCCCTGCCGGACAGCCAAAATATTGTCCGGGAAACGCACTGTGGGCCGGGGATGCCGGCCGACCGAACCACCCCTCAGGCAACTCAAAAACATGCGTGTTTGTTCCCTACATGAAACCCCAGAATCTTGTCTGCCACATAAGATGATCATTATCCGTGACCTTAATATCATTGATCCGCCGTTTCGAAGCGCCGTCGTCACCATCGGCAACTTCGATGGCGTGCACATCGGCCACCAGGCCCTGCTGCACGAAGTCGTGGAAACCGCTGACCGGCTTAATGGAAAAGCCGTTGCCATAACGTTCGAACCGCATCCCATGCGCGTTCTGAACCCGGACGGGCACCCGGCCCTGATCACCCTTTTCGAGCAAAAATCCGAACTCATACGCGCTGCCGGCATCGACGTCCTGCTGGCCATCCCCTTCACCCGTCAGTTCGCCGGCATCCCCGCCAGGGATTTCGTCGCGGACGTGCTGGTGAAGCGCATTGGCATGACCGCCATCGTCATCGGAAAAGACTATGCATTCGGAAAGAATCGTGAAGGCAATATCGACCGATTGAAGGAATGGGGCGCAGAACTCGGCTATTGCGTACACGTAGTGGATTGGATCCAGGGGCCGCAAAACGGCGGGCTCCGAATCAGCAGCACAAAAATACGAGAGCTGATCGTGGATGGCGACATGGACCGCGCCAACAAACTACTCGGACGCCATTATCAGGTCCGCGGAGAGGTCGCTCACGGGCGGAACCGGGGCGGCCGACTGCTGGGGTTTCCCACGGCCAACATTACCCTCCAAGACGAGTTGTGCCCGAAAACCGGGGTCTATGCCGTCACCGTGGAAGTCGACAGGGCCCTTCACCAGGGGGTGGCCAATATCGGATACAGCCCCACCTTCGATGATCATGTCTTCACCATCGAAGTGCACCTGCTCGATTTCGATCGCAATATTTACGGAAAGAAAATCCGCGTCAACTTCATCGAGCGTCTCCGAGATGAGATCCGTTTTTCCGGGCTCGATCAACTGTCCGAACAGATCAAGCTGGACGTTCTCAAAGCCAGAGAAATACTCGACGCTTAAATCACAACCGTCTTTCTTCAACCCCCCTGCCTGCCGGGAATCCAGATGAACCGAAAAACCACTCTATCCCTTGTCATCGGGATGCTTCTGGCCCTGCCGGCACTGTACCTCGCTTTTCGGAACGTGCCGCTCAAGGCGCTCTTGGCTTACATGGGCCAGATCGACTATTTGTGGATGATTCCCGCCGTGGTGGTGGTGCTGTTCGGATTTGTGGCCCGGGCTGTCCGATGGCAGATCATATTGTCAGCGTCCCACCGGCTCGGTTTCTGGGCGGCCTACCACCCGATGATGATCGGCTTTGCCGTCAACTGCATCCTACCGGGACGCATCGGGGAGATCGCCCGACCGATCATTCTCCAGCGCAAGGAAAAGGTGCCTTTCACCACCGGCCTGGCAACGGTGGCCGCCGAACGACTTTTCGATATCGTCATGCTGGTGGCCTTTTTTGCCCTGGTGCTGTCCCTGGTGGACATCGACCCGGAGATCCAATACACCTTCGGGGGGTATGTCCTGAATCGGGAGACGCTTATCGCCATCGGCAGCGGCATGGTCAAGCTTTGCGTCGTGCTCATCACCGGGGTGGTCTTGGTGAGCCTCTCACGCACCCGGCGGCTGATCGTCAAAGTCATCCAGGCGGTTCCGCGATGTTTTTTCTTTGCCGGAGAACGCGGGACGGCCGCAGTGGACCGCTGGCTGGCAAAGCCGCTGGTCGGGATGGTAGAGAACGTCGCCGCGGGTTTTCAAACCGTTAAACGCCCGATGGATATCTTGATCTGCCTGGTGTTGTCCGTCATTGTGTGGGGTTCCGCCGCCGTTGCCTACTACCTCGTTGCGCTGGGCAGCCCGGGCATCACCCTGGGTTTGGGTGAACTGGCGGCCTCCATGGTGATCGTCAGCTTTTTCATCGCCCTGCCGTCGGTGCCCGGTTTCTGGGGCATCTGGGAAGCCGGCGGCGTGTTTGCCTTGTCCTTGTTCGCCATACCGGCAAAAGAGGCTGCCGGCTTCACGCTGGTCAATCACGCGGTCCAGATGTTTCCCATCATCTTTGCAGGAATGGCCTCGGCGCTGATCACCGGCGTCAGCATTCGCCAGGTGGCTGCCTCAGCCGGTTCACAGTCGTCGGCCTCTCCGGTTGCGACGCCTTCATCTGATGGTTATGATTCATAATCGCGTTGTTGGCGCTAAGAAGGGAAGCGTTGACACGATCCATTAATCAGGGGGTCAATTCATGGCTATTTTGGACATCATCACCTACCCAGATCCCTTTCTTAAGACCCAAACGCGTCCGGTGGAGAACGTCGACGACACCATTCGGAAACTCATCGACGACATGACTGAGACCATGTACGCCGCGCCCGGCGTCGGCTTGGCCGCCACCCAGGTGGGCGCCGTACATCGGATTCTCGTTTATGACATCTCCCCGCCTGAAATCGAGGACGGACTGCAGGTGCTCATCAACCCCGAGATCGTGGACCAGGGCGGCACCCAGCTTTCCGAGGGCGAAGGATGTCTGAGCGTTCCCGACTTTCGTGCCGACGTCAACCGCTACGAATGGGTCCGCGTCACCGCCCGCGACATCGAGGGACGGCCAATAACCATAGAAGACAGCGGGCTTCATGCCATTGTCCTCCAGCACGAAATCGACCATCTCGACGGAGTTCTCTTCATCGACCGCATCAGCGCACTGAAGCGTGAAATGTACAAGAGACGCGTAAAAAAACAACTGAAAGCATCATGAGCGCCCCCACCCTGCGCATCGTTTTCATGGGAACGCCAAAGTTCGCTGTCCCGGCGCTCACGGCCATCCACGAACGGGGGCACCGCATTGTCCAGGTGGTGACGCAACCCGACCGCCCCAAAGGACGGGGCCGGCTTCTCACGCCGCCACCGGTCAAGAATACCGCACTGGCATTGGGGCTTCCCGTCAGCCAGCCTCCACGGGTCAAAGACCCGGGTGCCGTTGCGGCGATACAAGCCCTCGATCCCGACGTCATCGTCGTGGTGGCGTATGGTCAACTGCTTTCCGCCGCCTTAATGGATATCCCGCGCCTTGGTTCAATCAACATTCACGCGTCATTGCTGCCCAAATACCGGGGGGCGGCCCCCATTCAGTGGGCCATCATCCGGCGGGAACCCGAAACCGGCATCACCACCATGATGATGGACGCCGGTATGGATACCGGGGACATTTTGCTGACCGCCCCCACCCCCATCGGCGATGACGAAACGGCCCAAACCCTTCACGACCGCCTGGCTCTCATGGGCGGCGACCTTATCGTCGACACCCTGGAGGGTCTTGCACGGGGTGCCATCACGCCTCGCCCCCAGGATCCGGCCCTTGCCACGGTGGCGCCCATGCTCAAAAAAAGCGACGGCATCATCGATTGGCAGCAATCGGCCGTGGACATCGACGCGCGCATCCGCGGTCTCACGCCATGGCCCGGCGCCGTTACCACCATCGGCGGCAAGCGGGTCAAACTCCTTGAGGCAAAAACGGTTTCCATGCCGGAAAGCGCCGCACCGGGAACGGTGCTGAGACGATTCGATAACCAACTGGTGGTGGCCACCGGCCACGACGCCTTGTCCATCGTCCGCATCCAGGCGCCTTCAGGGAAACAGTTGGCCATCGCCGATTTTCTCCGCGGGCAGCCGGTGTCTTCGGGTGCAATGCTGTAGTGAATCACTGCCGGTTGCCGATATTCTCCGGATGCAATAGTGTGCTTGCAGAATTTTCAGAATCTGAATCCACCGCTAATTATTAATCGCTTATTATAGTATCTTTTCGGATAGTTATGGATAAGAAACGCAAGTTCTGAATGATGGTTTAAAGGCTTCTTTTCATCGGCAACGCGGGAAGGTCTCACACCATGCCCACCAACACACCACGGTGGCACGCCCTGCAACTTCTCAATGCCATGGAAGCGCGCCGCGTGACCCTGGATGCGCTCCTGGATGAACGCCGGGAATCCATCGAGGCGCTGGATCGCAGGGACCGCGCCCTTTTGCAGGCGCTGGTTTATGGCGTGCTCAGGTGGCGTTCCCGGCTGGACGCCATCATCGCGTCCTGCCTGTCCAAGCCCGGACATCGGATGGCTCCGGATATCCGCAACATCCTGCGTCTTGGCATCTTCCAATTGAGTTCCCTGGACCGCATCCCCCCATCGGCAGCCGTTCACACCGCCGTTGAACTGACACGCGAAACAGGGAAAAAACCGCTGGCAGGGTTCGTCAATGCCGTGCTTCGAAAAGCCCAACGGGAGGGCGTCGAGACCCTGCTATCCCCATCGGCCGCCGACCCAGCGTCATCCTTAGCTACTGCCCATGCCATGCCGCAGTGGATGGCGGCACGCTGGCTCAAGCGATTCGGTCCCCGTGATGCCCATGCGTTTTGCGAAGCCATGAACACGGAGGCGCCGCTGATCGGCCGGGTGAACACCCTGAAAACGACGCGGGAAGCCGTGAGAGCGGCACTATCGGCCGCGGGGATGAACGCCACTCCGACACCCGTTTCTTCTGACGGCCTGATTCTTGCCGACGTGAACGTCCCCATATCCAGAGTGCCTGCCATTTCGCGGGGGGAGTTGCGCATCCAGGACGAGGGTGCCCAATTGGTGACGGTACTGCTGGATCCTCAGCCAGGAGAGCGCATACTGGACGCCTGTGCCGGGCTTGGCGGCAAGACCGGCCACATCGCCCAGCGTATGAATAACCACGGCGATGTCCTGGCCATCGACAGCGACGCTCGGCGCCTGAAACAATTGGCAGGGGATATGCCGCAGTTGGGCGTCAGTTGTGTCGACACTCGGTGTATCGACCTGAATCGCCCCATACCCGCAGACGCCGCGGCACCCTTTGACCGGGTGCTGTTGGATGCACCCTGTTCGGGAATGGGTGTCATTCGGCGGAACCCCGATACAAAATGGTCACGACGCCCCGAGGATCTGCCCCGTTATGCCGAGCGTCAACGGCGCTTTTTGGATCACCTTGCGCCGCTTGTCAAATCTTCAGGGGTTCTGGTATACGCCGTGTGCAGCCTCGAGCCTGAAGAGAACATTGAGGTTATCGGCGATTTCCTGAACCACCACCCGGCATTTTCCCTTCGCCCCCCGCCGGCGTCCCTGGATTTCAACCGCCACGGGCTGGTGGATGAAAACGGGTGCTTCCAATGCACCCCGCACCGTCACGGCATGGACGGTTTTTTTGCCGCAACCCTCATCCGGAAGGCCTGATGCACAGACTGCTCAAAGTGGCGCTGGTGATGGTGGTGTTTGCGGTGCTGGCCGGCGGCAGCGCCTATCTCACCATCACCTTCATCGTCAAGGGAGAAAAAAGCGTTGTCGTGCCCGATCTTTCGGGCAAAGACGTTGTCTATTCCCTGCAACTTTTGAGCGATCTCGGGTTGAACACCAAGGTCATCGGGGTGGAATACCACGATACGGTGGCCACGCATCACGTCATCTTCCAAAAGCCCTCGTCCGGAAGCGAGATCAAGCGGGGCCGCGACGTGCGGCTCGTTATCAGCAAAGGCCCCTTGCGTGCCATTGTGCCACGGCTGGTGGGCACCCATCTGGAAAATGCCCGGTCCATACTGGAAGACAACGGCCTGTGCCTTGGACATCTTTCCAACTGGCACACCGACAAGGCCCTTTACGGGCAGATCTCGGGGCAGGAACCGGCGCCGGGGACCTCCATCCTGAGAAGCGACTGCGTGAACCTGCTGGTGAGTCTCGGGCCCCATCCAAGAAATATCGTCATGCCGTCGTTCATCGGTCTTCCCGTGGAAGAAGCCATACTCCATGCCGAGCGCGCCGGCATCTCCATCTCGGCAATCCGCCGGGAGCGAAGACCCGACCTTCCGGAAGATACCATTTTGGAGCAGACGCCAAAGACCGGCTACCCGATGGCGCCCGGAAAAACGGCGGTACTGGTGGTCAACCGCCAGCAGAGCGGCCGGTCTTCGACATCGGCGGGCATGATCTCACGCTCCGGCGTGATCCGGCACCGGACAGCGCCCGGGTTTCTGCGCCAGCACATCAGGCTCCATGTGGTGAGCGCGGGCACCGGCTTCGATCTATTTGATGAATATGTTGCCCCCGACACCGAGTTATGGTTTATGGTTCCGGTCACGGGAAACACCACGGCCACGCTCTATGTGGACGAAACGCCGGTTCTGGTCCGGATGCTCTGAAACGGCCGCCGGATCGGGTTGCGCGGCATCGAGCGTTCACCGCCAACGAAACCATCCACCCTGGAACTGAGGTGCTCATGAAAATCATAGCCCCCTCCATCCTGTCCGCCGATTTTGCCAATCTGGGCGAGGACATCCGTGCCGTGGCGGCGGCCGGTGCCGACTGGATTCACGTGGACGTCATGGACGGCCACTTTGTGCCCAATATCACCATCGGGCCGCTGGTCGTGTCGGCCATTCGCCCCGTTACCACCCTGCCCCTGGACGTGCACCTCATGATCGCCGAGCCCGACCGATACATCGTCGACTTCGCCAAAGCCGGCGCCGACCTCATCGCCGTTCATGTGGAAACCTGCCCTCACCTGCACCGCACCGTTCAACATATCCGGGAGCAGGACTGCCGCCCGGGCGTTGTCTTGAACCCAACGACCCCGCTGTCCACGCTGGAGTGGATCCTCGAGGATGTGGACTTTGTGATGCTGATGAGCGTCAATCCGGGATTCGGCGGGCAGCATTTCATCCCCAGCACCCTGGAAAAAATCCGGCGCCTCCGGGGAATGATCCGGGCACGAGGGTTTGAAACCCTCATCGAAATCGACGGCGGCGTCAACAAAGACACCATTGCCGATATCGCCGAGGCCGGCGCGGATGTGTTCGTGGCCGGATCGGCCATTTTCGGCAGCGACGACTACGGTGCCACCATCGCCGATTTTCGAAGCCGCATGGGCGTAAATAAGGAGCCTCCGGCATGAACCAGCCAGCGCAAAAGACCATCCTCGTCATCCACGGCCCCAACCTGAACATGCTCGGTCGCCGGGAGCCCTCGGTATACGGCAAGGCCACCCTGGCCGACATTGACGCCGAACTCACCGCCGATGCCCTTGCCATGGACTTGACCGTGGAATTGTTCCAGTCCAACCACGAAGGGGCCATCGTGGATCGCATCCAGGCAGCCGTCGGTGCTGTAGACGGTCTCATCATCAACCCCGGCGCCTACACCCACACCAGCGTGGCGATCCGGGACGCCCTTCTATTGCTCGATGTGCCCGTTATCGAAGTGCACCTGTCCAATGTTTACAAGCGGGAGGCCTTCCGTCACCAATCCCTCATCTCTGACGTGGTCACCGGTAAGATTGTGGGCTGCGGCGCCGCCGGTTACCGGATGGCGCTGAGCTATTTTGTGCAATCCTTGGAGTGATGCCCCCAAGCCAACGGCGACCAACCCCCGCTACCGCTGTTTCAGTGGCCGGTAGCCACCACAGAACCGCCCCGACTGGCTGGTTGCAATTCCCCGTTCGTGCCGCCCCCATCTCTCCATTATTTCGATTTCCGGGTTATCTATGCACATAAGCGCCCATCGCGGCAGTCCAAGTGAGCGCTACGGGTTGGCAAATCGCGTAGGGTGCGGGGTTTATCCCCGCCCGTGATCGGTGAACACAAAAGATGGAGACCCTCTTCGCCGATGGCGGGAGGGGGTGAACCCCTCCCCTACAAAACAGCCAGAACATGAGTTGGAGAACAGTGCATCACCATATTCGATTTTCCCTTGCAACAACGAACAACCGAGTTTATACTTTCCGTATCTACAAACTCAGATGCAAAGGTTGACAATATCATGACAATCGCAAAAGTGTATAAAAGCGGCAACTCTCAAGTCGTCAGGATCCCTAAAGCCTTCCGGTTCGATGTGGCCGAGGTCGAGATCTTCCGAAGGGGTGACGAGATCGTGCTGCGCAAAAAAAGGCAGAACGCGGCCAAAATTTTCGAACTGCTGACGTCGCTCTCCGATGATTTCATGTTTGAAGGACGCAACCAGCCGGCAATTCAACATCGGGAACCGCTGTAATGTACATGCTGGATACCGATATCTGCATCTATGTCATCAAGGCCAAGCCGGTCCACGTCCTCCACCGGTTGGAATCCATCCCGTCAGAGCAACTGTGCATGTCGTCCATCACGTTTGCCGAACTGGTCAACGGCGCCAAGAAAAGCATGAAAGCCGCTGAAAATATAGAAAAACTCAGCGCATTGAGTGATACCATGCAAGTGCTGCCTTTCGATAAACGCGCGGCCATTGCCTACGGAGACGTGCGATCGGACTTCGAAATCCGTGGTGAAGTCATTGGTGGCAATGATCTACTCATCGCTGCGCATGCGATCAGCCTCGACAAGATCCTAGTCACAAACAATGAGAGAGAATTCAGTCGGGTGACGGGTCTAACCATCGATAATTGGGCAGTTGCCCCTCCCAACAATCGACCTTAATCCAATTTTAGCGCATTTTTTCATAAAAAGCCTCAAATCCCTCCCATGCCGGACGACCAATCTCGACAGCCCTGTAAAAAGTCCAAAAATGGCGTTTCCGTCATCCCAAGTTTGATCCGGGATCCAGTGATTTTAAAGGCTCATGGATGCCGGATCGGGCCTGCCCCGGACTTGATCCGAGGTCCGGCATGACGGCCGGAGGACTTATTTCCGATTCGTCTATCTTCATGGATACTACATCAGGTTGACACATCGGATAAATTCTTTTATGAGTAGTTTATCTACTCATAAAAGAGGCCAGAATGGATACCCTGTTTTCAGGCATCATTGGTTCAAAGACCCGCATCAAGCTGCTCATCCGCTTTTTTTTCAATCCAGACACCCAGTCCTACCTGAGGCAACTGGCCAAGGAGTTCGATGTTTCCACCAACGCCGTGCGCGAAGAACTCAACCAACTCACCCAGACCAAACTGCTGCATTCCGAAAAACGCGGGCGCCAGGTCTTTTACTCCGCCAACGTGTCCCATCCCCTGTTTCCCGAACTAAAATCGATGGTCAGCAAAGTGCTGGGCGTAGATCAGGTCATCGACAGTATTGTCACCCGTCTCGGGGCCATTGAGAAGGCCTATCTCATGGACGATTACGCCGAAGGAAAGGACACCGGCATCATCGATCTGTTGCTGGTGGGTGAAATCGACAGATATCACCTCAACGACCTGACGCGAAAAACGGAAAACTACATCAACCGAAAAATCAGATCGATTGTTTTGGACCGCGCGGAGTTTGAGGATTTTCGCACAAACCTGGAAAATCGGCCTTATGTGCTGATCTGGGAATCCAGCGAAGCGAAATATCGATAATCATAATTTTATTTAATATTTTCTTAGTGTTATGTTGCTTTTCGATGTGTAATCGACACAGCGGAGCCGTACCTGCCCGGGCCTGGTTTAACCAGATTTCCGGATCATCAGGATAAAAAATCGACTGTGACAAAATGCGAATCGCGTCAGGGATATTTGATGGAAGCATTTGAACCTGCTGAGGCGCGCTCACGAAACCTCATGCCCTTATGCAACCATGCGTAGCAGACTGAACCGACTGCCGTCTCTGCGGCTGCGGGACTATGCCGCCGCCGCCGTTGCCAAGGTCCGGACAAAAGCGGCGCCCTCACCGCCTGGTGTGTATTACTACGGATACGCTCGGCAGGCGCTCTATGATGCACTGCGCCTTTGCGGCCTCACACCGGGAGATACCGTTCTCTACCCATCGTTCATCTGCGACGTCACCATGGAACCCGTTCACAGGCTCGGGTTGCAAGTCGCCTTTTATCCCTTGTCCGACGATCTTCTGCCAGACTGGCGGGATCTGCGGCGACGCATTGTTTCTTCCAACGCCAAGGCCGTTATGTCGGTCAACTTCTTCGGCTTTGCGCAGCCGATGGACCAGTGGCGGCAGCTGACTCAGGAGACCTGTGTGGCCTGGATCAATGACAATGCCCATGGATACGGCAGTCGCCATGAAGGCACGCCCCTTGAAGATTTCGGAGACGTGAGCATTACCAGTATGAGAAAGGTCCTGCCGTTGATCAATGGCGCCAGTCTCCAGGACAATCGGGCAGCCGGACGCTCGCCGGCAGATGACTTGAATCCGGTCAAAAGAGACGGGCGCCTGCTTCATCCTGAGGAATGGCGTCGCATCGGCCGGTCAGCGGCGGCGGTTTTTGGAACCGATCAACGCGTGCCGCCGATATCTCCACGCTACACGACGATGCCCGCACCCTCCGAATACGACAGCCGCAGCAGCGCCATGGAAAGCCTAAGCCGGTTCGTGCTCGCGCGGTGTGCGCATCGGCTCCGGGAATGGCGCCGCCGCCGGCGCCGGCTCTATGACACCTGGCACCGTTATTGCGCAGCTGCACATCTAAGCCCTGTGTTCGCGGCCCTTCCACCGGGGATCAGCCCCATGGCCTATCCCTGTTACGCTCGCGATTTCGACCACCGGCAGAAATGGCTCACCTGGGCTGCAAGCAATAACATCGACGCCTATCCATGGCCGAGCCTGCCTGAGAACTGCCGCCAGAACGGCGCCGGCGCAGCGAACCGATGGCGACGCATGCTATGCTTTCCGATACATCCGTTCATGACCTCCAAGGATATCATCTCCCGCTGGTCGTAGCCTAAGTGCTTGGCCATTAACCAAAAGAAAGGGCTTCCTGCCGTGACTGCTGCCGACAAAAATGACGCACTTCCCGCCGTTGCCGTGATCGGTTCCGGCTACTAGGGACGCCACTTGATCCGAAACATGCACCAACTCGGCGCCCTCCGACTCATCTGTGACATCAGCGACAACCTGTTGTCGCAGTCTCGAACCGCCTATCCGGACGTGGACACATGCGTTGCATTGAGCGAAATCCTGACGCGTCGGGACATCGATGCGGTTGTCGTCGCAACGCCCGCTGAAACGCATTTCAGGATCGCTCGGGAAGTCTTGTCCGCCGGCAAGCATGTATTCATAGAAAAACCCATGGCGATGGTCGAATCCGAGGGGCGAACACTGGTCACACTGGCCAAGCAAAACGGGCGCGTTCTAATGGTCGGCCATCTCCTCCAATACCACCCGGCATTCCGGATCTTAAAGGAAATGGCGTCTGCCGGAAAACTGGGTCGTATCAACTATATTTATTCGAATCGATTGAACCTGGGCAAAATACGTAGAGAAGAAAATATCCTCTGGTCTTTTGCGCCCCACGATATCTCCATGATTCTGGCCCTCGCCCGTGAGATTCCCCGGACGGTCCAGGCCACCGGAGGCAATTATCTCCACAACCGCATTGCCGACGTCACCACAACGCACCTGAGTTTTCCTTCCGGTCTAAAGGCCCATATTTTCGTATCGTGGCTGCATCCTTTCAAGGAACAGAAACTTGTCGTTGTCGGGGACCGTAAAATGGCCGTGTTCGACGACACGCTGCCCTGGCCCGAGAAACTGAGCCTGTATCCTCATGAGATCAACTGGAAAGAAAACATTCCGGTGCCGACGCGCGGTGAACGTGAGCTGATCGCTGTCCCCGATGAAGAACCGCTGGCGTGTGAGTGCCGCCACTTTTTGGAATGTGTCGCCAGCGGCAACCAGCCGCTCACCGATGGCGAGGAAGGCCTGCAGGTGCTGCGGGTGTTGAACGCCTGCCAAAAAAGCCTCGACAAAGACGAACAGCCGATTCGTCTGCCATCGGCCGCCGATGAAACGCCGAGCGCCGAAGCCGCACTTACCCACCCCACCGCGGTCGTAGACGAGGGGGTTACTGTCGGCAGCGGAACCCGCATCTGGCATTTTTCCCATGTGCTGAGCGGCTCGCGAATCGGTGAGCACTGCACGATTGGCCAAAACGTCGTTATCGGCCCGGATGTCTCCATCGGCAGCCGCTGCAAGATCCAGAACAATGTCAGTATCTTCAAGGGCGTAACATTGGAGGAGGGGGTATTTTGCGGACCCTCGATGGTCTTTACTAATGTGTACAACCCGCGTGCCGAAATCCGAAAAATGGATCAGTTGCGCTCCACCCTGGTGCGCTGCGGAGCGACGATCGGAGCCAACGCGACCATCATCTGCGGGGCGACCATCGGCCGTTACGCATTTATCGGAGCCGGCGCAGTGGTGACCCGTGACGTTCCCGACCACGCCCTGGTTGTCGGCAACCCGGCACGGCACGTCGGCTGGATGTGCCGGTGCGGTGAGCGATTGGACGACGCTCTCCGGTGTTTGACGTGCGGCCAGCAGTATTTAGAGACGGCCGGCCGCATTCACCCCGAAGGGCTCAAATCGTGAAGGTCATGACCGTCATCGGGGCCCGGCCCCAGTTCATCAAATCCGCTCCCGTCAGCCGCGCGCTCGCCAGGGAAGGCGCCGTCGAGTTCAGGCTGCATACCGGCCAGCATTACGACGAGTCGATGTCAGAAGTATTCTTCAGGGAGCTGGACATCCCGGCCCCGGATGTCAATTTGAATGTCGGCTCCGGCCCGCACGGCTGGCAGACGGGTGAAATGCTCAAGGGAATCGAACGCGCATTGATGGATGCAAAGCCAGATTGGGTCATCGTTTATGGCGACACCAACTCGACGCTGGCCGGCGCGCTGGCCGCCTGCAAGCTTCAGATTCCGCTGGTCCATGTTGAAGCCGGCCTGCGATCTTTCAATCGCCGTATGCCCGAGGAATACAATCGCGTATTGACAGACCACTGTTCGCAACTTCTCTTCTGTCCGACCTCGACGGCTGTAGCAAATCTGAATCGGGAAGGCATTACCGAAGGCGTGGTGCTGACGGGTGACGTGATGTACGACGCCGTGGTCCAATTCGCTGAAAAGGCCGAATCTTGTTCCACCATCCTCGAAGACCTGCGACTGGACAACAAAAAGTATCTTCTGGCCACGATTCACCGGGCTGGAAACACCGACGCCATGGAGCGCTTGCAGGGTATCGTCCAGGGGTTGATGGATATCGGCGAACCGGTCATATTTCCAGTCCATCCCCGAACCCGAGCAAAAATCGCCCAGCTCCCCCCGCAATTGTTGAACCGACTGAAGAAAAGCCTGCTTCGAGCGATTCCGCCTTTAGGCTATATCGATATGCTCATGCTTGAAAAACACGCACGCTTAATCCTGACCGACTCGGGCGGTGTCCAAAAAGAAGCGTTTTTCCAAGGGGTCCCCTGCGTCATTTTCAGGGAGGAGACGGAGTGGGTAGAGCTGATATCCCATGGCCACAGCGTATTGGCCGGCACCCGTGCGTCGGATATCTTGTCCGCCTGCCAAAATATCGACGCCACTGCGGCGATCCCTAACGACAATCTGTTTGGAGACGGAAACGCGGCACCGGCCATGATCTTTGAGATGAAGAAAAGGGCAGGATGCCACAACATTTCAGATTGAAATGATACCCACCGACAGGGGCCATGAACAATAAAACGAAATTGAAAATCCTGGCAATTATACCGGCGAGAGGCGGATCTAAAGGCGTTCCTCACAAAAATATTCGTCTGTTGAATGGCCATCCGTTAATCACTTACGCAATCAGGAGTGCTTTGCAAAGTGATTTAATTGACCGTGTTGTCGTTTCAACGGATGATATCATGATCGGGAAAATTGCTTCAAACGAAGGTGCACAGGTATTGTGGCGCCCGGAAGAAATCAGCGGTGATGATTCCCCTTCAGAACTAGCTCTTTTGGATGTTCTTGATCAGTTAACAATCCGTGAAAGTTATTGCCCGGACATTTTGGTTTTTCTTCAATGCACCTCCCCGCTTACGAAAACTGTTGATATCGAAGGCACAATTATTGAGTTGCTCGATCAGAAAGCGGACTCAGCATTTGCAGCCACGCCTTTCCACTATTTTCTGTGGCGTGTTGATCCAATAGCCGGGGCATCTGGGGTTAATCATGATAAATCAAAAAGACTCATGCGTCAGCAGAAAAAAGACCAATATTTGGAAGCTGGAGCGGTTTACGTGATGCGAACGGAAGGTTTTTTGCAGTATCGCCACAGGTTCTTCGGAAAAACGGTATTGTACATAATGCCTTCGGAGAGAGTTCTTGAAATTGACGATATGAACGATTTTGAAATTGCTGAGCTGTTGATTCAAAGGAAACAGACATAAGGTAAAATATGATTATCGACAAAAATATCAAAAAGTATATTGTATTTTCAGAGGATACAATTCTCCATGCTTTGGAAAAAATCAGTAGAAATAAGCTCAGAATTGTGTTTGCCGTCTCTGAAAACGGAGTTCTTGATGGCGTACTGAGTGACGGTGACTTCAGGCGGTGGCTGGTTAGACAGGAAAGCATCAATTTGGAGCTACCGGTATCGATTGCCATCAATAGCGATTATATATTCTGCAATGAAGAAACAACAAATGATGGAATTTCGAGGCTGTTTTCAGAACGTATAGCATATATCCCTATTTTAGATGGCCATAAGCGATTGGTTGCAGTTGCAACCCAAGATATGAAGGGACTGGCTATCGGCGATTATGAAATTTGCGACAATGCACCATGTTTTATAATCGCTGAGATTGGTTACAATCACAACGGCGATTACGGTTTGGCCAAAAAATTGGTAGATGAAGCAATAAATTCAGGGGCAGACTGTGTAAAATTTCAAATGCGCAGCATGGAATCTTTATATCGCAAGATCGATAGGAACCAATATACATCAGAGGATTTAGGGACAGAATATGTATTAGACTTACTATGTAAATTTCAGCTTAAAGACAATCAAATGTATCAGATTTTTGATTATTGCCATAAAAAGCGGATAATTCCTATTTGCACGCCATGGGATATTCCTAGCCTGAAAAAACTCGATCAATATGGCATGCAAGCTTTCAAGCTGGCTTCAGCCGACTTCACAAACCATGAATTGATCGAAGCGATGGCAAATACTTGCAAACCAATGGTTTGCTCTGTTGGAATGTCAACAGAATATGAAATCAAAATAGGCGTTTCGAAATTAAAGCGCCTTGGCGCAAAATACGCATTGCTTCATTGCATTTCAACTTACCCGCCACCCTTTAAAGATATTCATCTCAAATACATTAAAAGGCTAAAAGAAATCGGAGAATGTCCAGTGGGCTATTCGGGACATGAAAGGGGCATATTTGTCCCGATAGCAGCCGCTGCACTGGACGCAAAGATTATTGAGAAACATTTTACTTTAGATAAAACCTTGGAAGGCAACGATCATAAAATCAGCTTGCTTCCAGGAGAGTTCAAATTGATGGTGGAAGGAATCCGTCAGGTAGAGTCATCATTAGGAAAAAATGATATTCGTACCATATCCCAAGGAGAATTAATCAATAGGGAGAACCTATCTAAAAGTCTTACTATAAACCGCGATTTAAAAAAGGGCAAAAAAATACTTTCGGAATATATTGAAATAAAAAGCCCCGGGAAAGGTCTTCCCCCCTACCGTAAAAATGATCTCATCGGTACGATTTCGAAAAGAGATTTATCCTGCGGAGATTTTTTTCATCATTCAGACATTGAAGAAGAAGCTATTAAACCAAGGTCATATCAGATAGGACGTCCATGGGGAGTCCCTGTCCGATTTCACGATATGAAGAAAATCTATGATTTGTCGAACATGGATCTATTGGAATTTCATTTAAGTTACAGCGATTTGAATTTAAACATTTGCGACTATTTCCATGATATTTTCAAAATTGATTTTCTCATTCATTGCCCGGAACTGTTTTCTAACGATCACATATTGGATC